>JAPPLH010000018.1:31125-38918 GCA_028819505.1 Acidimicrobiaceae bacterium
CCGTGCATAGCGCTGCCAATTCCGGCAAGAAGGGGTCAGGCCGCGGCGGTCGCTCCGTTGGCGCCCCGCACGATCACGTCGATGGCGTCGATGAGGTCGGGCCGGCCCCTGAAGTAGTCGACCTGCTCGCCCTTCCATGGCCTCACCAGGTCCTCCGACTCGAAGCCGGCGCGCTGCCAGGCGGTGGCCACTATCCGCAGAGCCTGGTCGACCTCCGGCGCTGCCGCGGTGACCGCCGCCGCCGCCATGGCCTCCACATCGACCGTCTCGCTGCTCACCAGGGGGCGGCGGATCGTGGAGATGCGGAAGCGGATCGCCTCGGCCGCGATGCGGGTGTGGTTCATCGTGAGATGCTCGATCCCCTGCTGTGGCGGTATACAGCCACAGAAAATACAGTTATCCACAGGCTGGGTGGTGGATGCCCGTCAAGAGCGCAGCGGGCAGCATCCGGCCGGGCAGGCGTCGGGACCGGCGCCGAGGCGGCCGAGGGAGCGCCGGGCCGCGCCGGGCACGAGGCGCTCGGAGACCAACTCCTGCCACATGGCCACGAAACGGTCGTCGGGCCCCGTGCCGGGGGTCACGGCCCGCACCAGCCGCATGCCCAGACCGGCGGCGGTGCCGGCCGCGGCCACGTCGAGGTCCCACATGACCTCCATGTGGTCGGTGACGAAGCCGATCGGGGCCAGGACCACGGCCTCGACGCCGTCGTCGCGTGACAGCCGTTCCAGGCACGCGTTCACGTCGGGCTCCAGCCACGGCACCGAGGGCGGGCCGCTGCGGCTCTGCCAGGCCATGGTCCAGGCGTCGAAGCCGGCCGTGCCCGCCACCAGGCGAGCGGTCTCCCCCAACTGGCGCTCGTAGTCGCAGCCTGCGGCCATGGCCTCGGGGATGGAGTGGGCGGTGAACACCAGCCGGGCCTCCGACCGGAGCTCGGCGGGCAGGCCCCGGCGGGCTGCCGCGACCGCGTCGGCGAAGGGCTCGACGAGGCCGGGGTGGTCGTAGTAGGCGCGCACCTTGTCGATGGCGGGCGCGGCCTCGCCCACCGCGGCCCGGGCCGCCTCGATGCCGTCCAGGTACTGGCGGCAGCCCGAGTACGACGAGTAGGCGGAGGTGACGACGGCCAGCGCCCGGCGGTGCCCGGCCTCGGCCATCTCACCCACGGTGTCGGCCAGGTAGGGGGCCCAGTTGCGGTTCCCCCAGTACACCGGCAGGTCCTGGCCCGCGGCGGCGAGGCGACGGGCCAGGGCGGTGCGCAGCCGGCGGCACTGGGCGTTGAGGGGACTCACTCCGCCGAAGTGCTGGTACTGCCGGGCGACCGCGGCCAAGCGCTCGGCAGGAATCTCGCGTCCCGCGGTGACGTTGGCGAGGAACGGCTCGACCTCGGAGGGCCCCTCGGGACCTCCGAAGGACACGATCACGACCGCGTCGTAAGAGGGGACTCTCCCCAACTTGTTCACAGGTTGTGCCCCGAGTTGTCCACAGCTCCGGTCCACGCTGGGACGGCAGTCCCTCAGTCCAGCACGCCGAAGTGCTCCAGGTCCTCGTCGAGCGTCGACATGATGAGGTCGATGGTCTTCTGCCTGGCGGTGCGGCGGGTCGACGCGAAAGCGGTCCGCCGCACGCGCGCGGCCAGCGCCTGCGCCCGCTGCATCGCCGCGTCGTCCAACTCGTCGGCGGGGACAACCTCGTCGAGATAGCCGGCCTCGGCCGCGCCGCGGGGCGAGTAGGCGGTCGCCAGGGCGGTCGCCGCGGTGAAGTGCCGGGGGCTGAGCCGATCCCGGGCCAGCTCGATGGCGAAGATGGGCAGCGGCATGCCGATCGACACCTCGATGAGCCCGATCTTGGCCTCGACGTCGGCCCCGAGGCGGACGTCGCTCGACAGCAGCATGATCGCGCCGAAGGCGATGGCGTGGCCGGTGCATGCGGCCACCACGGGAATGGCCGCCCCGTAGAGCCGCGCCGCGGTTCGAGCCCCCGTGGCCACGAGATCCCTGGCGGCCTCGGGGCCCTCGCCGATCACTCCGAGATCGAAGCCGGCGCTGAAGCGGCCCTCCCGGCCGGTGATCACCAGCGCGCCGGCGTCCTGCTCGGCGTCCTCGATGGCGGCGTCGACGGCGGCGATGGTGTCGTAGCCGACCGCGTTGGCCTTGCCGTCGTCCAGGCGCAGCACGGCGACGCCGTCGGTGACTTCATAGGAGGTCTTCGATGTCATGAGGGCACCGTATCGCACCCGCCTCACTCGCCGGCCCGTGCAGTCCCGAACTTGCAGCACGATGCACGCCATACGTGCATGACGCTGCCAACCATACGTGCATGACGCTGCCAATTCGCCGGAGCGTCGTCCCTCGATTTCGAATTGGCAGCGCAGGACGCCCGTTTGGGCGCTCACCGCTGCAAGTTCGCTCCCAAACGCCCGCCCTTGCAGTGAGGCGATCCTCCATCGTCTCGGCGCCTCGGTAGGCTCGGGTCCATGACCGACACCGCCGCCGTGTCCACCGGCGCACCTGAGGCGACTGCGGACGAGGTGCTGATCGTCACCGAAGCGGCCAGGACGGCCGTGCTAGCCATCCGCGACCGTGAGGACGACGGCGAGACGCTGGGACTGCGGGTCGAGGTGACCGGCACCGCGGGCATCGACTACACCTATGATCTGGCTCTCGACCCGGTGTCGGACGCTTCCGCCGACGACCACATACGCACCGCGGACGGCTTGACGGTGATCGTGCCCGACGCCAGCGTCGGCCGGCTGCGGGGCTCCACCCTCGACGTGCCGTCGATGCCCGGCCAGGGAGGTCTCGTCATCCGCAACCCCAACCGCCCCAACCCGCTGGGCGACATGGGCCGTCTGGAGCTCGCCGGCGGGATCGGCGACAAGGTCCAGCAGCTGCTCGACATCAGCATCAACCCCGCGCTGGCCTCGCACGGGGGCTACGCCAGCCTCGTGGAGGTGCAGGGCGACGACACGGTGGTGGTCACCATGGGCGGCGGCTGCCAGGGCTGCGCCATGAGCCAGGCCACGCTGTCCGACGGCATCAAGCGGGCCATCATGGAGGCCATCCCCGAGGTGGGCGAAGTGATCGACGTCACCGACCACGACGCGGGCGAGAACCCCTACTTCAGCTAGCGTCCGCGTTCTGTGAGCAGGAAAGCCGCCTCAGTCGGCATGTCTGCTCACAGAACGGCTGCTAGCAGAGGGAATGCTGCTGTGATCACTCGTCACGGCAACGTAAAGGGGGGTTGCTCACTTCCGCCGAGGGTGTGAGGTCCCACAGCCCCCGCCAGGAGGCCCTGGACCTCGCGGCGACGGAACTCACGTCGAGTTGGCGGGCCGAGGTTCCCGCATCGGCGGAGGATGCGGAGCGGATCAACCGGCGCTACGAGGCGAGGTGCCGCAGGCTCGGGATCGTCTACGCGGACGTGTCGCTGACGGTCCGGCCCTATCTGTGGGAGTACGCCAACGGCAGGTGCTACGAGCCCTCCTGCAGCCCCGAGTGAGCCAGTCGGGTCCAAGGTGTCTCGCGGATGGGGATCCTGCGTCTCGCTCGAGTAGAGCGAACGCAGTTGAGCGCCGGTTCAGAGCAGGTCTTGTTTGACGGTGGCTGCGATCCCGGCGGCGTCTAGGCCGAGGTCGGCGAGGATGGCGTCGGGCTTGCCGTGTGGGAGGTAGTCGAGCGGCACGCCGAGCACCCGCACCCGGGGCGCGGCCTGCCCGGCGGCCTCGGCCCGCTCCAGCAGGGCGTCGCGCACCGCGGTGCCGGCGCCGCCGGTGCGCAGCCC
Source organism: Acidimicrobiaceae bacterium (assembly GCA_028819505.1). Taxonomy (GTDB): domain Bacteria; phylum Actinomycetota; class Acidimicrobiia; order Acidimicrobiales; family Aldehydirespiratoraceae; genus Aldehydirespirator. Next base: position 34,903 of record JAPPLH010000018.1, read on the forward strand.
GTCCTCGACGGTCACCACCAGCTCGTGTTCGGCCGCGTCGGCGAGCATCCGGTCGCACAGCGGGCTCACCGCCCGCGGGTCCCAGACCGTGGCCTCCACGCCGTCGCCGGCGAGGAGCTCGGCGGCCTGCTCGCAGGCCTCCAGCATCTTGCCGACACCGATCAGGCACAGCCGGCCGTCCGCGGCGCGGGCCTTGCGGGCCCGCAGCCCCGAGCCGACCTCGTCGGGGCCGACGCTGCGAGCCGCTGTCTTGGGCCAGCGGACGGCGACCGGGCCGCCGGTGATGTCGATGGCGTCGAGCATCATCCGCTCCAGCTCCTGCAGCGACGACGGGGCCAGCACCACCATCCCGGGAACCTTGGTGAGCAGCACCATGTCGAGCACGCCGTGGTGCGACGGGCCGTCGTCGCCGGTGATCCCTGCCCGGTCGATGCAGAACACCACCGGCGCTTGGTGCATGCCGCAGTCCAGATTGACCTGATCGAAGGCCCGGCTCAGGAAGGTGCTGTAGACCGCGAAGAACGGCCGAAGCCCTCCCATGGCCATGCCGACGGCCGAGGTCACCGCATGCTGCTCGGCGATGCCCACGTCGATGCAGCGGTCGCCGAAGTGCTCCCGGAACGGCAGCAGACCGGTGGAATCGGGCATGGCCGCGGTGATGGCCACCACCTCGGGGTGCAGCCCGCCCAGCTTGACCATCACGTCGGAGAACATGCCGGTGTAGGTGCCGGGCTTCACCTTGCCCACGTCGTGCATGTGCTTGACGGTGTCCTGCTCGGCGGGGCCGTAGCCGCGGCCCTTCTGGGTGAGCACGTGGACCACGACCGGCCCGTCGAACTGGGCGGCGTTGGACAGCGCCTCCTCCAGCCCGGCGATGTCGTGCCCGTCGAACGGCCCCAGATACCTGACGCCGAGGTTCTCGAAGAAGCCGGCCGAGTCCCACAGCTCACGCAGGGCGGCCTTCGACATCTTCATGCCCCGATGGAGGGTGTCACCCACCCAGGGGATGCGCTCGGCCACCTGCTCGAGGCGGTCGGACCGGCGCATGATCTTGGGGTTGGAGCGGAAGCGCACCAGGCTCTCGGAGAGCCTCGAGACGGTCGGGGCGTAGCTGCGGCCGTTGTCGTTGAGCACGATGATCACGTTGCGGCCGCTGTGGCCGATGTTGTTGAGCCCCTCGAAGGCCATGCCGCCGGTCAGGGCTCCGTCGCCCACGACCGCCACGACGCGGCGCCGCGTGTCGGAGGACTCGAACGCGGTGGCCAGACCGTGGGCGTAGGACAGCACGGTGGATGCGTGGCTGTTCTCGATCCAGTCGTGGGCGGACTCCGACCGTGACGGGTATCCCGCGAGCCCCCCGGCGGTGCGCAGCGAGTCGAAGTCGCCGGCCCGCCCGGTGAGCATCTTGTGGACGTAGGCCTGGTGGCCGGTGTCCCACAGGATCACATCGTGGGGCGAGTGGAAGATGCGGTGTACGGCGACGGTGAGCTCCACCGCCCCGAGGTTCGATCCCAGATGCCCGCCACGGGCGGTGACAGCCTCGATGATCCGGGCGCGGATCTGCCCGCAGAGGTCGTCGAGCTCCTCGCGGGAGCGTTCGCGCAGGTCGTCGGGGCCTGTGATCGCGTCGAGTTGCATCGGTCTTACCTCCTACGGCCCGGCGGCGCCGGCGGGCCGGGGCGCCAGCCACGCCGGGAGCCTGCGGGCCAGCAGCGCCCCCGCCGGGTAGGCGACCGCGACCGCCAGCAGACCCCCGACGGCGTCCAGCCAGAAGTGGTTGGCGGTGACCATCACCGCGAACAGTGTAAGCCACGGATAGGCCAGCAACCCCAGCCGCACCCACCGGCGGCGCAGCACCGGCAGGGCCGCCACCACGCACCACACCGCCCAGGCGACGTGCAGGCTGGGCATGGCCGCGTACTGGTTGGAGATGTCCATCATCGCGCTGGAGTTGAACGACCAGAACCCGCCCGGGTCCACCAGGGTGTCGACGTAGGAGTAGTTGGAGTCGCAGGCGCCGAAGGCGCTGCAGTCGTTGAGCAGCCGGGGCGGCATGAGCGGGTAGAGGGCGAAGCCCACCAGCGCAAGCGCGGTGGTGAAGGCCAGCACGGTGCGCTGCACCCCGTAGCGCACCGGGTGGCGCCAGAACAGGAACACCATCACCGAGATGGTCACGGCGAAATGGCAGAGGCCGTAGAAGATGTTCCAGAACCGGATGAACTGGTCCCATTCGATGAACAGGTCCTGGATGCCCTTCTCGCCGAAGAGGTGCACGGCCCGCTCCCAGGCGATCACGTCGTAGGCGTTGTCGATGGCCGCCTGCTTCACCGACGGGCCCAGGTCCGACCCGAACTGGTTGCGGATGAACGTGTACACGCCGTAGAAGGCCAGGACGATGGTCAGCTCGCCCCACCAGTGCAGCGAGCCGCCCGCGGTGCGCCCCTGGGGCCGCTCGGGGTCGTCGAGCCGTTCCGGGACCCGCCCGGTGTCCGCCTCGTCGGTGAGGTCAGTGGCCCCCGAAGCCATCGCGTTACAGTAGTCGGTCATGCTCGACACCGAACTTGTGAACCGCACCCTGGCCGTAGCGAAGCGCACCGGCGCCGACTTCGCCGAGATCTTCGCGGAGGACAGGCGCTCGGCGTCGGCGATCCTCGACGACGGCCGCGTCGAGGAGGTCGTCTCGGGTCGCGACCGCGGCGCCGGCATCCGGGTCGTGGCCGGAGACACCACCGGGTTCGCCCACACCGCCGACCTGAGCGCGGCCGGCCTGGCGGCGGCTGCGGATGCCGCCGCCGCCGCGGCCCGGCGTGGTGGCGGAGGCACGCGGACGGTGGCCGTGTCGGCCCTAGAGGCGCCCCGGTCGCTCCAGGTGCGCATCCCTCCCGAGGAGGTGCCCAAGGACCGCAAGGTGGCGCTGCTCACCGCCGCGGACGCCGCGGCCCGCTCCGCCGGCGGCGCCATCACCCAGGTGGCGGCGCGGTACGGCGACGGGCGCCGGCGCATCCTGGTGGCCGACAGCGACGGGCTGTTCACCAGCGACGACCAGGTGCGCACCCTGTTCTCGGTGTCGTGCGTGGCCAGCGGCGACACCGGCATGCAGACCGGCCGCGAGTCGGCGGGACGGACCGCCGGCTTCGAGCTGTTCGACCTCTACGACGTGGAGGAGATGGCCCGCCGGGCCGCCAACCGGGCCCTCACCAAGCTCACCGCCCGGCCCGCGCCCAGCGGCGAGATGCCCGTGGTGGTCGGGCCCGGAGGCGGCGGCGTGCTGTTCCACGAGGCCTGCGGGCACGGCCTGGAGGCCGATCTGGTGGCCAAGTCGGCCTCGGTGTTCGCGGGGCGCATCGGCGAGACGGTGGCCGCGCCCATGGTCACGCTGATCGACGACGGCACCATGGCGGGGGAGTGGGGCCACTACGGCATCGACGACGAGGGCAAGCCCGCGGCCCGCAACGTGCTCATCTCCGGCGGGGTGCTCACCGACTACATGTGGGACCGGCTCCGGGCCCGCAAGGAGGGGCGGGCCAGCTCCGGCAACGGGCGCCGCCAGAGCTACCAGCACCTGCCCATGGTCCGGATGACCAACACCTACATCGACAACGGCGACGCCGAACCCGACGACATCGTGTCCGACACCTCCCACGGCGTGTACGTGGCCCAGCTCGGCGGGGGCCAGGTCAACACCGCCACCGGCGACTTCGTGTTCGGCATGACCGAGGCCTACCTGATCGAGAACGGCCGGATCACCGCCCCGATCCGGGAGGGCAACCTCATCGGCAACGGACCCGAGGTGCTCACCCGCATAGACGCCCTCGGCAACGACTTCGCCATGGGATCGCCGGGCACCTGCGGCAAGGACGGCCAGGGGGTCCCCGTCGGCGACGGCACTCCCACGCTGAGGGTGACGGCTCTCACCGTCGGCGGCACCGCCGCGTGAATCCGGTCCTCGCCGGCGTCCCAGCCCCCGGGAATTGGCAGCGTTTTGCACGGATGGCGTGCGTTCTGCTGCCAATTCC
>JAPPLH010000018.1:39018-40494 GCA_028819505.1 Acidimicrobiaceae bacterium
GGAATTGGCAGCGTTTTGCACGGATGGCGTGCGTTCTGCTGCCAATTCCGGATGCGAGGCCAGGTTCTGAAGGAATTGGCAGCGTTTTGCACGGATGGCGTGCGTTCTGCTGCCAATTCCAGATGAGGCGGCGACCGCGGTGAGCCTGAGTCTCTTGGAGATCGCGGAGCGGGTCGTCGGCTGGGCCGGCGCCGGCATCGACGCGGAGGCCTTCGTGGCCCGCGAGCACGAGACCGAGGTGCGGGCCTACCAGGGCGAGGTCGAGTCGCTCACGGTGGCGTCGTCGATGGGGATCGGCGTGCGCATCGTGCGCGACGGCCGCCAGGGCTTCGCCTACGCCGCGGCCCTCGACGACGAGACGCTGCGGGAGACCTTCGACGAGGCGCTGGACAACTCCCGCTTCGGCAGCGTCGACGAGTTCGCGGGAGTGGCCGAGCCCGACGGCGTGGCGCCCGCATCCCTCGACCTGTACCGGTCCGAGCTGGTCGAATTCCCCACCGAGCACAAGGTCGCGCTGGCGCTGGAGCTCGAGCGGGCCACCCTGGCAGCGGACCCCCGCGTGACCGGCGTGGAGTCGGCCGACTACGCCGACACCGTCTACGAGGGCGCGGTGGCCACATCGCGGGGCGTGGCCGCCTCGGCTCGCGAGACCGGCTGCTACCTGGTCGCCTACAGCCTGGCGTCGGACGACGACGAGACCCAGACCGGGTTCGGCTTCTCGGTCGGCCGCCATCCCGGCGACCTGTCGCCGGAGACGGCCGGAGCGGACGCGGCCGATCGGGCCACCCGCCTGCTTGGCGCGGCCAAGGCCCCCACCCGCCGGCTGACCGTCGTGCTCGATCCGTACGTCACGGCCCGGCTCCTCGGCATCGTGGGGGCGACGCTGAGCGGCGACGCCGTCCTCAAGGGCCGGTCGCTGTTCGCCGACCGGATGCACGAGGCGGTGGCGGCGCCGTCGCTCACCCTCGTCGACGACGCCACCGACCCCGACGCCTTCACCGCGTCGGCCGTCGACGCCGAGGGCCTGGCGACCCGCCGGGTGCCGCTGATCTCCGACGGGGTGCTGCAAGCCTTCCTCTACGACACCTACACCGCCCGGCGGGCCGGGGTCGCGTCCACCGGGTCGGCGGTGAGGGGCGGGTTCAAGGGCACCCCCGGCGTCGGCGCCCACGCCCTGAGGCTCACGCCCGGCGCCCGCTCGCAGGCCGAGATCGTGTCCGGCATCGACGACGGTCTGCTGGTGCAGGGCGTCACCGGACTTCACAGCGGCGTGAACGCGGTGTCGGGCGACTTCTCGGTGGGCGCCGAGGGTCTGCGAATACGCGACGGCGAGACGGCCGAGCCGATCAGGGAGGTGACCATCGCCAGCACGATCCAGCGGCTGCTGATGGACGTGACCGAGGTGGGGTCGGACCTGGAGTGGCTCCCCATGAGCGCGGCCGGGGTGACGGTGGCCATCGCCGACGTGACCATGTC
>JAPPLH010000018.1:40594-42820 GCA_028819505.1 Acidimicrobiaceae bacterium
CGGTGCCGATCCTCCACGCCATTGTGCTGGGCATCGTCCAGGGACTCTCGGAGTTCCTGCCGGTCTCGTCCAGCGGCCATCTGATCCTGGTCCGCTGGCTCTTCGGCTGGGACGATCTGACCGGCGACGCGGCCACCGCCTTCGATGTGGCCGTCCATGTCGGCACCCTGGTCGGCGCGACCGTGTGCCTGCGCCGAGACGTGGCCACCTACGCGGGCGGGGCGCTCGCGCCGATGCTCGGCCGGAGGCCGCTCGGACCGGACGGCCGCGTCGGCTGGTCGCTGGCGGTGTCGGCCGTGCCCGCCGGGATCGCGGGGGTCGCCGTCGGCGACGCCCTGCGGGGCTCGGACCGCATCGTGCTCGTGGCTCTGGCCCTGATCGTGTTCGGATTGCTGCTGGGCGCCTCCGACCGACTGGCCGAGCGGCGAGACCAGTCCGACTTCGGCCCGCTGCACGCGGTGGTGATGGGCGCCGGGCAGGCCCTCGCCCTCCAGCCGGGGGTGTCGCGCTCAGGTGTGACCATGACGGTCGCCCGGGGTCTCGGCTACGGCCGCGAGGCCGCGGTGCGCCTGGCGTTCCTGATGAGCCTGCCCGTGATCGCCGGTGCAGGCGTCTACGGCCTTGCCGGGCTGAGCATCCCGTCGTCGCTGTGGCCCGCGCTGGGCTGGGGCGCGGTGTCGTCGATGGTCACCGGATGGATCGCGGTGTGGGCCACGGTGCAGATCGTGACCCGGGTGAGCCTGCGGCCCTTCGTCGCCTACCGGGTGCTGACGGGTATCGCCGTGCTTGGCCTGGCCGCCACCCCCTGGCGCTGAGGCGCGTCCTCCGCCCTTGCCCCGAACTTCAATGGGTTGACCACCTCTGCGGTGGCTAACTCATTGAAGTTCGGGCCGCATCCCCTCGAGGCACTGCCGCCCGTTCGCCCGGCCTCCGGTTAGCTGAGGACGGCAGGCGGCTGGGGTACGAGCACCAGGACCACGCCTCCGGTTGTGAGCGCGTCGACGGTGGCGTCCACCTGATCGCCGGGCACCGCCACCACCACCTCGTCCTCGCGGGCGTCGACGATCAGCGCGCCGAGCACGACGGCGGCGCCGTCGAGTATCGCATGCACATCCACGGTGTCGCCCGCCGCGAACACCTCGCTGTCGACGGGCACGGGCACGCCGCGGGTACCGGCCGGCAGCCGGCCTGCCAGGCCGGGGGGCGCGGTGGTGATCGGCACCGGGGCCGGGCCGGAGGGGTCGCCGCGGAGAGCGACGAGAACGGCCAGGGCCGCACCGGCGGCGGCGGCCCATCGGAGCCACCGATGGCGGTACAGCATGATCCGCAGCCGCGCGGCCGTACCGGGCCGGCTGCGAGCCGGCGGCCTGGCTGGGGCCCGGGGACTGCCGGACGGCCCGAGACGGGGCCGGGGTCCATCCAGGTCGTGCGGGGATGGTCTGACGGGCGACATCGAAGCCTCCTGGTGGTGTGCGTCGTCGGGATGGTTGCACCGCCTCGAATCGCCGCTGACCTTGCCGCATGCGCAGCACATACTGCGCTTCCAGCATGCAGGCGGGCCGCCGGCGACGGCGGGCGCGGTCCGGCCGGCCGAACCGGCCGCGAGTTCGGGATGGTCGAACGCCGCGGGGACCGGTCGCCTAGGGCGACGAGCCGCCGTCCGAGCGGCGGGGATGGGTCGCGGGTCGCGACGAGCGGTCCGTCAGCCGGACGATGAGGACGAGGACGGCGAGGACGAGGACGGCGAGGTGCCGGCGTCGGCCTTCGACCGTAGAGAATCCGAGCCGGTGCCCGAGCCGGTGCCCGAGCCTGAGGACGGATCCTTGGCCGATGAGTCCTTGGATGGCGATGAGCCGTTGGAGGACCCGTCCGTCGACGAAGCGGCTTCTTTCTCCTTGCGCCGGTCCTTGGCGACGGAGCCGTGGTCGGTCTTGTAGAAGCCGTCGCCCTTGAAGGCGATGGCCACGCCGCTGAACACCTTCTTGACAGCGCCCTCGCCCGGCGCGACGCAGGCCACGGGACCGCCGGCGGGCGGGCAGACCGTCAGCGTGTCGTCGCTGAACGACTGCCGCACCTCGAACTGCGTGGTGCAGCGCTCACAACGGTAGTCGTACATCGGCACGGCGGCGAAGGATAACGGCGCCGCCCCGCCTCGGCACCGGATCGTCGAATTGGCAGCGTTGTGCACGTGTGGCGTGCATTGTGCTGCCAGTTCGCCGCCTCGGC
>JAPPLH010000018.1:42920-55640 GCA_028819505.1 Acidimicrobiaceae bacterium
TTGGCAGCGTTGTGCACGTGTGGCGTGCATTGTGCTGCCAGTTCGCCGCCTCGGCGCTGGCGATCGTCGAATTGGCAGCGTTGTGCACGTGTGGCGTGCATTGTGCTGCCAATTCCCGGCCGCGGCAGGGAGGCCGACACTCTTGGCCTCTAACATTCGGGGTGTGACGGTCTGGATGGGGGCGGCCTTCGTCGTGGCCTACGCGGCGGGCATGTTCCCCACGGCCGTGCTGGTCGGGCACAGGATCGGCCACGACCCCACCAGCGAGGGCTCGGGCAACCCGGGCGCCACCAACATCTACCGCCTGGGCGGGCGCCTTGCCGGCGTGGCCGTCGCCCTGGGCGACATGGCCAAGGGCGCGCTCCCCGTCGGGGCGACCCTGCTGCTGTGGGACCGGCCCGAGGCGATGGCCGCATGGATCGGCGCGGTGGCCGGACACGTCTGGCCGGCGATCAGGCGGTTCCGGGGCGGCAAGGGCATGGCCACCGCGGGAGGCGGCGGCATCGTCCTCGACCCGATCCTCGGCCTGATCTGCGTGGTGGTGTTCTTCGGCATGGTGCGGCTGACCCGCGTGGCCGCGCTGGGCTCGCTGAGCGTGGGCGTGGCCTACCCGGTGCTGGCGCTGGTGTCCGGGTGGCCTGCTGCCGAGGTGATCGTGGCCGCGGTGGTGATGGGGGTGATGGCGATGCGCCATCACGGCAATATCGTGCGGTTGTTGCGCGGCACCGAGCGGAGGCTGAAGACATGACGCCGGGTGGAATTGGCAGCGGTGGAGGCCGGTTCGGGCGCTGTGGGCTGCCCGTCCGGGTGGGGCAGCGGCGATGATCCCGCTCGCGGAGGCACGGGCCCATGTGCTGGAGCGGGTCGGGGCCCTGCCCGCCCGCCGGTTCGATCTCGCCGAGGCGCTGGGCCTGGTGCTGGCCGAGCCCGTGTTCTCCTCCGAGCCGGTTCCCGGCTTCGCCAACACCGCCATGGACGGGTACGCCCTGCAGGCTGACGACACCCGGGGCGCGCCCGTCGAGTTGGAAGTGGTAGGCACCATCGGCGCCGGCGACGACGGGTCCCTCCATGTCGGCGCGGGCCAGGCGGCCCGCATCATGACCGGCGCGCCGATCCCCGACGGCGCCGACGCGGTGGTCAAGGTCGAGCTCACCCGCCGCCTCGACGGCGCCGACGACCGGGTCCTGGTGGAGGCCAGGGTGAAGCCGGGCAACCATGTGCGCCGGCCGGGCGAGGACGTGGCCGCCGGCGAGCAGGTGCTGGCGCCGGGCACGGTGGTGACCCCGGGCCGGGTGGGCCTGCTGGCCGCGGTGGGCGCCTACGAGGTCTCGGCCCACGGCCGCCCCCGGGTGGGCGTGCTCTCGACCGGCGACGAGCTCGCCGATGCGGCCGGCCCGCTGCGACGGGGCCAGATCCGCGACACCAACCGCCGCACGCTGCTGGGCCTGGTGGCCGAGGCCGGCTTCGAGGGGGTGGACCTGGGGATCGCCCGCGACGACCCGGCCGACATCGAGCGGCTCTTCCGCGACGGTGCCGCCCGCTGCGACGCGGTGCTGTCGTCGGGGGGCGTGTCCATGGGCGACTTCGACTACGTGAAGGTGGTGCTGGACCGCATCGGCGCCATGAGGTGGATGCAGATCGCCATCAAGCCGGCCAAGCCGTTCGCCTTCGGGATCGTCGACGGCGTCCCGGTGTTCGGCCTGCCCGGCAACCCGGTGTCGTCGATGGTGAGCTTCGAGCTGCTGGCCAAGCCGGCGCTGCGGGCCATGGCGGGCCACGGCGCCGACGGTCTCGGGCCGGTGCTGGTGCGGGCGGTCAGCGACGGCGATCTCAGCCACCGCAGCGACGGCAAGACCCACTACGTGAGAGTGGCGGCGACGCGGGACGAGCGGGGCGTGCTGCATGTGACCCGTTCCGGTGGCCAGGGTTCCCACCAGCTGGCGGCCATGACCCGGGCCGACGCGCTGGCAGTGGTGCCCGACGGCTCGCCGGCCGGCGAGGGCGACTCCGTCGACGTGATCGTGCTGTAGACGGTCTCCCGGAGGCCGAGCGGTTCGGCGAGCGACACCGTCCGCCAAGGGTGGGGCCGTGGCCCGAGCGGCCCGTGAGTGAGCGCCGCGAACAGGAGCGGGAGACTTGGGCGTCGAATGCCGAGCGGCCGCTAGCCTGCGGACTGATGGCGGCCCAACTCGTCGACAGCTTCGGACGGGTCCACCGGGACCTGCGGATCTCGGTGACGGACCGGTGCAACTTCCGATGCACCTACTGCATGCCCGCCGAGGGGCTGGATTGGGTGCCCCGCGACGACCTGCTGACCTTCGAGGAGATCGCCCGGGTGGCCCGCATCATGGTCGAGCGCTACGGCGTCGACGGCATCCGGCTCACCGGCGGCGAGCCGACAGTGAGGGCCAATCTGCCGGTGCTGGTGAGGATGCTGGCCGAGCTGGGCACCGACCTGGCCATGACCACCAACGGGGTGTCGCTGCCGCTGCTGGCCACCGAGCTGCGGGCCGCGGGCCTGCGACGGGTGAACGTGTCGTTGGACTCGCTCCAGGCGCCCCGTTTCGCGGAGCTGACCCGGCGCGACGGCCTGGCCAGGGTGCTCGACGGCATCGACGCGGCCGTCGCCGCCGGGTTCGATCCGGTGAAGGTCAACTGCGTGGTCATGCGGGGCGTCAACGACGACGAGATCGCGGCGTTCGTCGGATTCGGGCGGCGCACCGGCACCGAGGTCCGGTTCATCGAGTTCATGCCGCTGGACGCCGACGGCATCTGGACCAACGACCTGGTGGTTCCGGTGGACGAGATCCTGGCCCGGGTCGACGACGCCTGTCCGGTGGAGCCGGTCGAGCGGACCTCCGCCCCGGCCACCCGCTACCGCTTCGCCGACGGCGTGGGCGCGGTCGGCATCGTGGCGTCGGTCAGCGACTCGTTCTGCTCGACGTGCGACCGGGTGCGCCTCACCGCCGACGGGCAGTTCCGCAACTGCCTGTTCGCGGTGACCGAGACCGATCTGCGGGCGCTGCTGCGGTCGGGTGCGGGCGACGACGAGATCGGGGCCGCCCTGGAGGGGTCGGTGGCGTCGAAGTGGGCCGGTCACCAGATCAACCGGGTGCATTTCGTCCGGCCCCGCCGATCGATGTCGCAGATCGGCGGCTGAGCTTGCGACTCGGCCCGACTCGGCCCCCTGCCCCTGAATTGGCAGCGGTGGAGGCCGGAAATGGCGTTGAGCGCCGCCAATTTCCCCGCGGGCGGGCCCCTTGCCCCTGAATTGGCAGCGGTGGAGGCCGGAAATGGCGTTGAGCGCCGCCAATTCCCGGTGGTCCCGGTGGGCGGCTGAGTGATGGGGTTCACCCATCTCGATCCGCAGGGCCGGGCCCGGATGGTGGACGTGTCGTCGAAGGCGCCGACCCACCGCCGGGCCGTGGCCCGCGGCCGGGTGTGCATGGCGCCCGAGGTGGCCGCGGCGATGCGGGCCGGGGAGATCGGCAAGGGCGATGTGCTGGCCGTGGCCCGGGTGGCCGGGATCCAGGCCGCCAAGCGGACCTCCGAGCTCGTCCCCTTGTGCCACGGCCTGTCGGTGAGCTCGGTCGCGGTGGACTTCGAGGTGGGCGACGACTCGGTGGCGATCGAGGCGCGGGTGGAGACGGTCGGCCGGACCGGCGTGGAGATGGAGGCGCTGACCGCGTGCAGCGTGGCCGCACTGACCGTCTACGACATGTGCAAGTCGATGGACCGGTCGATGACGATCGGCGACATCGCCCTGTGGGAGAAGTCCGGCGGCCGGTCCGGGACCTACCGGCGCGAGCACTCCTGAAAGCCTTCCGTCAGGCATCCACCACCTGGCTTGCCGTCGGTGCCATCCTTGTAGGGCCGTCGTCTGCATGTACGGGTCGTCGAAGCGGCGGGCGGTGCGCCCCGGGCGCACTTCCAGCACCGTCGGCTACTCGATTCATGCATACGAGGAGGAAACACGACCCGTGACTATGATCGTACTGACGGTATTGGCCACGGCCTGGCTGGGTTATTTCGCGCTGTGGTTCCGGGACAAGCGGGCCTCCCGGTCGCCGCGCGGCGAAGAGCTCGACGGCTTCACCCCGTCCATAGGCGCCCTGGCCTGCGGGGAGGTCTCAATCTCGATCAGGCGCCTCGATGAGGGTTCGAGGTCACGGGGGGATCTGTGGGATCCGCCCCGGACCCGTGAGCAGGCCCAGCGCCGCCGCCGGCAGGTGGCCACGATGCTCGCCGGGCTGGCCCTCGGGTCCCTGCTGGCCGTTCCGGTGTTCGGGCCGACCGCCTTGGCCTTCCATGTGATGGCCGACGTGGTGCTGCTGCTGTTCGCCTTCGGCTCGGTCCACCGCCAGCAGTCGCCGGCCGTGAACCTGGCCGGCGTGCGGGTGCTCTACCCCGACCGGCCCGTTCCGGGCGACGCCGTGGCCGCGCCTCTGAGGCAGGTCGCCAACGGCTGACAGGCCTCCAGGTGATCGGATGCGGGGACGCGCCGGTAGACTCGCGCCTTCCCGCGGGGGTGTAGCTCAGTCGGCTAGAGCGCCTCGGTCGCATCGAGGAGGCCAGGGGTTCGAATCCCCTCACCTCCACCGAACCCGGGCAGAATCAAGAGAGAACCTTCGAGATTCCTGTCTCTCACTCTCTCCCTTGATGCCCTGCTCCGAGGGCACGTACAATGTGGGGCCGTGCCCCACCTAGGCGAACCGGATCGCAACGGCTGCCAGTCTCCGCTGCGACAGCCCAGGCGGAACGTCCCGATCGGAGCGCGCTCCGCCTGCCGGCGGCGAGGCCTGCTCGCGCTCCTGCTGTCGCTGCCGGCGATCACGCTGTGGGGGGCGTTCGGTGCGAACGCCGCCGCGCAGACGCAGACCGCGCAGTTGGAGACCTCCGTCGTAGCGGAGGGCGAGACCGCCGTGCTGCGGATCACGAACGCGCCCGACGCGAGCGAGCACTTCCTGCATCTGCAGCCGTTCCAGGACCCGTACACGGCGAGCGCCTCCGACGTCGAGCTGTACGGCGCCGACGATGTCGTGGTCAGCCCGGGCGCGGCCGCGCCCGTGACTCGGCAGGGCGACGGCACGGTCGAGTTCAGTGTCGCGGCGCGTGCGGACTCGGAAGTCGACGGGGGCGAGACCTTCGGCATCCGACTCTGCGTCTCTGAGACCGATTGCAGCGGCGAGGCGCTGCTGGGCGAATGGATCATCGAGATCGTCGAGCCCGCGACCGAGCCCGGCGTGGACCAGGGATTGATCCCGGAGACCGAGCTCGACGGTCCTCCGCTAGGCGAGCCGACCGGACCGGTCAGCGTGACCGACTACCTCGGGCCCGACGGCGTCTACCGCCTGCGCGACGGCGGCGGAGAGCTGGAGCTGCGCCTGCTCTCGTCGAGCGGCGGATCGGACGCGCTGGTGGACGGCGTCGACCTCGAGGCGCTCGGCGCAAGTGCAGGGGCTGCCTATGCGCCTGCGGTCAGCGGCGACGGGCTCAACGGCACAGAGACGACCACGCCGGCCACCTGGCTGGCCGCCTCCAATGGCCAGCTCTTCCTGCTGGTCGGCGGCGTCAACGTCTTCTTCGCGTCGCACCTCGACGAGAGCGAGATCATCGCCATCCTGGCCCGGCACGGCGTCCCGGGCGACCGGACAGAACCGCTGGGCGAACTGCCCAACGCGTATCTCATCCGCACGGTCTCCGACCACGAGACCCTGCAACTGGCCGATGCGCTCGCGGCGGAATCGGGCGTCGACAGCGCCGTGCCCAACTTCTACACGCCGCTGGCGCGCGGACCCGAACAGCAGCCGAACAGCTATCCCGGATCGACGCGCGGCGCGCAGAGCCGTTGCCGCAGCCACAAGCAGTATCCCGACGCGCTGTCGGGCTGCCTCTGGCATCTGGACGCGGGCACCGCCTATCGCTACTACGGCCGGAACCCGTCGATCGACATCAACCTCGGCGACGTCTGGGCCACGACGATGGGCGCGGGTGTGACGGTCGCCTTGATCGACGCCACCTGGGAGGCGGAGCATCCCGACCTGAGAGACAACGTCGACACGACGCGCAGCCACCACTGGGGCGGACACACCGGCGAGGATCTCACGCGCGAGTCTCCCTATCACGGAACCGCGGTGGCGGGTGTCGTCGCCGCCCGCGACAACAGCATCGGCGGCCGCGGCGTCGCACCGCGGGCCACAGTGGTGAACTACAACTACCTCGACGCCCAGTCGACGGCGCACGAGCTCACGGCGTTGACGCTGAACAAAGCGACCGTCGCCGTCTACAACATGAGCTACGGCTTCGGCGATGTCGCCAGGATCATGCGCAGAGGAGAAGGCTGGCGGCGCGCGGTGGAGGAGGGCCTGCGGGAAGGCTTCGGCGGCAAGGGCTCATCGTATGTGAAGGCGGCCGGCAACGGCGCCGGCAGACCAGGCGGCGATTGGGCGACGCTCGAAGAGGAGAACAATCATCGCGGCGTGATCGCCGTCTGTGCGGTGAACATCTACGGAGTCTCGACAGCATACTCGGAGGACGGACCCAGCCTCTGGATCTGCGCCCCCTCGAATGACAGCCGCGGGGCGTCTCCGGGGATCTTGACCACGATCGGCAAGACCGACTACACGGATCGCTTCGGCGGCACGAGCGCCGCCGCTCCGATCGTCTCGGGCGTGATCGCGCTGATGCGCAGCGCCAACGCTGATCTCACCTGGCGCGACGTGAAGATCATTCTCGCCAACACCGCGCAGCAGAACGATGCCACCCACACCGGCTGGGTCACGGGCGCCAACAAGTACGGTTCGAGCACCGAGAAGTACTCGTTCAACTATGAGTACGGCTTCGGCACAGTCGACGCAGCCGCGGCGGTGCAGGCCGCGAGCAACTGGACGCTGCTGCCGGCCGAACTCTCCACTGAGGTGTCCTCCAGCACCGCCGTGTCGTTGCCCAGGAACGGTCACGAGATCGAACTGACGGCGGACGTGACCACCGACATCGACTTTGTCGAGCACGTCACGATCGCGATCGAGGCCGACATCTATGACATGCGCGACTACCGCTGGACGCTGGTCTCGCCGTCCGGCACGGAGTCGTTGCTGTCGCCCCAGCATGTGGGCTCGGGCTGCGTTGACACGGGTTGCAGCTGGACTGGCACGATGCACTTCGGTTCGAGCAAGCACTTGGGCGAAGCCGGGTCGGGCGCCTGGAAGATCAAGGTGCGCCGCCACATGCCCGATCTGACCGTCTGCGACAACGGCTACTGGTTCTACAACTCGCTGTGCCGCGACCTCCGGAAGTACGACCAACAGATCGAGTCGTTCAAGCTGGTCGTGTTCGGGCACAAGACCGAGTCCGGACAGGCCGTCCGCCTGGCTGCCGACCCGCTGAGCGTGACGGAGGGCGGCGAGGTCAGTCTGGACGTCCGAGTCGACGGCGCCGCGCCAACGACGGACCTGGTCCTGCCGCTTCGGTTCACCGACATCGACACCACTCCGCCGGGCGCCGCCGGCGCCGACTACGCCGCGCTCGCGTCGATCACGATTCCCGCCGGCGCCACCTCAGCGACCGCGAATCTCGCCACCACGCAGGACACTGTCTACGAGGGCGATGAGACGTTCACGGTCGGTCTGGGTGCGATGCCGTCGGGCTTCAAGCGGGACGGCGTCCCAGTGACGGTGACGATTGCGGATGACGACCCCCTGCCGGTAGTGACGCTGAAGTCATCGAGCGCCACCGTGACCGAAGGCGATTCTGTGTCGATCACGGCCGGCCTCAGCAACCCGTCGGCCGAAGCAGTGACGCTCGACGTGGGCGCCGCGCCGGTCGCCCCGGCGGTCGCGGGGGACGGCGCCCTCAGCGCGACGACCGCGCTGACGATTGAGGCTGGCGCCACCGACAGCACGGGCACCGTCACGTTCGCCGCGAGCGACGACGATCTCTATCAGCTGAGCACCGCGACGGCGAAGAAGTTCACCATCTCCGCCACGGCCGGCGGCGGTCGGGGCGTAGCCGACCCGGCTTCGATCACCGTGACGATCGATGACGACGAGTCGAAGCCCGAGGTGACCATCGCGGCCGGTGCCGGCGTGACTGAGGGGTCCGACGCGACGTTCACGCTGACGGCAACGCCGAAGCCGGCCGGCGACCTTGCGGTGAATGTCGCGGTCACCGTGAGCGGAGACTACGGCGTCGCTGCCGGCGCGCGGACAGTGACGATCCCAACGAGTGGTACCGCGACGTTGACGTTGGCCACCACCGGCGATCTGGTTGACGAGCCTGACGGCTCGATCACGGTGACCATCGGAGCGGGCGCCGACTACACGCCGTCTTCCACCGCCACGGCAACCGTCGATGTCGCGGACGACGACGATTCGACGGGTTACACCGTCGATCCGGACGTTGTAGCGAAGGTGCAGGCGTTGGCCGGTGAGACGCAACACGGCACGTCGCACGTCAACCGCTGGAACCGCGTGCTGGTCGCCTTCGGCGAGCACGACGGCACGGGCGTCACGGGCGGCGGGATGACCGCGGCGCAAGCACAGCAGATGGCTGATGCCCACAGCAGCCCGGTCTGGGACGAGGTGGTGGTCGAGTTGACCGCGCTGGAGGCGACGCCGCCTCCGCCCACGCCTGAGGTGAGCATCGCGGCCGGCAGCGGTGTGACCGAGGGCGGCAATGCCACGTTCACGCTGACGGCGAGCCCAGTGCCGACCGCCGACCTCGATGTCACGGTGACGATCTCCGCCGGCGGCGACTACGGCGTCACCGCCGGCCAGCGAACGGTCACGATCCCAACGTCGGGCAGCAAGACGCTGACAATCCCGACAACCGACGACCAGACCGACGAAGCCGACGGCTCGGTCACCGCGACGCTGGTGGACGGGGCCGGCTACGACCTCGGCACGTCCAAGTCGGCGACGGTGACGGTGTCGGACGACGATGATCCCCCGACGCCGGTGGTCAGCATCGCGGCGGGCGGAAGCGTCACCGAGGGCGCCGGCGCCACGTTCACGTTGACAGCCAATCCCGCGCCGGCGGCCAACCTCAGCGTGTCGTTGATCATCGGGAAGAGCGGCGACTTCGGCGTGGCGAGCGGCTTCCGGACGGTGACGATCCCGGCATCAGGCAGCTTCACATTGACGATTACTTCGACGGATGACTCGACCGACGAGCCCGACGGGTTCGTCAGTGCGACTGTGCGGGATGGCGCTGCGTATGACGTGGGCACGTCCAGCACTGCCAGAGTGACGATCCTGGACGACGATGATCCGCCGGGCTACACGGTTGATCCGACCGTGATCACGGAGGTCAGGGCGCTTGCGGCGCAGACGCAACACGGTACGTCGCATGTCAATCGCTGGAACCGCGTCCTGGTCGCGTTCGGCGAGCACGACGGCACGGGCGTCACCGGCGGCGCAATGACCGCCGCGCAGGCACAGCAGATGGCGAACACACACAGCAGTCCTGTCTGGGATCTCGTCGTGGTCGAACTGACGGCGCTTGAGTCCTCCGCCAGCGCAGTGCCTGTTGTGAGCATCGCCGCAGGCAGCGATGTCACCGAGGGCGGCAGCGTCAGCTTCACGCTGACGGCGAGTCCGAAGCCGGCGGCCGACCTCGATGTGTCGGTCACGGTCGCGACGGTCGGCGACTACGGGGTCACGGCGGGTGGTCGGACGGTCACGATCCCGACCTCAGGGAGCGAGACGCTGACGATCGTGACGACGGGCGACCAGGTCGACGAGGCCGACGGTTCGGTCACCGCGACGCTGGTGGACGGGGCCGCCTACGACCTGGGCACGTCGAAGACGGCGACGGTGACGGTGTCGGACGACGATGATCCGCCGCCGCAGACGCCGGTGGTCAGCATCTCAGGCGGGAGCGCCGTGACTGAGGGCGGCAGCGTCAGCTTCACGCTGACGGCGAATCCGAAGCCGGCGGCCGATCTCGATGTGTCGGTCACGATTGCCGCGGTTGGCGACTACGGGGTCACGGCGGGTGGTCGGACGGTCACGATCCCGACCTCAGGGAGCGAGACGCTGACGATCGTGACGACGGGCGACCAGGTCGACGAGGCCGACGGTTCGGTCACCGCGACGCTGGTGGACGGGGCCGCCTACGACCTGGGCACGTCGAAGACGGCGACGGTGACGGTGTCGGACGACGATGATCCGCCGCCGCAGACGCCGGTGGTGTCCATCGCGGCAGGCGGAAGCGTGACCGAGGGCGCCGGCGCCACGTTCACGTTGACAGCCAATCCCGCGCCGGCGGCCGACCTCGATGTGACGTTGCTGATCGGCAAGAGCGGCGACTTCGGCGTGGCGAGCGGCTTCCGGACGGTGACGATTCCGACCTCCGGCAGCTTCACATTGACGATTCCCACGACCGGCGACCAGACGGACGAGGCCGACGGCTTTGTCAGTGCGACGGTGCGGGATGGCGCTGCGTATGACGTGGGCACGTCCGACACCGCCAATGTGACGATCCTGGACGACGATGATCCGCCGCCGCAGACGCCGGTGGTCAGCATCTCAGGCGGGAGCGCCGTGACTGAGGGCGGCAGCGTCAGCTTCACGCTCACGGCGAGTCCGAAGCCGGCGGCCGACCTCGATGTGACGGTCACCGTCGCGACGGTCGGAGACTACGGCGTCACGCCGGGTAGTCGGACGGTGACGATCCCAGCTTCCGGGAGCAAGACGCTGACGATCGTGACGTCGGGCGACCAGACCGATGAGGCCGACGGTTCGGTCACGGTGACGCTGGTGGACGGGGCCGGCTACGACCTGGGCACGTCGAAGACGGCGACGGTGACGGTGTCGGACGACGATGATCCGCCGGTCGTGGTTCAGCCCGTCACGCCGGCGCTGACCGACTGCAGCGGCCTGCCGACGCTGTCGATCTCCAGTCCTGCGGCGATTCGCGGCAGCGACACATGGGTCGAGTTCGAGGTCGGCCTCAGCTGCAGGCCGAGCCGCAGCGCGACGCTGCTGTTGTTGGTGATGCGAGAGGGCGAGATCAGCGGCACGGACGCCATTGTCTCGACCTCGCTGAGCAGCAGCGATCCGTCGACCACCGTCAGGGTGCAGATCCGTGACTCGAACGAGCTGGGGCTCGCGCTCGGTTGGAGCAGAGGTCTCGCCAACTACCAGGCGCAAGGCGACGTCGTCTTCAGCGACTAGCGTCGGAGCGCATTGCCGGGCTGTCTACTGCGCTGTGATGCAATAGGAGATGTGCGATGCGCTCTCGCATGAGTCCGCGGTGCGCTCGATGCGCACCAGCAGCGCCGCCGAGGGGGTGACCTTGCCGTTGAGGTATGTGCTGAGCCGCGACGCGCTGGTGCCCACCGCTGCCGCGAACTCCGCCTTCGTCTTTCCGGTCCGCTCGACGGCGGCCCGGACGCGGGCTGCCACCTCGGCCCGGTCGGCACGCTGGGCCTGCTTGCGGGCATGTTCGATCGCCAGCGCGAAGAGCGTGCTCACGCCGTCGGGGTCGCGGTAGGAGAGGTAGCGCTCGACCCTGCGGGCCACGGTCCCCCACGGCGCCAGCCGCATCTGCGCGAAGACGGGCCGCCAGTCAGGGACCAGGCCGCGGTCTATCGCGGCCACCAGCGCCTCATAGGGCCAGGTGCCGACGTCGTCGGTCGCCTCGGCGTCGACGTTGCGGAACCGCAGCCCGCTCACACAGCACCGCTCAGTCGCAGGGCCAGCGCCCGGCACGCGTCCACCACGTCGGGCCATCGGTGCCAGCGCGGGTCGAGGCCCCTGTAGCGAGCGAGCTCGCCGATCACGTCGACGTCACGCGGCGACGGCTCCGCCAGCGCGACCACCAGCGAGGTGAGCACCGACGCCGGCTCGCCGGACCGGTCGACGTAGTAGCCGTCGATACCCGAGAGCGCCCCGGCGGCGGCATCCTCGCCGATGTGGCCGGCGAGCGCGACGACGTCGATGAAGTCGCGCACCACGTTGCGCTGCACCACCAGGAAGGCCTTGACCCGCAGGGCCTCCGCCGCCGTCGGCACCACCACGACCGCGCCGGGGCCGACGGCGACCTCGACGGTCTCCAGCGGCCTGACCCGGCGCATCTGGCGGAGTCCGGCCTCGATCCCGTCGAGGCGCCCCATGATGGTGAACGGCGGCTTCGAGGCACGCACTGACGTCGCCCACCCCTCAGTCGCCTCCACCGCCTCCAGGACCGCCTCATACCGGTCGACCAGATCGGCCAGGACATGGTCGTGGTCGAGGGAGTCGCGGTGGCCGGCATGCAGTGCCGCGGCCGATCCTCCCACTAGCACCGCTTCAGGCACGACCGACTGCAGGCGCGCCGCCGACTCCATCACCCGCCGCAGCGTCGGCCTCATCTCACTCACGCTGCTTATCATAACCGATAATCAGCGCCGCTCGACGGCGACCGGGACGCGGGTTGCCGCCTCAGCCGACCGTGGCCGATGCCGGTGTGCCCACGGTGTAGCCGGCGCCGCGTTGCACTGTGGCTGTGACGGAGCCGTCCGCCCCGTCGGTGCTGTCGGTGCTGTCGTCGCTGGTGTAGGTGGCCGTCGCGGCGTTGAGCGTGACGGTGGCCGTCCGGGTCGTGCTGGGTGGCGACGAAGGCTGCGGTGAACAGGGCGTTCTTGAGTCGGTGGTTGCCGCTGCCGGTGGCCGCTCCCGGCGGTTGGGGGGGTGTCCCTGTCTTGTTGTCAAGTCTTTCTAGGCGGCTTGGGGCAGGGGT
>JAPPLH010000041.1 GCA_028819505.1 Acidimicrobiaceae bacterium
CAACGACATCCTGGCCGTGATGAGGATCGCCTTCTTCATGCAGGCCCAGTCGGCGGGGATCCCCCTGTACGACCCGATCGGGTTCACCACCGAGGACGCCTTCGACATGGCCACCATCGACGGGGCGAGGGCGCTGATGTGGGACGGCGAGATCGGTTCGCTGGAGGTGGGGAAGGCAGCCGACATCGCCGTGATCGACGGGGAGAACCCGCGGCTGTCGCCCCGTCACAACCCTGTCGGCTCGATCGTGCGGTACGCCGTCGGCACCGATGTGCGGAGCGTGCTGGTCGACGGCCGCCTGGTGGTGGACGACGGCCGGGTGCTGACCATCGACGAGGACTCGCTCCTGAAGGAGGCCGACGAACTCGCAGACCGGGTCCGGGAGGATCTGCTGCCCCGGCGGTACTGGCCCCTGAACCAGCGCTACAGGGTCATCGGCTGACAGTATTTCCCGCTCTTGTTCGCTGCGCTCACGGGCCGCTCGGGCCACGGCCTCGCCCGTATGGACGGATTCGCTCGCCTAGCTGCTCGGCCTCAGGATCGAGTCGCTAGTACCGTCGGGCCATGAGTCCGAGACTGCCCGCCGGCGTTGTTCCCCGGCACTACGCCATCGAATTAGCCCCCGACCTGGAGGCTGCGACCTTCACGGGAACGGTCGCCATCGACGTCGATGTCGAAGAGCCGGTGGACTCGATCACGCTCAACGCGGCCGAGCTGAGCATCAACAGCGCACGGCTGATCGCGGCGTCCGGGGAACCCATCGAACTCGATTCCCAGCTCGACGCGGAGTCCGAGCGTCTGATGCTGACCCGGCACAGCGGCAGCGACCGTCTCGCGGAGGGATCGGCCCGGCTGGACATCTCCTTCGACGGGGTGCTCAACGACCAGTTGCACGGCTTCTACCGGTCCACCTACACCGACGACGGCGGGGACACCCACACCATCGCCACCACGCAGTTCGAGTCCACGGACGCCCGCCGGGCCTTTCCCTGCTTCGACGAACCGGCGCTCAAGGCCACCTTCGCGACGACCCTGATCGTGGAGGACGGCCTGCTGGCGGTGTCCAACACCGCCGAGACCGGCCGCGAGCCGATGGAGGACGGCCGGGTGCGGGTCGACTTCGCCACCACCATGCCGATGTCCACCTACCTGGTGGCCTTCGTGGTGGGTCCGCTGGAGGTCACGAAGGCGATCGACTGCGGCGGGGTGCCCGTGCGGGTGGTCCACCGGCCCGGCCGCGGCGACCAGACCGCCTTCGCTCTGGATGTCGCGGCCCATGCCCTGAAGTGGTTCTCCGACTACTACGGCCTGCCCTACCCCTCCGACAAGCTCGACCTGGTGGCCATACCCGACTTCGCCTTCGGCGCGATGGAGAACCTCGGCTGCGTGACCTTCCGGGAGGTGCTCCTGCTGGTCGACGAGACCGCAGCCAGCCAGCCCGAGCTGCAGCGGGTGGCCGACGTGATCAACCATGAACTGGCCCACATGTGGTTCGGGGATCTGGTGACCATGGCCTGGTGGGAGGGCATCTGGCTGAACGAGGCCTTCGCCACCTTCATGGAGACGGCCTGCAGCGACGCCTACCGGCCCGACTGGCGGGTGTGGTCGACGTTCTGCCGCAGCCGGGCCTCGGCCCTGTCCACCGACGCCCTCGGCAGCACGAGGCCGGTGGAGTACCCGGTCCACTCCCCCGCCGAGGCCGAGGACATGTTCGACGTGATCACCTACGAGAAGGGCGCGGCCCTGGTCCGCATGCTGGAGCAGTACCTCGGCGCCGAGACGTTCCGGGCCGGCGTGCGCCTCTACCTGCGGCGGCACGCCTACGCCAACACCGTCACCGAGGACCTGTGGAAATCGCTGGCCGACGCTTCCGGCGAGCCCGTGGGGCAGATCATGGACGGCTGGATACATCAGGGCGGGTATCCGTCGGTGAGCGCGACCGCGACCGAGCACGGCCTGGAGGTTTCGCAGCGCCACTTCACGCTCGATCCTGATCAGGCTGGAGAGTTGGCCTGGGCCGTCCCGCTGCGGCTGCGGGTCCGGGACTCCGAGGACGGTCAGCAGGAACTGCGGTTGCTGCTCGACCAGGCCCGGAGGACTCTGACCATCGGCGAGGGCACTCCCGTGACGCTGAACAGCGGCGCTTCGGGGTTCTACCGGGATGAGGTGGGCGCCGAGGCGCTGGCCGTCGTGGCAGCGGCCGGGCCCGGCGACCGCAGCCCCGAGGAGCGCCACGGCCTCATCGACGACGCCTGGGCCGCGACCCTGGCCGGACGTCTCGACGCGCCGGCCTTCGTCGACCTGGTGCTGGGGGGCTTCTCCGCAGAGCGCGACCTCACGGTGTGGCAGGCCATTGCCGGCGCGCTGGCCCATCTCCGCCGGCTGGTGGACGGCGAGGCGGCCCGACGCTTCTGCGAGCTGGTCGCAGCCGCCTCCGGCGCCGCCGCAGGAGACGTCGGCCTGGATCCACCCGCCGATGGCCTGGAGGACGAGCGCACCAGCGAGCTGCGGGCGACGCTGCTGCGGCTGCGGGGGGCGATCGCCGATCACCCGGACACGATCGCGGCATGCCGGGCCAGGCTCGACCATCCCGATCCGACGCTCGGCGCGGCCGCCCTGAGTGTGGTGGCAGCCCATGGCGACGCCGAGGACTTCGCCCGGATCCGCGGCCGCTTCACCGATGCGTCCGACCCGCAGACCGAGCAGCGCCATCTCGCCGCGCTGGCCGATTTTCCCGACGCCGGCCTGGTGCGCTCCATCCTGGAGGGCACCCTCGACGGCTCGGTGCGCAGCCAGGACGGCCCCTACCTGATCCGGCGCGCCCTCACCAACCGCCACGCCGGCCCGGGCGCCTGGGACTTCCTAACCGGCCGCTGGGACGATCTTGGCGCCGCCTTCCCGAGCAACTCGCTGTCGCGGATGCTCGGGGGAGTGACCACGCTCGACCGGACCGAGCTTGCCGCCCGGGTGCACGACTTCATTGCCGCACACCCCGTGCCCCAGGGGGCCAAACAGGTGGCCCAGCACCTCGAGCGGCTCGACATCAACGTTGCCCTGAGAGAGCGCGAGTCCGACCGCCTCGCAGCGGCGGTGCTCAGCCGCTGAGCGCTCCTGGACTCCCGAGCGCGCCAACCACGACGCGGCTTCGCTGCGCTGCTGTCCGAAGAACTGGTACCGAACTGGCGTCGGTTCCCCGTAGAAGCGCTCCGGAGGCCCGAAGTGCCCTACCCACACGTCGCCATGCACACGGTGCTGCGGCCGCGCGCATGGGAGCACCGTGGCTCCGAACGCTAACCGCCCAAGCGGTCCATCGCCGACTGCTCGGCCTCGGTGAGCGTCGTCGGCAACCGAGCCGCAGCGGCCTCCATGGCCGCCAACAGTTCCCCGGCGTCGTGAACCATCGTGTCCCACACGTAGTCGTAGTCGGTGTGCCAGTACTCGTGCTGGAGCCGGTTCCTCATGGACACGATCTGCGGCACCGGCACACGAGGATCGTTCGCCAGCGCATCCTCCGATAGGCGATTCAGCGCCTCTCCGATCCGTGACAGGCAGGTGACCGCCGCGCGCTTGGCGATCTCGTCTGAGTCGTACGCATCCCTGCCCCGTTCCACGATGAGGCCGATGATGCGGCATTCCTCGATCACATCCTCGATGCGCTCGTCGTCTCGCCTAGGCACGGGCTCGCCCTCCTCTGGGTCCAGGGGCGCATCGCCCAGCACGGGTACGGCGTCGGCGTACATGGTTCGACACGAGCTCCGCAGCCGGCTTCTCGGCGCCACGTCCACCGAGGCGCCGAGGATCGCGGCGAGCGCGTCCTGAAGTTCGGACACGTCCTTGGTGCCGCGACCCGGCTCGAAGTCCACGAGGAAGTCGATGTCGCTGTCGGCGGTGTCCTCGCCGCGCGCGACGGAGCCGACCAGCGCCACACGCGTGGCGTGGTGACGCCGCCCGGCGTCCTCGATCTCTGCTCGGTGCTTCACCAGCACATCGTCGCGGCGGCTCACATGCCTATGGTAGAGGACGCCCCGTAGGTTGCGCCGCTTCCGAGGGAGACTTGAGAGCGGTGTAGACGACCCAGCTGAGCGTGTCTGCTGGCTCAGCCTGTTCTCCGAGCTGCCAAGTCCCCGTATCCGCGAGCCTCCAGCCACCGCGCGACCGTTTCGGCCGGAAGAATGAGGCCGAGCGATGCCCCGCTACGGTGCAGTCGGACTGACTGATGCCCTCGCACCGCAGACTCGCCTCGCTGCCGGCCGTCGGAATGCCGACGAAGCGGCCCGTCGAGGCCTCCCCGTCGGATGTCGCAGGCGCACCGACTCGACCGCCGCTCCCGCATCAGCGAGCTTCAGGAGGCTCTCGACGCCGTACGATGCCGGCTAGTGATCGACGTCACCGCCGCCTGAGTCCGACAGCCGGCCCCGTCTCCCGCCATCGCGGCTCCGCGGCACCCGGGTCGCGCTGCCGCTCATCTCCCTCCCGGCGGCCCTGGAATCTGGGTATTATTCAAAATTAAGATAAATGCTTGACAAATGTCACATCTGCATGGCATACTCTGTTCATGCTGATGGAAGCCGCCCGCCGGGCCGAAGCTGCCGCCAAGGAGATGCTGGCGTACGTCAATACCGGCTCGGCGTCGTGTGCGGAGATGCGGGAGGCGCTTGCGGTCTGCACGGCGTTCATGGCCGCTGGTTCAGCGTTCCAGGCCGGCGCGGCTCGCATCATCGCCCAGGCTGAGCGCCATGGCGACGGCGGCACCCAAGTGCTGGCCGACGCCGCCGGGCTGCCGCACCACGAGGCCCGCAGCCAGGTCAACACCGCCCGGGTGATCGAGGCCGCGCCCGCGGTGCGCGACGCGGTGGAGTCGGGGCGGGTGTCGCAGGCCAACGCCAAGCGGCTCGCCGAGGCCATCGAGAAGACCGGCGCCGAAGCCGTCGAGTCCGACTCGGCGCTGCTTGCCAAGGCCGCGTCGCTGCGGCCCGAGCAGTTCGTCCGCGAGTCCCGCCGCTGGACTGCGGACCGTCAGGCCGACGGCGGAGAGTCGGAGTACGGGCGCCAGCGGGCCCGTCGCCGCCTGCGGGTGTGGGACGACGACGACGGCATGGTGCACCTGCGGGGAGAGTTCGACCCCGTCACCGGCGAGCGCATCGCCAACCGGCTGCGGGCCGAGGCCCGCCGTATTCATGACATCGACAAGCAACAGGCCGCGGGCAGCGACGATGCTCAACGCCGCAGCTTCGACCAGTGCATGGCCGACGCACTCGAAAGCCTCACCGGCCTCACCGGCAACGACGCCTCGCGCGCTGGCGGCGGCGGCAAGCCCTTCGCTGACATCTGCGTGGTCGCTCACGTCGACGACGCCACCGGCGAGCTCATCGCCGAACTCCCCGACGGCGAGCGGCTCCCCACAGCGGTGCTCGAACAGCTCGCCTGCAACGCCAAGCTCACCGGTGCCGTCTTTGACCGCACCGGCAAGCCCATCTGGCGCACCGAAGCCCGCCGCACCGCCACCGAGGCCCAGTGGCAGCTTCTCATCGCCAAGTGGGGCGGCTGCTTCCACTGTGGCGCCAACCCCGGCATCTGCCAGGGACATCACATCGAACCGGCTTCGCAGGGCGGACCGACCAAGCTCGACAACCTCGTCCCGGCCTGCTGGAGCTGCCACCACCGCATCCATCACGACGGGTGGTGGATCCTCAAGAGTCCCGACGGGTGGCACACGCTTCACCCGCCCGACCGGGCCCACCACGGACCCGCCCACGCCCCCGACTGCCCGCCGACCGGATCCGGTCCGGGCACCAACAAGCGCAGCCGGGCCGGGCCCGCACCACCTAGGCGTGCCGATATCGCGCCCCCGGCACCCACACAGCCGGCGGCGCCCGGACCCGCACCACCCCGGCGGGTGCCCAACCGGCCCCGCAACCCTCAACACGA
>JAPPLH010000154.1 GCA_028819505.1 Acidimicrobiaceae bacterium
TTCACCCTTCATCGTCTTCTCCTGGTTCTACGAGACGCCGCCGGATCCAACGTCCGAGTTCCTCCTGGCTGACGGTGCCAGCCGCCACTCCCTCGATCATCGCCACAGTCTCGTCACGTTCCACCCCATCGTTTGGAGGACGTGCCCACTCATAACCATTGCGGTACACAAACTCAAGCAGGCACACGTAGCCGACGCGCTTGTTGCCGTCCAGCAGGGGGTGACCCTTGATGAGCTGAAACGTCATAGCCGCGGCCTTGTCGGCGAAGCACGGGTAGTACTCGACCTGCCCAATGCCAGCATTAGGAGCCGACAGGGCGTGCTCAGCCATGTGCAGTCGCGGCAGGCGCGCGAGTGCCTCGACCTCGATCCCGGTGATCTGCTCCGCGATCAACAGGAACTCGGCAAGGTCGAGGCACTCCACGCTCATGTCACTGGGCGAGCCTCTCAAGCACGACGCGCTCCTCGTCGAGGATGCGCTGGAGCCGTGCCTGAAAGGCGGGGTCGCGCCGTCGCTTCTCGATGTGCTCAGCGATGGCGGCGCGGATCGCCTCCGAAGTGGACACGCCGTCAACCCGCGCGACCGCGTCGAGTTCGGCGGCCTGCTGGGCGTCTTGGCGGATGGTCGTAGTGCGGGTGTCTGCCATGGTGTGCCTCCTCCTTGAGCGGTGCTTCATCTGCACGTACATCTATCAGTAGGCAATAGTTATTGTATCATGCATACGGACCGTGTGCAACCCATGCCGGTGCTTGCCGCCCCTGAGCAGGGACCCTCAACCACCCCACTCCCCACGTTTCCGCGCAGGCTCATCATATATAAGCGGCGCGCCGCGCAGTTGATCGGGATGGTCCGGGAACCCGCTGCACGCAGGACGCTCAAGCGAGACAGGCGGGGCAGGCAGCCGATCGTCTCGATCTCGGCGGACAACGGACGCGGGCCGATCGCGTGTCTTCGTCTGCTTGATGCAGACTCGCAACTCTCGTCTCCAATGTTTCTCTCTCGCATTCAAGGGCAAGACCGCGAGCACCCAACACTTGACAACTCAGTGCTGCTACTGCTTGCGCGTAGCGGAGCGGCGCGGTCAGGTCTGATCTCTCGACCTCCTCCGGCACGAGCGACGGGAGTGCGTCCAACAACGCTGCGGTTGTCCAGTCTCCGGCGCCGCCTGCATCAATTGCATGGACGGCGTAGGGGGGCACATGGTACCAGGCCCCACCGTTTTGCCGCCAGTACGCACCGTTGGCACCATCGGTATACACATTTGCTCCAGGCGATCCATCAAGCAGATCGCTCGTGGGGTCAAGTCGGTTAGCCGAGAACTTGACGATGTGGGCAAGCTCAAGCAGACGCCTGAACCTGGGGCTGCTGCCTGGCGTGGACGGCTCGAACACCACGAGCCCGCCGCCATCCCGAATGTGCTCAGCCATCAGAACCGCGGCCGCCGAAACCCTATCCACGAACAGTACGTCGGGCCGATTGATCGAATCGACCAGCCTCTCCGCGAAGTCAATCGGGATGGCTCGAAACTGCGCGAATTTGCGTCCGCACTCCGGACAACCGAATCTGAAGCGGTGCGACCCGTCGCATACCTCGTGGATGACTACAGGGGTTGTGGAGTCCGGGCGCCGCAGTAGTCCTCTGGAGGAAACGCCCGCTCTCAACAGGTCGGCTCGCAGGTGATCGCCAGCTGGATCATCGCCGTGTAGAGCCGCAGTCGCTGCATCCCATCCGAGGTAGGACAGGTTGGCTGCGACGTTCCCCGCTGTTCCGCCAGCGCTGTGGCCTAGTCCGGTTCGATGAACGAGCACGTCCAAGACCACGTAGCCGACCGTGAGGACAGCCTTGCGATCTGGCTTCTGGGTCGGTTCTTGCCTCGTCATTGGTATGGAGCGCCAGCCAGCCACAAGCAGCAAAGCTGGTTCGCCTCGCTGAAGGTCTCAAGGCTAACCTCTGGCACGATCTCGTACTCGTCCGCCGCGGCTGCGGCAATCGGGATGGTCCGTTCGTAGGCCGCTAGCACCATCCCTACCGACAATAGCTTGGAGCCGTGGGCCGACAAGGCCACCATTGTGGGCCCTAGCGTCTCCAGTGCCGACCTGTAATCGCGCTCCAGTCGACACAGAGCAAGGTAGAGGTCGAACGGATTGCGCTCGTCGGAGTACACGAAGTCTGAAGCACGCACATTGAACGCTTCGAATAGAACGGTCTGATGCTCCAGAACCAGCGCGTCAGCGCGTCTCGGTTCAACAGCGGGGAACGGTAGTACCGGGCAGATGTCGTCGGGCTCCAGCAGGGTGTGGATGGCGCGTAGTGCTGGCTCGGCGTTCTCGCCGAGAACCGGCACCCATACGGTCGGACTGTCGGGGTCTGCGTCTCCGTGCCCTCTCGGTCTGAAACCGCCCACAAACGACGCTCCTGAGACTCCAAGATCCCTGATGTTCGCGTCCATCTGAGGGTTCTCACATACAACGATCTGGATCTCCCCACCGAAGTGGCCATCCGTGCCCGCCGGCAGATCTGAGGCGCGAAGCGCTGCCTTTATTGCGGGGAAGTATAGCGTTGATGGCATGGATGAGATGTCGATAATGAGGTGGCTGACATCGGTCCACTGCTTGGCTGCTGTCATCGCCAGCGCTAGGGCGGTCCCCGCGCTGTACGGGTTCTCAACCGCGGGGTACGGGATCACTACGACGTCGAGACTTGCTGTTAGCGCCTCGAATTCAAGAACATGGTCGGCTGCCATTTGCAAGACCGTCGGCTGCGTCGCGGTCCCGGGTGGTGCCATCTCTATGCGCATGATCTTGGGTGCCACTTGGTGGTCAGGCCGCAGAAACTCGCGCAGACCGACGAGGCACCGCGGATCGAAGCCAACCCCGAGCATGTATAGCGACGGAGAGTCAGTCGACGAGCCGGCAGCCATGAGATCGCCGGGAGCGATGCTCGTCCCGTTAGCGAACACGTAGTCAGTCCAAAATAGGGCGGGCCGCGCAGCGCATCCTCAACAACAACAGCGGCGCCGGGCGGCTCTTCGACCTCGACATCGCCGAAGGCCGGTTCCTCTACCACTACAACGACCACGCCCTCCGATACGAACAGCTCCTCGCGGGCCGCTACGTGCTCACCACCAGCCTCACACCCACCCAGGCCTCCACAGCAGGCTGGTGGGCAGGCACAGCGCCATCGACGTGTCGTCGGTCCACTGGCCCGCCCGCAACCCGAACGGCCCCCCGCCGACCATGTCGTCGATCGGGTCGAACGAACCCGGCGGGCTGAACTCCAGCGTCGTGCCCAGCGCGTCCCCCGCCGCCAGCCCCACCAGACAGCCCCCGAAACGGTCCCTGGCGCTCACCCCGCCCACCGGCGCCGCTCCGATCCTGCGACGCCAGCTAGCGGCGGCCGACAGCCGTAGCTGAGAGCGCAATCGTGGTTCGCTGCCGTCGCCCGATGCGTTCGGTGGTCGCGTGGGCTGGCGAGCAACCCGGGACGACGCCTCCGGAGTCGTCTGCCTGCGAGCCCACGGCGGCGGGATTGCGACAGGCATGCACCCCGTCTGTCACACCCAGTCCCTACTATGAGTGTCATGCACCTGGCCTACGACGCCCGCAAGTTCGCCGAGATGGTTCTCCATGTCGCGGGACGGCTGCAGGATGACCGCGCGGGCGGTGCCACGAAGCTGAACAAGGTGCTGTTCTTCGCCGAGTTCACCCACCTGCGGCGCCACGAGCGGGTCATCTCAGGGTGTGAGTTCCAGAAGCTGCCCCACGGCCCGGCACCTCGTCAGCTACTGCCGGTACGCAAGAAGCTGATCGACTCAGGAGCGGCCGAACTAATGGAGGAGGACTTCCTCGGCCGACCTCAGCAACGATTGATCCCCTCGCGCGCCGCGGATCTCGATGTGTTCGCCGATGAGGAACTCCAGACCATCGAGGACGTGCTCGACCAGCTGGCTGGTATGACGGCCACCCAGGTCAGCGAGCTGTCCCACCAGGAGCCCGGCTGGCAGTTGACAGAGGTCGGCGAGACCATCCCGTTCTCGACGGCGTTCCTCGACTTCCCGCAAGTCCGGACCCCGACCAGTGAGCGGTTGTCCGAGTCGGTTGCGGAGCGCTACGACCTCGCTACTGCGTAGTGGCGCTCAAGATCCGGGTCAGCGAATTCGCTGCCGAGAAGATTGCGGACACTTACGGCCCAGAGCGCAGCACGACGGGACGCCCGTCGGAGTGGGACTTCTGGTCGGGCCCATTGGCCGCGGCGCTCGTCGGGTTCCGGGACTTCGAGAATCTTCTGTGGCACTCGCTTCCAGAGATCCGAACACTCCACATCGTCGATCCTGTCTTCGGTGTTCTGGTCTTCGTCGGCGTGCTCATCGAACCGGACACAGTTGAGATCGCCGACTTCGAAGCGGACCTGGACTACTGGTCGATGATCGAGAGCGACCCCAACGACTGACGTAGTACCCGCCCGCAGAGCGAACGAGCCCGGCGGGCTGAACTCCAGCGTCGTGCCCAGCGCGTCCCCCGCCGCCAGCCCCACCAGACAGCCCCGGACCGGAGTTTGGCGGCTCTCCGCGTTTCAGGTCGGAGTGAGGGTGTCGAGCAGCGCCCAGTTGGGTCTGCCGGCATAGAGCAGGGCTCGGACTCGGTAGTTGGCGAAGTTGGTGAACCCGAACGCGGCGCGTTTGACGCGTTTGATCAGGTTGTTGGCGGCCTCGGTGGCGGCGTTGGTGACTCTGGCGGTGTGCCAGTTGGACGACCTGCCCAATGCCACTTTCCCTGCGCGCCAGTACGGCCGTCGCGTCCCGGGCCGTGATCCCTGATACTCGATGCTGGCGGCCGATCTCATGAGCCGTGTCGTGGTGTTCGTCGGCACGATCCTCGACGAGCCGCCGCTCTGGCAGCATCTGGAGCTGCGTGGCTCGAAGTCGCACGGCCGCGAACTGAGGCCGCGTTCTTTCTCCTGACGCCACATCTCACGGTTGCGCGCCGGCAAAAGCTGCGCAATTTCAATATCGAACACATCGCCATGGACGCGAGACAGTTCGCCGAGGACGTTCTCGCCAGCCTAGAAGACGAGATCGCCACTGGCAACCGCCGACTTGCAGGTCGCCGGGATCGCGACCCTCGGGGACTGACTGTCCCCGACGTGTCCAGACTACGCCATGCACCGCCGCGGACTGGACGAGTACATATCGAGACTCCGGATCATGGACACCACAATCGAGTGGCCGTGGCTCAATCTGCCGGTGGAGGTCGACCAAGCCAGGAATCGGGTGGGGATGCAATGGGCCGACATTGCCGGCCGGGCCATGTTGAAGGCAACCACGCCCGGGCCGCGCCCGCCGCACCGGATCGAGCCCGTCTACCTGCGGACGCTCGCACCGGTGATTTGGAGGCATCGCCCCATCGAGAGCTACGGGATCAAGTCCGTCATGCCCAACTGGCATCTGACCCAGCCGTGGTGGAACGAGGTCACGGCCGAGGTTCCCGAAGGCGAGTACTGAAGGAGGGGGCCGGGGGGCCGGTCCGCCTGTAGCCGGCTCGGTGGCCGAGTGCTCAGGTCTCCCTGCGCAGGCGGTGGACTCCGCGCCCCCCGTCACTCTCAATGTAGCCGATGGGGTGTGACATCGAAGGGTCCACCTGGGCCGGGCTCCGGCTCGGGAGGATGCGTTCGATGTCTCGGTGGGCTGGTCTGGCTCTGGGTGCGACTGATCCGTCGGCTGGTCCGCCGGGGCCAGGGTGCCTGGCATGGGAGAGCCGGAGGCCAGTCCTCCGGCTCTCCGTCGAAGCTTGGGGGCACAGCGGCTCTCGAGCCTCGGATGGGGGTGGCGTGGTGCTGCGACCGGCTGCGAACTGACTCGCAAGGGGTTCGAGTCCCCT
>JAPPLH010000102.1:0-1772 GCA_028819505.1 Acidimicrobiaceae bacterium
GGGCGGGGCCGGCATGACGCTGGGTGCCGTGTGGCCGATGTCACGCTGCTGATGCTCGACGGGTCGGGGCGGGGCCGGCATGACGCTGGGTGCCGTGTGGCCGATGTCACGCTGCTGATGCCCGACGGGCCGGGGCGGGGCCGGTAGTTTCGATTGGTGCAGAGTCCTGTTCGGCTCGTCTACCTGCTGCGGCCCACCGTCAAGGTCGGGATCCTGCTCGCGGTCGGCTTCAGCGTGCTGGCCTTCGTGTCCACGCCGTTCCTGCTGCCGGAGATTGCCGACCATTACGGCATCAGCCTCGGCACGGCGTCGCTGATCGGCGTGTTCCAACTCGGCGGCTTCGTGATCGGAACCTGGGGCGCCGGACGCTGGCTGCAGCCCCGCGAACGGGTCTTCGTGGTCTCGCTGCTGGCCGCGGCGGCCGCCAACCTGGTGTCGGCCGCCCTGCCCGCCTTCGCGTTGCTGGTGCCGCTGCGCCTCGTCAGCGGCGTGGCTCTGGGCCTGCTGGCCTGGTACGGCTGGGTGCAGGCCTTCGGCGACGACCGCCGCATGGGCGACGTTGCCGTGGCCGGGCCGGTGGTGGGCGTGGTCGCTGCGCCGCTGGTGTCGCTGCTACTCGATGCGGGCGGGCCGAGGCTGGTGTTCGCCGCGCTGGCCGCGGTGTCGCTGGTGCCGCTCGCCTTCGGCTACCGCAGCGAAGTGAAGGAGCTCCCCACGGACCGGGCGCGCCATCGGGCGGTGCCGGCAGCCCGGGTGCTGCTGGTCTGCCTGGGCCTGTTCACGCTCGGCGGGTCGGCGGTGTTCATCTACGCCGTCGTGTTGGGAACGGGTGATCCGGGGCTGTCGGTGGCGCTTGTGGCGGCGGGGTTCAGCCTCAACGCGGTGGTGGCGATCCCCGGTGCTCGTCTGAGGGTCACCCGCAGGTTTCCGAGCCTGTGGATGGCCGCCACCGCGGTCTGCGCGATCGTGGTCGCGACCGCTGACTGGCCGTGGCTGTTCCTGGCTGCGCTGGTGGTGTGGGGGTTCTTCTTCTGGGCCGCCATACCGGGTGTGTTCGAGGTGCTGGCCAGCCGCTCCCGCTACCCCGAGGAGCGCGTCGGCGACGCCCAGGCGCTGATGGCCGCAGGCCGCGCCGGGGGACCGCTGCTGGGCGGCCTGCTCCTCGACGGCGCCGGCGCCACAGTGCTCGGCATTGCTGGCAGCGGGCTCATGCTCGCCGCCGCCATCGGAGTGTTCGCCACAAGAACGATCGCCCGGCCCCTTGGCGCGACGCCGCCCGCCCGGGCGTCTGGCCACGGAGAATCGCTGAAGTTGTCGTCGCGCTCGTGCAGGGCTCGGACTGGTTGGCGTCTGGTCTCGAGGTATCGCTGAAGTTGTCGTCGCGCTCTCGTAGGGCTCGGACTGGTTGGCGTTTGGCCACGGAGGTTCGCTGAAGCCGCGCTCTAGCCGGCCTCGGACCGGGCGGGCGTTTGGCCACGGAGGTTCGCTGAAGCCGCGCTCTAGCCGGCCTCGGATCGGGTGGGCGTTTGGCCGGGGAGGTTCGCTGAAGTTGTCGTTGTGCTCGGGCAGGGCTCGGACTGGTTGGCGTTGTCGTGCTCGGGCAGGTCTTGGACCGGGCTGGCGTTTGGCCACGGAGGTTCGCTGAAGCCGTGCTCTAGCCGGTCTCGGACCGGGCTGGCGTTTGGCCACGGAGAATCGCTGAAGTCGTGCTCTAGCTGGCCTCGGACCGGGCAGCGCTACGATCCGGCCATGAGCTCTGAGCAGACTGAGGG
>JAPPLH010000102.1:1872-3213 GCA_028819505.1 Acidimicrobiaceae bacterium
GACTGGCCTCGACTGAGGCCGCCCGACCTCCTCGACTGGCCTCGACTGAGGCCGCCCGACCTCCTCGACTGGCCTCGACTGAGGCCGCGCGTCAAGGCTGGAGGCGGATGCGGCCTGATCCCTCGGTGACCTTGCCGATGATGGCGGCCTCGTGACCTGAGAGCCTCAGATCGGTCACGGCGGCCCGGCCGGCGTCGTGGCTGACCATGCCGAGCAGCAGGCCGCCCGAGGTCTGGGCGTCGGCCAGCAGGGTCACAGCCGTCTCTCCGGCATCGCCACGGTCGAGATGGGGCGACACCCAGTCGAGGTTGCGCTGGGTCCCGCCGGGAACCGTGCCCAGCGCAGCCAACTCCCGGGCGCCCTCGATGATCGGCACGTCGCCGGCGGAGATCTCCAGGTCGACGCCCGACTCCTGGGCCATGCGCAGGCCGTGGCCGAGCAGGCCGAAGCCGGTCACGTCGGTGGCGGCGGTGGCCCCGTGCCGCATCGCCGCGGCCGCCGCGGCCTCGTTGGACCGGGTCATCTCTCCGACGGCGCGGTCCACCACCTCCGGTCGGGCCTCGGCTCGCTTGATGGCGGTCGAGATCACCCCCGAACCCAGCGGCTTGGTCAGGACCAGCGCATTGCCGGGACGCAGGCCGGCGTTGGTGAGCATGCGCCCCGGGTCGACCTCGCCCACCACCGCCATCCCGTACTTGGGCTCGGGATCGTCGACCGTGTGGCCGCCGCCCACCACGAAGCCGCCGGCCCGGGCGGCGTCCTCGCCGCCGGCCAGCACATCGGCCAGCAGGTCGTTGGACAGCTCCCCGGAGTTCCACGCCACCAAGTTCAGCGCCAGCAGCGGCCGGCCGCCCATGGCGTACACGTCCGACACGGCGTTGGTGGCCGCGATGCGGCCCCAGGCGCGCGCGTCGTCCACCACCGGCGTGATGAAGTCGGCGGTGAGCACCAGGGCGCGCCCGCGGCCGATCCGCCACACCGCGGCGTCGTCGCCGGTGGCCAGGCCGACGAGCAGCTCCGGCGGGGGGTCGGGGGTGAGGCCGCGCACCACGTGCGCGAGATCGCCGGGGGCGATCTTGCACGCTCAACCGGCGCCGTGGCTGAACTCGGTGAGCCTCCGGGCCATCGCAGTCACCCCCTCTCGTGCATGCCGTCGCTGAGTTCCTGAGGGGCGATGCCCGCCTGGAACTGGAGTCCCCGCAGGATAGGCGCGGCGTTCCGCGGCACCGGCGGACGGTGCGTCCGGAGTCGCCGTAGCGGCGCAGGAGCGGCCGGTAGGGTGCAGCCGTGAGCGCCGACCCGCCCATCTCCGTTCTTGGGGCGGTTTGTGGGTTGCTGGGG
>JAPPLH010000102.1:3313-4633 GCA_028819505.1 Acidimicrobiaceae bacterium
CGTGAGCGCCGACCCGCCCATCTCCGTTCTTGGGGCGGTTTGTGGGTTGCTGGGGCACATTTCTCGGCCGAGATCCTGGCGATGGATCGGCTGGTCCGTTCTTGGGGCGGTTTGTGGGTTGCTGGGGCACATTTCTCGGCCGAGATCCTGTGTGAGGGTGCAGCCGTGAGCCCCGTGGGTGTCGACCAGCGGCTCCGGACCCGGGCGACGGAGCTGTTCGGCGTCGACTACCCGATCGTGCAGACCGGGATGGGATGGGTGGCCGGGCCTTCGCTGGTGACCGGCACCGCCGAGGCGGGCGGACTTGGGATTCTGGCGTCGGCCACCATGACCGTCGACGAGATGGACGCCGCCATCGCCGAGGTTCAGGCCCGCACCGGCAGGCCGTTCGGAGTGAACCTGCGTCCCGACGCCGCCGACCTGGACGACCGGGCCCGGCGGCTGGTGGACAGCGGCGTGCGGGTCGCCAGCTTCGCCGGTCCGCCCCCGGCTCCGGTGGTGCGGCGCCTTCGGGACGGCGGCGTGCTGGTCATGCCGACGGTGGGGGCCCGCCGGCACGCCGAGAAGATGGCCGAACTCGGCGCCGACGTCGTGCTGTGCCAGGGCGGCGAAGGCGGCGGCCACACCGGCTCGATCCCCACGTCCCTGCTGCTGCCTCAGGTGCTCGACGCGGTGGACGTGCCGGTGATCGCCGCCGGCGGCTTCCACGACGGGCGGGGCCTGGCCGCGGCCCTCGCCTGGGGCGCCGACGGCGTGGCCATGGGCACCCGCTTCCTGCTCACCGCCGAGTCGAAGGTGCCCGACACCGTCAAGGCGGTGTACCTCGGCACGCCCGTTACGGGCACGGTGGTGTCGAGCAGCATCGACGGCAAGCCTCAGCGGGTGATCCGCACCCGGCTGGTCGACTCCCTTGAGTCGGCCCGCCTCACCCGGCTGGCGCGGGCCGCGGCCAACGCTTGGCGGTTCCGGGGCCTCACCGGCGTGTCTATGGCGGCGATGCTGCGGGAGGGGCTGGCCATGCGGCGGGCCCAGGACTTGGCCTGGAGCCAGGTGGCGATGGCGGCCAACGCCCCCATGCTCACCCGAGCCGCCATGGTGGACGGCGACGTCGATGCCGGCGTCCTGCCTGCCGGCCAGTGTGTGGGCGTGGTGGACGACCTGCCCACCTGCGCCGAGTTGATCGATCGTATCGTGGCCGAGGCCGTCGACGCCCTCGACCGGATCGCTCCTTAGGTCCGGCGCACAACCCTCGCCACAGATCGGCGTTGCCGGAGTTGGCGGCGTAGAGGTCCCTGTCGGGCGTCGTGGGCTGGCTGGCAA
>JAPPLH010000102.1:4733-5873 GCA_028819505.1 Acidimicrobiaceae bacterium
GCCGGGAGGTCTCTGTTGGGTGTTGTGGGCTGGCGGTTCGGTGAGTGCCGACTGCTGGGGTAGCGTCGCAGCCCATGTGCGGGCGATATGTGGCGGCCACCCCGCCCGACGAGTTGGCCGAGTACTTCGGCGTCGAGGCCCCGCCGCCCGACCTGACTCTCGCGCCCAACCACAACGTGGCGCCGACCCAGACGGTGTACGCCGTGCGGGAGCGCGACGGGGCTCGCAGCCTCGACGCGCTGCACTGGGGCCTGGTGCCGTTCTGGGCCAAGGACCCCAAGATCGGCAACCGGATGATCAACGCCCGTGCCGAGACGGTGGCCACCAAGAACGCCTTCAGGGTGGCCCTCACCCGCCGGCGCTGCATCATCCCGGCCGACGGTTTCTACGAATGGCGCCGCCTGGAGGGATCGAGGCACAAGCAGCCCATGTTCATCAGCCGTCCCGACGGCGAGCCGTTCGCCTTCGCGGGCCTGTGGGAGCAGTGGCACGACGACGACAGCCCCGACGACGACGGCCAGCCCTTCGAGCTGCACTCGTGCACCATCATCACCTGCGAGGCCAACGAGGCCATGGCCAAAGTACACGACCGGATGCCGGTGGTGCTGCCGCCCGGCGCCTGGGACCTCTGGCTGGACCCCGCCAACCGCGACGCCGGGGCCGTCACCAGCCTGCTCCTGCCGGCGCCGCCGGGCCTGATCCGGATGCATCCGGTGTCGACTGAGGTGAACAGTGCCCGCAACAACGGCGCCCACCTCATCGAGCCGGCCGAACCGCTTGACATCTTCAGCAGCTGAACCCACGCGGCGGAGCAGTGGGCGGCGACGGCCGTCAGTTCAGTCCGGCCACCCGACCATCGTCGAAACTTGACGCTGTCTCTCTTCGAGTGTGCGCTCAAGCAGGAGCAGGGAGATGGCGCTGGCCGCCCCCCGCTGCGCTGCGGGCGGGGGGCGGCGGTTCCGCTCCGGTTCGGCGGTGGTGGTGACCGGAGCGGAACCGCTCGGGGTTGTTAGTCGGTGTAGGTGACGTCTGCTTGGGTGTAGCGGTTGGCGAGGCCGCTGCTCCAGACGACGGCGAGGCCGAGCTGGTGCTCGTTGCCGATGGTTACGGTGACGGTGGTGGTGGTCTGTTCGGCTGAGA
>JAPPLH010000114.1 GCA_028819505.1 Acidimicrobiaceae bacterium
GCCATGCCAGGTGGCGGAGCTGGTCTGCGCTGGGTGAGGCGGTGGCCTTGACCTCCGGCAGGCTGATCTTCAGCGACGAGCCCCCCAGCATTACTGGGAACAACGCAACGGTCTTCATCGAGACCCGCGCCTACGTGCACGTGGCGGACGGCTTCGCATCCAACAGCGCGACCGTCACCGTTCTCGACCAGTACGGGGACCCCTACCCGGGCACCAAAGTTCAGCTCGCAACCAGCGGCGTGTCATTGGGGACTGTCAGACTCGACACAACGGCGGTCGCTGTGGACGGCCGCGGCTCTCATCGGTTCGCCTACCAGTACCGCGGGCAGGGCGGCGAGACCGAGACCCTGAGCGTCTCCCATGGTGAGGACAGCGTCAGCTCGTCGGGCGTTGCCGCCACGGTGTACTGGGCCGCCGACGCCGGACCGGCCGCCAGCGGGCCGGTGCTGGCAGGCGACGTGCGCCGCAGACAGGTCGTGGCCGACGACGGCGACGGCCCGGTGCTGCTGGCCTACGACGACAACGACCGGTTCAACCTGAACGGCTCGCCCGCCACGATCGCCGTCTTCGAGTCCGAACTCGCCGAGGCGCTCAGACTCGGCGGCCCGAGTCGGCAGTTGGCCTGGAGCAACTACCGGCCCGGCAGCGACGGGCGCGTCACCGAGTACTCCCTGAGCTGAGCGCGAGCTGACCTGAACACGCGCACCGGCGCATTCGCTCTCCGACCGCGGACTCTTATTCGCACTTGTGCTGGCGGCCGGCTGGTCCCGCTAGGAGCGCCGAGTGGGGCCAATCGGCATAGTAGACCCCGGGGTGCAACGTGGTCATGGTCTACACGCTCGACGCAGCGGACAGGACGAATGGACAAGGCTTCGGCTCGTACGAGGTGACCGCCATGGTCGGCGACCCGGCGGTAACGGTTGCCACAGGCACCGCCTACTTCGCGCAGGCGAACGTGGCCACGGGGGCTGTGGGAACCGCCATCCAGTACATCGATGTTGCCAACAAGACGATCGTCGCCGGCACAGGCGCCGCCACCAGCGTGGTCGTGTATGACAGCGGTGACCAGTTCAACATCGGCACTGTGCCCAAGACCATGGCCGAGTTCGAGAAGGCGCTCACCGCCGAGAGCATGAGGACCGCCATCAACGACACGATCCAGTGGAGCAGCTACCCGACCGATCCGACCAAGCGGTCAACGACAACGAGTAGCTTCACGTTGACAGAAGTCGCCGCCTCCTGATCAACCCACCAACCCTGAGGGAGGCCCCGGCCGAGCGCCGGGGCCTCCCCGCGTCTTTTCGCAACTGACGCCAAGTGATGGGCACCCTCTGCGTTCGCAGGCAGGCGACTAACGTGACCGCTGGTGTCTTGGCCACAAGCGAAGGAGACCCCAGTGCCGCAGCTAGTGAACGGGCGGCGTTCGGGCCCGTCGATCCTTGTCGTGGGCGCGCTTGTGGCCTCGCTTGTCGCGGTCGGGGCGCGGCCGGCGGCCGCGGTCGAGGCCGTCGCTGACCATGCGACCCCGGTGACGGCTTGCGTTGGTGGCGCCGCTGCGGACCGGATGTTCCCTGACGTGTCCGCGGGGCACTACTTCCGGGATGCGATCAACTGCCTGGCCTACTACGGAGTGACCGAGGCCTACGGCGACGGCACCTTCAGGCCCAACCAGAACGTTTCCCGGTTGGAGACGGTGCTGTTCATGGAACGATCGGCCCGCGTCGCCTGGGTCGCGTCTTGGCAACCAACGCGCGCCGCATTCGCTCACAGGTTAGACTGAACCGCAGGTGTACAGCACCAGGCGAAGGGAGAACCCGATGCCTCAGCCGATGGTCAGGTGGCGTTCAGGCACGTCGATCCTTGTCGCGGGCGCGCTGGCCGCCTCGCTTGTCGCGGTTGCGGCGCGCCCGGCAGCCGCGGCCGAAACCGTCGCCGACCATGCGACTCCAGTCACCGCATGCGTCGGTGACGCCACTGATGACGCGATGTTCACCGATGTGTCGGCCGGGCACTACTTCCGGGATGCGATCAGCTGCCTGGTCTACTACGACGTGATCGAGGGTTACGGCGACGGCACCTTCAGGCCCAGCCAGTATGTGTCCCGGTCCGAGATGGTGCTGTTCATGGAACGATCGGCCCGCGCCGCCGGGGCAGACCCCGCAGACGTCGTGCAGGACTTCGCCACGACAGGGTCCCACCCCGTGAACCGGGCCGACATGGCGCTGCTGATCGCCCGGCTGCTCGCCTCGGCAACCGACAACGACTCCCGCGTGAACGTGGTGCTGGAATCTGACGGCATCTTCACCGTCGGTGGGACCGAGCCCGACGACGCGTTCATCGACTCGCGCCAGAGTCAACCCCTCACCAAGGACAGCGCGGCCGGCGCGCTGTTCGAGCTGGGCGTGGCCAAAGGCACCGGGGGCGGCAACTTCTCACCGGAGGGGCTCGTGAACCGCGGGGAGATGGCTGCCTTCATCACCCGCGCTCTGGCCCACACCGCGGCCCGTCCCGAGGGCGTGTCGATCCAGCAGTACCTGCCCGGTGAGGTGACCGTGTCGGTCCGCAACGAGATCTTCGCTCCGGCCGTCAACGCGGCCATCGACGTCTTCTCGATCGCCTCGCCGGATGCTCGCCGGGCCTTCCGTAGCGACGGGTCGTGCAGCACCCTCGTGAACGACGAGTCGGACAGCAGCACATCCTGCGAGATCGATGTGCTCGACCCGGTGACAGGGCCCGACGGGGACTTCACCATCGGCCTCGCCCCCACCGACGAGCAGGAGGTGACCGTCTGGGCCTGGACAGGAGCACTCGGGGACGTGATCCGCAGCGGGGACGACGGGCTCGTCAGCGTCGAAGTGAGCACTCAGGGCGTGGAGGCGACCGGCGCGAAGGTCAGCAACAGCCTGCCTGAGAATGCGACCCATGTCCGCTTCGGCAGTACCGTCACCGTAACCGTCCAACTGGTCGGCGTGAACGGGTGGCGAGCGGTTCCGCCCGCGGACGGCGCCTCCTACAAGGTCACTAAGGAGGCCTTCCGCAGCATCGACGCTCCGGCCACTCCCAGCAGCACCCTCTGGCAGAGGAGCACCAAGGTTGTCGCAGTGGACGACACCGGCAAGATCGAGTTCGTCCTCGACGGCGCCGACCCGGAATCCAACGACACCGGAGACACCGCCGCCGACGAGATCCTGTGGCGCTACACCGTTGCCCCAGTCGGCGACAGCCCCCGGTTGGACGAGCCGGTCGAGAACGTGCGGGTCGTCTTCACCGACGCCGATCCGGCGGCGACCACGATCGACCTGGCCACTCAGGTCAAGTACCTGCGGGCTGCAAGATCGAGTACGCGGCCGGCCAGCAATGTGGTGATCGCCAATGTCTCCGATCAGTACGGCCAGCCCTTCAGGGATGCCAGGGTGCAGCTTGCGAGCACCAGCGGGTTCTTCTCGTTCTCCGGCCCTGTGGCCACAAACTCGTCGGGGGTAGCCCGGATTGCCTATCGACACTCGGGTACCGGAGGCGGCACCGAGACTCTCACCGCATCCCTCGAGGGCGACGGTGGTGGCCCCACCGCCACCATCGACTTCATGTGGGCGGCGGATCCTCCCTCCAGTCTCGAGAGAACAACCGGCGGCGGGACATATGTGGTGCTCGCGGCCGACCCCCAGCGCAACGAGGTCGTCGTCGACCTGGCCGACGGTTTCGGGATCCCGACAGTGGTCGTCTACGACGGCAACGATCGGTTCCGTCTCGACGGCGGGATTGTGTCGCTGAGCCACTTCGAGAGCGTGCTCGCCAACGAGTTGGGAGACGACGCCGGCATCCTGCTGCTCGGCTGGGCGTCACGCGATCCCGACAACCAAGCCGATCGCACCGACTGGTTCCTCACCGGCTAGACCCCGGACCGCCACCGGCTAGCAGCCCTGCTGCCGGTCTGGCCCCCCTGGCGACGACCTCCGCTGCCCGCACGGACTTCGCCGCGATCCCGGGAGGGCGCTCAGGACCGCTTCTCTGTCAGGATGATGCCCCAGGAGAAGTCATACCTGGTGGTCCGGTCGGGGTCGCTGTCGGCGTCGTTGGGGGTGACGGTGTTGTCGGCCATGTAGGCGCTGACCCTCATCTGGCCGCTCGTGGGCAGGCGTCCGGGCACGTTCGCGATCTCGACATCGACTGTCCCTGACGCGGGTGCTTGCTGGAACAGCGCCGCTGCGGTCGGCAGGGTGCCACCGCCAGTCCCTCCCAGGTTCAGGGTGCTGACCGCGTAGGTCTTCCACGAGCTGCTCGAGTTCTCCCGGTACTCGACCTGGATCAGTGTCACCGGCTCGAGGTCGGCGTCGGTGTCCTGATTGTGGGCGTCTGCTGCCTTGGTGGCCTCCAGCGTGAACACGGCTGTGTATATGCCTGCCGCGATGTTGAATGAGCGGGTCTGGTGTTGGGTGGCTCTGGTGGTGAACTGCCGCAGCGGCACCGTCGTCGGTGTCGGCTGGTTCCCGAACCCGGCATTTTGGTCCGGCGTCTGGACGGACCCGCTCTCCAGCGCTCGGATCCGGTTCTCGAGAGAGCTGATCACGTTGTTCTGGTAGCGGTACAGGAACGTAACCGATTGGGCTCTGTTCACGGGCCTGTCGGGGCAGAAGTAAGTGCCGTCGAGACATCCGAACGTGATCCCGTTCTGGACGGCCCACTGCACCGAGTCGCGGGCGTAATCGTTGTCAGGCACGTCACGGAACGTGCCGATCCCCTGTGCGAGAGCCACGGCTGCCGCCGTCAACGCGACAGCAGCGGCGACCACCCCAACGGCCAGCCGGGACGCGCGCCGCTCCCACACACGCCGCAG
This sequence comes from Acidimicrobiaceae bacterium, assembly GCA_028819505.1. Taxonomy (GTDB): domain Bacteria; phylum Actinomycetota; class Acidimicrobiia; order Acidimicrobiales; family Aldehydirespiratoraceae; genus Aldehydirespirator. The sequence goes on from JAPPLH010000114.1 coordinate 4,835, forward strand.
GCGTCCATCTGCCCGCGGCGACCCGCGCTGGTCGCCGTCCGAGCCGTGCGCATCGGGTTCACCGGAGGAGGGTGTCGTGGTCATGGCCATTGTCCTCTCCTTGTTGTGGAACCAAGGCTAGCTCGCGGGCCGCACCGGACCACTACCACCGCACCGCCGCAAGCCCCAGCCCTCCGCTCAACGCTCGGAGACCGGCCTAGCCGGCGCCGTGTCCGCGGCAGCATGAAACCGCTGCCCTGACGCGGGGAGGCCCCGGCACCGGGCCGGGGCCTCCCTTCGGGTTTGGGTTGGTTACGTGGCTGTTCGGCAAGGTTCGACGTCGCGCTCGACCGCGAGGATGACGCCGACAGTGCGGCCCTGCTCCTCGACAGGGTCGAGAACGGCGAGGTGCGGGCCTCCGTCGCATGGCACTCGATCTCGGACCTGTGCTGCCTGGTCGTCCCAGCGCACGGCGGGGTCCGCACCCGGGACTTCATCGTGCAGCTCGTCAGCTTCGTGGACGTAGCCAGGACCGGCACCGAGGCGATGAGGCACGCGGCCGGACTGCCGCCGGCAGACTTCGAGGACGCCATGCAGGTCGCAGCCGCCCGTGCGTGCGGGGCCCGCTGGATCGTCACCCGGAACCTGCGCGACTACACACGCTCGCCGATAGGGTGAGTCCCAGTCGTGGAGTTTGCGGGGCATCAAGTTGAGGTTGTCCTTGATGACGGCGAGGCCCGCAACAGCGTCGTCGTTTCGGCGTTCGACGAGTACGGCGCAGCCCTCGCCGCGGCCAGGGCCGGTCTGGACAGCGACGTTGCTGCCGAGATCCCCGCCGGGTTCATGGCACTCGAGCGGGGCGCTCCCCTTGAACTCGATGCTCTCGGTCTCGGACGGGAACTCCTCAGCGCTCAGGTCCTGAGCCGGCGCCCGGGTGCAACCGGGGCGAGAGAGAGGATATGACGGTGCTTGGGCGGCGGCGCTGCTTTGGGTGGATCAGCCGGCTTGGAGGTGATCGTCGCCAAGCCCGTCAGGAGGCGCG
>JAPPLH010000160.1:0-1373 GCA_028819505.1 Acidimicrobiaceae bacterium
GGTTTGGAGGAGTTCTTCGGTGGTGAGCGGTTCGGCGAGGATGGGCTGCCGTTCGAGATCGAGGAGTTTCTTGAGGGGCGGCTCGACCGCGGTGACCGAGGGTTCCGGTTCCGAGGCGATGGGGCCGGGGACGGCATCTGCTTCCTGCCGGGCGAGGAGCAGGAAGAGTGCATCGCCGACCTCGACCGACTGTCCGACGAAGAACGCGCTCAGCTCGAACAGATGCTGGAGATGCTGGAGAACTTCGGCTTGTCCGGCTTCCTCGGCGCGTTGCCGGGCTTCCTCGAGGGACTGGAGTCCGGGTTCGCTGAGACTCCGACCGGCCCGGCCGGCGCCACGGGCGCTTGATGGCGGGTCGCCGGGATTCCCGCCCGCGCTAGCGGCATGCCGTGAATTGCGGGACCCTGTAGTCCATAGCGCGAGGTCAGGGAAAGCGGCCCGCCAAGGCCGACGAGGACTTCGACCGGCTGTAGTCCGTGGCGCGAGGTCAGAGACTTGGTGGGTCGCTCAAGCAAACCCGCTACACACCACTAGCTTGGCCCGGTGCTGCTGGCCGAGCTGGAGATCTTCCACTCCAGACCGATAGCGCCCACCCGCCGGATCGCTGTGGGCCGTGCGTGGCTTCCTGCTTCGCCTGACGGATCAGGCCCAGGCCTCGGCGCCTTGCTGCTGGGCGCGGTATGCGCTCGCTTCGCGCCCGGCCTCACCCCCGATCGGTTGGGGGAGGTCATGGAACTCGTGCACGAGTTGGAGCAGGGGGGGCCTGTGGCTCAGCCCCGGCTGCGCCACCGTCTACAGCACGACCGGGTCGGCCTGACTCGCAGCCGCCAGAGGCTCTTCGGGACCTGCGGCGATGGTTCCGCCGAGCGTCTGACCTGCGAGTTCGACGGTTCGCGGGCCACCGCCAGCCAGCTCGTGCTGGGTTCCGCCTACGCGGCGGGCCTGTCCGGTCCTGCGGTCCGCACCGAGGCCCTCCGGGCAGTGCGGAGGGGCCTGGCCTGGCGAGGGGACCTGGGTCCGGCGCTGTTCTCGTACTTGAAGGCCGGCCGGACGTCGTCGAGACCGGCTCGCGCGGCGGCCGATCCCGTCGGTTGGGCACTGGAGGTCCTGGGGTTGGACCGCGAGGTCGAACTGCCCGAGCAGGCTGCGGTCCGGCAGTGCTTCCGCGAGGCGCTGTGGGCCGTCCACCCCGATCTCGGCGCAGCCGAGACCGAGGCTGCCGACCGCATAGCCGAGTTGAGCGAGGCCCGCCGGATCCTCCTGGCGGGGTGAGCGGGGGCCGGGCTGGTCCGGTCGGCGGGTTCGTGGCGGGTGCTGATGCTGCACCGCCCCGACGGCACCTCCGCCGGGGGTCGGGCTGGTCCGGTCGGCGG
>JAPPLH010000160.1:1473-5669 GCA_028819505.1 Acidimicrobiaceae bacterium
GGCTGCGCCCGTGGCCTCCGCCCGGGCCTGGTGCCGCCCGGCCTACCGCAGCCTGCGCTCTCATGCGGCAGGCGGATCGCCTCGGGTTAGCCGGGGGGTTGGTTGCTCAACAGGTGTTCGATGATCTTGGCCGAGGTGGCGGCGGGGGTGCTGTGGCCCTCCAGAGCCTCTCTCAGTGCAGCCGGTTGCGTACTCAGGTACTGCGACGCCGTGGCGCCCAGGTGCTGCGTGACTCGGTCGAGGACTTCCTGGCGGATCCTGGCCTGGCGGCGGGCCTGTAGCCGGCCTGTCTCAGCGAGGTGGGCGCGGTGGGCCCGGATGGCTTCGTGGACTCGGTCGGCGCCGTCGCCGGCGGCGGCGGTGGTCATGATGATCTCGGGGCGCCAGTGCTGGGCGGCGCCAGCGAGGCCGGTGATGCGGCCTAGGTCGAGCATGTGCTCCAGGTCGCGGCGGGTGTCGTCGGCGCCGGGGCGGTCGGCCTTGTTGACCACGATCACGTCGGCCACCTCCAGGAGGCCGGCCTTGTTGGCCTGCACCGCGTCGCCCATTCCAGGCGCCATCATCACCACGGTGGTGTCGGCGGTGCGGGTGACGTCCACTTCGACCTGGCCGACGCCCACGGTCTCGACCACCAGGGGCCCGTAGCCGCACGCCTCGAAGAGCCGGAGGGCGGCGGGCACGGCCAGCGCCAGCCCGCCCGCGTGGCCGCGGGTGGCCATCGAGCGGATGAACGCCCGGCCCGCGGCCACTCCGTCCATGCGGATGCGGTCGCCGAGTATCGCCCCGCCGGTGAGCGGCGAGGACGGATCGACGGCGAGGACCGCGGGCCGGCCGCCCGTGCCGGCCATCTCCACGGCGAGGTGGCCCACCAGCGTGGACTTGCCGGTCCCGGGCGCGCCGGTGATGCCGATGACGGGCGCTTCGGCGGGTGCTCGGCTGTGGACCAGCTCCACGATCTCGTCGGCGGGCGCGCCGCCGTGCTCCACCAGGCTGAGCAGCCGGCCGAGCGCCCGCCGCTCACCCGCGATGGAGCGCTCAAGCAGCTCGCCGGGTTGGGGCACCGGTTCGCAGACCTAGTGTTCTGACCAGTAGCGTTCGCCCGTGTGCGACACCCTCGGTGACCGGCCAAGGAACGGGCAGACGGGCGGATCGCACCCTACGAACGTCTGTCGACACGGCTCACCACTCTCCTAGCAGCGCGCCGGCCGGTCGCCCAGCGGGCCGCTCACCGCATCGCGGACTGCCTCGGCGACCTCCACCGCCGACGCGCCGGGGTGGAGCACCGCGCTGATGCCCATCTCCTTGAGCGTGCGCACGTCAGCCTCGGGGACGATTCCGCCGATCACCACCGGCACGCCGAGGCCGGCGTCGGTGAGGGCCCGCATGATTCTCGGGGCGAGCGCGAGATGTCCGGCGTTGTGCATGGACAGGCCGACGACGTCGGCGTCCTCCTGCTCTGCTGCGGCGACGACGGTGCCGGTGGTCTGGCGCAGGCCGAGGTAGATCACCTCCATCCCGGCGTCGCGCAGCATTCGGGCCACCACCTTGAGACCCCGGTCGTGGCCGTCTAGGCCGAGTTTGGCCAGCACCACCCGGATCGGGGCCGGGTCTCCGGTCGCGGCTGCGGGCTGGGTCATGTCTCGGCTCGGCCCGGTCACACGATGGCCGGTTCGGTGTAGCGTCCGAACACGCCGGCCAGGGCGTCGCAGATCTCGCCCTCGGTGGCGTAGGCGTTCACTGCTTCGATGATCGGCGGTACGAGGTTGGCGCCGGTATCTTCGGCCGCCTGCCGCACGGCTCCGAGTGAGCGGTTCACGGCTTCGCCGTCGCGGGCCTGTTTGACCGCGGCGAGGCGCTTGAGCTGGAAGTCCTCGGTGTCCTGCTCGATGCGCAGCAGGTCGGCGCCGTCTTGATGGCCGTCGTCGCTCTCGGTGAACGCGTTGACGCCGACGATGATGCGGGTGCCGTCGTTGACCTCGCGCTCGAACCGGTAGGCGGAGTCGGCGATCTGGCCCACGAAATAGCCGTTGTCGATGCCCTCGTAGACGCCCGCGAGGATGGAGCCGCCGCCCAACTCCAGCAGGTGGTCGAAGATCTCGGTGGCGCGGCGCTCCATCTCGTCGGTCATCCACTCGACGTAGGCCGAGCCGCCCAGCGGGTCGGCGACGTTGGCCGCCCCGGTCTCATGGGCCACGATCTGCTGGGTGCGCAGGGCGATGCGAGCCGCCTTCTCGGTCGGCAGCGCCAAAGCCTCGTCGTAGGCGTCGGTGTGCAGCGACTGGGTGCCGCCCAAGGCGCCGGCCAGCGCCTGCAGCGCGACGCGGGCGATGTTGATCTCGGGCTGCTGGGCGGTGAGCGACACGCCCGCGGTCTGGGTGTGGAACCGGCACATCAGGCTGCGCTCTGCGGTCGCGCCGTAGCGATCGCGCATCCAGGTGGCCCAGATGCGCCGCGCCGAGCGGTACTTGCCGACCTCCTCGAAGAAGTCGCTGTGGCTGTTGAAGAAGAAACTGAGCCTGCCCGCGAAGTCGTCCACGTCGAGGCCGGCCGCCCGGGCCGCCTCCACGTAGGCGAAGCCGTTGGCCAGCGTGAAGCCCAGCTCCTGCGCGGCGGTGGCGCCGGCCTCTCGGATGTGGTAGCCGGAGATCGACACCGGATGCCACCGGGGCATCTGCTCGGCGGTGAAGCGCATCATGTCGGTGACTATCCGCATCGACGGCCGGGGCGGGAAGATGTACTCCTTCTGGGCCTGGTACTCCTTGAGGATGTCGTTCTGGATCGTGCCCGACAGCCGGCTGCGGTCCACGCCGGCCTTGTCGGCGACCGCGACGTACTGGGCCAGAGCCACGATGGCGGGACCGTTGATCGTCATCGACGTCGACGCCGAGGCCAGATCGATGCCGGCGAACAGGTCCTCCATGTCGGCGAGGGTGTCGACGGCCACCCCGGCGCGGCCGACCTCGCCGGCGGACCACACCTCGTCGTCGGAGTCGCGTCCCATCAGCGTGGGCATGTCGAACGCGGTGGACAGTCCGGTGCCGCCGTGGCGCAGGATCTCCTTGAACCGGCCGTTGGTGTCGACCGCGGTGCCGAACCCCGCGAACATCCGCATCGTCCACAGCCGGCTGCGGTACATCTCCGGGTAGATCCCGCGCGTGTAGGGGAACTCCCCGGGCAGGGGCCCGTCGCCGTACACCGCGTCCACCGGCACGCCGGACATCGTCGTGAAGGGCCTGGCAGCAACCGCGGCGTCGTGCGAGCCGATCGCGCGGGCGTCCGCCGGCACGCCGGACGTCGTCGTGAAGGGCCGGGAGCCTCCGGCCGGCTCGGACTCCATGCTCCCATTGTGCAGCCTCCGCGCCGGTTCGCAGTGCGCGGCCTGCACTTCTCGCACTCTCTCGCACTATTGTCTGGTCGATGAGCGTTGATGTGACCTTCGGCGACGCACGGTCGGGCGATGATGCGCCCGCCAGGCGCAAGAAGATCAAGAACCGCGACTACGAGCGCGAGCTGAGCCGCCTGCAGGAGGAACTGGTGCTGCTCCAGCGCTGGATCCGTCACAAGGGACTGAAGGTGGTGGTGATCTTCGAGGGCCGCGACGCCGCCGGCAAGGGAGGGGTCATCAAGCGGATCACCGAGCGGCTCAACCCCCGGGTGGTGCGGGTGGTGGCCCTGGGCACGCCGAGCGACCGCGAGAAGACCCAGTGGTGGTTCCAGCGCTACGTGGCCGAACTACCCGCGGCGGGGGAGATGGTCCTGTTCGACCGCAGCTGGTACAACCGCGGGCTGGTCGAGCCGGTGATGGGGTTCTGCACCGAGGACGAGTACAAGGAGTTCCTCCGGTCGTGCCCGGAGTTCGAGCGGATGCTGGTGCGGTCGGGGATCATCCTGATCAAGTACTGGTTCTCGGTCAGCGACGCCGAGCAGGAGCGGCGGTTCCAGAGCCGGATTTCAGATCCGCTCAAGCGCTGGAAGCTGTCGCCCATGGACGTGCAGGGCCGGGCCCGGTGGGTGGACTTCTCCAAGGCCAAGGACACCCTGTTCGCCCACACCGACATCAAGCAGGCGCCGTGGTACGTAGTCGACGCCGACTCCAAGAAGAGGGCCCGGCTCAACTGCATCACGCACCTGCTGTCGGTGATCCCGTACAAATCGGTTCCGTGGGAGGACGTGGAACTGCCCGAGCGCCAGTCCGG
>JAPPLH010000072.1 GCA_028819505.1 Acidimicrobiaceae bacterium
TCCGTCGCAACGGCGGTGTCATTGAGCGCCGTCAGGCTCATGAGTACCTACGCATCGAGCGCGTCCGCCAGGTCAGCGCTCGCCATCGGCTCCGCCCTCCCTACCAGGGAGTGGCTGGCGACGCAGGTGGGCAATGTGGCCTTCGATCACGGCACGATCGATGCTCTTCAAGCCGCAGCCCGTGGCGCTGCAGTGCCAGGCACCAGCGACTTGGATGTGCTGGCCGGTTGTGAGGATGTCGCCGACCTTGATGTCGTCGACGTCGATGCCGATGAGCAAGCCCCGGCCCCGGAACTCGGGCTCGGCGTCGGCATGGGCACCGGCAAGCATCGCCCCGCCCGTTCTGCAGGCGCAGTCGGGCCATGGCCGACGGCACCCAGGGCACGATCCGGCCAGCGTCCCAGTCATCGCTTGCCCTCGACCGGGCCATGCTGGTGATTGAACCATTGGTTGAGGTGCGAGCGATAGTCGCGCTGGCTGCTGTCGGCGAGGTTCAGCGATGCGAGGAAGGCATCAACGAGAGCTTTGTCCCTGCTGCCGGGGTTCTTGTCCTGTTGGAGCGCGAACGCAACGTATCTGCCGACGACCGAGTTCTGCTCAGTGCGGGTGCTGCCGCTGATGGCGCGTTCCGCGGGAGGCCAATTGTCGGCACGACTTCGCCACAGCCGGCTGTCCCCATCCTTTGATTCGTTGGGATCGAGCACCAGATCGGGATCGGCAGGTTCATCGCTGTCGGCTGGCGCCGCCGATCTGGCGTCAGCGGGCGGGCCGCGACGGGCCATCACGGCGGTGAACCGAAAGCGGTTGATCTGTTCGGGATCGCCGAAGAACTGGTCCTCGATGAACGGCTCGATGTTGTACTCCCATATGCGCCGCAGCCGCTCTCGTTGCGTGTCCAGCGACGAGCCGTACTCCTTCATGAAGTGGCTCGGCCCGAGCAATAGATGGGAGCCCTCAAGGATCTCCTTGAGTTCGTTGTTGACCGCATCCACGAGACGACCAATCCAGGCGGGCTCATCCTTGCGATCCAGCCAGCGACCGAGGAGACCAGCCATCGGCCCGCTGTCCGGAAAGAACGGCACGAAGTGGAACCGCCGCCGCAGCGCCGCGTCCACGAGCGCGATCGACCGGTCGGCAGTGTTCATGGTGCCGATGAACCACAGGTTCTCGGGCAGCGCGAACGGTTCGTCGGGCCGGTACAGCGTCTTCACGCTCTCGTCCCGATACTCGAGCAGGAACAGCAACTCCCCGAGCACGCGGGGCAGATTCCCTCGGTTAATCTCGTCAATGATCATCAAATGGCACTGGTCTGCTTTGTCGATTGCCTTATCAGCCATGCGCTTCAATGGCCCCGGTGTCAATTCGTAGAGGATGCTCCCCGCGCCAGTCTTCGCAGGCCGGTACCCCTCGAAGAAGTCCTCATAGGATGTGGACGGATGGAACTGAACTAGCGCCCGGCACGATTCGTCGGCTGCCAACTCCTTCGCAAGCTCACGCGCCAAGTACGTCTTGCCCGTACCCGGCGGTCCATACAGGATCACTTGCTTCTTGTCCTTGAGCAGCGAGACGATGTCTTCCAAGAATTGAAGGTCGACCAACAGTCGTTCCGCAAGGTCGGCAAGACCGTCCGTCGAGTCTTGCTCCAATAGCCAACCCAGGAAGGCCGCCATCTCCAGTGTGTCGTCGCCGAAGTACGGCTCTAGGTGCTCGCGGAGCCGATCGTTGGCGTCCAGCACCCGCTGGCCGTGACTGGATCCCGATGGCTTCGGCAGTCCCAATCGCTGCAGCATCGCGGCGCGGCCCCACTGGCCTTCCTGCACGCCGATCGCGAGAAAGTCATCCGGATGGGAGATGGCGAGGAGCCGGCTAGTCGTGGAGTCCTTCAGCCCCTTTGTCTTTCTGCTGCTTCGGCTGTCGATAAGTTGGTCAAACCTGCGCCATGGCTCGTCGTCCTCATCCCAGCACAGGTATCGAATGTGATCCAGCGTCCTGGAGTACTCATCATCATCCAGTTCTCTGATCCATTTCATTACTCCCTGTACGTGCGGATACACATAAGTCCCGGCACTCCAAGTTCCCTGTGATGCAACGCCGGTCAAATCGAGACGACTGAGATCGGCGATGTTCTCGGGTGCCAGCTTCTCGGCCCACTCGGCCCGTAGGTGCCGCTGTTCCTCGTGGGCTTCGGTTGGATATCCCGACTCGGCGCGGAACCGTTCAACCAGGGCGGACAGGTCCGCGGCCCCATTGCCGCCGTTCGCATCCTCTCGTAGCCAGTACAAGAATGTGGCGATAGCAAGCGGATCATCGTTGAGGTGCGGCGCAAGGTGTTGCCTGAGTCGGTCGTTGGCATCCACGACCTGTTGTCCGAACGTTGCACCTTCCGGTTCTGGAAGGCCGAGTTTGCGCAGCATGTGTACACGACCCCATACGCCTTCCTGGCCAAGGACCGGCAGGAACCGGTCCGGGTGGCAAATGGCAAGAGTGGCGCTCACGTTCTTCTGTGCAAAGCCCTTCGTGCCCGTGTCCTTGCGTGATCCTCCCCAGTCGACGAGGCGGTCGTTCCTCGTCGACAGTTCGTCGTCGCCCCAGCAGAGATCGCGGATGCTGTCGAGAAGTCTGATGTACTGGGCGTCATCCAGTTCCGAGATCCACTGCATCACGCCTCCGACGGGGTTCACATACTTCCCATAGTCCACGCCAGGATTGGTGTAGGCGGCTAGGTCCTCGCGGCTAAGCGATGCCACGTTCTCAGGCGACAGCTTCTCGGCCCATTCGGCTCGCAGTCGCTTCTGCTCTTCATGGTCTTCAGTGGGGTAGCCCGTCTCGGAGAGGAACTGTTCGACAAGATCGGAAAGATCTACCCCGGGTTTGGGCAGACCGGCTGCTTCGCCCGCCCGCGGGCCAGGCACCTGCTCGGTGTTCTTGTTGGCCTTCCTGCGTCGTCGCTCTTCTGCCTCAAACGCGCGGTGCAAGTCCTTGATTTGGTCGTCGTCGATCTCGTTTCCGAGCGCGGTCAGCGCACGGACGCTCGGCTCGGGGTAGTAGACCGCGCCAATCTGCTTGAGTTCGTGTGCGGCCCAGCTGACGCGATTTCGGAGCCTGGTCTCCTGTCCTGAGGGAATCAGCTCAGCTCTTTGCTGGTCGGTCAGCTTCAGGGAGTCGGCGACAAGCTCAACCAATTCAGCGTCAGATGCCCGGCCGACATCGCGGAGTGCTTGAACGATCGGCCATCGCAGAGTGGCGATGGTGGGGACGGTGCTTTGCGCGTGGTCGTCGGGTCTCTCGGGAGGGGGGCCTGCCTCCGGGATGTCGTCTGGGTCGTCGGTCAGGGACATGGTGCTCGCTCTCGGGCTTGGGGGGGGGGGATGTCAATCGGACTCTGTGTCGAGTCCCACATCGTTGCCGCGGTAGTCGTCGTCGTCCAGACCGGCGGGTTGGTCGGTGGGGTGGTCCCATACTTCGGGGGGTGCGGTGGCCCAGATCGTCACGCCGTATGTCCACATCACGCCGCCGATGCCTTCGAGGCCGCCCTGCCGATACAGGAGGTAGCTGCACGTCATGCCGGTGTCGGGGTCGGCCGGGTCGTAGCGGCGGCCCTCCTCGCAGTCGGCCAGGTCGTCCCAGGTGGGCCCGCCCGCTGGCATGTTCAGGCGAAGGTGCTCGCGCTTCTCCTGATCGTGGGCGTGGTGGCCGAGCGCTTCCATCGCGCATCGCAGGATGGCCGAGCGGGCCTCGGCGACCGTCTCGACATGGAACGGGTGGTCCTCCAACATTACGCAGCCCGTCAAGCTGCCCAGCTTGAGCTCGAAACCCGTCTCGAAGTCTGACGCCATAACGGCCACAGTACGGACCGGGTGTGACAGACCCCAGCCAGGGGCCGGTGGTGCCAGCAGAAGGAGGGCGGTGTTGACATGACGTTGAGTGGCGTATAGTTCAAGCAGTGAAAGTGACCGCGTTGATGGCCCACCTCAACGCCGCCAGCGAGGTGGACAATGCCCTGGCGGGCCGACTCACCGGCCCGAGATCCCCCGATGGCAGCTAGGTGCCCAGGGCGGTGAGAGGGAGGACCGTGGTTCCGTCGGGCCGATCGTAGCCGTATCCGGCTGCGGTGATGATCAGCAGCTTGGACGGAGCGGGCATACGCGAGTCGTCCACCTTCGTCCGCAGACGCAAGAGCGACCGGGCAGCCTGCTTGATGCCCTCGTCGCCGCCGAGTTTGACCTCCGCTGCCAGCCAGCGGCCGTCGCGTGCCTCGACGATGACGTCCACCTCCAACTTGTCGCTGTCGCGGTAGTGGTAGACGGAAGCCTGGCTGGCCTGGCTGTAGATGCGCAGGTCGCGCACGACCAGCGACTCGAACAGGAACCCGAACGCCTCCAGGTCGGCCAAGAGCCGATCCGGGGTGGCGCCGAGGGCTGAGACCGCGAGCGAAGGGTCCACGAAGTGCCGCTTGGGCGAACTCTGGAGGATGGCCCTCGATCGCAGGTGCGTGCGCCATGCCGGCGCATCCTCCACGATGAACAGCCGCTCCAGCGAGCGCAGGTACTCGCTGGCCGTGGTGCGGTTGAGGGGCCGGTCGCCGGCTGTTTCGGCGGCGAGCTTGGAGAACGACGCCGTAGTGGCCACATTGCGCGCGATGGAGGCGACCAGTCTGGCCACACCACCTGGGTCCCGTGCCACCCCGTCCACTGAGCGCACATCGGTCCGGCAGAGTTCTGCGACGTAGTTGTCCAGGAAGAGTTCTGCCTCGGTCGTCGACCGACCCAGCAGGCGGGGCCAGCCACCCCGGCACAGGGCTTCGAGCACGTCCCGAAAGCCGGCATCGGGGCGTCGGGCCCCTACTGCCGTTCCCTCGAGCAGTGCAGCGAGTGAGACCTCGCCGGTGGACTCGCCGGTCTCCAGCAGCGACATCGGCCGCATCCGGACCCGGGCGATCCGTCCCGCGCCCGAGTGCCTGGTGATGTCGTCCGTAGGCGCTGTGGACCCGGTGAGGATGTACCGGCCAGTCCTGCGTCCCTCATCGCTGGCGTGCCGGACCTGGTTCCATACCTCCGGCGCCAGCTGCCACTCGTCGAGCAGGCGAGGCTCCTCGCCCTCCAGCACGAGGCCGGGAACGAGCGATACCGATCGGCGGGCGTTGAGATCGTGATCGAACAGCACCTCGCTGCGGGCGAAGTTGCGCCCTGTCCAGGTCTTGCCGCAACCCTTCGGCCCCTCGATCACAGCGGCGGGCATGGCGGCGAGTGTCCGTCCCACTTCGAGGTCTGTGGCTCGTTTCCGGTACCCATCAGGTGTGAGCGTCACTGGAATCCAACTCCTGTGCCGATGGGGCTGTCCTACAATTTCTTAGAATTGTAGCCTACAGTTTCAGTCACTTTTGGCCATCAACTACTGGACGACCTGCCTCCAGGTTCAGTGAGCCTCGAGCGCAGGTCGTCGCCGGGGAAGAGGTGCGCACCGCGATGGGCGCTGAGGTTACGGGTCGTGAGTGAGTACTGTCGCCACCCATGAAGATCGACTCGCTGCTCACC
>JAPPLH010000006.1 GCA_028819505.1 Acidimicrobiaceae bacterium
CTGTCCGTTCTCGCGTGTTCCGCCCGACCTTCGCACGCCGGGGACGGTGCAGGTGGGCCGGTCGGCCTTCGGCTGTCCGTTCTCGCGTGTTCCGCCCGACCTTTGCACGCCCCTCCCAGTGTTGGCAGACTGGGCGGCACCTGAGTCGGGGCTTCCCGACCACGACGGTCCATTCCGAGGAGGGCGAGATGAGGCGAACGAAATCACGCAGGCTGCTGTGGCACATGCTGCTGGCCGTGCTGGCTCTCGCCTTGGTGGCGGCCGCGTGCGGCGACGACGACGACGATGCAGCCAGCCCCGAGCCGGCCGCTGAGCCCGAGCCTGAGCCCGCGGCGGCGACTGAGCCCGAGCCGGAGCCCGCGGCGGCGACTGAGCCCGAGCCGGAGCCGGCGGCCGAGCCCGAGCCTGAGCCCGACCCGGAGCCGGCGGCTGAGCCTGAGCCCGACCCTGAGCCGGCGGTTGATGCGGCTGCCGAACGCTGCGAGGCCAATCGTGCGGCCGGCACCATGACTTTCGTGACCGGGTTCGACTTCGCCGCCGCGGCCGGGATCATCGACGCCATCGTGGCCGAGGCCCAGGGGTACTTCGACGAGCTGTGCATCGACTTCGAGATCCAGCCCGGGTTCGCGCCCTCCAACGGCGCTCTCGTGATCGAGGGCCAGGCCCAGTTCGGCGCCTCGGGGTCGTTCGCCGAGCTCGTGAACAACAACGTGGCCGGGGAGGGCGACCTGGTGGCCCTGCTCCACTGGGGCCGCACCGCCATCGAGGCGATCGTCCTTCCCGAGGGCAGCCCGATCACCGACTTCGCCGGGCTGTGCGGCAGCCTCGTCGGCATCAAGGGCGATCTGCCCTACTCGCTGCAGGCCTCCGTCGCGCTGTCGGGCGTCGAGCGAAGCTGCTTCGACGAGGTCCTCCTGGACGGCTTCGATCCGGTCGCGCACCTCGACCTGGGAATCGACGCGCTGCCGGTCTACAAGTCCAACGAGCCCAACACCCTGACCAACAACGGGGTGCCGTTCACGATGCTCGACCCGCTGGACTTCGACGTGCCCTCCAGCTTCGGGGTCACCTTCACCACCCAGTCGATGATCGACAGCAACCCGGACTTGGTGGCCGATGTGGTCCGGGCGCTGATCCGGGGCCAGGCCTTCGCCGCGGCCAACCCCGACGTGGCCATCGAGAACGCCTTCGAGTTGATCGACGCGGCTGGCAACCCGCTGTACTTCGCGATGGAGGCAGAGCGCTACCGCTGGGGCGTGGAGTCCGGCCTCATCGCCGACCTCGCTCCCCCCGGCGTCGGCGTCGGCATCCCGGATCTCGGCCTCTTCGAAGCAGAGATCGACGCCCTGGTCGAGGCCGGCGTGTTCGAGACGGCGCCCGACTGGCAGTCGATGGTCGACACCGGCATCGCCACGAGCGTCTACGACGGGACCACGCTCGTCTGGCCCGGACCCTGACCCTTCCGGCAGCACTGCCGGCGCCGCCCGGGCCGGCCCGGCAACAGCAAGGAGCCGCATGTTCACGGGAATCGTCCAGGGCATGGGCGAGGTGGTGGGGATCGAGGCCGCCGACGGCATCTGCCGCCTCACCGTCGACCTCGGTCCTCACGCCGACGGCCTGACGCCCGGCGCGAGCGTGGCCAACAACGGCGCCTGCCTCACCGCGTCCGCCATCGACGGCCCGCGAGTGCGGTTCGACGTGATCGCCGAGACGATGGAGCGGACCAATCTGGGCGCTCTGGCTGTGGGCGACCGGGTCAACATCGAGCGCTCGCTGCGCTTCGGGGACGAGTTGGGCGGCCATGTCCTGTCCGGTCACGTGTCCGGCACCGCCACGGTGTGCGAGATCGTCGCCGACGGCGCCAACCGCACGATGTGGTTCGAAGTGGACCCGTCGCTGATGAGATACCTGATGTGGAAGGGGTGGGTGGCCCTCGACGGCGCCAGCCTCACGATCTCCGGCGTCGACCGCGCCGGCAGCCGGATCGCGGTGAGCTTGATCCCCGAGACGCTGGGACGCACCACCTTGGGGCAGGTGACGGTGGGCGACCTGGTCAATCTGGAGATCGACGCCCAGACCCAGGCCATCGTCCAGACCGTCCAGGATCTGCTCGGCGATCCCGACTTCCGGGCTCAGATCCTCGGCGCCGCCGCCGCGGCGTAGCGGCGAGGGTTCCGGCACGCCCCATGGCAGAAGGGCTCCGGGGCCGGCGCTGCCTGGTCACCGGCGCGGCGGCGGGCATAGGTCGCCGGATCGCGGCGCGGCTGGCTTCCGAGGGCATGCAGGCCACGCTGCTCGACATCGATCCTGCCGTAGAGGACGTCGCCCGCTCGATGTCCGCCTCCAGCATCGTCGCCGACCTTGCCGACGTATCCGAGACCCGCGGAGTCCTGGCCGAAGACGGCCGGCACGGGCCCTACTGGCTGGTGGTCAACAACGCCGGCGTCTTCTCCAAGACTCCGCTGCTGGAGACGACGCTCGAGGAGTGGGACCGCGTCCAGCGCGTCAACGCCCGCTCCATGGTGGTCGTGATGCAGGAGCTGGTGCCGGCCATGATCTCCGCCGGCGCCGGCGGCCGGGTCGTGAACGTGGCCTCCATGGCGGCCAAGCTGGGCACGCCCGGAGAGGCGGCCTACGCGGCGTCCAAGGCCGCGGTGGTGGCGTTGAGCCGGATCGCGGCCATGGAGTTCGGCCCCCACGGGGTGACCGTCAACGCCGTCTGCCCCGGCTACGTGCTCACCGAGATGGGCGCCGCCGCCCGCACCGGGGAGCAGGTCGCGGCGTGGACCGCCAAGAGCCCGCTCGGTCGGCTCGGCGATCCCGGCGATGTAGCCTCCGCCGTCGCCTTCCTGGCGTCGGACGACGGGAGCTACATGACGGGGCAGGCCATCAACGTCACCGGCGGGATGTGCATGTGGTGACGGCTTCCGGGAGCTTCGTCGGGAGGCTGGCGCGGTGACCGAGCCCGCCATCAGCTTCGAAGCGGTGTCGAAGTGGTTCAGGCGCAAGGACCGTCTGGTCCACGCCCTGTCGCGGGTCAGCCTCGAGGTGCGCCGGTCGGAGTTCGTCAGCCTCATCGGACCCTCCGGCTGCGGCAAGTCGACCATGCTGCGTCTGGCCGGGGGGCTCCTCGATCCCGACCGCGGGTCGGTTGTCGTGAACAACCAGTCGCCCGCCGAGGCCCGCCGCCAGAAGCGCTACGGCTTCGTGCCTCAGCACCCGGCCCTGCTGCCTTGGCGGACGGTGCGCCGGAACGTCTCGCTGCTCTCCGACGTCAACCGCCGCCAGGACAACCCGGGCATGTCCAACGACGACCAGCTGGCCATGCTCGACGACATAGGGCTGACCCCCTTCCTGGATTCGCTGCCCCGCGAGTTGAGCGGGGGTCTCCAGCAACGGGTGAGCATCGCCCGCGCCTTCGCCCTGGGAGCGCCGGTGCTGCTGATGGACGAGCCGTTCTCGGCCCTCGACGAGATCACCCGGGCCGACATGCGGTACCTGCTGCTCCACCTGTGGGGCCAGATCGGCAGCACGGTGCTGTTCGTGACGCACTCCATCCCCGAGGCGGTCGTGCTGTCGGACCGGGTGGCCGTCCTCGGTTCCCGGCCGGGGCGCATCACCCGGGTCATCGACGTCGGCCTGCCCAGGCCTCGCCACGCCGAGGTGGAGGACAGCGACGACTACCACCATGTGCTGGCCGAGGTCCGGGCCGCGCTGAGGCAGGGCTGGTCGAGTTGACGGATCGGCCTGCGTCGCCTGTTCCGGGACGGCCCGACCCCGACGGGGGCGGGGATCCGGGCCCCGACCCGGAGTTCGGTGTCGAGGAGCCGCCTGAGGCGCCCCGGCGGCCGGTCCGGCGAGCCGCCCTCCTGGTGGCGCCCTTCGCCGGTCTGACCGCCTTCTTCGTGGGCTGGGAGACATACGTCGTCGTCCGCAACCTTCGACCACTCACGCTGCCGCTGCCGTCCGACGTGATCGCCCACGTAGTCGAGAATCCGGGCTTCTACTCACGGAACGGGCTGGTGACTGTCCAGGAGGCGTTCTGGGGGTTCTGGATCGCCTTCTTCGCGGCCCTCTTCGTGGCCACGTGGATGGCCCACTCGCAGTTCGTGGAGCGGGCGACGATGCCGGTGATCGTGTTGATGCAGTCGACGCCGGTGGCGGTGCTGGTGCCGATCTTCCTGCTGTGGTTCGGGTTCTCGCCCTGGCCGAAGATCCTCACCGCCATGCTGTTCGCGTGGGTGCCGTTCGTGGCCAACGCCCTCATCGGACTGCGTTCGATCGACAGCGAGACGCACGAACTGCTGCGATCGGTGAATGCCGGCCGCTGGGAGATCTACTGGCGTCTCAGGATCCCCCATTCGCTGCCGTACCTCTTCGCCGCGGGCCGCATCTGCGTCGGCCTGGCCCTGGTCGGAGCGGTGGTCGGTGAGTTCTTCAACTCCCGGGAAGGGCTCGGCAACGCGGCCCGGGTCGCCCAGTCCCGGCTGCTGGTGGAGCAGCTGTGGGGCAGCGTCTTCGTGCTGGCCTTCATCGGCGTGGCCTTCGTCCTGCTGCTGATCGCCGTCGAGAGGCGGGTGCTGCGCTGGCATTCCTCCCAGGACAGCGACCACCGGGGCTTGTGAGACCGGGCCGGGGGCCTGCTCGCCTTCCCTGCTAGAAGGGACTGAGCCCCATCCGGTTGCGGATGGAGACCAGCTCGCCCAGGTGGTTGATGCCGTGCCCCACCGCGCTCCACTGGAGGAACCATGCGGTCGGCTTGCCGTCCCACATGGAGTAGAGCCAGTCGAAGCGATCCTCCGGCGTGCCGATCGCGGCGAGCGCCGAGGCAGTGTCGGGCCGGTCGTCCATCGGCGGCAGCCCGCGATCGTCGAGCCAGTCGGCGGTCGACTGGATCACGGCCAGGGTGTAGCCGCCGACGGCCTCGGGGTCCAGGACGTCCACCAGGTCGGCGTCCTCGCCCTCGGCCAGGCCCCGCCACAGGCCGCCGTCGATTCCCAGCCGGCCGGTCCAGCCGTCCACCACCGCTCCGATCCCCCGAAGCACGCCGTTCACCGCCACGTCGTGATGCCGGGCCAGGTGCCACAGGACGTAGACGGGAGCGATACCGCCGCCGTCGGCCCGCTCCCGCTGCCGCTCCGCCGGGATGCGTTCCAGCACGCCGCCGTCCAGCTTGGCTCCGAGCGACTTCAAGTCGCCGACTATCCAGTCCCGCAGGTCCACGTCAAGCACTCTAGAAGGGCTCCGCCCGGCGCAGCGCCCTACCCCCTCGGCCCGTTGTTTCCCGCTCTCGTTCGCTGCGCTCACGGGCCGCTCGGGCCTGCTGCCCGCTCTTGACGGGCCGCTCGGGCCCCGGGGCCTCGCAAGCTCGGCCTCTGGGGCCGCAGTGGGTACCCTCCGGCTGTGCGGTTCGTCGTGTTGC
>JAPPLH010000155.1 GCA_028819505.1 Acidimicrobiaceae bacterium
CCCATCTGGTCCACAGGGTCGAACCCGCCCGACTCCAGCAGGCTGGTGGCCAAACACAGCGCCATCGACGTGTCGTCGGTCCACTGGCCCGCCCGCAACCCGAACGGCCCCCCGCCGACCATGTCGTCGATCGGGTCGAACGAACCCGGCGGGCTGAACTCCAGCGTCGTGCCCAGCGCGTCCCCCGCCGCCAGCCCCACCAGACAGCCCCCGAAACGGTCCCCGGTGCTCACCCCGCCCACCGGCGTCGCTCCGATCCTGCGATACGGCTCCTTGACAGGCATCTGGCGACGGTCAATGCCCAAGCAGATCCCAGACCAGCGAGAGCGACCTGCCAGGCCCGATAGCCGGAAGCACTGTGAATACTTTGAAGCATTCTTGAATCTACCTAAATAGACTGTTGGATATGGAAACTAGCCTGCTACACACGATGCCTTGCTCGATTCCTACCACAATCGCCACCCGGGCCAGCTTGCGGCGGAACTGGATGCAGCCCGACGCGTCGGGTTCATGCCCGTCGAGGTTCCGGGGCCGGCGTTCGATGCACTGGCAGCCGGGGGCGCGGCCATGATCTACGTAGTCGTTGGCGACCGCCTGCTGGTCTCCCAGAGGCGCTTGATGGACGAGCACATCACCCATGCCGTTCTTGCTGGCGGCGAGCCCGTGCATGCGGCTGGAGAAGTCAAGATTGGATCGCGGCGGGACACCGTGGTGGTGGCGGCACTCAACAACGCGAGCGGTCACTACCAGCCCGAAGCGGAGAGCTTGGCGGTGGCGCGGGAGGCCTTTGAATCCCGGGGCGTGCCGGTCAGGCCTGACGGAGTGCGCCACTACGATTGGAGGCGATCATGACCGCTCTCGACTCGGTTCAGGCTCAGACCGTGGACTCGGCGTTGGCGCGGGTGGCCGGCGCGACCGACGAGCACGAACTGGAGGCAGCGTGGGTGGCTGGTCTTCGCGGTCGGCGTGAGCCTGCTGACCGCGATCGGATCCTTGCGGCGACTGGTCGCCGGATGCACGCCTTCGACGAGGTGGTTGACGACCGTCTTCGGCGCCACTGGCTCGACGATGTGGTCCACGACCTCCAGGGGAGAAGTGGCGAGCCGCTGGGCGAGGACCTCGCCGCGGTCATGGCAGCCGAGATCAGGGAGGCCTTCGCTCGTGCTGGAGATGACCTTGCCGCACTGCGCGAGGCGGTGGCTGCCGGGATGGACATGAGTGACTTCTCGGCAGAGGCGCCTCTTGCGGCGTCCAGGCTCCGTGACCTTGGCCGAATGGCGGAACGGCTGCGCGGCACCGAGTTGATGGCACTCGTGTCGGACGGGGACGCTTGTCTCGTGAGGGAGCTTGCCGACTCGTTGGCCTTCCGGGGCCGGCTGTTGGCCGCTGTGCCGGAGTCGCTGCGAGTAAGCCGCGACGGCCTGCTCCGCTGGGCGGCCCGGGCCGGGGCAGATCAGGAGCTTCCGAGGCTTCTCAGGCGCCTCATCATGGAGACGACCCGGATCAATCACATCGATTTCCCTTCCGGCACGGGGGTTGCGACACCCGGATGGGACGGCGTCGTCGAGTGCCCTGAGAGTAACCAGTTCGTCCCCGAAGGGCGTTCGGGCTGGGAGGTGTCCGCCCAACAGTCGGGCTCTGATCAGAAGGCCCGAGACGACTACGACAAGCGGGTCGCGGGAGTTGACGCCGAACAGCGCCGCCACATGGATTATGTAGCCGTCGTCTGCGCTCCATGGACCAAGGCGAGGGACTTCGAGCAGGAGAAGCGGTCGCTCGGCGACTTCCGGTCGGTGCGAACACTCAACGTGAACACTCTTGAGGGCTGGCTGGAGTGCGCGCCGGCGACATCGGTATGGCTGCGCGAATTGATGGGCGAGCCGGTCGAGGGTGTCGGCCTGCTCTCGGCTTGGTGGGCCCAGTGGCTGGAATCGACTAGGCCAGCGTTGAACGCGGGCGTGGTGCTTGCCGGTCGTGAACGCCTGGCCGAGACGCTGCGAGAGCGCTGCAAGCAGCCGGGAGGAGGCGTCATCACCATCGGAGGCCAAGTCCACCGCGACGAGATACTTGCGTTCGTAGCGGCTGCGCTAGTCACGGCGGATGATCTCGACGGCCCAGCCCTCTCCCCCGTTGACGCCCTGTACGTGGACGATCACGGCGCGGCCGAGCGCCTCCTGGCCGCGGAGGCGACACCGACGTCGAGTCCGCTCACGCGTGCTCTGACGGTGGTCGTTCCCTCGAGGGACTTCGCCAAGCACCTGCCCGCGAGCAGCCAGCATCGCATGATCGTTCCGATCCCAGGAGGTTCACAACCTGAGATCGTCTTGGAGGCGGCGGACGCGGCCGTGGTGACCGAGCGGTTACTGGCCGCTGGCGTGGACCACTACCGTGCCCACGAACTGGGCAGCACCGCAAGGATGAGCCTGGTGGCTCTCAGGCGCGGTCTCGCCGTCAATCCCGACCTGTACCGGCCAGCTTGGACTGCCGTTCCTGTCGAGGAGGACCTGAGACGAAGCCTGATGCTCCAAGGCTGGGACCAGAGCCGCGACGGCGACCGCGAGATCGTGGAGCGCTTCGTGGGGCGCCCCCACAACGAGGCGGCCGAGAAGCTCAACAAACTCGACGGCGGCGATGCGCCGATGATCCTCACCGGGGAGATCAGGCATGTCGTGTCGCCGCTGGACGCTTGGGTTCAGCTCGACCATCAGATCGCCGCCGCCGACATCGAAGCCTTCGCCGAGATCGCGCACGAAGTGCTAACCGAGCCGGACCCGCTGTACGGGATGACCGGGCTCGGACGGACGCAGGCGCAGTACGACGGCCTGCGGGGGAAGCACTCCTCGATCATCAAGCGGGGCGTTGCGACGACACTCGCCCTTATGGGCAGTCGGCCTCCGACGTTGCGGGGGTCGGTTACACCCGCGTCGAGCGCCGCCTCAGGGATCGTGTGGCCAATCCTCAGGTCCGCGAACGAAGACGAGAGCCCTCGGACCTGGAGCGCCGTGGTCGAGGTACTGCCGCTGCTGGCCGAGGCCGATCCGGAAGCGGTCCTGTCCAGTCTGCGGACTTGTCTCGCCGAGCTCCACTCGTTCGCGGAGGCGATGTTCGCGGATGGCGATGCCGATGAGGTGGGCTTCCCGCCACCCTCACCGCACCTCCGGGTCTTGGACGCGTTGGAGGTCTTGGCATGGTCTTCAGACCGTCTGCTGGCAGTCGTCGACCTGCTCGCTCGCCTGGCTGCCATTGATCCAGGCGGTCGGTGGTCCGACCGGCCATCGGAGAGCCTCGCCTCGATCCTGTGTGCTCGGTCGCCCAACACCTCCGCCGCTGCCGAGGAACGCTTGACGGTCGTCGAGATGCTCCGCCACCGGCACGGGCCTGTGGCGTGGGAGTTGATGATGTCGATGCTTCCCGGACACGGGGACATCCAGACGCGGGAGAGGGGCCCGCTGTATCGCGGCTGGAAGCACGGCGAGCCTGTCGTGCCGCACCATGAGTACGCCCGGGTCGTCGCCTCGGTCGCGGGAATGCTCCTGGAGGATGTGGGCGAGGATGTGAAGCGCTGGGTGGGCCTCATCCAGCGGGTCACAGGCTTGCCCGAGGACGTTCGGCGTGAGCTGATCGCAGCCCTCGACTGTGTGGCCGATGCTGAGCCTGACGAAGCGTTCAAGTCCATCGTGTGGCCAAGGCTGCACGAGATGGTGACCCGTCATCGACGGCTCAGCGAGGCCAACTGGACCTTGCCGGAGGCTGAACTCGCATTGTTTGATCCGCTCATCAAGCGCTTGCGGCCTGCCGATCCTGTGATCCTCTATCAAGAACTGTTCTCCTCCGGCCTCATGCAGGTCGACGACGTCAGTGCGGCAGACGGATGGGAGGCCTTCCAAGACGCCTTGAAGCCCCGGCAGGCCGAGGCGGTGGGGGCGATCCTGAGCAACGGCGGGACTGAGGCCGTCTTGAGGTTCGCCGAAGCGGTCGAGCAGCCTCGAAGGGTCGGCATTGCTCTTGCGAGCAACGATGCGACCTTGGACATCGACATGCTCGGATTGATGCATGCCGCGACTGAAGTAGAGACGCAGGTCGCATTGGGGTACTTCGAGCGCCGTTTCGCCGTGTTCGGATGGAAGGGGCTGGACCGGCTGATCGATGAGAACGACCTCTCCCCGCAAGTGGTCGCTGATCTGCACCGCGCGCCGCCTCCTACGGAGTTGCCCTCCACACGAGTAGATGCTCACGGCTCCGAGGTCGCAACCGAGTATTGGGCCCGAGCCAGCTACTACGACATCGGGTTGCCGGATGAATTGAGCCATCTGCTCCAGGCCTCGCGCCGGCTACGGGAGGCGGGACGCAACGACTTGGCCCGGAAGCTGTTGGCTCTCTCCGACGCGCACGAGTCCGACCCCGCGTATGCCGAGGAGGCGGCCGCTTGTCTTGAGCAATGGGTCCAGGAGGATTCTCATCAGAGGTTGAGCATCGGTATGGACGCTTGGAAGTCGGCAAAACTGATGCAGGTGCTCAACGCCCATAGCGAGCATCTGGGCGGAGGACGCGTCGTGAGAATCGAGTGGCTGCTCCATCCGCTTCTCAGCCATGACCCAGAGTTCAAGTCGCCGAACCTCTATCGGGAACTGGCGCGCGCCCCTGATTTCTTTGCGTGGCTCGTGGAATTGGCGTATAAGCCGGCGAGCGCCGCTCATGACGAGCAGCCCCAGTCGAGCGAGGCGCAGCGGCGGATGGCGCTCAGCGCCTACACGGTGTTGTCGTCCTGGCCCGAGGGATGCCTTGCGCCGGGTGTCGACGACAACGGCCATGTTGACTCGGACCTGCTGAACGACTGGGTCGGCCGCGCCCGTGAGCGTTTGGCGGAGATCGACCGGAGCGACGCTGGCGATATGAGCATCGGCAGAGCCCTGGCGGCTTCGCCGGCCGATCCCGACGGCACATGGCCGGGGCGCGCCGTGAGAGACCTGATCGAGCGGCTCGCGAGCGGCAACATCGAAAAGGGCTTCTACGTCGCTGTCCGCAACCGGCGCGGCGTCACGTAGCAGCGCCCCGTCGACGACAGGTACCCCTGCCTGAACCACCGCAGATAGCGCCCCATCTGGTCCACAGGGTCGAACCCGCCCGACTCCAGCAGGCTGGTGGCCAAACACAGCGCCATCGACGTGTCGTCGGTCCACTGGCCCGCCCGCAACCCGAACGGCC
>JAPPLH010000121.1 GCA_028819505.1 Acidimicrobiaceae bacterium
TGCCGTCGGTCGTTGTGTCGGGCCTGCCGCCGGTGCCGTCGGTCGTTGTGTCGGGCCTGCCGCCGGTCGGGCCGCGGCCGGTGATGTTGTCGAGCGCGTCGGCCATGCACTGGTCGAAGCTGCGCCGCCGAGCGCCGGTGTCGGGTGCCTTCTTGTCGGCGTCGAGCAGGCCCCGGGCCTGTCGGCGCAGCCGGTTGGCGATGCGGGTGCCCGCGACCTTGTCGAACTCGCCGTGCAGATGCACCATCCCGTCGTCGCCGTCCCACACTCTCAGCCGTCGCCGCGCCCTCTGGCGGGCGTGCTCGCCGGCGCCGTCGTCGTCGCGGCGGTCCGCTGACCAGCGGCGGGCCTCCTTGGCGAACTGCTCGGGACGCATCGACTCGGCGGCTTGCAGCAGTTCGTGGTCGGACTGCACTTCGGCGGCGCCGACCTGCTCGACAGCGGCCGCCAGTCGTGCAGCGTTGGCCCGCGGCACCCGCCCGGACTCCACCGCCTCGCGCAACACCGGGACCTTGCGGATCGTGGTGGCCGTCTTGACCTGGCCACGAGCCTCGTTGCGCGACAACCCGGCAGCCTCGGCGAGCATCTCGGCGCCGCCGTCTCCGTGGCGCTCGCGAACCCCGACCGACCTCGCGGCGGCGGTCTGAGCGGCGAAGATCGCCGCCGACGCCGACTTCAGCAGCGGCAGGGCCTCACGCATCTCCGCACACGACGCCGAGCCGTCACCGGCCAGTGCCAGCACTTCCCTGGCGGCGGACTCGGCCCTCCGAGCGGCTTCCACAAGCATGAGCTCACTATAGCGTACCCCTATGACAAATAGTGTCTTATCATGAAAAATATCTTCAAAACACTCTTGGTGTCACGCCGCAGGCGACTGGGTGGGCGCGATCTGTGCTTCGCGGTTCGCCCAGCGCTAGCGGCCTTCCTTGACCGCGGCGCGGGCTGTGTCTTCGGCTTGGTCCCGGCTGCCGGTCACGACCGCGTACTCGAGTCTGTCCCTGTCGGGGCGGCCGACGGCTACGGCGGTCTCGAGTTCCAGTTCCGGGGGCCCCACGGGCGGGAGCTGGATGGTCAGCATCTCCGGCAGAGCGTCCTCGATGCGTTTGTCGTGGGCGCGCAACGCCTGGAGGATGTCGCCAAGCTCGTTCCAGCCTTCGTGTTTGTCGCTGCGGGCGAGGAACCGCTCGGCGTCCTCGCCTGGGGGAATCACGACCGGAACGACGATGTAGCCGAGTTCTTTGCCTTCAGCCGATTTGGCGACCCATTCGCGCACCGCCGAGGACTGAAGCACGGCGGTCATCGCCTTGCTGCGGGCGATGGTGTTCAGGAAACCCGATACAGGACCGCAGCGGTACACGATCCCCGGACGCCTTACGTGCGGCGCCGCCCATGGCCAGCGCGAACGCCATCCCCTTGAGGTAGTCGCCGGTCGTCGGCAGTCGGTCGGCGCGGCGTCTCGGAGCTTTCACTTTGCGTCCTCGCCCGGCAGCGGACTGCGCCGCCGTCGCGGCGCCGCCTTATACAGCGGGCGATCTCGTCGGGGTCGGTGGTGACAGGGCAGCCCTTGATCGCCTCGGTGGTCGCCATACCTCGGTCGAGGGTGGCGTCGTCGACGTTGGCGACCTTCTCCTCGTCGTCGGCGGCGACGCCCTTGTCCGAGCAAACCGCCATCACTCTCAGCGGCCTGCTGGCGTGCTGAAGGAACTCGCGCCGTATCTGCGCGACCAACGCAATCGACGGGCACAGCACCACCGACAGTTCGCCCGGGTAGGTCAGTTCCTCTGTGACCCGCAAAGCGATTCGGGTCTTGCCGGTGCCGCAGGGCAGCACTATGCGGCCGCGTGCCTCGCCTCGCGGGATGTGCTCCCACATTCTGCAGGCACGGCCGGCTCCGAACCGGGAAGGCTGAGAGGGCGTGCTGCTGGCACTGACGGCGGCGGCCCGAGCTGCCTAAGGCTTTCTAAAGCAGTCTATAAAATATTGATAGATAGAGCTAGGGAACGCTATAGTCGACGTGTGGATGCTGTCGACAACCCCTACGCTCCCGGTGCTGGGCAGCGTCCTCCCGAACTGGCCGGCCGAGCCGAGGAATTGGCCCGCTTCGGGATCGTTCTCGATCGGCTCAGCGCTGGACGAGCCGAACAGGGAATCGTGCTCACGGGGTTGCGCGGCGTCGGCAAGACCGTGCTGTTGGAGGAGCTCCGGTCGATGGCTGAAGAGCGTCGCTGGATGGCCGCGTTCGTGGAAGCGGGTGACACACGCCCCTTCCGGACGCTCGCGGCCGGCGCCCTCACCTCATCGCTCAGGGCGGCCTCCTGGCGGCATCGCTCATCGGCTCGGCTCCAGCGGGCTCTCGGGGTGTTCAAGTCGTTCTCGTTGCATGGCTCGCCCGATGGCTCGATTGCGGTGGGCATCGATGCGGACCGCGTGGCCGGCCGAGCCGATACGGGCGACCTCGAGCTGGACCTGTGCGAACTGGTGACCGAACTGGGCGAGGCGGCCGCCGACATGGGCACGGGTGTGCTGCTTGCCGTCGACGAACTCCAGGCGCTGGCGCGTTCTGACATGGCGGCCATCCTCGCTGCGGCTCATCAGGCGAGCCGGCAGCGCCTCCCGGTGGCCGTCGCCGGGGCAGGGCTCCCGAACCTGCCCGCTCTGCTGATGGACGTGAAGACATACTCCGAGAGACTGTTCTCATACCGCCGGATCGGCACGCTCGACACCGACGACGCCCGTGAGGCGTTGGAGCGGCCGGCTGAGGCGCTCGGAGTCTCCTGGCAGCCGGCAGCTGTGGACCGGGTGATTTCGGACGCTGCCGGCCATCCCTACTTCCTTCAACTCTTCGGCAAATTGACCTGGGATTTCGCCCCCGGCCCCGACGTCATCGGCGCCGAAGACGCGTCCGTCGGTGTGACTTGGGCTCGCCGCGACCTGAACGCCAACTTCTATGGCACCCGCTGGCAGCGGGCCACCCCCGCGCAGCGCGCCTACCTTGCGGCAATGGCGGCTGAGGCAGGCGACGCCGATGCGGCCGTCTCCACCGGGCGGGTCGCGGCACGCCTCGGCAAGACCCACAGCGCGTTCGGCCCGTGCCGTGACCAACTGATCCGCAAGGGACTCGTCTATGCGTCGGGGCGTGGTCTCGTGGCCTTCACGGTCCCCGGCATGACTGCTTTCATAAACAGCCTCTCCGACTGAGCCCCCGAGGCCCGCATCGCAGGCGCTGGCCGACCGTCGTCCAACGTCTTGTCGCCGTTCCGCAGCGGGCGCGCGGGCCTGTCACCGGTAGCCTCACCGCCGTGAGCGGCCATAGCAAATGGGCGACGATCAAGCACCGCAAGGGAGCGGCCGACGCCAAGCGGGGCAAGCTGTTCGCCAAGCTGATCAAGCAGGTCGAGGTGGCGGCCCGCTCCGGCGGCGGGGACGTCGACGCCAACCCCACGCTGCGGACCATGTACCAGAAGGCCCGCGACAACTCGGCCCCGCTCGACACCATCGAGCGGGCCGTCAAGCGGGGCACCGGCGAACTCGAGGGGGTCAGCTACGAGTCGGTCACCTACGAGGGGTACGCGCCGGGCGGGGTGGCCCTCTACATCGAGTGCCTCACCGACAACCGCAACCGCACCGGCAGCGAGGTGCGCAGCACCCTCACCCGCAACGGCGGGTCGCTGGCCGAGCCGGGCTCGGTGGCCTGGCAGTTCGAGCGCAAGGGCGTGGCGCTGGTCCCGTCGTCGGCAGCCGGCGAGGACGATCTGATGATGGTCGTGCTCGACGCCGGCGCCGAGGATCTGGAGCGCGAGGGCGACATGTGGCGGGTCACCACCGAGCCCGGCGACCTCAACGCCGTGCGCGATGCGCTCGCCGCGGCCGAGATCGCGTTCGAGAGCGCCGACCTCACCATGCTGCCCACCAGCGCAGTGGCCGTGACCGAGCCCGACGTCGCCCGGGCGGTGCTGAAGCTGATGGACCTGATCGACGATCTCGACGACGTGCAGGACGTGCACAGCAACTTCGACATCGGCGACGACATCATGGAGCAGTTGGCGGTCTGAGGTTCACGCCCTTGTGGGCTGCGCTCGCGGGCCGCTCGGGCTGGGGCCTCGCGAATCCGGCCTCGGGCATCCGCGAACGTGTCGCAGAGGGTCAATAGAGTCGCGCGCATGTTCGTATTGGGCATCGACCCGGGGCTGTCCCGCTGCGGATACGGAGCGGTTCGCCATGGACGTCGCCCGGTGGCCGAGGCGGCCGGGGTGCTGAGCACGCCGGCGGAGATGGACCGGGCGCCGCGGCTGGCCGAGCTGCAGGCCGACGTCAGGGCGCTGATCGCTGAGTTGAAGCCCGATGTGGTAGCGGTGGAGCGGGTGCTGTTCCAGCGCAACGCAGTCACGGCCATGTCGGTGGGGCAGGCCGTGGGCGTGGTGCTGGCGGAGTCGGCCGCGGCCGGATGCGACGTGGTGGAGTACTCGCCCAACGAGGTGAAGGAGGCGGTGGCCGGCTGGGGCGGCGCCGACAAGCAGGAGACCGCCGAGATGGTGCGGGTGCTGCTCGGTCTCGGCGAGCTGCTGAAGCCGGCCGATGCCGCCGACGCGGTGGCGGTGGCTCTGTGCCATCTGGCCCGTCTGGGTCCCGCCGCCAGGCCGCCGGGCCGGTCCGGGCGGGTCGCGGTCGCCGGTGGTGCTGCGACGATCGGGTCGCTGCGATGATCGGGCTCTTGCGACGATCGGGTCGCTGCGATGATCGGGTCGCCGCGATGATCGGGCTCTTGTGATGATCGGGTCGCCGCGATGATCGGGCTCTTGCGATGATCGGGTCGCTGCGAGGCCGGCTGCTGTCGCGATCGCCGGACGCCGAGCTC
>JAPPLH010000053.1:0-67552 GCA_028819505.1 Acidimicrobiaceae bacterium
CTGACCGAATTGGCAGCGTCTTGCACGGTATGCGTGCATTGTGCTGCCAATTCCGGGAACGGCGAGACCTCGCCGGGGGCTCGGTATCGTTGTGGACGTGGCGGAGGGTGCGAGCAACCCCGGGAACGCCGGAGTGGTGGGGATCGGCACCGACCTGGTCGACGTCGACCGGTTCCGAACCGTGCTCCGGCGGCGCCCATCGGTGGCCGACCGGCTGTTCACGCCCCACGAGCGAACCTACGCGCACCGGGCCGTCGACCCGGCCGCCCGGCTGGCCGCCCGCTTCGCGGCCAAGGAGGCGGCCCTCAAGGCCCTCGGCTACGGGTTGGGCGGGATGCGCATGGCCGAGATCGAGGTGGTCCGCGACGACGACGGCCGGCCCGAACTGGTGCTCCACGGTCAGGCCCGTTCGACCGCGGCCGGCCACGGCGTCAGCCGCTGGCTCGTCTCCCTGTCGCATACCGACCATCTCGCCCAGGCGACCGTCGTCGCGCTGGCTCGATGATTCCGGTCGTTGCGCCGGCTCGGATGGCCGAGATCGACGCCGCCGCGCCCGAACCCGTCGACGTGCTGATCGAGCGGGCCGGAGCGGCTGTGGCCCGGGCCGCGGCCGAGGTGATGGGCGGACGGCTCGGACAGCGGGTCGTGGTGCTGGCCGGTCCCGGCAACAACGGCGCCGACGGCAGGGCCGCCGCCCGCCGGTTGCGCCGGCGCGGGGCGCGGGTTCGCGTCTTCTCCGCCAGCGATGCTCCCGAGACGCTGCCGGCTGCGGACCTCTACATCGACGCGGCCTTCGGCACCGGTCTGTCAAGGCCCTACACCCCGCCGCGGAGAGGCCGGCCCGACGCGCCGGTGCTGGCCGTCGACATACCCAGCGGTCTCGACGGCCTGACCGGCGTGTCGCTGGGCGGCCCGGTGTGGCCGGCACGGCGCACGGTCACCTTCGCGGCACTCAAGCCGGGCCTGCTGTTCGGCGAGGGTCCGGCCGCCTGCGGGGATACGACCGTGGCCGATATCGGCCTCGCCGTCGACGATGACGATGGCGACGCGTGCGGGCTGATGACCGACGCCGACATCGGGTCGCTGCCCGCGGGCACCGGCGCCACCCACAAGTGGCACTCCGCCGCTCTGGTCGTGGCCGGCTCGCCGGGAATGGGCGGCGCCGCCGCGCTGGCGTGCGAGGCCGCCGCGCGCAGCGGGGCCCGCATGATCCACCTCAGCACCTCCGCCGAGGCAGGCACGGTCCCATTCATCGAGGCGGTGCGATCCGAGCCGCCCCTGGCGGTGGACGCCGCCCGCTTCGCAGTGTGTGCAGCCGGGCCGGGCATGGGCACCGGCGAACAGGCTGCGAAGCGTCTCGCCGACGCCTTGGCGCTCGACTTGCCCACCGTGATAGACGCCGACGGGCTGCGCCTGCTGCACGCCCCCGCGGTTGCGGCTGCCATGAATCGGTGCCGTAGCCGCTCAGTGCCCGTTGTGCTCACCCCGCACGACGCCGAGTTGGAGGCGGTGACGGGCAGCAGGCCTGGGCCGGACCGTATCGCCGCAGCCAGAGCCGCCGCGGCACAGACCCAGGCCGTCGTGCTGCTCAAGGGCGGCCCCACCGTGGTCGCCGACCCGAGCGGACGGGCCAGGATCGTGTCCAGCGGGGACTCTCGGCTGGCCTCGGCCGGCACCGGCGACATCCTTACCGGCGTCATTGCGGGCCGCCTGGCCGCCTTCGGGCCGCGGCGTCTGCTTCACCGTGTGGCCGAGGCCGCCCACATCCACGGAAGGGCCGCAACCCAGGGCGCTGAGGAGGCCGCCCGCCTCATAGCCAGCGACCTCCTGAGCGCCCTGCGCACCGTCACGCCATGAGCTGGTCAGCGCTGTTTCGCGAGTTGGCAGCGGTGGAGGCCGGTTCGGGCGCTCAGTGCTGCCAGTTCGGCGGACGGTCCGTCAGGCGGGGGCCTACGGTGAGCGTGGTCGCGGCGTGAGCGCATCCAGCCTGTCGGCGCGCCAGGCCAGGGTTCGGCCCGCGGCCATCGAGGCCAACGCTCGGCGCCTTGCCGACCGGGCCGGCGACGCGGCCCTGTGCGCGGTGGTCAAAGCCGACGGCTACGGCCACGGCGCCGTCACGGCGGCCCGGGCCGCTCTGGCGGGGGGTGCGTCCTCGCTGGCAGTGTCCACGATTCCGGAGGCTCTGGAGATCACCGGGTGCATCCAGGGCGACGTGCCCGTGCTCGTCCTGTCGGAGACCGCTCCCCGGTCGGCGGCCGACGCCGCGGAATGCGCCGACGAGCGGGTGCGGTTCACGGTGGCGTCGGTCCCCGGCATCGAGGCGCTGGCCGCCGCGGGCGGACCTGAGCGGTCGGTCCACCTCAATGTGGACACCGGCATGCACCGCATGGGCGTCCTGCCCGCCGAACTCGACTCGGTCGCCGGTGCCCTGCGAGCAGCCCGTGACCGGCTGCGCCTCGAGGGTGTGTGGACTCACCTCGCAGCAGCGGACGCTCCCGACGATCCGTTCACAGCCGAGCAACTGGCCCGATTCGACGGGGCACTGGCCCGGTTGCGCCGGCGCGGTCTGTCCCCCAGGGTCGTCCATGCCGCCAACTCGGCGGGGCTGCTGGCCCATCCCGACGCCCGACGAGACCTGGTCCGGGCAGGGATCGCGGTCTACGGGGTCGCGCCGTCGCCGGAGCTGGACGGCGTCGTGCCCCTCGAGCCGGCAATGGAGTTGGTCTCGACGGTCGCTGCGGTGCGCGCCGTGGCGCCGGGTGAGAGCGTGTCCTACGGCCGCCGCTGGCGGGCCGCCGAGCCGACGCGGGTGGCCACCGTGGCAATCGGCTACGCCGACGGCGTACGCCGCGACAGCGGCGCGGCCGGCGTGGAGGTGCTGGTGCGGGGCCGGCGGTGCCCCATACTCGGCGTGGTGACAATGGACCAGCTGATGGTCGCGCTGGATCCGGCCGTCTCCCGGGAGGTGACGACCGGCGACGAGGTCGTCCTGATCGGCCGCCAGGGCGCGGAGGAGATCACGGCCACCGAGATCGGCGAACGGCTCGCGACCATTCCCTACGAGGTCTTGACTTCCATCTCAGCCCGCGTCCCTCGCACCATTGCCTGACCGGCGATGCTGCGGACGGTTATACTGGTCCGTATGACTCATCGAGTTGGGGCGAAGGGCCAGGTGGTCATCCCCAAGGAACTGCGCGACTGCTTCGGCATCGAGCCGGGCGACGAAGTTGCCTTGTGGAACTGTGGCGACCATGTGGCCGTCAGGCCGGTCCGCAACCCGGAGACGTTGCGGGGCCGATTCCGCGGGCTGGACCTCAGCGGCGATCTGGATGCTGAGCGAAGGGCCGAACACCGCCGCGACGCGAGCCGATGAGCGTGGCCCTGGACTCCTGGGCTATTCTGCGGTATCTCGAAGGCAGTGAGCCGGCTGCCTCTGAAGTCGCCGTCCTGCTCCGTTCCGAGAAGCCGGTGGTGAGTTGGATCAACCTGGGGGAGGTCTTCTACATCGTCCGCCGGCGAGCGGGCGAGGCGGAGGCCACGACGGCCTTGCGGGATCTGCGCCATGTCGTCAGGGCTGACCTGCCGACGCCGGACCGGGTTCTCGAAGCCGCCAGGATCAAGGCTGACCACCCCATGGCCTACGCCGATGCCTTCGCTGCAGCCACCGCCGCCAGCGCGGGCGCGGTCCTGTGGACCGGGCATCCTGAAATCCTGGTCGAGGGCGCCCCCTGGTCGTGGCGTGACCTGCGCGGCCCGTGAGGACGGCGCCGCTTCGACCAGTCAATGGACTGACGCCGGCCCGCCGGATCTGCGCGAGTCAGCTCTACTGGGCGGCCGCGGTGGAATCGGGGCAGGGAAGATGGTCGCGCCGGTCGAGCTGCTGATCCCCGGGGTGGAGATCGGTCATTGGACCGATCCGGTGGCCCGCACCGGATGCACCGTGATCGTCCTGCCGCCCGGCACGGCCGCCTCCGGCGAGGTCCGGGGCGGCGCTCCCGCCACTCGCGACTTCGCGCTGCTGGCGCCCGAACGGCTCGTCGAGCACGTCGATGCGGTGGTGCTCGCCGGCGGCTCCGCTTTCGGGCTGGCCGCGGCCGACGGGGTGATGGAGGTGCTCGAGGCCGAGGGGCGCGGGTTCGACACACCGCAGGGACCGGTGCCCATCGTGGTGGCCATGGCTCTGTACGACCTCGGTGTGGGGGACCCGGCCGTCCGCCCCGACGCTGCCGCGGGCAGGCATGCAGCAGCGAACCGGTCCGCCAGGTCGGCGCTCGGCGCGGTTGGCGCCGGCACCGGCGCGACGGTGTCGAAATGGCTGGGTGACGAGAATGCCGAGCCGGGCGGGCTCGGGATCGCCGCCGCGCGCCGCGACGAGCTGGTCGTCAGCGCGGTTGTGGCCCTCAACGCGGCCGGCAGCCCGCCGCCGCAGTCGCAGCAGATAATGGAGCAGGTCGAGGCCGGAACGTTCGAGCGGTGGGAGGGCCGGACCCAGCCGTTCGCCAACACGACCCTGTGCGCGGTGGTCACCAACGCGTCGCTGACCAAGCTCGACTGTTTCTGGGTGTCCCAGGGAGGCCACGACGGGCTGGCGCGGACCCTGGTGCCGGCCCACTCCCGCTCCGACGGCGATGCGGTGGTGGCCGCGGCCACGGGGGGAGTGCCGGCCGACGCCGACGACGTGCGGCTCCTGGCGGTGGCCGCCGTGGCCAAGGCGGTGCGCGGCGCTGTCGGCGCGGACGGCGGTTGACCCGCCTGGCGCCCTGTCCTGGCGGCCTGCCCCCATCCGGTCCGTCACCGGTCGTCGGTACGATCCAGGGGTGCAGACACCCGCCCGCGAGTCCCGCCAGGCCTCGATGACCACCTGCAGCACGGCCGCAGTCGACGAGACGAGAGCCCTCGGCGGGAGCGTCGCGGCGGTGGTGGACACCGGAGACGTGGTGGTGCTCGTCGGGGACCTGGGCGCGGGCAAGACGGCCTTCGTGCAGGGCTTCGCGGCCGCCCTCGGCGTGACCGCCCCCGTCACCAGCCCCACCTTCACCCTGGCCAACCGGTACGAGGGCCGCCTGGTGGTCAACCATCTCGACGTCTATCGCTTCGACTGCCCCGAGGAGGTCGGCGACCTCGCCCTCCCCGAGCTCCTCGACGACGGAGTGACCCTCGTGGAATGGGGCGACACCATCTCGTCGGCGCTCGGCGCCGAGCACCTGTCGGTCACGATCCGCTTCGGCGCGGGCGACGACGACCGCAGCTTCGAGCTGCACAGCAACGGCGAGTCTTGGCAGCGCCGCGCCGGTCGGCTGAGCGCCGCCCTCGAGCCTTGGGCCTCTCCGTGCTGATACTCGGGATCGAATCGGCCACCGGCCGCGTCGGCTGCGCCATCGGAGGCCACGAAGGCGTGCGCGCCTCGGTCCAGGCCACCCGCGAGCGCCGCCATGCCGAGCTGCTCGCTCCCCAGATCGAGGCGGCATCCGCCCACGCCGGCGTCTCGCTGCGCGACCTGGGCGCGGTCGCGGTCGATGTCGGCCCGGGCCTCTACACCGGCCTCCGGGTGGGCGTCACCACCGCCATCACCATGGCGCACGCCCTGCGGGTGCCCATGGTGGCGGTCAGCAGCCTCGACCTGGTCGCCTACCCGCTGCGCCACGCCGGCCGCACCATCACGGTGATGATCGACGCCCGCCGCGGCGAGGTGTTCCACGCCCGGTACGGCTGCCTTCCCGGAGGGGTCCAGCGGCTGAGCGACCCGGAGGTCTGCGCCCCCGACCACGTCGTGTCCCAGATCCTGGCCAGCGACGACGAGACGCTCGCTGTGGGGGACGGGGCAGTGCTCTACGCCTCCATGCTCGATCCGCTGCGCGGCGTCGAACTGGCCGACCCGGGCTTCGCCCACCCCTCGGCCGAGTCGCTGGTGCTGCTGGCCCACGCTCCGGCCGTGCGGGAGGAGTTCGTGCGGCCCGACGAGATCCGGCCCCTCTACCTGCGCCGCCCCGACGCGCAGGCCCCGAGGCCGACTCGACAGAACCGGTAGGAAGGGACGATGGAGAACGGCGCGAAGGACGCAGCGACGAACGGAGCGGGCAGCGGAGCGAGGCATCGCGGCGATGCGATTCTGGGCATCGAGACCTCCTGCGACGAGACGGCCGCGGCGGTCGTGGCCGGCGGGCGGCAGGTGCTGTCGTCGGTGGTGTCGAGCCAGGTGGACCTGCATGCCCGCTACGGCGGCGTCGTCCCCGAGGTCGCGGGACGGGCCCACGTGGAGAGGCTGGTGCCGGTGATGTCGCAGGCGCTGGTGGAGTCGGCCCTGGAGGACTCCGACATCGCGGCGGTGGCGGCCACGGCCGGTCCGGGGCTGGTGGGGGCGCTGCTCGTCGGCGTGTCGGCGGCCAAGGCGCTGGCGCTGGTGTGGGACGTGCCCTTCGTGGCCGTCAATCATCTGGAGGCCCACCTCCACGCCGCCTTCCTCGACGAGCCGAGCCTGGAGCTGCCCGTGGTGGTGATACTCGTGTCCGGCGGCCACACGATGCTGGTGCTGATGGAGGGCCGTCTGCGCTACCGGGTGCTCGGCGCCACTCTCGACGACGCCGCCGGGGAGGCGTTCGACAAGGTGGCCCGCTACATGGGCCTCGGCTATCCGGGCGGCCCGGTGATCGACCGGCTCAGCGGGCGGGGGGACCGCCACGCCGTCGCCTTCCCCCGGGCGATGCTGCACGACGGCTGGAACTTCTCCTTCAGCGGGCTGAAGACCGCGGTCATCAACCACCTGAGGCGCCATCCCGACGCTCCGACCGAGGATGTGGCCGCGTCTTTCCAGGAGGCGGTGGCGGACGTGCTGCTGGCCAAGGCCCGCCGGGCCGCGGAGGCCCACGACGCCCGGGGCCTGTGCCTGGCCGGAGGCGTGGCGGCCAACAGCCGGCTGCGCGAGATGACGCTCGACGCCTGCACGGCCGACGGGCTGGCCGCGTACCTGCCGAGCCGGGCCATGTGTACCGACAACGCCGCCATGGTGGCGGCCGCGGGCTGGTGGCGGTTGCATGCCGACGGCCCCTCCCCGCTCACTGTCGGGGCGGACCCTTCGCTGGGCCTGCCGGAGGACTGAAACCCCGGCGCCCGCGCGTTGTGGCGCGCGCCGGCAGGCCGTATCGTTGGCACTCGTCACGGGAGAGTGCCAACGCCCGTGCTCAGTCCAAGAAACCAGAAACCCGAGTCCGGGAGGACAC
Organism: Acidimicrobiaceae bacterium; assembly: GCA_028819505.1. GTDB lineage: Bacteria > Actinomycetota > Acidimicrobiia > Acidimicrobiales > Aldehydirespiratoraceae > Aldehydirespirator. Next base: position 7,218 of record JAPPLH010000053.1, read on the forward strand.
ATGAACCTGCAGCCACTCGACGACCGCATCGTTGTGCGGCCCGGCGACGCCGAGGAGACCACCGCCAGCGGTCTCGTCATCCCCGACACCGCCAAGGAGAAGCCCCAGCAGGGCGAAGTCCTGGCGGTCGGCCCCGGTCGCCGGTCCGACGACAGCGGCGAGATCATCCCCATGGACGTCGGAGTGGGCGACACCGTCGTCTACTCCAAGTACGGCGGAACCGAGATCACCGTGGACGGCGAGGACCTGCTCATCCTCAACGCCCGCGACGTGCTGGCCAAGGTCGTCTGAGGCCGCCCATGCCCAAGATACTCAAATTCGACGAAGAGGCCCGCCGGGGCCTCGAGACGGGCGTCAACAAGCTCGCCGACGCCGTGAAGGTCACCCTCGGCCCCAAGGGCCGCAACGTCGTGCTCGACAAGAAGTTCGGCGCTCCGACCATCACCAACGACGGCGTGTCCATCGCCCGCGAGGTGGAGCTCGACGACCAGTTCGAGAACATGGGCGCCCAGCTCGTGAAGGAAGTGGCCACCAAGACCAACGACATCGCCGGCGACGGCACCACCACCGCCACCGTGCTGGCCCAGGCCCTGGTGCGCGAGGGGCTGCGCAACGTCGCCGCCGGCGCCAACCCGATGGGCCTCAAGCGGGGCATGGAGGCGGCCGTGGCCGCCGCCGTGGACTCGCTGGCCGACCAGGCCGTGCCGGTGTCGACCGACAAGGAGAAGGTGCAGTCGGTGGCGTCGATCTCCGCGGCCGACACCGAGGTGGGCGAGACGCTGGCCGAGGCCTTCGACAAGGTCGGCAAGGACGGCGTGATCACCGTCGAGGAGAGCAACACGTTCGGCATGGACCTCGACTTCGTCGAGGGCATGCAGTTCGACAAGGGCTACCTGTCGCCGTACTTCGTGACCGACCCCGAGCGCCAGGAGGCGGTGCTCGAGGAGCCCTACGTGCTGTTGAACCAGGGCAAGATCAGCGCAGTGTCGGACCTGCTGCCGGTGCTCGAGAAGGTCATGCAGACCGGCAAGCCGCTGCTGATCATCGCCGAGGACGTGGAGGGCGAGGCGCTGGCCACGCTGGTGGTCAACAAGATCCGCGGCACGTTCAACTCCGCCGCGGTGAAGGCGCCCGGCTTCGGCGAGCGCCGCAAGGCGATGCTGCAGGACATGGCCATCCTCACCGGCGGCCAGGTCGTGGCCGAGGAGGTCGGCCTGAAGCTCGACTCGGTGGACCTGTCGCTGATGGGCTCGGCCCGCAAGGTGGTGATCACCAAGGACGACACCACCGTCGTGGAGGGCGCCGGCGACGCCGCCGACGTCGAGGGCCGGGTCAACCAGATCAAGGCCGAGATCGACAACACCGACTCGGACTGGGACCGCGAGAAGCTCCAGGAGCGCCTGGCCAAGCTGGCCGGCGGCGTGGCCGTGGTGCAGGTCGGCGCGGCCACCGAGGTTGAGCTCAAGGAGACCAAGCACCGCATCGAGGACGCCATCTCGGCCACCCGGGCCGCCATCGACGAGGGCATCGTCGCCGGCGGCGGCACCGCGCTGCTGCGCAGCCGGGCCGCGGTCGCCGAGGTCGCGGCCGGTCTCAGCGGCGACGAGGCCACCGGGGCCCGCATAATCGGCGAGGCCCTCTCCGCGCCCACCCGGCTGATCGCCGAGAACGCCGGCCATGAGGGCGCTATCGTGGTGCGCGAGGTCGAGTCGGCCTCCGGCTCGGAGGGCTTCGACGCGGTGGCGGGCGAGATCGTCGACCTGATCGGAGCGGGTGTGATCGACCCGGTGAAGGTGACCCGGGCCGCTCTGCAGAACGCGGCGTCGATCGCCGGCCTGATGCTCACCACCGAGGTGCTCGTGGCCGACAAGCCCGAGGAGAAGCCTCCGCCCGGCCCGCCAGGCGGCGGCATGGACGGCATGGGAGGAATGGGCGGCATGATGTAGCCGTTCGCCCCCCGCGAATGTTCGCAGGAGCCCGGGCCCCAGGCCCGGGCTCCTGCGCGTCGCGCTCGAAGCGCTGGACGCGGCCTCTCGACACTCGCGAGGATGGGTGCCTACGGTGGAGGGTCGGGCCGTCTTCGAGTGGAGGGCGGCATGCTTGCATTATGCAAGCATCAGTGGAGACACGCTACTCTCGACCCTGGACGGCGCCGGTAGCCTCACTTGGATGGATCGCCCGGCCCCGGACCCGCGCAAGCTGCTGGACCACTGGGAGGAGTGGGAGAGGGGCGAGACGCCGCCCGGCCGGGTGATGAGCGACCTCAAGACCGGCGGGCTGCGGGAGCTTCTCCAGGACGTGGCCGCGGCCGCGGCCGGCGACGGGGAAGGGTCCTGACCGACTCGACCGCATCGACCGCGGCGGTGTTCGACCCGCCGCCGGCCCCTGCCGGCAGGGGTGGATCCCAGCAGATACCCCGCCCGGCCGACGCCCGGATGGGCGGACCGCCGCCTTGGGCCGCGCTTCCGGAGCATCGACGCCGCCTGAGCCTGGAACAGGTGCTGCAGGCGGTGGCGGACACCCCGCCCGGGTTCGTCCCCTCACCGGCGACGGTGCCGCCGGGGTCGGCGCCATCGGGCGTGCTGGTGCTGCTCTACGGGCATGAGGGCGAGCCGTGGGTGGTGCTCACCCGGCGCGCCTGGCACCTCCGGCACCACGCCGGTGAGGTCTCCTTTCCGGGCGGCAGGCGGGAGCCCGGCGATGCCGACTTGTGGGCCACCGCACTGCGGGAGGCGACTGAGGAAATCGGGCTGGACCCCGGAAACGTGTCTCGGATCGGTCGGCTCGACAGCTTCGTCACCGTCGGATCCCGGTCGCTGGTGTGCCCGTTCGTGGCGACCGTCGAACAACGCCCCGAGTTGGTGCCCGACCCGGTCGAGGTGGATCAGGTGCTGCACGTCCGGCTGGCTGAGCTGACCGACCCCGAAGCATGGCGAGAGGAGGTCTGGTCGCTGGATGCAGCCTTCGGAGGCGAGCGCACCATGACCTTCTTCGAGCTGCCCGGCGACACCGTCTGGGGGGCTACCGCGGCGGTTCTGCGTCGACTCCTCTCGATCACGGTCATGGGGGCGACGGCCGGGTAGGCTCGTCCGGTGCCCGGCTTCCGTCGGGTTCAACCGTCTTCGCTCGGCGGCGCGTCGGCGAGCCGGTAGCGGCGGGCGCGGGTGTTGCCCTCCGCAACGACTCTTCCGGACGAAACCAACAGACCTATGAGCGAACGGGCCGCGCGCCCGTCCCCGTCGAGCACCTCGACGGCCTCCGCCCGCGAGAGGCTGCCTCTGCGGGCCATCTCGTCCAGCAGGGCTTGGCGGCGCCGCCGCCGCGCCTCGATGCTCGACCCCCCGGCCCTGGCCACCACCTCGGCTGAGAGTTCGTACTGAGTTCCGCCTCCCCGTCCCACCCGGACGAACAGGTCCTTCGCCAGCAGCGTCGACAGGAGACGGTCGATGTCTGCGTCCGGCAGCAGGACGGCGAGTTGCCGTCTGGCAATCTGGCCCGCCCGTCGCGCCTCTACCAATGCTCTGCGCTCCTCCACAGAGTCGGGTCCCGCGCCCAAGCGCTGAAGCCAGGCCTGATCGTCCACGCTCACGAGAAAGTGGCTGTGAAGCGTCACGGTCAGCGAGGCCTCTCCGGCGGCGAAGGTCGGAGGCTGCATCAGACGCTGCTCCATCTCCGTGATCATGCGATCGACGCCGTCGCCGAATTCTTCGACGAGGCCGATGCTCTTGAGCGCCCGCATGATCCTGCGGTTCCGGCTGTAGTGCTCGAACCTCATGTTCGTTGTTGTGATGTGTCCGGGCAGCGGTCCTGGGCTGCGGAATTCGATGCGGTCGTCCCACACGGTGATGTCGACGGTGGCGCCCGAGAGGCCATAGTCCCGGTGGGCGAGCGCGTTCAGCAGAGCCTCGCGCACGACGAACGCCGGATACTCGGGCATCACCTCCCGCGACAGCCCGGGCAACACCTCGAACCTCGCGGTGTGGCGCTCGATGAAGGCGCCGCAGCACTCGACTGTCTTGGCCAGCGGCCCGCTGCAGCTCTGCCGATCGCTGGCCGGCCCCGGTCCGGGTCCGACGCCGGGCCTCCGGATGAGCTGGACCTCGGCGCCGGGCACGAATCTGCGAGGGTCGTGCGCAAACAGCACGGCTGCGCTCTTGAACACGACGAGGCTCGCCTCCTCCTCGTCGGGGTCGCCCGAGTATTCTGCTACCTGGAGACTCGCCAGCGCTCGGCCCAGACCGGCGAGACCGACGGGAGGCCTCCCTTGCTTTGCCAGCGCCGAGTTGACGGAGTCCAGGTCGAAGTCGGCGGGGTCGAAGCAACGGCCCAGAGGTTCCTCCTCGGCGGAAACCTGCGCGCGGTCTTTGACGAACCGCATCACGGCATCGCCTCGAAGAGGCTCCGATGCCCCGCCGACCCGCCGCAGCAGCCGCCCGTCGGGGCTGGTTGCGATGCGCCCAAGGACTTCGGGTACCTCCACGATGGTGAGTTCGTGGCCGCCAGCCCTGACTGAGCGCAGTTCCACGTCGACGTGACACTCCTTCGCGTAGGCTGTGACCCGGTCCTGGGTGCGCTGAGTGAGCGGGCAGCCCACGATATTCCGCCCGTCGTCGACTCCTAGGATCAGCAGGCCCCCGTCCGTCATGGCCATGGCTGGAATTGCCTCTTTGAAGCTGTCGTTCGGGCCGCCTTTGAAATCGAGCCCTTCGTGCTCGACTGTGCCGAAGAGTTCCCAGAACTCATCAACTGCCATGTCGTGGGGTATTTCGTCGAGTTGAGGTCGTGTTCGAACCATGTCGGGGAGTGTACCTCGACAGAGATGATTCGCAAATCATCTATCTGAATATCCAAGAACAAGTCTTGCTAGGGAAATCATTGGTAAATCATCTGCCAGGATTGGCCGCTCCACCCATTCGGATAGGGTTATTCTTCAATGATCCCGTACTCGCCAGCCACCGCCCGCGTTCTGCCGTGATGCGGGCCATCACAGGTGATCGGTCTCGGCTAGGCTCGGGCTGCGCCCGGACTCCTCAGCGAAGCCGCGTCGGGGGACAGAGGCCCGAGTCACAACACTGGAGGCACCGCCGTGGCTGAAGTCGAGATCGGGCTGGGCAAGTCCGGTCGGCGCGCCTACCGGCTCGACGAGGTCGCCGTCATCCCCAGCCGGCGCACCCGCGACCTCGCCGACGTGGACATCTCCTGGCAGATCGACGCCTACCGCTTCGACATCCCGGTCCTGGCGGCCTCCACCGACAGCGTGACCAGCCCGGCCACCGCCGTGAGCATGGGCGAGCTCGGCGGAGTCGGGGTGCTCGACCTGGAAGGCGTCTGGACCCGCTGCGAGGACCCCGCCGCCGATCTGGCCGAGCTGTCCGCCGCGCCGTTGGACGCGGCCACAGCCCGCCTGCGCGAGCTGTACGCCCGGCCCGTCCAGCCCGAGCTCGTGGCCGCCCGCATCGCCGAGATCGCGGAGGCCGGGGTGCGCACCGCCGGCCGGGTGCGGCCCCAGCGGGCCGAGAGGCTCGCGCCCCACGCCATCGCCGCCGACATCAACCTGCTGGTGATCTCAGGCACGATCGTGTCGGCCGAGCACGTCTCCTCCGCGGGCGACCCGCTCAACCTCAAGACGTTCATCCGGCGCATGCAGACGCCGGTGATCGTCGGGGGCTGCGTGAGCTACCAGGCCGCCCTGCACCTGATGCGCACCGGCGCGGCGGGCGTGCTGGTGGGGGCGGGATCGGGGCACGCGGGAACCACCCGCCGCGTGCTCGGCCTCGACGCTCCGCAGGCCACCGCCATCGCCGACGCTCGGGCGGCCCGCATGCGCCACCTCGACGAGACCGGCGTGTACTGCCATGTGATCGCCGACGGCACGATGAGCACCGGGGGCGACATCGCCAAGGCGATCGTGTGCGGCGCCGACGCGGCCATGGTCGGCCTCCCGCTGGCCTCCGCCTCGGACTCTCCGTGCCCGGGCCGCCACTGGGACCTCTCGTCGGGCCACCCCACCCTGCCCCGGGGGCGCATCCTGGATGTCGAGCCGCGGGGCACGCTGGCGGAGATCCTCCGCGGCCCGGCGCTCGGCCCCGACGGCGCCACCAACCTGATGGGCGGGCTGCGCACCTCGATGGCCAAGTGCGGCTACACCGACGTGAAGGACTTCCAGCGGGCGGCCGTCGCCATAGTCTCGCCGTGAGCCGTCGGCGCGGCGGGCTGTCCGTGGGCGCTCTCCCGGCTGCTTCACGCGGAACGGGTGCAGCCCGGCGATGATCGGCCCAGCGCAGTGACCACTGGGGCCGGGCCGGGCCCGGGCGGCGCCTTCGACACCGTCCTGGTGGTGGACTTCGGGGCCCAGTACGCGCAGCTGATCGCCCGGCGGGTGCGCGAGTGCGAGGTGTACAGCGAGATCGTGCCAGCGGCGGTCACCGCGGCAGAGGTCGCGGCCCGCCGGCCTTCCGGCGTGATCCTCAGCGGCGGACCGGCCTCGGTGCGCGTCGAGGGCGCGCCGGACCTCGACCCCGCCGTCTACGACCTCGGCGTGCCGATCCTCGGCATCTGCTACGGCGCCCAGCTGATGGCCGAGCAGTTGGGCGGCTCGGTCGGCCCCAACGAGCGGGGCGAGTACGGCCGGGCCGAGATGACGCTGGCCGGCGGCGGCGGCGTCCTGCTGGCCGGACTGCCCTCGCCCCACCCGGTGTGGATGAGCCACTTCGACGCCATCGCCGAGCCGCCGCCGGGCGCCACGGTCACCGCGGCCACCGAGGCTTCGCCGGTGGCCGCCTTCGAGGACCCCGGACGCGGCCTCTACGGCGTGCAGTTCCACCCCGAGGTGCAGCACACGCCCCACGGGCGCCAGGTGATCGAGCGGTTCCTGCGGCGGGGCTGCGGTGCCGGGCCGAGCTGGTCGATGGACTCGATCATCGACGCGTCGGTGGCCTCCGTCCAGGACCAGGTCGGCGACGGTCGGGCCATCTGCGGCCTGTCGGGGGGCGTGGACTCGGCGGTGGCCGCCGCCCTGGTGCATCGGGCCATCGGCGACCAGCTCACCTGCGTGCTGGTGGACACCGGCCTGCTGCGCCTCGGCGAGGCCGATCAGGTGGAGGAGACCTTCAGTCGTCACTTCGGGATCGACCTGGTGCGCGTCGACGCGGCCACCGAGTTCTTCTCCGCACTGGCGGGGATCACCGAGCCCGAGACCAAGCGCAAGATCGTGGGCGAGCAGTTCATCCGGGCCTTCGAGCGGGCCCGCAGCCGGGTTCCCGGCGCGGCGTTCCTAGTGCAGGGGACGCTGTATCCCGACGTGATCGAGTCGGGGGCCACCACCCACTCGTCCACCATCAAGAGCCACCACAACGTGGGCGGCTTGCCGGACGACCTGGACTTCGAGCTGGTGGAGCCGCTGCGGTCGCTGTTCAAGGACGAGGTGCGGGCGGTGGGCGCCGAGCTGGGCCTGCCCGAGGAGATCGTGCATCGTCAGCCCTTCCCCGGTCCCGGATTGGCGGTGCGGATCATCGGGGAGGTGACCCCCGCCGCGGCCGCCACTCTTCGCCGGGCCGACGCCATCGTGCGCTCGGAGTTGCGGGCCGCCGGTCTGGAGCGCGAGGTCTGGCAGTCGTTCGCGGTGCTGCCCGACATCCGCACCGTCGGGGTGATGGGCGACGAGCGCACCTACGGGCGCCCGGTGGTGATACGGGCGGTGACCAGCGCCGACGCCATGACCGCCGACTGGGCCCGGCTGCCCCATGATGTGCTGGAGGCCATGAGCAGCCGGGTGATAGCCGAGGTCGGTGGCGTGAACCGGGTGGTCTACGACGTCACCTCCAAGCCCCCGGCCACCATCGAATGGGAGTGATCGCCGGAGGGATGGAGCCGGAAGAAACCGGCGAGGCTCGTGCCGTCGTTCACGATCTCGTAGGGCTTGTCGATAGTTCTGCGCGCTCAATCCACACAGACCGCACCGACAATCTGGCGGCGACGCCTGCATCCGAGCTCACGTCGTGGCGAGGGTGCCGTCGATGCGGCCTGCCAGCGCGAGTCTGCGGCGTATCACATATCGCGATACACTGTGCCGGTGGCCGGCGCGATCTCCGTTCGACTCGACGAGGAGGCCCTCCGGGCGCTGCGTCAACTGGAGGCCGGGGGGCTCACGCAGTCGGAGGCCATCCGATCGTCGCTGGTGCACGAGGCAGCACGGATGCGGGCCCGGCAAGCGCTGGCGGCCGAGGTTGCCGCCCTGGAGGCCGACGAGGCCGACCAGGCCGAGATGCGCGCCGTCGCGAGTCTCATGGAGCAGTTCCGTGCGACGGAGTGAGCCCACCCCGGGCGACCCGGCTTCGAGTCACCGGGAACAACTCGATGCGCCGAGGTGACGTCTTCGAGCTGCGGCTCCCCCGGGGCGTGGGCCATGAGCAGCAGGGGCGCCGCTTCGGCGTGGTGGTGCAGTCCGACGCGCTGCTGCCCCGGTCGGTGGTGCTGGTGGCGCCGACCTCGACCAGCGCCCGGGCGGCTTCGTTCCGGCCGGTCATCGAACTCGAGGGCCAGCCGACGACTGTGCTCGTCGAGCAGGTGGGCGCGGTCGATGTCACCCGCCTGGGCGGCCTGGTCGGACATCTCCGCCCCGAGGACCAGTGGGGCATCGACACCGCCCTGAGCACGGTATTCGACCTGCGCTGACCGCGACGCGATCCGAGCCGCCGCGGCGCGCAACCGGCGCCGATCCCTTGCGTCGGCCGGGCCGGTCGCGCGCGGTGAGGACTCCGACGACAGCGACTACGACTCACCCTGGGATCGCGAGGGGTGATTTGCTGTCTGGTCGGTCGCGGCCGACGGCACCGGCACCACCAAACTCACCGACGGTACCGACGGTGAAGTCCGAGATGTGCTCTGGTCGCCCGACGGCAGCCGCCTCGCATCCGTCAGAGTTGTGTGGGGGGAGTACCCCATACAGCGGACCTTCTTTGTGGAAGTGTTCGGCGTTGGTGGAGAGAACCCCGTCACCCTGGGAGAACTGACGCTCGTCGCTTCGCAGTGCTCACTTTTCTTGACGGCTTGGCGACCGAACGGTGTTGAGCTCGGCTCGTGGTGCTCTTGGCAGACCGCGATGTAGGTCCGGTGTCAGCCAAGAGCTTGGTCGAGGTCGGCGAGGAGGTCGTCGATGGTCTCGATGCCGACGGACAGGCGGATGAGGCCGGGATCGACGGCCAGGGGCGAGTCGGCCACCGACAGGTGGGTCATGGTGGACGGCTGCTCGATGAGCGACTCCACCGCGCCCAGCGATTCGGCCAGCCGGAAGACCCGGGTGGAGCTCACCGTGGCCACGGCCGCAGCCTCGCCGCCGGTGAGGATGCACGACACCATCCCCCCGAAGCCGCGCATCTGGCGTGCCGCCAAGGTGTGGCCCGGATGGTCCGGGAGGCCCGGGTACAGCACGCGGGCGATCCTGGGGTGGCCGGTCAGGTGCCCGGCCACCGCCTGGGCGTTGGCGCAGTGGCGGTCCATGCGTACGCCCAGCGTCTTGACGCCCCTGAGCAGCAGGTAGCAGTCGAACGGGCTGGGCACCGCGCCGGCCGCGTTCTGGACGAAGGCCAACTGCTCGGCCAGCTGGTCGTCGTTCACGGCCACGAATCCTCCGACCACATCGGAGTGGCCGCCCAGGTACTTGGTGCTGGAGTGGACCACGGCGCCGGCGCCCAACGCCAGCGGGTTCTGCAGGTAGGGGGTGGCGAAGGTGTTGTCCACGATCAGCACGGCTCCCGCGGCCCGGGCCGTCTCGGCCGCCGCGGCGATGTCGACCACGGCCAGCATGGGGTTGGTCGGCGTCTCGACCCACACCTGCCGTGTCTCGGGCCGCAGCGCGCCGGCCAGAGCCGCGGGGTCGGTCAGGTCCACCGCCGACCACTCGACGCCCCGCTCGCCGTAGACGCGGGCGATCAGCCGGAACGTCCCCCCGTAGGCGTCGAGGCCGAGCACGACGTGGTCGCCGGGGCGCAGCAGGCCCGCCAGCGCGTCCTCGGCGGCCATGCCGCTGGCGAACGCGAAACCGTGGGCGGCCCCCTCCAGGCCGGCCACGCTGCGCTCCAGCGCGGCCCGGGTCGGGTTGGAGGTGCGGGAGTACTCGTAGCCCCGGTGCCGGCCCGGCGCGGATTGCACGAAGGTGGTGGCCAGGTGGATGGGCACGGTGATGGCGCCGGTGGTCTCGTCGGGCTCCTGGCCGACGTGGACGGCCCGGGTCTCGAACCCCCAGGCATCCTCGCGGCGGCTCACAGGCCCGCCCCCGCCGTGAGGGCGTCGCCCGAGACGGACGACAGGTAGCTGAGCACGTCGGTGCTGGAGACCACCGCCCGGGGCCGGCCGCCGTCGAGCACCAGCAGCGCCGGCGATCGCTCCAGCTTGGTCACCGCCAGCGCCACCGGCTCGCCGATGCCGATCTGCTCCAGCGGCCTGCTCATCACGCTCTCCACCGGCCGGCCGAGCAGGTCCCCGTTGAAGGCCAGAGCCATGAGCTGGAGTTCGTGGACCGATCCCATCACCTCGGCCGCGGCCAGCGGCATCTCGCCCTTGGCCACTGGAAGCTGGCTCAGCCCGTTGTCGCGCATGTGGGTCACGGCCAGGCTCACGGGGTCGTCGGGGTTGACGTACACCAGCGGCGGCAGCGCACCCTCCTTGGCGTCCAGCACGTCCTTCACGCAGGGGTGCTCGCCGATCAGGAACCCGTGCGACGCCATCCAGTCGTCGTTGAACACCTTCGACAGGTAGCCGCGGCCGGAGTCCGGCAGCAGCAGCACCACCACGTCGTCGGGTCCGCGGTCCCGGGCCACCTCGGCGGCCGCGCACACCGCGGTACCTCCCGAGCCTCCGATCAGGAGGCCCTCGCGGTGCGAGACCAGCCGGGCCATGTCGAAGGAGGCCTGGTCGGACACGGCGATCACACGGTCCACCACCTCGCGGTGGTAGGTCTCGGGCCAGAAGTCCTCGCCGACGCCCTCCACCTGGTAGGGCCGGCCCGACCCGCCGCTGAAGACGGAGCCCTCCGGGTCGGCCGCGATGATCTGCACCGACGGGTTCTGCCGCTTGAGGTAGCGGCCCACCCCGCTGATGGTGCCCCCGGTGCCCGGTCCGGCCACGAAATGGGTGATGCGGCCGTCGGTCTGGCGCCAGAGCTCGGGTCCGGTCGTCTTCTCGTGGGCGAGGGGGTTCTCCTGGTTGAAGTACTGGTTGGGCTGGTAGGCGCCCGGCGTGGATGCCATGAGCCGCTCGGCGGTGGAGTAGTAGGAGTCGGGGTCCTCGGGGGCCACCGCCACCGGGCACACCACCACCTCGGCGCCGTAGGCCCGCAGCAGCTGCACCTTCTCGGGGCTCACCTTGTCGGTCATCACGAAGACGCACCGGTAGCCCCGCTGGGCCCCGACCATGGCCAGGCCGACACCGGTGTTGCCCGAGGTGGGTTCGATGATCGTCCCGCCCGGCTCGAGCAGCCCGTCGCGCTCCGCCCCGTCGATCATCGCGATGGCGATGCGGTCCTTGACGCTGCCGCCGGGGTTGAGCATCTCGAGCTTGGCCAGAACGTCGCAGCCGGCCTCGGGAATCGCCCGCCGCATCCGCACCAGCGGCGTGTTCCCCACGAGGTCGAGGACGGAGTCGGCGACCTCCACGCCCGGCAGGCTATCGGGCTCGGGCTGGAACACGAGTCCGGCGTTCGTCGCTCCAGCCTGGAAAGCGCCCGCAGAGCGCGACCTCGAATAGCTACCTGATTCTAGTAGAGTAGCTCGCGCTAGAATAACAGTGCGGGATGGCCCGTCTTATTCCAGCGGGCTTGAAATAGCGGACACCCATCTGCCCTTAATTCTAGTAGAGTAGCTTGCGCTAGAATAACAGTGCGGGATGGCCCATCTTATTCCAGCGGGCTGGACCAAGAAGGGCAGAGCAGGATGGATAGCGAGCGGGCTGGACACTTTCGTCGGCAGTTGACAGGGTACGAAGCGTTCGTGCCGAAGCCGCTGCCTCCAGACCCGCCGCTGCGGTGGGAGGCCAACTTGCTCAGGATGCTGTCGGAAGCCACCACGGCTTTGGGCCGGTTGGACGGGCTGGCGGGCAGCCTGCCGAATCCTGACTTGTTCGTCGCGTCCTACGTCCGGCGCGAGGCGGTGCTCAGCTCCCAGATCGAGGGCACCCAGTCGAGCCTCGACGACGTCCTCGCGCATGAAGTCGACGCCAGGACCCACGAACTGCCGGCCGATGTTGCCGAGACGGTCAACTATGTGCGAGCCATGCGCACCGGCTTGAGCCTCCTGGACCGGCTTCCGTTGTCGGGCCGCCTCATTCGTAGGGTGCATGAGGAGCTGATGACGGGCGTGCGGGGGCAGGAGCGCAGCCCCGGGGAGTTCCGCACGACCCAGAACTGGATCGGCCCGGCGGGCTGCACTCTGGAGACCGCCGCGTTCGTGCCCCCGGCACCCGATGACCTTCCCGCCGCCGTCCGCGACTTCGAGGTCTTCCTGAACGGCAGCGACGATCCGCCGCTCGTACTGGCCGGCCTGGCTCACGCTCAGTTCGAGACGATCCATCCCTTCCTCGACGGCAACGGCCGCGTGGGCCGCCTCCTCATCACCCTGCTGCTGGTGCAGCGCCGGCTGCTAGCCCGCCCGCTGTTGTACCTGAGCCTCTTTCTCAAGCAGAACCGCAGCGAGTACTACGACCGCCTCGATGCAATCCGTACGAACGGCGACTGGGAAGGCTGGCTCAAGTTCTTCCTTTCCGGCGTTGCCATCACGGCCAATGACGCCGTGCGGGTGGCGGGCGAGTTGGTGGCACTGACCGAGGAGCATCGACGCATCGCGACCGACCAGAACTTCGGCAAGTACGGGTGGCCGCTGCTGGACCTGCTGGCCGAGCAGCCGCTCGTCACGATCAAGTACGCGTCGGCCCGGCTCGGCTCGACTCCCACTACCGTCGGTCGCCTCCTCGAGCAGATGACCTCATTGGGGATGGTCGCCGAGCTGACGGGCCAGGAGCGGTACCGCGTCTACCGGTACTCGCCGTTCCTGGACGTGCTCGTCGACGACCCCGAGACCGCGTAACGTCCCACGGCCCAGGAGCGTCCGGCGGTGTCGGGCGGCGGCAGTAGGGTGGCTCTGATGGCGGAGTCGGCGATTCTGGAGGGCCTCAACCCGGCCCAGTACGAGGCGGTCACCCATACCGGCGGGCCGCTCCTGGTGGTGGCCGGAGCGGGGTCGGGCAAGACCCGCGTGCTCACCCATCGCATCGCCCACCTGATCGAGGAGCACGGCCTGTCGCCGTTCGAGATCCTGGCCATCACCTTCACCAACAAGGCCGCCGGCGAGATGCGCGACCGGGTCGGCACCCTCGTGGGTCCGGTGGCGGAGAGCATGTGGGTGTCGACGTTCCATGCCGCCTGCGTGCGCATCCTGCGTCGCGACGCCGCCTGCATCGACTACCCGAGCCGGTTCACCATCTACGACCAGGGCGACGCGGTACGCCTGTGCGGGTACGTGCTGCGCGACCTCAACCTCGACCAGAAGCGGTTCCCGCCCCGGGCGGTCCACGCCACCATCTCCGCGGCCAAGAACGACAGCATCGGCGCCGAGCAGTACGCCGAGCAGGCCTCCAACATCTTCGAGCGGCGCATCGCCGAGGTGTTCAGCCACTACCAGCGCCGTCTGGCCGCGGCTGGGGCAATGGACTTCGATGACCTGCTGCTTCGAAGCGTCGAGCTGTTCCGGAACTGCCCGGAGGTGCTGGAACGCTGGCGGCAGCGTTTCGCCCACGTGCTCGTGGACGAGTACCAGGACACCAACCCTGTGCAGAACGAGCTGGTGATCAGCCTGGGCGCCGAGAGCCGCCAGGTGACCGCGGTGGGCGACGCCGACCAGTCGATCTACGCCTTCCGTGGCGCCGACATCCGCAACATCCTCGAGTTCGAGCGGGCCTTCGACGACGTCCGTATCGTGGTGCTGGAGCAGAACTACCGCAGCACCCAGAACATCCTCGACGCCGCCAACTCGGTGATCGTCAACAACGCCGGCCGCAAGCCCAAGGACCTGTGGACCGACCAGGGGTCGGGGCCGGCCATCGTTCGCTACCACGCCGACGACGAGGAGGACGAGGCCCGCTACGTGGTCAGCGAGATCGTGCGCCGCTGCGACACCGAGCAGATGCGTTTCGACGAGACGGCCGTCTTCTACCGCACCAACGCCCAGTCGCGGGCGGTGGAGGAGCAGCTCATCAAGGCCGAGATCCCCTACCGGCTGGTGGGAGGCACCCGCTTCTACGACCGCCGGGAGGTGCGCGACGCCATGGCCTACCTCAAGGCGGTCACCAACCCCGGCGACGAGGTGAGCGTGAAACGGGCGCTGGGCGTGCCCAAACGGGGTGTGGGCGCCACCTCGGTGGCCAAGATCGACGCCTACGCGGCGGAGAACGGGCTCACGTTCTACGAGGCTCTCCGCCAGTGCTCCGAGGCCGGCGTCACCGGACGCTCGGCGGCCGGCGTCCGGCAGTTCTGCACGCTGATCGACGGCGTCGCCGGCCTGGAGGCGTCGCCGGCCGCAGTGCTGCAGGAGCTGCTGGAGCGCTCCGGCTACCTGGACGAGCTGCGCTCCGAGAAGTCGGTCGAGGCCGACGGCCGCTTGGAGAACCTGGCCGAGCTGGCGGGGGTGGCCGGCGAGCACGACACCCTCGACGAGTTGCTGGAGGCGGTGGCGCTGGTGGCCGACACCGACGAACTGGCCGACACCGGCGCCGACGAGTCCGCGGTCACGCTCATGACCATGCATTCGGCCAAGGGCCTCGAGTACCCCGATGTCTACATGGTCGGGATGGAGGACGGCGTGTTCCCCCACATCCGGGCATTGGGCGAGCCGCACGAGCTGGAGGAGGAGCGCCGCCTCGCCTACGTCGGCATAACCCGGGCCATGCGCCGGCTCACCCTCACCCACGCCTGGAGCCGGCTGCTGTACGGCAGCCGGCAGTACAACCCGCCGAGCCGGTTCCTCAAGGAGATCCCCGACGAGCTGGTTCAGACCGTCGACGGGTCCCGAGTGGTGCGCAGCCGCTACTACAGCCGAAGCCGGCGTGAGCGCAGCCTCGACCGGCGGTCGGCCAACCGCGACGAGATCGTGCAGCGGGCCCTCGACGCCGGTCGCCGGCCCCCGCCGTCGGGGTCGGGCGCCGACCGCCTGGGCCTCCGGGTGGGAGACGACGTGCGCCACGCGCAGTGGGGCGACGGCGTGATCGTCGACGTCGCCGGCACCGGAGACGACGCGGAGGCGTCGGTGCGCTTTCCGGAGGCCGGCGAGAAGCGCCTGCTGCTGGCGTGGGCCCCGCTGGAGAAGCTCTAGCGCCCGGCCCTCAGGAGTCGTGGACTGCTATGCGGAGGCGCTTGTTGGCCCTGCCCTTCGATTCGGTCTTGACCACCTCGAAGCGGCCCACCTCTCCGGTGGAGGGCAGGTGGGTGCCCCCGTCGGCCTGCCTGTCGAGCCCGACGATGTCGACCACCCGGATCTCGGTCACCGACTCCGGTATCAGGTTGACCTTGGTGCGGATCAGGTCCTCGTCTGCGAGGGCCTCGGCCCGGGGCAGGAAAGAGACCTCGATGGGTCGGTCGGCGGCGATCTCGGCGTTGACCAGTTCGGTGACCTGGGCGGCGAACCCCTCGGGCAGGGGATCGAACTCGAAGTCCATGCGGGCCGACAGCGGGGCCATGTTGCCGCCGGTCACCGACACGCCCCAGGAGTTGTAGATCACCCCGCACAGGATGTGCAGCGCGGTGTGGGTGCGCATCAGGGCGTGGCGGCGCTCCCAGTCGAGCTCGCCGTGTACCGGCGTGCCCACCGCCGGGGCCGGGCCGTCGAGCGTGTGCCAGACCACGTCGTGGCCCCGCACGTCGGTCACCTCGGCTAAGCCCCCGTCCCAACTCAGCGTGCCCTTGTCGTGGGGCTGGCCCCCGCTGGTGGCGTAGAAGGCGGTGGCGTCGAGGGCTGCGCGCCCGTCGCCGTCGACCGCGGCCACGGTGGCGTCGAAGGCCCGGCACTGGGCGTCTCGCAGGAATATCCGGTCGGTGGGGTCCACGTCAGCCATGGTTCCTCCAGTGTGCCAAGTCATCCCGGGTTGATGTCGATCCGGACTTCGCCGTCCACGACAGCCACGCTGAAGTGGCGCAGCCCGGTGCCGGCCGCGTCCACGACGTCGTCGGGGTCGCATGTGTTCACGAATTCGGCCTGCTCCACCTGCCACTGGAAGAAGCAGTCCCGGCTCTGGCCCGGACGGCGGGCCTCGAAGGCCAGCCATCCCGACTCGGGATCGTCCCCGAGGTGCTGCACGATGATGTCGAGTTCGCCGTCGGCCACGTCACCGAACAGGATCGGCCCCCGATCGGCGATCTCGGCGCTGATCCGGCCGGTCTCCATGTTGCGGAAGTCCCGGTCGCCGAGGCGGATCTCGACGCCGGCGCCGCCGCGGCTCAGCAGCAGCACCCCCAGCACCAGGCCCAATGCGACCGCCGCCCCCGCCAAGCCCACCACCACGACGGTTCGCAGGTCGGGACGGGATCGGGAGACGGGCATCGCGGCCTATCGTCTCACACTGGGTGCGCCCGGCGCGCAGCGCTCGGCGCTCTCGCTCGACGAAAGCCCGTGCATCCTGGCCTGCTGTCTCACACTCGGTGCGCCGGTCCGTTGGCAGCCGGGGATCGGGAGACGGCCATCGCGGCCTAGTATCGCCGCTCGTGGACCTGTTCGAGCATCAGGGCAAGGAGCTCCTGGCCCGGTACGGGCTCCCTGTGCCCTCGGGAGAGGTGGCGCTGTCGCCCTCCGAGGCCGTCGCGGCGGCCGCCAGGCTCGGGCTGCCGGTTGTGGTCAAGGCCCAGGTCCACACCGGCGGTCGGGGCAAGGCCGGGGGCGTGAAACTGGCCGCCGGCCTCGACGCGGTGCGCGGCCACGCCTCCGACATCCTGGGCCTCGACATCTCGGGCCACGTCGTGCGGCGCCTGTGGATCGAGCAGGCGTCGGACATCGCCGAGGAGTACTACGCCAGCTTCACGCTGGACCGCTCCGCCCGCAAGCACCTGGGGATGCTGTCGGTCGAGGGAGGCGTGGAGATCGAGACGGTGGCCGCCCGGGACTCCGGGGCTGTCGCCCGCATCCACATCGACCCGGTGGACGGCCTGTCGCCGCGGGCGTGCCGCCAGTGGGTCCGGGCCGCCCGCATCCCCGAGGCCGCCGCCGGCGCGGTGGCCGGCGTCCTCGAGACCCTGTACCGGGCCTACGTCGACGCCGACGCCGACCTGGTGGAGGTCAACCCGCTGATAGTCACCTCCGCCGGCGAGGTCGTGCTGCTCGACTCCAAGATCACTCTGGACGGCAACAGCACCTTCCGCCACGACGACTACGCCATCTACGACGCCACCCAGACCCGCGACGAGCGGGAGCAGGCCGCCCACGCCAAGGGGCTGCAGTACGTGGGCCTGGACGGGTCGGTGGGGGTGATCGCCAACGGCGCGGGCCTGGCCATGAGCACCGTGGACGTGGTCAACCAGGTGGGGGGCCGTCCGGCCAACTTCCTCGACATCGGCGGCGGGGCGAATGCCGAGGTCATGTCGAACGCGCTGGAGGTGATCAGCAACGATCCGGCGGTGCGGTCGATCCTGATCAACATCTTCGGCGGCATCACCCGGGGCGAGGAGATCGCCAACGGCATCATCGAGGCGACCGGGCGGGTGGACATCGACTCGCCCATCGTGATCCGCCTCGACGGCACCAACGCCGCCGAGGGCAGGGATCTGCTGGAGCCCCACCTGAGCGACGCCCTGACGGTGGAGCCCACCATGCTCGACGCCGCCCGCCGGGCGGTCGAGCTGGCCGGCGCCGGCCCGGGGCGGGACCTGCCGTGAGCATCTTCGTGGACGGGGACACCCGGGTGGTGTACCAGGGGCTCACCGGCGCCCAGGGCCGCTACTACGGCCTGCTCAACCTCCACTACGGCACCAAGGTGGTGGCGGGCACCAATCCCCGCAAGCCCGGCACCGACGTGGACGGCGTGCCGATATTCGCCACCGTGGCCGACGCCGCGGCGGCCACCGGCGCCACCGCGAGCTGCGTTTTCATCCCCGCGCCGGGAGTGCCCGGCGCGGTGCTCGAGGCGGCCGAGGCCGGCATGGAACTGGTCGTGGTGATCACCGAGGGGGTGCCCGCCCACGACGAGGCGTTCCTCTTCAACAAGCTGCGGCGAGACCATCCCGCCGTCCGGCTGCTGGGCCCCAACTGCCCGGGCATCATCACCCCGGGCCAGTGCAACATCGGCATCACCGCCGGGCACATCGCCGAGCCGGGCGGACCGGTGGGAATCGTGAGCCGCTCGGGCACGCTCACCTACCAGGCTCTGTACGAGCTCCAGCAGCAACAGATCGGGGTCACCACCTGCGTGGGCATCGGCGGCGACCCGGTGCCCGGCACCACCTTCGTCGACTGCCTGGCCGCCTTCGAGGCAGACCCCGAGACCCGGGCCGTGATGATGATCGGCGAGATCGGCGGATCGGCCGAGGAGGATGCGGCCGACTTCATCGCCGGGCACATGACCAAGCCGGTGGTCGCCTACGTGGCCGGGGTCACCGCGCCGCCCGGCAAGAAGATGGGCCACGCCGGCGCCATCGTGTCGGGCGGCAAGGGCACCGCCGCGGCCAAGATGGAGGCTCTGGCCGCCGCCGGGGCCCGGGTGGGCCAGAACCCCACCGAGGCCGGCGACTTGATGGTGGAGATCGTCGCCGCCCTGTAGGTCGGGCCGCCTCTGCTGGATCGACTCAGAGGCAGCGCGGGTAGGCAAGATGCAGCACCGTTGTCACCAGCATTCTCAAGGGACCGGTTCACAGTCATCCGCCTGCCCGCGCACGTTCCCAACTGGCATGTGGATT
The DNA here is from genome assembly GCA_028819505.1 of Acidimicrobiaceae bacterium. Lineage (GTDB taxonomy): Bacteria > Actinomycetota > Acidimicrobiia > Acidimicrobiales > Aldehydirespiratoraceae > Aldehydirespirator. The sequence goes on from JAPPLH010000053.1 coordinate 26,140, forward strand.
GCATGCGAGTATGCTCAACGCATGGCTTCGCTGCAGATTCGAAACGTTCCCGACGAGTTGCACCGCCGTCTGAAGGCCCGAGCCGCGCTGGAGGGTCAGTCCCTGTCCGAGTATGCGCTCGGCGAGTTGCGCCGCGCCATGCAGCATCCGACGCGGCGAGAACTGGTGGAGCGGGTGGCGGCCTTCGAGCGCCTCACCGTCGCGGAGTCGGCGAGCGACGCTGTCAGGGCCGAGCGCGACGCAAGGTGATCGTCCTCGACTCTTCGGCTGCCGTGGAGTGGCTCCTCGGCCTCCCTCTCGCGGGCGGGGTGGCCGATCGGGTGTTGTCGGCCGACTCTCTGCACGCACCGGCGCTGCTCGACGTCGAGGTGGCCCATGTCGTGCGCCGCTACGCGGCTTCGGGCCAGATCACGGCCCGGACCGGCGAGCGGGCTCTGAGCGCCCTTGCCGAGCTGGACGCGGTCCGCTACACGCACGAGCTGCTCCTGCCGCTGATCTGGAGGCTCCGGCACAGTCTCACCGCCTACGACGCGGCCTTCGTCGCGCTGGCGGCCGTTCTCGACATGCCGCTCGTGACCCTCGATGCCCGCATCGCCCGCGCCCCGTGGCCCGAACTGCCCGGCCGGAGGATCGTCGTCGATCTGGTCGCCGACAGGTGAGTTCGGGCTCGTCTGCCGACCTCTCTAGGCTCGGGCTGTGGATGAATCCCGGCGGGCGCTGTTGTCCTGCCACGACAAGGCGGGCGTGGCCGATCTGGCGATGGGTCTGGTCGACCTCGGCTGGGAGCTGATCGCCAGCGAGGGCTCGGCCCGGGTGATCGCGGCCGCGGGCCTGCCCGTCACCGACACCGCCGACTACACGGGCTCGCCGACCATGCTCGGACACCGGGTGGCGACCCTGCATCCCCGCATCCACGGCGGGATCCTGGCCGACCGCGACGACCCTGGTCACCGGGCCGACCTGGAGGCCGCCGGCATCGACCCGATCGACCTCGTGGTGGTGAACCTCTACCCGTTCGAGGAATCGCCGGGCATCGAGACGATCGACATCGGCGGCCCGACCATGGTGCGGGCCGCGGCCAAGAACCACGCCCACGTCGGCGTGGTGGTCGACCCGGCCGACTACCAGCCGGTCCTTGACGAACTCCGCTCAGCCGGGCGGCTGTCGGCGGTCACCCGCCGCCGTCTGGCCCGCAAGGCCTTCGCCCACACCGCGTCGTACGAGGCTGCCATAGCCGGATGGTTCGACGCCGGGGACGAGTCGGACGAGTTTGTCCTGCCGTCGTCAATCCGCTTGGAACTCGAGCGGGCCGAGACGCTGCGATACGGCGAGAACCCGCACCAGCAGGGCGCCCGCTACCGAGCACGCCGAGCCTCGGGTTTCTTCGATGGCATCGTCAAGCACGGCGGCCCGGCCTTGAGCTACCTCAACCTGATGGACGCCGAGGCGGCCTGGCGGCTGGCCCACAACCTGGGCGACGGACCGGCCGCAGTGATCGTCAAGCACGCCAACCCGTGCGGGGCGGCCCTGGCGGACAGTCTGACGACGGCCTACTCGCGGGCGCTCGACTGCGACCGCCGCAGCGCCTTCGGCGGGGTCGTAGCCGTCAGCGCCGTGATCGACGAGACCACCGCCGGGGCCATGGTCGCTGCCGCCCAGGCCGATGTGGTGATCGCCCCCGGCTACGCCGGCGGCGTGATCGAGCGGCTGGCGGCCCGCCGAGCCAACACCCGCCTACTGGAAGCACCTCGGGGCGAACCCGGCGAAGCGGGCTGGGAACTGCGAACCCTCGGCGGCTCGGGAGACGACTTCCTGGTTCAGACGCCCCGCCGGCTGGCGGCCGACCCGGCCGGCTGGCAAGTGGTAACTGCCCGGAAGCCCACCGAAGCGGAGATGGCCGACGCCGTGTTCGCCTGGCGGGTATGCGCCCACACGAGCTCCAACGCGGTGGTGCTGGCCAGCAACGGCACGGCCTGGGGGATAGGCGCGGGACAACAGAACCGGGTGCAGGCCGGCGAGATCGCGGCGGCCAAGGCCGCGGGCCGGGCCGCGGGCGGCGCCTGTGCCAGCGACGCCTTCTTCCCGTTCCCCGACGGCGTCGACGCCGCAGCCCACGCGGGCGCGGCCGTCGTGGTTCAGCCCGGCGGCTCAGTCAACGACGCGGCGGTCATCGCCGCGGCCGACGAGCGCAACATCGCCATGCTCCTAACCGGAGAGCGCCAGTTCCGCCACTGAGAGGTGACCACGCCGACTAGCGGATCACATCCAGAGGGACGGCGGCGGGAAGCGGCTCGATGTCGGGCGGGGGCTTGTCACCCCGCAGTACCGCGGCGATCTTGGCCGTGTGGGCAGGGGTGCTGCCGCAGCAGCTACCGATCACCCTCACTCCCGCGGCCCGTTGCCAGTGGGTACAGATCTGCTCGCAGGACCTCTCGAAGCTCTGGAAAGTACACGCCGGCGTTGTGGCGGGTGCCAGAGGACACTCAGGGGCAGCGCCCATACACGGTCGTCCAAGCGGATCGGCCACTTCCCGGCGTAGAGCACGGCACCGAAGCGGAAGGCGTGGCCGAGCGTGTCGCGCAGCCATAGAATCGAGCGGGCGTCGGATCGCGTGACGCTCTCAGACGACTTGACCTCCAGTGCCACCACCTTTCCGGCGCGTTCGAGGACACAGTCCACCTCGCGGCCGCTGTCGTTGCGGGCGTGGAAGATGCGGGTCTCGGCCGCTGCGGCCTCCAAGTGCGCGAGCAACTCCGTCACCACGAACGTCTCGAACATCTGGCCCACGAGCCGCTCGGTACGTGCCAGCGAGGCCGCGTCCACGCCAAGCAAGTATGCCGCCATGCCAGGATCGACGAGATGGACCTTCGGCGAGCGGGTCAGCCGCTTCACACGCGAGGCGTGCCACGCAGGCACTCGGAGCACCACCGAGAGGTCTTCCAGCAGCGCCATGTGCAAATCGGCGGTGCGTGCATCCACACCGGCATCGCGCGCTGTCTGCTGCTTGTTGAGCAGTTGACCTGTGCGAGCTCCACACGATTCAAGTACGGCACGCAGCAGCGTCGAGCGTGCGGCCCGTCCCGACACCTGCTGAGCATCCCGTTCGGCAAGCTGCTCAACGTAGCTTGCGTACCACCTCCTGCGAGCTTCTGGATCGAGGCGCACCGCCGCGGGCAGTCGCCCGCTCACGATCCGGTCGATGTAGCCCGCTCGGTCCAAGTCGCTGGTGCCGATGGCGTCGCCGATGCCGTCGAAGAGGGTGTCGACTGGGTTGTAGTCGCTGAGGCCTGCCATCTCCGCGCAGGTGAGTCCGTACATCCGGACGCGAACCAGTCGCCCCGTTCCGGGCCAGGTGGCTGCCTGTCGGGCAGCCCGGACCGAGCCGGCGACGATGAACCGCCCCGGTGTCGCGTCAAGGTCACGGTCGACTGAGCGCTTGATGGCGCCGAGAATCTCCGGCGCCTCCTGCCACTCGTCCACAAGCACAGTGCCGCGTGTTGGCGCAAGGAGCGTGTCGGGGCTCTCGCGAGCGGCCCGGCGGGTGCCCGGTTCCGACAAGTCGAGGACCTCGTCGGCGAGCGTCGTAGCGGAGGTCGTCTTTCCGCACCCTCGCGGGCCGACGAGATGCAGGGCGGAGAATGCTGGCAGCAGCCTCTCCCGCATGAGTCCCTCGACTATGCGCGGATATCGCCGGCGCGGCCCGAGATCGTCTGTTGCAGTGCCGGGTTTGCTCACAGCCGAACAATATGTATGATTTCCGCGACTTGCAATGTATGATTTCCGGAGTCTTGGATGTGCAATTTGCGGCAAGACCCTCAGGATCTGTGGCGGCGGGTGCGGCGACGGGCCAGGCGGTCCTCTGTTGCGGGCGCGGCCGGGGGCGCTGACTCGATGTCGGGCGGGGGCTCGTCGCCTCGCAGTACCGCGGCGATCTTGGCGGTGTGGGCAGGGGTGCTGCCGCAGCAACTGCCGATGACGGCCACGCCCGCGGTCCGGGCCCGGTGGGCGTGTGCGGCCAGCACCTCGGGGGTGCCGTCGTAGACCAGGCTGTCGCCGCTCCACACCGGCACGCCCGCGTTGGGCTTGGAGATCACCGGCGTTCCCGCGGAGGCAGCCGCGATGGCAGTGACCGCGGCCTCGGTGTCAGCGACGTTGTTGCCGCAGTTGGCCCCCATCGCGGCCAGGCCCAGCCCGCCCAGCCGATCGGCCAGCTCGGAGCCGGTGACGCCCATCATGGTGCGCCCGGCGGTGTCGAAGCTCATGGTGGCGGCGACGGGCAGGTCGCACGCCGACCGGGCGCCCCGCACCGCGGCCTCCACCTCGTCGAGGTCGCTCATGGTCTCGATCCACAGCAGATCCGCGCCGCCCCCGGCCAGACCCGAGGCCTGCTCGGCGAAAGCGGCTTCGCAGGCAGCCGCCGACATGTTGCCCATCGGCTCCAACAGTTCGCCGGTCGGGCCCATCGAGCCGGCCACCAGCCTCGGCCGACCCGTCCGCTCGGCTTCGGCGCCGGCCTCGATCCGGGCGTTGCGGGCCGCAGCCTCGTTCAACTCGACCACCCGGTCATCGAAGCCGTGCAGGGCCAGGCGGAAGCTCGTCCCGCCGAAGCTGTTGGTGACCACCAGGTCGGCGCCCGCCCGCAGGTAGGCCCGATGTATGGCCCTCACCTCCTCGGCGTGATGCACATTCCAGGCCTCGGGAGGGTCGCCGGCGCTGAGGCCGACGGCGAAGAGCTGGGTGCCCATCGCCCCGTCGGCCACGACGTGTCCCTTGGCCTGCAGGAGTTCACCGACGGTGGCGGTCATGGACTCCGGCCGGGCATGTCGCAAGTCCCCTCGTCGTGCAGCGTTCCAGGGTTGGTGACCGCCTGCCACGGTAGCGCCCCCTCCCGTCGGCTCGGACGCAGTGCCAGCGGTACCCTGACCGCCATGACCCTCGCCCCCGCCCGTCCGGTCGGCCCTCAATCCGCCCTGGAACTCGACATCGAGCCCATCGCCGGAGCGCTGGGCGCCGAGGTGAGAGGCCTCGATCCCGACCGCCTCGACGAGCGGGCCGCAGCCGCGCTGCGCGACGCTCTCGACACCCACCTGGTGATCTTCCTGCCCGGGCTGGGCCCCAGCGTCGAGCAGCTGCGAGACATCGGCGCGCTGTTCGGCGAGCTGGAGGTCCACCCGTACATCGAGAAGGTCGCCGAGAACACCCCCGAGGTGTGCGTGCTCGACACGTCGGCCACTCCCAAGGCCGACATCTGGCACACCGACGTCACCTACAGCCGGCACCCCCCGATCGCTGCGCTGCTGCACATGGTGCAATGCCCGCCCGCGGGCGGCGACACCATGTGGATCAACTGCTACGAGGTGTACGACTCGCTGTCGGCGCCCATGCAGGACTTCCTGGCCGGTCTCACCTGCATCCACGACGACGGCAAGCAGGGGTCGCTGCGGGCCGAGCATCCGGTGGTGAGGGTGCATCCCGGCACCGGGCGGCTCAGCCTGTACGTCAACAAGCAGCACGGGCGGCGCATCCCCCAGCTGTCCCGGCCCGAGAGCCAGGCCCTGCTGGGCTTCCTGTACCGCTGGCAGGAGCAGGTCAAGTTCAGCTGCCGCTGGCGCTGGTCGCCCGGCGATGTGGCCCTGTGGGACGAGCGGGTCACGCTGCACTCGATAGTCGACGACATCGGTGAAGCGGACAGGATTCGGATCCTGCACCGGGTGACGGTGATGGGCGACGATCCGCAACCGCCCGCCGACGTCCCGTCCTGGGACCGCCACCGCAGCGACAAGACGGCGGCCAGCGGCTACTTCGGCATGGCCGGCTTCGAGTTCTGAACCACGACTTCTGGCCCCGAAGGGCCGCCAGTTAGGTTGAGCGTCCGTGCGATTCGGCGTCTTCTACGAGTTGCAGGTGCCCCGGCCCTGGGCCCCGGACTCTGAGCAGCGGCTGCTGGCCGAGGCGATCGAGCAGGTCGAGGTCGCCGACGAGGTCGGCATAGATGTGGCCTGGGCGGTCGAGCACCACTTCCTGGAGGAGTACTCGCACTGCTCGGCGCCGGAGGTTTTCCTGGCGGCCTGCGCGGCCCGCACCAAGCGCATCCGCCTCGGCCACGGCATCCGCCAGGCGCCGCCTCCCTACAACCACCCCGCCCGCACCGCCGAGTGCATCGCCACCCTCGACCTGATCTCCGGGGGCCGGGTGGAGTACGGCATCGGCGAGGGAGCCACCCGCCTGGAACTGGGCGGCTTCGGCATACCGGCCAAGCAGAAGCGGGCCATGAGCCTCGAGGCGGGCGAGCAGATCGCCAACATGATGGCCATGTCGCCCTATCCCGGCTTCGAGGGCGAGTTCTTCTCGATGCCGTGCCGCGACGTGATACCCAAGCCGGTGCAGAAGCCCCATCCGCCCATGTGGATCGCCTGCACCAACCGCACCACCATCGAGTTGGCCGCTCGCCGGGGTCTCGGTGCCCTGGCCTTCGCTTTCGTGGACCCGGCCGAGGCCCGCCACTGGGCCGAGGTGTACTACGACATCATCCGCAGCGACGAGTGCGTGCCGCTCGGCCACAGCGTCAACGCCAACATCGCGGTGGTCACCGGCTTCTCGCTGCACTCCGAGCGGGCCGAGGCCATCCGGCGTGGCTTCGACGGGTTCCACTTCTTCGCCTACGCCTTGCGGCAGCTGGTGGTGCACCACACCATTCCGGGCCACTCCGACATCTGGGACCGCTACGAGGCCCAGCGGGGCTCGGCGCTGGACGACGCGGTGGCTGCCGCGCTGGAGGCCGGCGACGACTACGCCGACACCATCGGCACCCCCGCCGACGCCGTCCGATGGCTCAAGCAGGCCGAGGACGCCGGGATCGACCACGTGATCTTCCTGCAGCAGGGCGGCAAGAACCTCCATAGCGACATCTGCGCGAGCCTGCGCCTGTTCGGATCGGATGTGCTGGGCGAGTTCGCCCCGGGCCGGGCCGCGCGCGAGGCGGCCAAGGCCGAGGAGCTGGCGCCCTACATCGAGAAAGCCCTGGCTCGCAAGGAGCGTATGCGCCCCCTGGACCGCCACGAGATCCCGGTAGTGGAGGCGTCGGTCGTCCAGGCCGCCGTGCCCGCCAGCAACATCAGCTGACTCAAATCGCGGCACTGTTGCCGGAATCGCAACAATGACCCGATTTTCTGCCGGACGATGTTTCAGCGCCTGAACAGGCGCGTCGATCTTGGTAGGCGGGAACTCGCCAGAAGAAAGAGCAGCAGCCGTGCAGATCGCACCTCCGGGACTGAAGGGCCTGGCCGTCGCCGACACGGAGCTCGGCGCGGTGCGGGGCGAGGAGGGCTTCTACCACTACCGCCAGCACAACGCGGCCGAGTTGGCCCGCACCCGCACGCTGGAGGACGTCTGGACCCTGCAGATAGACGGCGCGCTGCCGCCTGACGCTGCCGCCATCGACGCGGGCCCCGACCGGACGCTGCCCGAGGAGGCCGCGGAGATCGTGGACGGGGCCGCCACCCGGCTGCCCGATCCCATGGCGGTGCTGCGGGTGGGCCTGCTCGCGGTGGCGGCCCTCGAGGACAGGGGCCCGTTGCTGGACCGCACCGCCTCGCAGCGCCGTGACGACGCCCTGCGACTGGCCGCCGTCGTGCCCACGGTGCTGGCCCGCCATCATCGCCGCCGGCAGGGTCTGGACCCGGTGGATCCCGACGCCGGGCTCTCGCACTGCGAGGACTACTTGCGCATGACCACCGGCGTCCGGCCCGACCCGGCGGCCGCCCGAGCGGTGGAGCAGTACCTGGTGGCCACCCTGGATCACGGCTTCAACGCATCGACGTTCACGAGCCGGGTGGTGGCCAGCACCGGGGCCGACATGGCCGGCTCGCTCGTGGCCGGGGTGGGGGCGCTCAGCGGACCGCTCCACGGCGGGGCCCCGAGCCGGGCCATGGAGATGATCGAGGAGATCGGCGCGCCCGGGCGGGCCGCCGCCTGGGTGCGGTCCCGGCTGGAGGCGGGTCACAAGATCATGGGCTTCGGCCATGCGGTCTACCGGGCCGCCGACCCCAGGGGCGTGGTGCTGCGGGCTGCGGCCGAGTCCCTCGGCGGCGAGCTCGTCTGCCGGGCGGCCGCGATCGAGGCGGAAGTCCTGCGAGTGCTGGCCGAGTGGCGACCCGGCCATCGCATCGTCACCAACGTCGAGTACTGGGCCGCGGTGGTGCTGGAACTGGCCGGCCTGCCCCGCGCCATGTTCACGCCGACGTTCGCAGTGAGCAGGACGATCGGCTGGAGCGCCCATGTGCTCGAGCAGATCGAAGCCGGCAAGATCCTGCGCCCCAGCGCCCGCTACGTCGGCCCGGAACCGTCGCGGTCCTGACCGCTTGCAAGTAGCCTCACCGTAAGGTATCTTCCGAGGAAGGTAACTTCCTAGGAAGCTGGACGGCCCGCCGGACGTGCGAGCCACGGCCGGTGCGAGGTCCGGAGACTCCGAGAGCGAGGTGAGCAACATGACGGTCACCGAGGAGCGAGCGACAGCCTGTCCCGTAGAGCACGGAGCGGCGCTCTGCCCGGCCGCGGATATCGACCTGTGGGACTTCGACCTGTTCCAGCGCCAGGACCATCACGAGACCCTGGCCCGGCTGCGCGAGACCGACCCCGGCATCCACTGGGTGGACGAGGGCGACAAGGGCTCCGGCTACTGGGCCGTCACCCGCCACGCCCACCTCAAGGAGGTGAACCGGCGGGCCGACGTGTTCTCGTCCAGCCACAGCGGCACGCAGATGCGCGACCCCGACAAGAGAATCCACGATACGGGCATTGCGAGCGACCTCACGCTGATCGACATGGACCCGCCCCGCCACACCCGCTACCGCAAGCTCGTCAACCGGGGCTTCACCCCACGCATGATCAACCTGCTCGAGGACTACCTCCAGAACCGCACCGACATAATCCTCGACCGGGTGGTGGAGAAGGGCCGCTGCGACTTCGTGCGCGACGTCTCGGCCGAGTTGCCCCTCCAGGCCATCGCCGAGATGATGGGCATCCCCGTCGAGGACCGCTCCAGGGTCTTCGACTGGACCAACGCCATGGTCGGCGGCGAGGACCCCGAGTTCGTGAAGAGCCGCGACGACATCCTCCAGGCCGCGGCCGAGCTGTTCGGCTACTCCCACCAGCTCCAGATGGATCGCCGCGGCACGCCCTCCGACGACATCGTCACCACGCTGCTGTCGGCCGACATCGACGGCGAGGCCCTGTCCGAGCTCGAGTTCGACATGTTCTTCCTGATCCTGTGCGTGGCCGGCAACGAGACCACCCGCAACTCGATCACCCGGGGGATGATGGCCTTCCTCGACTTCGGTGACCAGTGGGAGAAGTTCACCTCCGACCCCGACCGCCACATGGAGACCGCGGTGGAGGAGATCGTGCGCTGGGCCACCCCGGTCATGTACTTCCGCCGCCAGGCCCTGTCCGACCACGAGATCGGCGGGGTGAGGATCGCGGCGGGCGACAAGGTGCTCATGTGGCACGTGGCCGCCAACCGAGACCCGCGGGCCTTCGAGGACCCGTGGCGCTTCGACATCGAGCGCACGCCCAACGACCATGTCGGTTTCGGCGGGGGCGGACCGCACTACTGCCTGGGCGCCAGCCTGGCCCGCATGGAGATCCGCCTGATGTTCCGCGAGATCGCCCGGCGCATGCCCGACATCCGCTTGGACGGCGAGCCCGACTACCTGCGCTCCAACTTCATCGGCGGCGTCAAGCGCCTGCCGGTGGCCTACACCCCGTCGCCGTCGTACGACACCGTGCCGCTGCACCGCCTCGGCTCGGCGGCCGGCGTGTCCGGCACCGTCGGCTTCGGCGGCCACGTGGAGCGCACCGCGTCCTGACGCCGGGGGTGCTAGACATTGTCGCATCCCCGTGATATCTTTACCTACATGGTAAAGTTACGGGGTGCAGATCTGGTTTCGAGATCAACGGCTTGCGAAGCTCTGCGAGAGCGACAGGTCGTTGACCCGAAGATTCGGGTCTGACGGAGCAAAGCGGCTAAAGCAGCGGTTGGTGGACTTGGAGGCTGTCTCCAACGCAAGCCAGCTTCTCGACTTGCCGGGGCGGTGGCATCCGCTCCGCGCCAATCGAGCAAGGCAGATGAGCGGCGACCTGGATCATCCCAGACGGCTCATCATCGAGCCAGCAGACCTGGAAGGAGTTCGACGCTCCGACGGAAGCGTTGACTGGACAAGGGTGACCGGAGTGGTGGTAGCCGAGATCTCCGACACCCACGACTAGAGAAGACTCGGAGGCGATTGGCTTGGTGGTCGCCAGTGCCTCTGACCGAGACAGACATCAGGGTGGACAGACCAATGACCGGTGGACTGATCAGCTATGAGCCCGACTACGCGGTGCCTCCGGGCGCCACGCTTATTGAGGCATTGGAGGAGGCTGGCCTGACCCAGGCCGAGCTGGCCTGCCGCGCCGAGTTGAGCCCCAAGCACGTCAACCGGCTTGCGAAGGGTCATGCGGCTCTTACTCCGGCTGTTGCTGTGAAGCTCGAAAGGGTGCTCGGGATCCCGTCGCAGTTCTGGAACGCTCGCGAGGCCAACTATCAGGCTCGGCTTGCCAGACTTGCCGAGCGACAGGCGACCGCTGAGGACCTGGGGTGGCTGCAGTGTCTGCCTTGGCGTGAACTGCGGAAACGTGGTCACCTGCCCGACACCGACGACAAAGCGGCTCTTGTCTCCGCGGCGAAGCGCTTCTTCGGGGTCGCTACCGCCGCCGCCTGGAACGCAATCTGGAGCGAACCAGCCGCGTCGTTCCGCCATGCCAGCGCCTATGAGGTCGATGCGGGAGCCTTGGCGTCCTGGGTGCGAATCACTGAAGTGCATGCTACCGAAGTTCAACACGACGAATACAACGAATCGAGGTTCCGCAGGGTCCTAACGGACATTCGTTCGGCCACTGCTGATCCTCCTGACGATGTTGGAGCCTGGCTCCAGCGCATCTGCGGCGCCGTAGGAGTGGCCGTAGTATTCGAACCCGAGATCAAGGGAGCGCGCGTCAGTGGGGCGGCCTACTGGTTGGCTGGCCAGCCGGTGATTGCCTTGAGCCTCCGGTATCGCAGTGATGACCAGTTCTGGTTCTCGCTCTTTCACGAAGCTGGTCATATCCTACTTCATCCCCGCAGAGAGCGCTTCATCGACGCGGGAGCAGTCCCGCACCTCGGTGATGAGGGGGCAGGACCAGTGGATGGCGCTGAACGAGAGCTTGAAGCGGATCGCTTTGCGGCCACAACCTTGATTCCTGAGAGCTACGAGGAACAGTTGATGGAGTTGAAGACACTGGCGGAGATTGAATCCTTTGCCGCAGGACTGGGGATCGCGGCAGGCATCGTCGTAGGTCGGCTGCAGTTTGAAGGCCGACTACCCTACAAGATAGGCAACCGTCTGAAGCGACGTATCGTATTCGCCGACTAGCTTGGCACACCACGCGAGAACCCAGAGCCATATCCATCAAGCTAGGTATATGAGACTCATCGAGAAGCCTCAGGACCCTCGACCTGAAGCCCTTAGCCCGAGGCCGCCTTCACCAGCCAGTCGAAGACGGGGTCGCGGTCGCGGGAGTCCATCAGCTCGGGGTGCCACTGGACGCCAAGCCACGGCCGGCGGTGGGCCTCGATGACCTCGATGGCGCCGTCGTCGCTGCGGCCGGTCACCTCATAGCCGCCGGCGAGCCCGTCGATGACCTGGTGGTGCAGCGAGTTGACCTCGATCGACGGCCCGTACAGCGACGCGGCCAGCGAGCCCTCGACGAGGTCGACCCGATGAACGATCGAGTTGGGGGGCCGGTCGTGGCAGGCGTGGGGCGGGACGTGCTGGTGCAGCGTGCCTCCGCCATGCACGTTGAGCACCTGGATGCCCCGGCAGATGCCGAGCACCGGCCTCCCGGTGGCGAGGGCCCCGTCGAGCAGGGCCAACTCGAAGGCGTCGCGGTCGGGCTCGCGGGTGTAGAGCTCGGGGCTCGGCGCCTGGCCGTAGCGCTCCGGCTCGATGTCGGTCCCGCCGGTGAGCAGCAGCCCGTCGAGGCGGTCGGCGTAGTCGGCGGGATCGGCGCTGCCGGGCAGGAAGACGGGCAGCCCGCCCGCGGCGATCACCGCTCGGGCGTAGTCGCAGTAGTACACGTCCAAGTCCAGGTCCCGGAACGACTCGGGCTTCATGTTGAGTTCGCCCGCGGTCTTGGTCCGACCCGTGATGCCGATCAACGGTCGGTTCGCCACGGCCGAGAGTGTACGTTCCGGGCGTGCCCGAGCCGCCAGCCGCGAGCGACCGGCCGCATCCGCCCGCCGCCATGAGCATGCCCGGCCCAGCCGCTGGGTCGGAGCACGCCGTCGTCGACATCGACGGTCCGCTGGCATGGCGCGAACAGGGACAGGGCGATGCTGTGGTGTTCCTGCACGGCCTCGGCGGCTCACGCACCTCTTGGGAACCGCAACTCTCAGACCTGAGCGACAGCTTCCGCTGCATCGCCTGGGACATGCCCGGCTACGGCGCCTCGCAGCCGGTGGCACCCCTGACCTTCGCAGCCGTCGCCGACGCGGTGGCCAGGCTGCTCGATGCGGCCGGGGTGCATCGGGCTGATCTGGTGGGGGAGTCCTTCGGCGGGATGCACGCCCTTCATGCCGCGCTGGCCCATCCCGACCGGGTCGGCCGGCTCGTGCTGGCCAACACCAGCCCTGCTTTCGGCCTCGACGGCACCGACGCCTCCGAGTGGCGAACAGCCCGCCTCACCCCGCTCGACGCGGGGATGACCCCCGCCGACATCGCTGAGGACGTTCTGACTGCCATAGCCGGGCCCGGCCTCAGCTCCGGGATGCTGGCGATGCGGGTGGCCGGCTTCGCTCGGATCCCCGCCGACGGTCTGCGAGCCGCCGTTGAGTGCCTGCCAACCCACGACGTGCGCGACAGGCTGCGTGGCATCTCGGCGCCCGCGCTGGTGGTGGCTGGGGAACTCGACGCCGAGACTCCCGTCACCTATTCCCGTATCCTCGCCGACGGGCTGCAGGACTCCGAGCTGGTGGTCCTGAACGGTGTGGGCCATCTGGCCGTCTCAGAGGCCCCCCGGACCTTCAACGGTCTCATGCGGCGCTTCCTCGAGCCGAGGACATTACATCATGTTGGCCGGAAGTGATATCATCTTGTCATGGTCAGAACACAGATCTCAATAACCGACGAGCAGGCTGAACGCCTCCGAGCGGAGGCGGCTGCCAGGGGAGTCTCGCAGGCTGCCATCGTGCGTCAAGCGCTCGACGACCATATGGCTCGGGAGTCACTGGCGGCTCGCGTCGAAAGGGCCCGATCGTCGCTTGGCGCCTTCCGTTCGGGTTGTGGAGACCTGGCTGAGAATCATGACGCGTACCTGGAGGACGCCTACGCCTCGTGACGAGGATCCTCGTCGACACCTCCGCCCTGGTGGCCGCCTTGAATGTTGGCGACGAGCACCATGAGCGCGCCGTCATGGCCTGGACACGGCTACTTGAGGGCATCAAGTCCCGTGAGTACAGCGGAGTCACCCACTACGGGGTTGTCATGGAGGCGAATGCGCTGGTGCAGCGACGCTTGGGCATGGATGCGGTGCGGGAACTGCATGACGGGCTGCTCGCCGCCCTCGATCTCGAATGGGTTGACAGGACTCTTCACCGGGCCGCCGTGTCGGCGATGCTCGCCGCTGGTCACCGCCGTGTCTCGCTGGTGGACTGGACATCGTTCGAGTTGATGAGAGCCAAGCGCATTCGGTACGCGTTGGCGTTCGACTCGGACTTCGAGCGGCGGGGGTTTCGTCTCCCGTGGTAGCGGCCGACATTGTGACACCGGAGCGGGCTGAACTCGTGGAGCGGATGGCGTCCCTGGGGCCGCGCTTCGCCGAGCGGTCGGAGGCCCACGACCGCGACGCCACCTTCCCCACCCAGAACTGGGCCGACCTGGGCGACGCCGGGCTGCTCGGCCTGTGCATACCGGTCGCCGACGGCGGGCTCGGCGGAGACTTCGTGGCCTACGCCCTGGTCGCCGAGGAACTGGGCCGACACTGCGCCACCACCGCGCTCACGTTCAACATGCACACCGCCACGACCATCCTGGTGGGCCAGATCGCCGACGACCTGGACCTGACGGCCGCGGAGCGGTCGCTGCTGGCCGAGCGGCGGGCCGAGCTGCGGCGCGGCATCGTCGAGGACGGCACGATCCACAGCCAGCCCTTCTCGGAGGGAGCGGCTGCGGGCGCCACCGCGGGCTACTCCACCCGGGCCGTGCCCGTAGAGGGCGCCGGCGGCGAGGGGGGCTACCGGGTGACGGGACGCAAGATCTTCGCCTCGCTCTCGGGCGCGGCCCACGTCCACAACGTGGTCTGCCTGGTGCCCGGCGACGACCGGATCCGCTTCATGGGGGTCCCCGCCGCCGCGGCTGGGGCGACCATCGAAGGGGACTGGGACCCTCTCGGAATGCGGGGCACCGACTCGCGCACCCTGGTACTCGACGGCGCGCTGGTCCCGGCCGGCAACGAGTGGCTCCCGCCCGGCGCCTTCGACCAGGCCGCCGCCCGCTGGCCCTACTTCTACATGACGCTGTCGTTCGCCTACCTGGGCCTTATGCGGGGCATCATGGACGCCACCGGCGCCTACCTGCGGGGTGACGGCGGCGGCGGCCCGGCCCGTCGGGACCATCCCATCAAGCAGCAGGGCTGGGCCCAGATGAACCTGACCTACGACCGGGCCCAGTCGCTCACCTACCGGGTGCTGGGCGAGTGCGGCGTCGACCCGGGCGCCGACCAGGTGCGGCGGGCGTGGTCGTCGGTGGTGACCGTGATGGAGGGCGCTCCCGCGGTGGCGTCGCTGGCGCTGCGGGTGTGCGGCGGCCGCAGCATGCTGCGCCCGTCCTACCTGGAGCAGGCCTACCGCGACGCCCGCTGCGGCGCGGCGATGCTGCCTTGGAGCGTCGAGGTGTGCCTGGAGCGTCTGGGCCGCACCGGCCTCTACCCGGAGCAGGACGAAGCGCCGGTCTGACTCCCCGGCGGTCCTGATGTCGCAGGGATCGGTTGCGCCGGCATGAACTGCGACCCCGGCGCGGGCTACCTTCCGGCTCGAAACGTCCACTGTCCCGCTACGGGGGGAGTTGCCATGACCGACTGGGACCGCGTGAGGGTCCTCTGGCCCGATCACTACGGGCTGGCCCGGGGCAAGTATGTGCCGATGCGTCTCGCCCATCAGGGCGCCAACCACTGTGTGTGCGTGTTCGCTCTGGGCTACGACCGCAGCATGGCCCCCGCGCCCGGCGCCTACATGCTGGAAGGACTGCCCGACACCCACGTCAGCTTCGACACCGCCGGCATCCGCCAGGGCTGGGACGACGACGCCACCGGTGTCGTCATCGGCGACCTGACCATGCACGGCGAGCCGCTGCCGGTGTCGCCCCGGGAGGCGCTGCGCCGGGCGGCGGCCGGCTGGGAGGCCCTCGGCTACAGACCCAAAGTGGGCCTCGAGTTCGAGGCCTACGTGTTCAGCGGCGGCATGGAGACCCCCCGGCCCTACGACACGCCGCACTCCATGGTCTACGGCACCGGCCCCGGCTCGGATCCCGCCGGGGTGATCACCTCGCTGGTCCGCCGGGCCGAGGCGGTGGACATGGCGGTGGAGTCGGTCAACGCCGAGTTCGACGAGGGCCAGTTCGAGCTGACCCTCGAGTACGGCGACGCCCTGGCGGCCGTCGACGACGCCTTCCTGTTCCGGCTGCTGGCCCGGGAGAGCGTCCTCACCGCCACCGACTCGGCCGGCCGCCCCCTCGGCCTCGACCTCACGTTCCTGGGCAAGCCCTTCCCCGGCGTATCCGGCAGCGGTATCCACGTGAACCTCTCGCTGGCCGACGCCCGGGGCGGCAACGCCTTCTCGGACGTGAGCGGCGCCCACGGCATGTCGGACCTGGCCCGGGGCTGCCTCGCCGGTCTGATCCGCCATCACCGGGGGATGACAGCGCTGGCCGCGCCCACCGTCAACGCCTACCGGCGTCTGCGTCCGGGTGAGATCAACGGCTACTGGGCGAATTGGGGTGTGGAGCACCGCTGTGCCGGGAACCGGGTGCCCTCCGGCGCCGGCCCGGGCATGCGCATCGAGAGCCGCATCGGCGACGGTGCCGCCAACCCGTACCTCCTGGTAGCCGCCGTGCTGCAGGCGGCCCGCCTCGGGGTGGCCGGCGGTCTTGAGTGCCCCGATCCCTTGACCGCCGACGGCTTCGACGAGATCAACACCGACGTCCGCTGCGCCCACTCCCTGAGTGAGGCCCTCGACGACATGGAGGCCGACAAGGCGTTGTGCGAGGCGATCGGTTCGGAGGTGTGCGCCAACTTCGTGTTCAACAAGCGGGAGGAGTGGGGCCGCTACACCGCCGAGGCGGGCGACGAGGTCGTGGCCGACTGGGACGCCATCACCGGCACCGAGCCCCTCTCGCAGTGGGAGCTGAAGCAGTACCTGCCCTACCACTGAGCACCGGGCAGAGCGACCCGGCCGGCTCCCGCAGCTCCGCCGGACTCAGGACTGGGCCACGTCGTCGAGGAACCAGTCGACCAGAGCGGCGCACTGCCGGGCGTTGCGGTCCTCGTGCTGGCGCAGGCTCTCCAGGAGTTCCGCCGCGCTCAAGCCGTGCTCGGCCAGGTAGTCCTCGTCCGAACCCGTCAGGAAGTCCTCGACGTGGGCGCGGGTCACCTCGGGATGGAACTGCGTGCCCAGGCAGCGTCCCAGCCGGAACATCTGCACCGCGTTCTCGTTGACGGCCAGCACCTCGGCGCCTGGGGGAGGGGTGAAGCGGTCGTGGTGCCACTGGAACCACGGCCCCGGCCCCGGCGGGATGTGGGCCCCGTTGGGCGAGCCCCCCGGCTCGTGGATCTCGTACCACCCGATCTCGGGTACCGGCGCCTGCTCCACCGACCCGCCGAGGGCCGCGGCCAGCAGCTGCCCTCCGAAACAGACGCCCAGCATCGGCACGTCCCTCGCGTGGGCGGCCCGCACCATCTCGATCTCTTCGAATATCCAGCTGTCGATCTCGTCGGTGTTGGTGAGCGAGCGGATCGAGCCCATCGGCACGAGCATGTCGTACTCGGCGAGGTCGGGGAAGGGGACTGCGTGGTTGGGCCGGTCCAGATCCTCGGTCACCACGTGCTCGTGCACGTCGAAGCCCCGCTGTGACAGGCGTTCACCGACCAGCGCGCTCGTGCCCTGCGGCTCGTGGGCCAACACCAGTGCTCGCTGCGGCCTGTTCACAGGTCGAACCATACGTGGGCCTGGCCCGTCCCCGACACCGACTCGTACTGGCCGAACTGGACGCCCCGGGCGGTGCAGGCCCGGCCGCCCAGCGCGCCCACCATCACCAGGTAGTGGCCGAAGTATCCCTCGGGGGCGTGGCGGGCGTAGTCAGGCATGAAGTCGATGACGGCGGCGTGGTCGCCGGCGGCCATCCACGCCAGCACCGCTCGATCGGCCGCGGCCGCTTCGGGGGTGCGGATGTGGACGTCGGGGTCGGCGCCCTCATGGTCGCGGAACTGGCGAAGCGGCCAGAACCGGTGGCTGAGCCCGCCGCTGGCCAGGACCACCACCCGCCGGTCGAGCCCTGCCACCGCCTCGGCCAAGAGCTCGCCGGCCAGCAGGAAGTCGTAGGGCTCGGCGGTCTGGCACACGCCCATCGACACCCAGCGCTCGTCGCCCTGCAGGAAGCCGAGCAGGTTCACAGTGGGGTAGTGCACCGGCAGGTGCGGGTCGTCCACGGCGGTCACCCAGGTGTCGTCGCGGGCGGCCGCCGCGGTGGCGAAGGCATGGGCCAACTCGGGGTCTCCCGGCATGTCGTAGGGCACGGCGCTCATTCCCCGGGGCAGCTCGTCGGATGTGAACAGGCCCTCGCGCCGTTCATGGGCCGTCACGATGTGCTCGACGGTGGTGAACCAGTGGGTGTCGACCACCACCACGGTGTCGGCCGCCGCGGGGGCGAGTCGCTCTGCCCGCAGCGCGTGCAGGCCCGCGAACAGGGAGGTGTCCTCGCCGTCGTTGAGGGCCCGGCGCTCGTGCTCGGGCATCACCAGCGGCGGGACGTGCGACACCAGCGCGGCCCCCACGATCGATCCCATCGTCAGACCTCCCTATCGTCGGCCGCGGGCATCATGCCACCACCCGGACGGGCAGGTGCTTGATGCCGGCTATGAAGTTGGAGCGCATGTAATCGGGCTCGCCGTCGGGTTCGAGGCGCTCGACCCGTTTCATCAGCTCCTCGTAGACCAGCCGGGCCTCCATGCGGGCCAGCCAGGCGCCCAGGCACAGGTGCGGTCCGTTGCGCCCGAAGGCCATGTGGTCGTTGGGATCGCGGGCCAGATCGAACCGCCAGGGGTTCGGGAAGCCGTCGCTGTCGTGGTTGGCGGAGCAGAACCACATCACCACCTTGTCGCCCGCGGCGATGTTCTTTCCGCCGAGGGTGACCTCGCGGGTGGCGGTGCGGCGGAAGTGCATGGTCACCGCGCTGGTGCGCAGGACCTCCTCCACCGCTGTCCCGGTGAGCGACGGGTCGGCCCGCCAGGCCCGCCACAGGCTCGGGTGGAGCATCATCGTGCGCAGGCCGTGGGTCATGGTGTAGCGGGTGGTGTCGTTGCCCGCCGCGATGAGCAGGGTGAAGAAGTTCTTGAACTCCAGGCCGGTCAGCGGCTCACCGTCGCGGGTGGGGGCCAGCAGCTGGGTGATCACGTCGTCGCGCGGGCAGGCGCGGCGCTCGGCCGCCTGGTGCTCGGCGTACTCGAAAACCTCGGCCGCGGCCGGGCTGCGGAACGGCATCAGCCGGAACTCCTCAGTGTCGGCCGTGTCGATCACGTGGGTGGTGAACTCGGGGTCGCTGTTGCCCAGGAAGGCGTCGCCCCACTCCACCAGCTGGTGGCCGTCGGCGTCGCTGGTGCCCAGCAGCCGGCCCAGCATCCGCATGGGCAGCTTGGCCGCCACCTCGGTGACGAAGTCGAAGGCGTCGGCGGCGAGGGCCTCGTCGAGCACTTCGGCGGCCAGGGCGCGGATGGAGCCCTCGTAGGACTCGACGGTGCGGCGGGTGAACCCCCGGTTGACGAGGCGCCGCAGCCGGGTGTGCTCGGGCGGGTCGAGCTCCATCATCGTGCGGCGGGCGTCGAGCTCGTCGTCGTCCATCTCCTCGAGGCGGATGCCCCGGCTGGAGGTGAACGTCTCGACGTCGCGGCTCACGGCCAGGGCGTCGTGGTAGCGGGTGACCGACCAGAACCCGGCGCCGTCGGCCTCCGGGGTCCAGTGCACCGGGTCTTCGCGGCGCAGCCGGGTGAAGGTGGCGTGGGGCACCCCGGAGGTGAACGAGTCGTGCGAGGACAGGTCGGCGTCGTCGTCGCCGTGGTCGGGAAGGTAGCCGTCCACGTAGGTGGCTGTGAGCGTGCTCACGGGTCGGCCTTGGGGTTGGGGGCGGCCCACAGGGTGGCGCCGCCGGCCATGGACGTGCCGACCCGGCGGTAGTAGCCGCCGATCATCTCGATCGGTTGCAGGTGGTGCAGCTCCTCGGTGGGGCAGGTGGGCAGCACCAGTTCGGCGTCGCCCGAGTACACCGGTCCGAGGTCGGCGTCGTAGCCCCGCATGGTGACCAGCTCGTCGAGCGAGTCGTCCCCGTCGGCCTCCATGGCCGGCATCTGGCGGCTGTGCAGCATCGGGTGGCCGTTGACGAAGCCGGGCGCGTCGGCGGTGCCGGTGATGGTGAAGCGGGCCTCGGCGACGCGCCGGCCCCAGGTGCTCAGGGTCGCTCCGAAGCGGCCGCCCGGCGCCAGCCGCGGCCCGGCCCGGCCCACGGTCACCGGCCTGGTCATGGCGATCTCGGCCATCTTCTTGGGGTAGCCCTGGAAGTGGCCCCTGGCCATGGCGAAGTCCTTGTCCACCCAGATGTAGGCCGCCCGGCTGTAGGTCTCGCCCCGGAACCTGCATCGCACCACGGCGAACACCTCCCGGTACTGGGCCCGCACCGGGTCGAGCAGCTCCTCGAAGGCGTCGCCGCAGCTCTGCCACTCGGCCCAGACCAGGGCCACCGCTCCGGGATCGTCCGGGGCCGGCTCCATGGGGTCGGGGAGGAGTTCGGCCACCCGGTCCGGGTCGGTGCGGTACTCGACGGTGAGCATGTCGCCGGAGTAGTGCCAGGGGGGAGCCGGCACGATCCCGGCGATCCCGGCGGGCGTCCGCGGATACATGAACCCCTGGAGCTCGGCCACCCCAAGAGCATAATCGTTTGGCACCGAACGATCAAGGCCGCCCGTGCCGTTACGTCCCGCCCAGCAAGAGGCCCCGCGGATAGCCGAGCGAACCCGTTCCATACGGGGCGGGGCCGTGGCCCGAGCGGCCCTCAGGTCGCAGCGAACAAGAGCGGGAATGACACCGCTGCGGCGCGACCGGCTTGCATCAATCCGCGCACGCTCTAATGCGGTCAACGGCAGCCGGCTGCAAATATCAAGACGATAGTGCTGCAAACTCTCAGATGATTTAGCTGCAATTTATCAGATAGAGTGAACGCAAGCACTCGGCCACCCCTAGTTGCGCCTGAGGTTCCATGAGCATTCTGCCCGATCGTTTCGACTACCGGCCGCGGGTCGTGGACTCCGAGGTCGCTCGGCGCCTGCGACTGTTGCCGACGGTGTTGATCGAGGGCCCCCGCGGCTGCGGGAAGACCACCACGGCACGGCGCTTGGCCAATCGAGAGCTCCTGTTGGACCTGGACGCCAATGCCCGGAGCCACGCCGCCCACGGCACTCTGCCCCTCGATCGAGGCCCCTTTCCGCTGCTGATAGACGAGTGGCAACTCGCGCCGCAAGTCTGGAACCGGGTGCGGCGGGCCGGCGACGCCCTGCAGAGCTCGGGGCGGTACCTGCTCACCGGGTCGGCCAACCCCACCGACGACATCACCCGGCACTCCGGCGCGGGCCGGGTGGCCCGGGTGAGGATGCGGCCGATGTCGCTGTACGAGTCGGGCGCATCGACCGGGGCGGTGAGCGTGGCCTCGCTGCTCGACGGCGGCGTCTGCTCGGCCTGGCCGGAGGGCGACGGGCGGACCGACGCGGAACTTCGGTACGTGATCGAGGCTCTGTGCCGCGGCGGGTGGCCTGCCTGCCGCGCCATGTCGGTGGGCGAGGCCCAGGAGTTCCTGCGCCTGTATCTTGACGAGACCTGCCGCGTGGATGTGCCACGGGTCAACGGCGTCCGACACGACCCGGCCGCAGTGAGGCGCACGATCGTCTCGTTGGCGCGCCACAGCGCGGCGTCGCCCTCCGGCTCGACGCTGGCCTCCGACATCGGCGGGGGGAAGCCGATCGCTCATGAGACCCTTGCCGGATACCTGGATGCTCTCGAGCGCATCTTCGTTGCGGAAGATCAGCCTGCCTGGTCGCCTCACCTCGCCTCGCGCTCGCGCCTGCGCAAGGCCTCCAAGCGCCACCTCGCCGATCCGGCTCTGGCCGTGGCGGCGCTGGGCGCCGGCCCGCAGCGGCTCTTCGACGACCGCGAGATGCTGGGGCATCTGTTCGAGTCGATGGTCGTGAGAGACCTGCGCGTCTACGCCCAGGCGGGTGGCGCCGAAGTGTTCCACTTCTTGGACAGCAACCGCCTTGAGGCCGATGCCATCGTTCAGCGGACCGACGGATCATGGCTGGCGGTGGAGGTCAAGCTCGGAGAGGCCACCTCTGTGGACGGTGCCGCCGAAGCGTTGCTGAGGCTCCGAGAACGGGTCGATACCCGGCGGATGGGAGAGCCGGCCAAGCTGCTGGTGGTCACCGCCACCGGCTACGCGCACGAGCGCTCCGACAGCGTGGCTGTGGCTCCGCTGACTCTTCTAGGCCCCTAACCCGGACTACCTGGCCGTGATCTGTTCGTCGAGTTCGTCTTCGTTCCAGCGAGGCGGATCGATCAGGCTCACGCGGCGAACTCTTCCAGCATCCTGGGTTCTGGCACAGGGATCCGGCCCATCTCCGACGGCTCGAACTTCATGAGGCCGCCGGCGTATGTTCGTCCTACCGCAGATGGTGCTGCGGCGCGCAGCGCTGCTGCCAGTGCATCGAGGGCAGCAGCGGACATGGCCTCTCGGGGATAGATGCCATGAACGACGTTCACATTGCGGGCCGTCGAGAGATTGCGGACGAACGCTGGCGGACGCCTTGCCATATAGGTCGCGAGGATGGGAGCAGGATCCCGCAGGCCCACAGTCCACCAGGGGTTGCGATTGCGAGCGATGTAACCAGAAAGGACCCCGCGTCGCTCGGCAGACCGAAGGAACCGGTCGATGAGGAGGCGGTCAGCGTCGTCGAACACTTCGAGGTCGGCCGGTAAGTCGATCACGGCCCGTAGGCCACGTGTGCTTGCCAGAACACCGTCCGAAGCGTTGAAGAGTTCGGCTGCCCGGGTGACCGACGGACGGAGCACCTCCTGTGGCAGGGCCGGGTTGTCGGCGTCGGTGATCCATATGGAGTTTGCGCCGGTCACTGCGCCACGATGCACGCGACAGATCTCGCCCAGTTCTACGTAGCCCTCAGGCGGCTTGTTTGAGCCATTGAGCAGCGCAGACCATCTTGGGGCGGCACGCAACTGTTGTCGCCTGAAGGGCTGCCCGCCGTCCAGCACGCCCAGGTCGGACGTGCTCGGGATTCGCTCCATGCGAATCGACGCACCAGGCTCACCTACCTCAAAGCAGGTGACGGCTGCAGTTGTTGCTGTGTCGGCGAAGGGTGTCGCATGTGGATCGACTAGGTGGATTGAGACTCCGCCTAGCTGGGTCGCGAACAGCATCCTCGGCAGGTGGCCGTAGTTCACGTCAAGCCACTCTGACGAAGTCACGAACGCGCCGAGGTCGCCAGGCCGGACATGCAGGGCGGTGGCCAGCATGAAGTGGACGTGCATCCCGGCCAGGCCGCTGGCCTTCAACCCGAGGGCGGCCGAGCTGGCAGCTAGCCATTCCTTCCATTCCGGCTCGATCTGGTGGTGGCGGACGTAGGGCGGATTCCCGATGTAGGCGGTGGGGCCATCGAACTCGCCGAAGTCAGCGTCGCGATAATCTCGCACCAGGATCTGCGCCCGATGGTCAAGACCCGCCGCGGTGAGGTTGGCCCGGGCCAGTAGTGCGGCGAGTGGGTCGATCTCCACTCCGACCAGCAGGGCTTCCGGCAGCACGCGACCAGCTTCCAGCAGGAACCGGGCCGAGCCTGTCCCAGGATCGACAACGCGGGCTGGCCTTGACCGTGCCGCAACCCAGGCGACGATCGAGGACACGATCTCGGAAGGTGTGTAGGTCGCGCCGAGCGGC
Organism: Acidimicrobiaceae bacterium; assembly: GCA_028819505.1. Lineage (GTDB taxonomy): Bacteria > Actinomycetota > Acidimicrobiia > Acidimicrobiales > Aldehydirespiratoraceae > Aldehydirespirator. Next base: position 49,470 of record JAPPLH010000053.1, read on the forward strand.
CTGCGCTGGTCAGGCGGGCGCAAGCGCATGAGGGCGTCGCCTAGAGGATCCTTGCCCGAGCGGATCAGGTCGATCAGTCCGCTGTGGTCGGCAGCGTGGTCGGGCGCCTCTAGGGCCTGCACGAGGCGGTACTCGGGCGCCGACAGCCCGGCAAGCTGGCCATGCCGGACGATCGACCAAGCAGCCCTGGCGAGGTCCTGCTCGCCGCACAGCCCGCCTATAGCGATGGCCAGTGAACTTGTCTCGCAGCCGATCAGCGTCACTTGGTTGCAGTCTGACATCGCGCCGCCCTGCGTGTGGGGATACCTCGCACGAAAACGTATGTTCGCATCCGGGTGCGACACGCCGGAGCCCGACAGCGGTGAGAGTCGATGAGGGACGTATCTAGAGAAGTGTTGGCTCTTTTACATATATAACTGTAAAATGTGTCAATGCTCGGAGCCTTCGACAACCTCCAACGCTGAGATCAGACGCCGGCGACTGTGGGCGCCGCTGGCGGAGCAGTGGCCCTCGGGCCCTTCGGCAACCTCGAGCGCTGAGATCAGGCTTGGCCGGCGGCGACGATCACCCGGCGCAGCAGCCCGGCCAATGCTTGCTTCTCGTCGGTCGAGAGCTCGCGCACCATCTCGCCCTCGTAGCGGTTGAAACGGGGGAAGAGCCTCTCGATGGTGTCCAGGCCGGCGCCGGTGAGCGCGACCGTCACCCGGCGGCGGTCCGACTCGACCTGCCTGCGTTCCACGAAACCCCGCTTCTCCAGAGTCTTGACCACCCCGGTGAGCGTCGCTTTCGACAGGTCGCATTCCTCGGCCAGGTCCGCGGTCCGCATCTCGCCCCACACCCACAGCACCCACAGGGTGGTGAAGCCGCCCCAGGACAGGCCGAACTGCGCCAGCACGCCACGCTCGGCCCGTCGACGCACCGCGGTCGCTGCCCGGTAGATGTTCGACACCGCGAGCATCGAGTCGAAGTCCAGCGGTCGTCCGCCGAGGCGCGCCTGGATGAGGCGCTCTGCATCGAGTAGGCGCGGGCTCGCTCGGTCTTCCACGTCGGCGTCTCCGGTTTTGTTTGCTACCGAACGGAGTCGGCGCAAGACTAGGCGGCTGATCGCTCCCAGTCATCTGCAAGGCAAGCCGGCCCAACGTCGGGGGTGAGGGGCCTCAGATAGGGTTTCGTCGTGCTTGAGGTGTCCGGGCTGACCACTCGATACGGGTCGATCTCGGCGCTGCGCCGGGTGAGCCTCTCCGTCGCGGCCAATGAGGTCGTCGGCCTCATCGGCCCCAACGGCGCTGGCAAGACCACCCTGCTCAACACCGTAGCGGGGCTGCTGCGCCCCGCCGAGGGAGAGGTGCACCTCGAAGGCCGGCCCGTGACCGGCGACAGCCCCGACCGGATGCTCAAGGCGGGCCTGGCCCTCGTGCCCGAGAGGCGGAGGCTGTTCGCTGAGATGACGGTGGTCGAGAACCTCCGCGTCGGGGGCGTGACTGTCAGTGCCGACCAGCGGGCCGAGCGGCTCGACGAGGTGGTGGAGCTGTTCCCGGTGCTCAAGGACAAGTGGTCCACCGCGGCCGGCTACCTCTCCGGGGGCGAGGCCCAGCAGCTCGCGATCGCTCGGGCGCTGATGAGCAGCCCGCGCGTCGTGCTGATGGACGAGCCGTCGCTGGGCCTGGCGCCGGTGCTGGTCGACTTCGTGTTCGAGCTGATCGGCCGCATGCGGGCCGAGGGCCGCACGATGCTGGTCGTCGAGCAGAACGCCACCCGCCTGCTTGAGGTGGCCGACCGGGCCTACGTGCTGCGCACCGGCGAGATCGCAGCCGAGGGCGCGGCCTCGGACCTCCTCACCAGGGAAGACCTGTTCGACACGTTCGTGGGCGCCGCCCGCGACTCCGACACGTCGGAGTCCGCGCAGGAATGAGCGCGGCGCACCGTGTTCCGGCTACCGACCGGCGCCGGTGGCCGGCGGCGCCCCGGGGCGGGGCCCGCACGGCAACGCCGCGGGAAACATGACTGTGACCGAGTACCGGCGCATCCTGCTGGACGGGTATCCGGTGCTCGTCCAGCGCGACGGCGATGCTCTCCTGGCGCGGGACGGCCGGCGACTGGCCGCCTCCGACGCCGTCCACCTCCCGCCGTGCGAGCCGACCAAGATCATCTGCGTCCACCTGAACTACGCCAGCCGGGTAGCCGAGTTCATGACCAGGCTGCCTCCTGCCCCGACCTACTTCCACAAGCCGATCACCGCCCTGAGCGCCCACGGCGCCGACGTGGTGCGGCCCGAGCCGTGCCGGTGGCTCAACTACGAGGGCGAGATCGGCATCGTCGTCGGCCGGACCTGCCGCAACGTGTCGCCTGACGAAGCGGGCGACTTCATCGCGGGCTACACCGTGGCCAACGACTACGGGCTGCACGACTTCCGCGACACCGACGCGGGCTCGATGCTGCGGGTCAAGGGCAGCGACACGCTGTGTCCGGTCGGGCCGGCGCTGGTGACCGGCTGGGACTTCCGCCACAAGCGGATCCGCACCCTCGTGAACGGCGAGGTCCGCCAGGACGGCGGCACCGGCGAGATGGAGTGGGACATGCACTACCTGGTGGCCGACCTGGCCCGCACCATCACCCTGGTGCCCGGCGACCTGGTGCTGTCGGGTACTCCGGCCGGATCCCGCCCGGTCGTGCCCGGCGATGTGGTCACCGTCGAGGTGGATGGCCTGGGCGCGCTGACCAACACCATCGTCGCCGGACCGGCGCCGGTGCGCTCCGACGTCGGCGCCCAGCCGTCGGACAGCGAGGAGGTCGTGTCCACGGCAATGGGCGGCGACTGGGAGCACCGCGGCAAGCGTGCCCCGCGCGGTCCCGGCGCCCGCCACTACCAGTCCACGGTGGAGGACGAGGACAGCTGATGGCACCGAGGGATTCTGTGCGCAACGAATCCGCTCTGGGCGGCATATCTGCTCACAGAACCGGGCGGGCGGATGGCTGAGTCGGCCCGGACTGCCGTGGGCGGGGTGGAGGTCAGCGTCGACCATCTGATCGGCGGCGAGCGGGTCGCGTCCGATCGCACGTTCGAGTGCCGCTCGCCACTGGACTGGGACCACAAACTGGCCGAGGTCGCCCGCGGTGACGCGTCCACCGCCGAGAGGGCCGTGGGCGCGGCGGTGGACGGCTTCCGCGAGTGGAGCGCGCTGCCCGTGGGCGAGCGGGCTGCCGCTATGCGCCGGGTAGCAGACTTGATCGAGGCCCGCAACGACGACATCGCCCTGGCGGAGACGCTCGACATGGGGTTCCTGCACCGCTCCATGCGGGAGCGTCTCGTGGCGCGGGGCGCGCTCAATTTCCGGTTCTACGCGGACATGGCCGAGGCCCATGACGAGCCCCGCTGGCCGGCGCGGGGCACCGCCCACACCGTGCAGCGCATGCCGGCCGGTCCCGCGGTGGTGATCACACCCTGGAACGCTCCGTTCATGCTGGCCACCTGGAAGGTGGCGCCCGCGCTGGCCGCGGGCAACAGCGTGGTGCTAAAGCCGGCCGAGTGGTCGCCGCTGTCGGCTTCGTTGCTGGCCGACCTGACGGTGGAGGCCGGGCTGCCGCCCGGTGCCTTCAACCTGGTGCAGGGATTCGGCGCCGAGGTCGGGGCGGCGCTGACCGCCGATCCGCGGGTGCGCCGCATCAGCTTCACCGGCTCGCCGGAGACGGCCCGGCTCATCGGCGCGGCCGCGGCGGCCAGCATCGTGCCGTTCACGGCCGAGCTGGGCGGCAAGGGCCCGCTCATCGTGTTCGCCGACTGCGACCTGGAGGCGGCATCCGGGCAGGCCGCGGCCCAGTACGAGGACTCGGGCCAGGTGTGCCTGGCCGGGACCCGCCTGCTGGTGGAGGCCGCGGTGCGTGACGAGTTCCTGGAAGCACTGAGGGTCCGCACCGAGGCCCATGTGCTGGGCGACAGCCGTGACGACGCCATTTCCATCGCCCCGATGGTCCATCCCGACCACCTGGCCCGGGTGGAGGCCTTCGTGCAGCGGGCCCGGGCCGCGGGCGACACCGTGGTGTGGGGCGGCCGGCGACGGGCCGGCTCCCTGCACTACGAGCCCACCCTCATCGAGCCCGCCTCCAACGACTCCGAGATCGTCCAGCGCGAGATCTTCGGCCCGGTACTCACGCTCCAGGCCTTCTCTACCGAGGCCGAGGCGGTGGACTTGGCCAACTCCACCCTCTACGGCCTTTCCGCCATCGTCTACACCGGATCAGCCGACCGGGCCCAGCGGGTGGGCCGGGCGGTGCGGGCAGGGATCGTGTGGACCAACACCTTCCTGGTGCGAGACCTGGCCGCCCCCTTCGGCGGCTGCGGCCTGTCCGGAATAGGCCGCGAGGGCGGTGACCACGCCCTCGATTTCCACAGCGACCTGAAGACCCTCATCCTCGCCGACAGCCCGACGAGTTGAGAACTGCCATGTGGTGCGTCGGTGCGTCGGGCCGAGCCGAACGCCGCGCGAGAACGGACAGCATCACGGCTCCCCGGACGCCGCCGAGCCGGGTCGGAAGCACGGTGCGGACCAAGGATCGCGTAGGCCAGCACCTTCCTGGTGCGCGATTTGGCGACTTCCTTCGGCGGCTGCCAACAGTCTGACATAGAGAGCGTCGGCGGCGACTACGCCCTCGACTTCCACAGTGCTCTGGAGACCCTTGACTCTCGCGGACTAGAGGAGTTCGGATATCCACTCAGGCGACACGGCAGCGCCCCTTGGCGACCGGGTCGTCGTTGAGATCGTTCGGCCCAGTCGTGCTAGCGATTCTGATAGCTATTGCATTCTCGCCGCTGAAGCGACTTCCTGCTGGCGATGGGCACGGAGCATCTAGGACGCGCTCAACGTCAGAGGCTCGATTCTGTTGTGATGCACTGCGTAAATGAAGGGGCCGTCCTCTTGGCATACCCGGGTGATCGCGTCGAGGTTGCGGAGGTATCGCCGAGCCATCTCTTCGCCTGTGAGCCGTTGGCTTGACAAGCAGAAGCAGCGGACGCCGTGGGTTCTTACAACGTCACGCTCTCGCCGGTTGTAGCGGATCCTCTTGTCCTTCATCAGCACGGCCCAACCGCGTAGGCCGGCCAACTTCAGCCATTCTTCGTCTGGCACCACCTCGTCGGCGGGCATTCCGTAGTGTTCCGAAAGAGTGAGCAGTCTCAAGCCTGCGTCTCGCAGCAGGCGGGGGACCACGATCCTTCCCAGGCTGCGATCGAGGAAGAGATCAGGCAGCCCGGCGGGATGTGACACGGACGACGTCTTCGAGCTGGTCGGCCGGGACGCCGAATTCTTCGGCCAGGTCGCTGAGTGTCTCGCCCGCCCAGAACCGGTCGAGCACGTCGGCCACCCGAGCGGCGCCTCGCTCGAAGATCGGTGCACCGAAGGATCGCGTGGGGTCGGCCACTACCTCTGCATGGTCGTAGGCCGGCACGTGGATGACCGACGCGTAGCCGTCCGGGCCGTACTCGATGCGTCGAAGGTACCTGTCGAGCACATCTACGAACACTCTCCGATTACTGCGCACGACAACCAGATCGGTCGGCTCGCGACCGGAGCCGGCAGCACGGCAAGCCTCGTCGTAGTCGTACAGCAACTCTGCGCCGTCCGTATAGAGCCGACGTGACGCGAGCGCGTGCGCGATGCCCATCTGACGCTGGAGTTCATCGAGTGCCGGCCTTACTCGCTGCATCGGCACCCCGCTCCTGCGGGCGGCGGCCAGCACTAGCGCCTCTGCCAAGCCGACGAACGGGAGCGAGGGTTCCTGATGTGTTCGCTGCGGAAAGCATGTGATCACAGGCCTTCCGATCACGTCTGGTCGATCCGGGAAGTGCCGCACGTATCCCCGAGCCCAACTCGCGAGCGTCGAGGGGGGTACATCCACGATGCGCGCCGCCTCGCCCACGGTGTAGAGCGGAACCGAGAACCGAAAGTCATCTTCGTGCGTCAGGTGGCACCTCCCTTCGATGTATCCATTCAAGCAGCCAGACGACTCGACTGTGCTGCGGCCAGAGGTTGTCGTCGCCGACAACCGGCGAAGGGGTCTAGAACATGCGGCCCTCTATGCGGCTGGCGGCCAGCCACAGTTCGATGTCGCGGATCGCTTCGGCCATGGCCTGGCCGATGAGGTCGAGCTTGCGGACCTGCTCGATGCGGTCGCGGACGCCGGCCAACTCCCGCTTCGGCAGGAGCAGGTGCAGGATGCCGCAGGCGTCCGCCAGGCAGATGATCACGATGTCGCGGGGGTCGGGGATCTCGTCGCTGAGGAGCACGCCCAGGATGCGCAGCTTCACCTCGCGCTCCTCGGTCCCGTCGACCACCGGGTAGCGGCGGGACCGGAACACCCACAGGAACCGCTCGTCGTGCTGCTCGAGGATGCCGCGCTCGACCAGGCGGGCCAGCGCCTCGTCCCGGATCTGGTCGGCATCCCTGGCCGTCTGCTCCACCCAGTAGCGGGCGTCGTGCTGCTCGCCGGCCGCGATCTTCTCCAGCGTCGGGTCGAGCAGGCTGTCGCCCACCGGCGTGGCGTCGATCAGGACGAGGTTCTCGGGATCGGTGTCGATCCGGTTCTCCAGGGCCAGGTCCATCAGCACGGCCGCGGCCAGCGCGTGCTGCATCGACATGACCGGCACCGGCTCGAACTTGCCGTCGTCGTCCCGCAGTGTCAGCAGGACGATCTCCTCTGCGAATCTCAGCATGGGGCCTTGTGTATCACATGGCGGGCCGTCTCGGACAGTCCCGGCCGGCGCCAAGAGCCGCAATCCCCCGCAGCCGGCCCGACGAGCCTCAGAAGTCCTCGTCGAAGGAGACCTCGCCCTCCACGCCCACCTGGTAGGCGGACACGGTGCGCTCGAAGAAGTTGGAGAGCTCCTGCACGTCCTGCAGCTCCATGAACGAGAACGGGTTGCGGCTGCCGAAGCGCCTCCGCAGGCCGAGCTGCATCAGGCGCTGGTCGGCCACGTACTCGAGGTAGGAGCGGGTGTCGGCCACCGACATGCCGGGCACGCCCTCGCCCAGCAGGTCCGCCGCGAACTGGAGCTCGGCGTCCACCGCCTCGGCCAGCATGTCGCTGATCCGGCGGCCCAGATCCTCGTCGAACAGTTCGGGCTCCTCGGCGCGCACGGTGCGGATCACCTCGAAGGCGAAGTTCATGTGCATGGATTCGTCGCGGAACACCCAGTTCGTGCCGGCCGCCAGCCCGTTGAGCAGGCCCTTGGACCGCAGGAAGTACACGTAGGCGAACGCGGCGAAGAAGAACAGGCCCTCGATGCAGGCCGCGAAGCAGACCAGGTTCATCAGGAAGCGGCGCCGGTCCTCCGCGGTGCGCAGCGGCCCGTCGCCGACCGAGTCCATCCACTTGAAGCAGAACTCGGCCTTGGCCCTGATCGACGGGATGTTCTCGATGGCGGCGAACGCCTCGGCCCGCTCGTCGTGCTCGGGAATGTAGTTGTCGAGCAGGTTCAGGTAGAACTGCACGTGCAGCGCCTCCTCGAAGAGCTGGCGCGACAGGTACATGCGGGCCTCGGGCGCGTTGATGTGCTCGTAGAGGTTCAGGACGAGGTTGTTGGCCACGATCGAGTCGCCGGTGGCGAAGAAGGCCACCAGCCGGCGTATCAGGTGCTTCTCGGCCGGCATGAGCTTGCGGTCCAGGTCGACCAGGTCGTCGGAGAAGTCGATCTCGTCGACCGTCCAGGTGTTCTTGATCGCGTCGCGGTACATCTCGAAGAACTGCGGGTAGCGCATCGGGCGCAGGGTCAGGTCGAAGCCCGGGTCCAGGATGTTGGGCCGGCCGGCGGCGTCCGGCGTGGGCTGCCCGGGCCGGGGCTCGGCCTCCGGTTCAGGCTGGAAGCCTGCGGGAGGGGCGGGGACGGCCGAGTCCCGGCCCGGGAGATCCGGATGATCGACGGAGATGTCGGTGATGGCCATCAGTCGCACGCCTCGCAGGTCTCGGGGTTCTCCAGGGAGCAGGCCGCAGCGGCCTCGGCGCCGGTGGGCGCAGAGCCGTTGGTGGTGGTCTGGTTGATCCGCGTCTTCGGCCTCGAGCGCAGGTAGTAGGTGGTCTTGAGGCCCTGCTTCCAGGCGTGCATGTACATCGACGACAGCTTGCCGATGGTCGGGGCCTCCATGAAGAGGTTGAGCGACTGGCTCTGGTCGATGAAGGCGCCCCGGTCCGCGGCCATCTCGATGAGGGAGCGCTGCGGTATCTCCCACGCGGTGCGGTAGACGGCCCGCAGGTCCTCCGGTATGCGCTCGATCTGCTGGATGGAGCCCTCGGCCTTCTTGACGTCGGCGATCATCCTGTCGTCCCACAGGCCCCGTGCCTTCAGCTCGGCCACCAGGTACCGGTTCACCTGCATGAATTCGCCCGAGAGGGTCTCGCGCTTGAACAGGTTCGACACTTGGGGCTCGATGCACTCGTAGCAGCCGGCGATGGCCGCGATGGTGGCGGTCGGGGCGATCGCGACGAGCAGCGAGTTGCGAAGCCCGTGGGTGGCGATCCGCTCGCGCAGCGGACCCCAGCGGTCCGGGTCGGACGGCTCGGCGCTCCAGAGGTCGAACTGGAGCTCTCCGGCCGAGGCCCGTGTGTCGGCGAAGCCGGGATGGGGCCCGCCGGCCTCGGCCAGGTCGGTGGACGCCCACAGGGCGTTGAAGTAGATCTCCTCGGAGATGCGGCGGCTGAGGCTGCGGGCCTCGGCGGAGTCGAAGGCCAGGCCCAGCTTGAAGAACACGTCTTGCAGGCCCATGAGGCCCAGGCCCACCGGTCGCCAGCGCCGGTTGGAGGCCTCCGACTCGCCAGTCGGGTAGTAGTTGATGTCGATGACGCGGTCGAGGAAGCCGACCACCAGCCGCACCACCTCGCCGAGCCGCTCGAAGTCGAAGCGCGCCGGAGCGCTGCCGTTGGAGGCCGTCGCCCGCTGGACGAAGGCGCCGAGGTTGACCGATCCCAGGTTGCACACCGCGGTCTCGTCGGCGCTGGTCACCTCGATGATCTCGGTGCACAGGTTCGACAGATGCACGACCCGGTCGCGGGCGTTGGCGTCGCCGCCGGGACCGGGGCCCGTCTGGTTGCACTTGGCGTTGGCGGCATCCTTGAACGTCATCCAGCCGTTGCCGGTCTCGGCCAGGGTCCGCATCATCCGGGTGTAGAGCTGGCGGGCCGAGACCTGCTGCTCGTAGAGCCCGTCGGCCTCGGCCTGCTCGTAGATGGCCCGGAACTCCTCTCCGTAGGTGTCGGTGAGTTCAGGCACCTTCTTGGGGTCGAACAGGCTCCACCGCCAGTCCAGCTCCACGCGCTCCATGAACAGGTCCGGCACCCAGTTGGCGAGGTTGATGTTGTGGGTGCGGCGGGCGTGGTCGCCGGTGTTGTCGCGCAGCTCCAGGAACTGCTCGACGTCGGCGTGCCAGGTCTCGAGGTAGACGCAGGCCGCGCCCTTGCGCCGGCCGCCCTGGTTGACGGCGGCCACCGAGGAGTCGAGGGTCTTGAGCCACGGCACGATGCCGTTGGACAGCCCGTTGGTCCCCCGGATCAGCGATCCCTTGGAGCGGACCCGGTGCCAGCCGACCCCGATGCCCCCCGCGTACTTCGAGAGGCGGGCGATGTCGGTGTAGCGCCGGTAGATGCCCTCCAGGGAGTCGGTGGGGGAGTCGAGCAGGTAGCAGCTCGACATCTGCGGGTGCATCGTGCCCGAGTTGAACAGGGTGGGGCTCGACGGCAGGTAGGCCAGCGACGAGATCAGGTCGTAGAACGCGACGGCCTCGTCGGGGCTCGTGCTCAGCCCGCATGCCACGCGGAGCATGAAGTACTGCGGGGTCTCGATCACCAGCCGGGTGTCGGGATGGCGCAGCAGGTAGCGGTCGTAGACGGTGCGCAGCCCGAAGAACTCGAAGTTGCGGTCCCGGCCGGAGTCGATGGCAGCGTTCAGCGCCGGGGAGTGCGCCCGCACGAACTCCGCGGTCTCGTCGCCGATCAGCCCGAGCCGGTGTCCGGTCTCCGTGGCCTCGGAGAACCACGGGATGTTCTGGTTGCGGACTTCCTTGTCGATGTAGGTGGCCAGCATGCGGGCCGCGAGCTTCGAGTAGTTGGGCTCCTCCACGATGAGACCGGCCGCGGTGCGGATGCTCAGCTCGTCGAGCTCGCGGCTGGTGGCCCCGTCGGCGAGGGCGGCGATCGTGCGGGTGCTGACCGTCAGCGGATCGACGCCGAGCAGGCCCTCGGCCGCCCGGGCCACCGCGTTGACGATCTTGTTCACGTCGACGGGCTCGAGGTTGCCGTTGCGCTTGCGGACCTGCATCGTGGTGGGCGCCGGGACAGCCGGTGGCGCGTCGGCGACCGAGGTCAGCCGGTCCTGGGTCATAGTCACGTCGGTGCCCTCCTCTTGCCCGTCGTCAAGTGCCCCGCCAGTTGCGAACCCCGCTCAAGACCGGTCACAACTTCGGAACACAGATTACAGCATCGTAACTACACGCGTGTCAAATCGCTCCGGTGGCACCCCCTCTGAGCAGGACTTCTTGATCGCGGCAGGCGGCTAGCGTGGCCGCATGGACATTCTCGACGTCGATCTGGCGGCCTTCGAGCGGGGCGGCGGGGCCGAGCGGGCCGCGGTGGTGGAGGGCGTGATGCGCAGCCTGGCCACCGGCTTCGTCTACGTGGCCCACGACCTGGGCCCGGGCGTGATCGACGAGGCCTACGGGCAGCTGGAGGCATTCTTCGGCCTTCCCCAGGAGCGCAAGGACCGCTACATCGTGGCCGGGTCCCGCGGCCAGACCGGCTACACGCCGATGATGACCGAGACGGCCGCCGTCTCCGACATCCCCGACCTCAAGGAGATGCTCAACTGGGGCGAGCCGGCGCCGCCGGGCCATCCGCTGCGCCAGCGGTATCCCCACCGCTACGGGCCGCCCACCCTGCCCGAGGACGACCTGCCGGGCGTCACCGAGCTGCTGCTCTCATTCCACGCCTCCGTGCTCGACGTCCAGCGCAGGGTGCTGCGGGTGATCGCGGTCGGTCTGGGCATCCACGAGGAGTTCTTCGACGTCATGCTCGAGCACGGCGCGACCCTGACCCGGGCGATCCACTACCCGCGCATGGAGACCGCGCCGTCAGACGGCTTCATGTGGGCGGCCGAGCACGGCGACATCAACCTCGTCACCATGCTTCCGAGGGCCACCGCGCCCGGCCTTCAGGTGCGCACCGGCGACGGCTGGGTCGACGCCGTCCCGCCGGAGGGAAGCGCCATCATCAACACCGGCATGATGCTGGAGCACCTCACCAACGGCGTGATCGGCGCCGGGATCCACCGGGTGGTAGCCGCCGAGGGCCAGACCGGCGACCGCTACTCGGTGGTGCAGTTCGCCCACCCCACGCCGTGGACGATCCTGTCGCCGCTGCCAACCTGCGTGACCGACGAGCATCCGTTGCGCTTCCCCACCATCACCTCGGCCGACGCCCTCGACAAGGTGATATGGGAGATCAACCTGGTAGAGGGCGGCCGCCGCCTAGAAGGCAGCTGAGTCAGCAGCCTGTCGCGGCCCTCAGCGCTTGGCACGCCTCTTCCAATCGCGCCTCGCTCAGCTGGGTGACGCGTCGCCGGAAGACGCCGCGGTCCACTGTGAGAATGGTGTCGAAGTTGACCACGCTGTCGGAGGGGACGCCGTCGCGGCACGCGGTGAGCGGCAGCTCTGAGACCAAGCCTCGGCGCGTGCGCGTCAGCGCGGCGACGACCACCGAATCGATGCGGTCGGCCACAGGATCGCGTGTGAGCACGAGCACCGGCCTGTCGCCGCCCGGCACCGCCGCGAACCAAATCTCACCCCGACGCATCGGCCCAGTCGGACCAGTCCTCAGCGGCCGGGAAGCTCTGAATGGCCATGAGCTCGAGTTCGTCGGGACGGAGCGGCGACCTCGCGTACACCTCCGCGTCGCGCTCGGCCGCCACGGCGTTTAGATACCGCCGCAGCGCCTCGCGGATCATGTGCGACACCGAGACTCCTAACGCGTCGGCCTCTTCCCGCACCCGGCTGGCTTCAGCGTCTGCCATTCTGCAGGTCAACATCGTCATACAGTGACTATACCCAGTCTTACAACGCTGCCGGTCCCGGACGCCGGGGCGGCTACGGGTAGGGGACTAGCTGCTAGGCGGAAGCCCATCAGGGGGCACCGTCCACAAGGATCCAAGACGACCCGTAGAGCGCGTCGAGGCGATCCTGCGTGGTGGGGCCCAGCAGCACGGCACCGTCCACAAGGATCCAAGACGACCCGTAGAGCCCTCAAGCGCATCGTCAGCTTCGCGAGGGCTGCTGGCGATTTCGTGATGCACATGCGCTCGACCTGAGTTGGTTGCTCCTGTAGCAGAGAGCGCCGGCGACCCTGTCGGAGTTCAGCGTTGGCGGGTGCTGTCGCCGGGTTGACGCGCCTTGGTAGAACTGGGAGCCAGGTCGCAGCGGGCCTGCTGGCCGTCGATGGTGACGTCATGGGCGACGAAGCCCGCCAGCCAGCGGCTCGTCGCGGTTGACCCGGCTGCTCCGGCCGCGTCGCCTTCACCGAGCGCGGCGACCTCGAAGTCGGTGGCCAGCACCTGCTCGGCCACGTAGTCGCGCCACTGCTCGACCGCCGCGGCCTGCTCGGCCGTGGCCAGTGCCAGCGACACCTGGATGCGGTCGGTCACCACGTAGCCGTCGATGCGCCGGCAGTCCTGGATGACCCGCACCGCGTCGCGGGCCCAGCCCTCGGCCTCCAGCTCAGGGGTGACCGCGGTGTCGAGCACGACCACCGCGTCACCGGACTGCAGCCCGGCGGCCGCGCCGCCCTCCGACGCCTCTACGGCCAACTCGAAGCTGCCCGCCTCCAGCTCGTGGCCGGCCGCGGTCACGGTGCCGTCGTCGTTGCGGGTCCAGTCGCCGGAGCGGGCCGCCCTGAAAACCTCCTGCACGGAACCTCCGAGACGGGGCCCGAGCACGGCGCCGTTGGGCCGCAGCGCCAGGGAGGCGTGCGCCGCGAGGTCGTCGGTCAGCACCACCGACTTGACGTTGATTTCGTCGGCCAGCAGGTCGGCCAGCGGGGCCAGGTCCTCGGCACCGTCACCGGCCACAGTGGCTCGGGCCAGGGGCAGGCGCACCCGCAGCCCGGCGTCCTCGCGCACCCGCAGCGCAGCTGAGGCCGCGTCGCGCAGCCGCTCCATGCGAGCAACCAGCGCGTCGTCGGCGGGCAGCCCCTCGGCGTCGGGGTCGGGCCAGTCGGCCAGATGCACCGAGGCGCCGCCGGCGAGCCCGCCGTGGATCTCCTCGGCGACCATGGGCAGGAAAGGCGCGGCCACCCTGGTCAGGGTGGTGAGCACCACATGGAGGGTGTCGAAGGCGGCCCGGTCGGTGTCGGCGCCGCCCGCGTTCCAGAAGCGGTCCCGGGACCGGCGGATGTACCAGTTGTTCAGGGCATCGATGAAGGCCGCGATCTCGGCTGCGCCCCCGGGCAGGTCGTAGGCGTCCATCCGCTCGGCGACCCGTTCCACCAGCGTGCGGGTGCGGGCCAGGACATACCGGTCGAGCACGTCGCCGCTGCCGGTGCTCCGCTGGGCGGTGTAGCCCTCGGCGTTGGCGTACATCGTGAAGAACGAATATGCGTTCCAGACGGGCAGCAGGATCTGGCGGGTGACCTCGTCGATGCCGTCGTCGTTGATGCGCAGGTCGCCGCCCCGCACGATGTTGGCCGCCATCAGGTACCAGCGCAGCGCGTCGGCGCCCTGGTTCTCGAAGATGTCGGTGGGCTCGGTGTAGTTGCGCAGCTTCTTGGAGAGCTTGGCGCCGTCGGCGGCCAGCAGGATGCCGTGGCAGATCACGTTGGAGAAGGCGGGCCGGTCGAACAGCGCCCCGGCCAGCACGTGCAGCGTGTAGAACCAGCCCCGGGTCTGGTTGATGTACTCCACGATGAAGTCGGCCGGGAAGTGGCTCTCGAACCACTCGGTGTTCTCGAAGGGGTAGTGCACCTGCGCGAAGGGCATCGACCCCGACTCGAACCAGCAGTCGAGCACCTCGGGCACCCGCCGCATAGTCGACCGTCCGGTGGGGTCGTCGGGGTTGGGGCGGGTCAGCGCGTCGATGAAGGGCCGGTGCAGGTCGTCGGGGCGCACCCCGAAGTCGCGCTCGAGCTCGTCGAGCGAGCCGTACACGTCGATCCGCGGGTATGCGGGGTCGTCGCTGCGCCACACCGGGATGGGCGAGCCCCAGAAACGGTTGCGGCTGATCGACCAGTCGCGGGCGCCTTCGAGCCACATGCCGAACCGGCCGTCGCGCACGTGGTCCGGCACCCAGTTGATCTGCCGGTTGAGCTCCACCAGCCGGTCCCGGATGGCGGTCACCTCCACGTACCAGCTGTTGATGGCCCGGTAGATGACGGGGGTGTCGGTGCGCCAGCAGTACGGGTAGTTGTGCTCGTAGCTGTCGTGGCGGACGATGCGGCCCGCGTCCTTGAGACGGCGGATGATCCCGGCGTTGGCCTCGAACACGTTGACGCCGGCCCAGTCCGACACCGGCTCGGTGAACCGTCCCCGGTCGTCGACCGGCACGGCGTCGGCGATGGCGATGCCGTTGGCCTCGCATATTTCCTGGTCCTCGGCCCCGAAGCCGGGGGCTGCATGCACGATGCCGGTGCCCTCGGCGGTGTCGACGAAGTCGCCGGCCAGCACCCGGAAGGCCTCGGTGCGGTGGGCGAAGAAGTCGAACAGCGGGACGTAGCTGCGGCCCACCAGTTCGGCGCCGCGTACGGTTCCGACGAGGCGGGCCTGCGACAGCTGGGCGTCGTAGGCGGCCACCCTGTCGGCGGCCAGCACGTAGTGGATGCCGCCTTCCTCCATCACTGCGTAGGAGATGTCACCGCCCACCGCCAGCACCAGGTTCGACGGCAGCGTCCATGGCGTGGTGGTCCAGGCCAGCATGCGCATCGGCCCGGGATCGCCGGGCGCCGGCACCAGGTCGAAGGCCACGGTGATGGCGGGATCCTGGCGGGGCCGGGTGGCGTCGTCGAGGCGGATCTCGAAGTTCGACAGAGGGGTCTCGGCCCCCCACGAGTAGGGCATCACCCGGTACGCCTCGTACACCAGACCCTTGCGGTGGAGCTGGGCGAAGGCCCACATGACCGACTCCATGTAGGTCAGGTCCATGGTCTTGTAGTCGTTGCCGAAGTCGACCCAGCGGGCCTGGCGGGTGACCGTGTCCTCCCACTCCTGCGTGTAGCGGACAACGGACTGGCGGCAGCGCTGGTTGAACTCGGCTATGCCGAAGGACTGGACGGCGGCCCGGCCGGCCACCCCCAGCTCGCGCTCGGTCTCCATCTCGGCCGGCAACCCGTGGCAGTCCCAACCGAAGCGCCGGTCAACCCGGTTGCCCCGCATGGTCTGGTACCGGGGCACGACGTCCTTGACGTAGCCGGTGAGGAGGTGGCCGTGGTGGGGGAGCCCGTTGGCGAAGGGCGGGCCGTCGTAGAAGACCCAGTCCCGCTCTGCAGGCCGCGCTCTCACCGACCGCTCGAAGGTCCCCTCGTCCTTCCACCGGGCCAGCACCCCGCGCTCGACGGCCGGGAAATCGGGGCTGCCGACCTCGGGATACGGCCTGCCGCCGCCTTCAGTCATGGCCGATCAGGCTACCGGCGACCCCGCGGCGACCCCGCGGTGCCCTAGTGGCGCCAACCAGAAACCTAGCAACCAGAGATATGACAAGATTGGACTTGATGACTGGATTGGCTTAAGTGCCTTCGGCCAATCTGCGAGTTGTGGCCAACTCCGGCGGAGCCGACGATTTCATGAGCGGGAACGCGAGGGCGATCTCCCGCAGGGGGGGGGGTTCGGCCTTGACCGCAAGCGCCGAGTGGACATTCGACCGGTACCGCCAGGGGGACACACCGCTCCCCGAACCCAACCTGGCTTGGAACACCTACGGCGTCGGCGTCGAGAGCATCGGCCGAGACGGTCGCCCCGAGCCGGCCGAGATTCCTGGTCCTGCCGCCGACCAGATGCTGGTGCGCGTCGATGCGGTGGGGCTGTGCTTCTCGGACGTGAAGCTCATCCGGCTCGGCGGGGACCATCCCAAGCTCTACGGACGCGACCTCTCCGCCGATCCGATCCGCCTCGGCCATGAGGCCACAGTCACGGTGATCCAGGTCGGGGACGATCTCAAGTCGACCTACGCCAAAGGGGACAGGCTGGCGATCCAGCCCGACATCTACGTAGACGGCCGGAGCACGGCGTACGGCTACACGATCGGTGGCGGCCTGATCCAGTGCCACCTCATCGGCCCGGAGATCCTCGCCGCGGACGACGGCGCCTACGTCATACCGGTCGACGACGGGCTCGGCTACGCCGCGGCCGCCCTTTCGGAGCCTTGGGCCTGTGTCGAGGCCGCCTACACGCAGCGTCGCCGCCTGTGGCCCCTGGACGGTGGCACGGTCTGGATCGTCGGCCACACCGAGGACACGCGCCCCTATGACTTCGGCCGATCGCTTCGTGGTGTCGGGCGTGTGGTGCTCACCGACCTGTCGACGAGTGTCAGTTCTCTGGCAATCAATGCAGTAGGCCCGCAGACGGAGTTGTCGGTCGCCGATGGAGTGACGCCGTCCGGCTACGGCGCTCTCGCCGATGAGACGACCGGCGGTCGCGGGTTCGACGACATCATCGTCCTGGACCCCGCGTCGAGCGAGCAAGTGACCGAGGCGGCCCGGTGCATCGCTTTCCGCGGCACCCTCAATCTGGTCGGCGAGCACCCCCTGGACGGGCACTCGAGCATCGATTTCGGCCGGCTGCACTACGACTACACCGCTTACGTCGGCACCCGAGGCCCGGATGTCGCCGCGGCCTACGGCGAGCAGCGCAACCGTTGCGATCTGCGCCCCGGCGGTGTGGCCGTGTTCGTGGGGGCCGGCGGACCGATGGGCCAGATGCATGTGCAGCGGGCCATCGAGAAGCTCGACGGCCCGTCCGTCGTTGTCGGCGTCGACCCCGACACGGAGCGACTACAGGCCCTGGAGGACTCCCTGAGCGCCCTAGCCGAGCGTGCCGGTCGAGAGCTCGTGCTGATCAACCCTGCGGCTTCCAACACCGGACTGGAAGAGACCGTGGCCCGCCTCACCGGCGGCGCAGGGGCGGACGACGTGGTCGTCACCGTCCCGGTGGCCTCCGTCATGGCCGACGCGGCGAGCCTCATGCGGTGCGACGGGATGCTCGTGTTCTTCGCCGGGGTGGCCAACGGCACGATGGGGCCACTGGACATGAGCAAGGTGTACCTGGGGAGCGCCCAGTACACGGGCACGTCGGGCTCGACCATCGAAGACCAGGCGCTGGTACTGAACAAGGCGGTGGGAGGCACGCTGTCGCCGGACTTGAATCTGGCCGCCGTCGGCGGGATCGAGGCCGGTCGAGACGGCATGCAGGCAGTCCTCGAGGGCCGGTTCGCCGGCAAGGTCGTCATCTTCCCTCAGGTCACCGGGGTTCCGTTGCTCGGACTCGACGAACTGGCCGTGCAGTATCCCGATATCGGGCAGGCTCTCGGCGAGCGGGGCCAGTGGACCCCCGCGGCCGAGCGGACCCTCATCGAGACCTATGCAGCTACGGCCGAACAGTGATCACCACGCTGACGCCCAATCCGAGCTTCGACCGCACACTCGTGGTCGACCAGCTTGAGCGGGGCGGGGTGATCCGAGCGTCTCAGGCCCGCGTCGAATGCTCGGGAAAGGGTGTGAACGTCGCACGGGCACTCAGCCGCAACGGGCACGCGGCTCGAGCCGTCATCCCCGCCAACGCCGACGATGCCGAGGCCTTCGTCGCTTCATTGGCCGCCGAGGGCACCTGCGCCCGAGCGGTCCCGATCCGCGGCACCATCCGGGCGTGCTTCACGCTCGTCGAGCCAGGCGGGACGACGACGCAGATCAATGAGCCCGGGCCCGAAATGAGTGCCTCGGAGGCGGAGGATCTCGTGTCGGGGGGCGGGGGGGGGGGCGCCCCGGCCGCCCGGCGGCATTTAGGGGGGGGCCCGGCCCCGCGCGGGCCCCCCCCCCACAAACCCCCGGTGGGGCCCCCCCCGCCCCCCGGCGCC
>JAPPLH010000053.1:67562-153233 GCA_028819505.1 Acidimicrobiaceae bacterium
CCGGGGGGGGTTATCCCGCGGGGTCTCCCCCGGGGGCCCTCCTACCAATAAAATTCCCCGGGGGGGTTATTTGGGGGTGGGGGGGGGGGTTTTTCTGGGGGGGGGGGGGGGGGGCGCGCCCCCCGATTCCGACTGGCTCATTGCCGGCGGCAGCCTGCCGCCGGGCTCGCCGACCGACCTCTACGCGCGGTTGGCCACCGCGCTGCCCGATGCCGACCGCAAGCTGGTGGTCGACACCAGCGGCGCGGCGCTCGACGCCCTGATCGGCACACCGTGCGCCCTGGTCAAGCCGAACCTCGCGGAGTTGGCCGGCGTGATCGGTCGCCGCCTCGGCACCCTCAGCGAGGTGATCGACGCGGCCGGCAAGCTCCGTCGAGGCGGCTGGCGCTCGGTGCTCGTCAGCATGGGACCGCGCGGAGCAGTGCTTCTGGCCGAGGACGTCTGCTACGGGCCGGCCCCGATGACCGAGGTACGCAACACGGTGGGGGCCGGCGACGCGTTGCTGGCAGGATTCTTGTCGGCCGGCGGCCGCGGCGCTGCCGCGCTGGCTGAGGGCCTGGCGTGGGCGAGGGCCGCGGTCCAGTCAACGGACACGCTGGCGCAGGCGGTCACCGACGGTGACCGGCGGGCCGTGCAGGTGACTGCGGACCCCGGTCAGCATCGGCGTGTGGGGGGACTCTCATGACTGAGGCGTTCCCTGTGCGCATCTCCGCCATGTTCCGTGAGGGGTGGACCGGCTACATCCGGAACGTCGGCCCGCTGACAATGGGCGCCCTGGCCACCTTCGCCACCTACGGCGTCTTCCGGTTGCTGGCGGATCGGGCGCTCGACGACGGTCAGGAGATCGCGTCGGTCGTCCTCGATCTCGTGGGACTCGTGCTGGCCGGAACAGTCTCTGCGCCCTGGTACGCGTACGCGATCGACGCCTTCCGGGCGAGGCCGGTCGACCTCGGTGGACCGTGGCGCGAGAGCTCCCTCTTCTCCGCTCAATTCGTGTGCGCCTTCTGGTTCTGGGCCGCGGTGATGCTCGGTCTGCGCTACCTGTTCGGCCTGCCGTCGATTCTCGCCTTCCTGTTCTACGGCTTCCACGGATATGTCGTTGCCGACCGGGCCGCCAAGGGCGGCCTCCGGGCGCTCGGGACGAGCGTGAGGCTCGGCCACAAGCGCAGGATGGCGCTGTTCGCCATCCTCACACTCTTTATCCTGTTCAACTTCGTGTCCGCCCTTCCGCTCGGCTACGGGGCCTCGCCCTTGACCATCGCGATAAGCGTGGCCGCCTTCTCGGCGACGGCCAGCGTCACCTTGGTGTCGGGCGCCTGCCTCTACGACGCCCTGACCGCGCGTTTGGACGAGCAGTGACCGAGCGCCCCGAACTCCGTGTCGCCGGCACCCCCGCGTCAGCCGGAGTCGCGCTGGGGCCCGCGATGGTGATCGACGATCAAGAGGTGACGGTGATCGACAGCGCCGATCCGCAGGCGGCGTTCACGGCCGCGGTGGCCGAGGCGAGCCGAGAGCTCCAGTCGATGTGCGAGGCGGCCCGATCCGCGGGACGGGCCGAGGCCGGCGACGTCCTCGAGGCCCAGGCCCTGATGGCGCGCGATCCGATGCTTGTCGACGCGGTGAGCGCCGCCCTCGACGACGGGATGAGCCTGGATGCCGCGCTGAGGAGAGTCGATGAGGAGATCAGCGGCCTCTTCGCCTCCATCGACGACCCCTACATGGCACAGCGAGCGCAGGACGTGAGCGAGGTTATCGATCGGATCCGCCGGCGCCTCGCCGGCGTCGACTCGCCCGACCCGCGGCTGATCGGGGTTCCATCCGTCTTGGTGGCGAGGTCGTTGACCGCGGCCGACACCGCCGTCCTCGATCCCGAGCTCGTGCTCGGGTTCGTCACCGAGGCCGGCGGCCCGACCAGCCACGTGGCCATCATCGCCCGCTCGCTGGGCGTCGCCGCCGTGGTGGGCGCCAGCGGCGTAGTCGCCGGTGTGAGCCCGGGCGAGCAGGTCGCACTGGACGGATCCACAGGCGATGTGGTCATTCACCCGAGCGAGAGCACGGCCGCGGACTTCCGGGCCCGCCGGGCCGCGGCCGAGGCGGAGACGGCCGCGGCCGAGCGGTTCCGGGGGATAGGCGTGTCCTTCGGCGGACGGCCGATCGGGGTGTCGGCCAATGTCGGGTCCAGCGAGGACATCGCTCGCGCCGTCGAAGCGGGCGCAGAGGGCATCGGGTTGCTTCGCACCGAGTTCTTGTTCCTCGACCGCACCGAGGCGCCCACGGAGCAGGAACAGGTGGACTTCTACTCGCTCGCCGGATCGTCCTTCAGTGAGCCGGTGGTTGTACGGACGTTCGACATCGGCGGGGACAAGCCGGCGCCGTACCTGGAGGTCGAGACGGAGGAGAACCCATTCCTCGGCGTGCGGGGCGCGCGCCTGTACAGCCGATGCCCGGAGGTATTCGACACCCAGGTGCGCGCCATCCTGCGGGCTGCCGGAACCGGTGACGTGCAGATGATGCTCCCCATGGTCTCCACCGTCGAGGAAGTCATCGATCTGCGCGGCCGGGTCGAGCAAGCGGCGGCGAGCCTCGAAGCGGAGGGTGTCCCCCATGCCGTGCCGCCGATCGGGGTGATGGTCGAGGTCCCGTCGGTGGCCCTGACGGCCGCGGCGGTGGCCCCGCACGTCGACTTCTTCTCGATCGGGACGAACGACCTCACCCAGTACGCGATGGCAGCAGACCGCACGAACGGAGCGCTCGACAACCTCCAGGATGCGCTCCACCCCGCCGTGCTCGCCCTCTGCGAGCGCACCGTGGCAGCCGCCCGGCGTCACGGCATCAGCGTCTCTGTCTGCGGTCTCCTGGCGGCCGATCCTCTGGGCGCGGCAGTGCTCACTGCCATGGGCGTCGACAAGCTCTCGGTGAGCGCCCGGTTCGTCAACATCATCAAGTCGGTGGTCGACTCGCTGGATCGGGCCGGGACAGGCCCGATGGTGGAGGCGGCCCTGAGCGCGCCGACGGCCGGCGACGTTCGACGCATCGTCCGGGACGCACTGGGCCGGACGTGACCGCCTCGCTCGACACCCGCGTGCTCCGGATAACTCGGTGGCTCCTCGACCAGGAGCAGCCGAGAAGCACCGCGTCGGTGGCCGCCGACCTGGGGCTGAGCGAACGAGTGGTCCGGTATCGCTTGGACCACATCGATCGGTACCTGCGTTCCTGCGGCGCCGAACTGGTGCGAAAGCGGGGCTTGGGCCTGGTGGTCGAGGGGCCGCCCGATATCCGGGCCCGGATCACCGCCGATCTCCCGCCCCTCTCCGATGCGCCCAGGGTCTACGCCCCCGAGGAGCGGATGCGCATCCTTCTCGCCGCGCTGCTCTGGTCCGCGCCTTCGGTGGTGTCCCTCGATCAGCTCCACCGCGAACTCCAGGTGTCGAAGACATCGGCGCGCCGCGATCTGCGGGCGGGCGAGCCATGGCTGGAGCGCAAGGGGCTGCCTCTGGTGCGCCGACCCGGGAAGGGAATAACCGTTGTCGGAACCGAGCGCCGCATCCGGCAAGTCATCGTGCAACTCATTCTCGAGGCCATCCCCGAGGAGGTGCTGCTGCTTCAACTGGCAGACGACGCAGCGGCGCGGTCGACGGCGAACGTCCGCGTTCCAGTGGGGCTGCGAGAGCGGATCTTCACGCTGCCGCTGCGGGACACGGCGGCGATCGTGCGCTCGAGCGCCCTGGGCCAGACCCTCACATCGGGCCGCAGCGACCTGGTGTTCGCGCTGTTCCTGGCGGTGTCGGTGGCGAGGACCCGCGAAGGGCACAGCGTGGCCGTCGAAGCCGGCCTGCACCGATCGGTGATGGACCATCCCATCGCCGCAAGCGTCGCCGACATCGTTCCCGGCCTCGAGAGCCTCGTCGGGGCGTTCCTGCCCGCTCCCGAGGTTGCGGCGGTCACCGAGTATCTCCTCGGTCTTGACTCGCTCGACACCGTGAGGTCGGACTCGGCCTCCATCAGCGCGGATCTGCTCGATCGGATCATGGGATTCGCGGGCGAGCATCTGCATGCCGCGCTCCGCGAGGACTTGGAGCTCCGGCGCGGTCTGGCGGCGCACCTGGAGCGGCTCGGCGTCCGCCTGCGCTACGGCCTGCCGGTCCACAACCCGCTCCTGCACGAGGTGCGTGAGCGCTATCCCGACGTCTACGACGTCGCGGTGGAGGTCGGCGCGGTGATCGAGTCGGCGATGCAGCTGCCGGTCGTTGAGGACGAGATCGGCTTCATCACGATGTACCTGTCCGGCGCGATGGAGCGTGCCCGTCTGAGACCCCGGCGTCGCGCCCTGATCGTGTGTCCGAGCGGGATGGCGACCGTCTGGGTCCTGGTGTCCCGGATCCAGGCCGAGTTCCCGGAACTCGATCTCGTCGAGGTTCTCTCGGAGAGGGGCTACGAGGAGCTCGCCCACGGCGAGTTCGACCTAGTGATCTCCACGGTTCCCCTGGTGGACAACAAGATGCCGGTCGTGGTGGTCAGCCCATTGTTGTCGGCGACAGACGTCGGCAGATTGGCCCGTTACGCCTGAGCCGCCCGGTCGGTGGGCACCTGGCACCTGCATTGTGTGCCGAAATGTCGTATGGCGGTGGTGCGGTATTGGCAGTAGGCAAAGCTCACATCGCCAAGCGTCGAGGTGCGAAGCTTGAAGCCGTCACTCGACGCGAGGAGGACCCGCGCATGCTACAGCGTGTTCAACGTTTCGGCGGCTTCCTCTCCAGCATGGTCATACCGAACATCGGTGCGTTCATTGCATGGGGATTCATAACCGCCCTGTTCATTCCGCCCGGCTGGCTGGAGAAGACCGGCCTCGACTGGGACTGGGGGGCGATCACCGGGAACACGGTCGGCCCGATGATCAAGTACCTGCTGCCCCTGCTCGTCGCGTACACCGGCGGCAAGCTGATCCACGGCCACCGGGGCGGCGTCCTCGGCGCGGTCGCGGTGATGGGTGTCATCGGCGGTGCCTCGTTCGAGCTGGCGGAGGGCGCCGTCATCGGCGATCCGCCGCAGTTCCTGGGCGCCATGGTCGTCGGCCCGCTCGCCGGCTGGGTGATGAGGGAGATCGACAAGTACCTGGAGGACAAGCGCCCCGCCGGGTTCGAGATGCTCATCAACAACTTCTCCCAAGGCATCGCGGGCCTTTTCCTGGCCATGCTCGGCTACGTCGTCATCGGCCCCATCATGTCGTGGCTCGCCGAGCGCTTCGGCGACATGGTGGAGGGCCTCAGCGACGCCGGGCTGCTGCCGTTGATGGACCTGCCCATCGAGGTCGGCAAGGTGCTGTTCCTCAACAACGCCATCAACCACGGCGTGCTGACGCCGCTCGGCGCCACGGACGTGACTGAGAGCGGCCGGTCGATCTACTACATGCTCGAGTCGAATCCCGGACCCGGTCTGGGTCTGCTGCTCGCCTACTGGTTCGCCGGCAAGGGTCTGGCGAAGCTGTCCGCTCCGGGCGCCATCATCATCCACTTCTTCGGCGGCATCCACGAGGTCTACTTCCCGTTCGTCCTGATGAACCCGGTGATGATCGGGGCCATGTGGGCAGGTGGAATCATCGCCGACATCGTGTTCGTGATATTCGATGCGGGCCTAACCGGGCCTCCGTCCCCGGGAAGCATCTTCGCCTACTTCACCTTCACGCCGAGCGATGGAGCCGCGGCAGCCGGGGTGTATCTGGGCATGGCCGCGGGAGCGGCTGCGGCGTTCGTGGTCGGAACGATCCTGCTGCGGTTGTTCCCAGTCAAGGAGATGGACGACACCGATGACGACGACACGTCGCTGGGAGACGCCATGGAGGGTGTCCCCTTGGCGTAATCAGGCACGGGGGTTGCGTTGGTCCCCCAATGGCGCAACCTCAGGAGGTCGGAGCGGCGGAGGTGTTCCGCCGCTCCGGCACCCCTGCCTTGAATGGGTACCGTGTTGAGACCCGACCACACCGACGATCGACGGGAGGCAGTTGTGACAGAGCGAGTCACGAAGACAGCAGACGAAGTGAAGCTCATCGCCTTCGCCTGCGAAGCGGGCATGGGAAGCAGCCTGATGGGGGCCAACCAGCTGAAGCGCATGGTCAAGAAGGCGAAGCTGGACATCTCGGTCACTCACACCCCTGTGGGTCAGCTGACCGGCGACGCCGATGTGGTGGTCGTCCACAAGGGGCTGGCCAGGCAGGCCCGGCAGAAGGTTCCCGGCGCGGTCATCGTGCCGTTCACCCTGTTCGTGAACGATCCAGCCGTGAAGCAGTTGGTCTCCACGCTCGCCGCGGGCGACCCGATCGTCTCGAAGTTGTGAATGCCGTGGCCGACGACGGCCTCGGAAGGGTCCTGACCCCGGACGACATCGTGCTCGGGTGCCGGGCCGAATCCAGGGACGAGGCCATTGAGTTCTCCGGCGGCCTGCTGGTCGCCCGAGGCTCGGTGTCCCCCGAGTACGTCGACGCCATGTTGCAGCGTGAGGAAGTCGTCTCGACCTATCTGGGCAACGGCGTAGCGCTTCCCCATGGGGTGCTGGAGAGCAAGGGCTCCATACGCTCGACCGGGATAGTGGTGGCCCAGTACCCCGACGGCGTCGACTGGGGACCGGGAACGGCCCGCCTGGTGGTGGGGCTGGCCGCGGCCGGCGACGATCACGTGCGTGTGCTGTCAAGGCTCGCTGAAGTCCTTCAGGACGAGGAACTCTGCGAGAGGCTCGCGCAATCGGACGACGTCTCCTTCGTCCATGATCGGCTGACTGCTCCGCCGTCCGACGACTGAGCCTGATTGGAGGGACTTGTGTATCTGGAGGTTGTCATCACCAACAGCCATGGTCTTCATGCCAGACCGGCCGCTGAGCTGGTCGAGCGGATGGCGCGATTCGATGCGGGTGTCCAGATCGAGGTGGGCGACAAGACGGCCAGCGCGGCCAGCATCATGAGCCTCCTCGCCTTGGGGGCCAGTGCCGGCAACACGGCTCGCATCACCTCCGACGGGCCTGACGCCGAGGAAGCCATGAACGCGGTCGTGGCAGTTCTCACCGAGGACGGCTGACATGGCCCGGCTCGATCATGACGGCCTGTCGGCGGCGGTCGCCGCCGCTGTCGGCGCGTCCCCGGACACATCCGGCGCCGCCGACCTCGTTTCCGAGCGGGGCTTCATTGTCGTGGCGGCCGAAGTCGGCGATCTCAAGAGCGCCTTCAAGAGGGCCAAGAAGATCGACGGCTACCGGTGGGTGGCGATCAACCGCGAAGACCTGTTCGGCGCCAATCCGCTCTCAATCGGATCCAAGGTCGGGATCCTCGACGCCAACGGCCGCGTCCTGAAGAACGCAGACTCGCCCCGCAAGAAGGTCTGATCCCCCGCCCAGGCGCTGCGTCGGCGTCCTCCGGCCGGCCACCCAGCCTGGGGTTGCGTGCGCTTGGCCCGGACGAAGGCGCGGTGCGCCCCTATAATGCGCTCTCGTCGACTTGCCTATCGATGGGAGGCACAATGCCAACGGCGAACTCATCCGGATCGGGGCTCAGAGGCATGCTCGCCAGGGTCGATGCGAGCGTGTCGATGGCGGCGGTGCTGAGCTTTCACTGGTGCCTGTTCTGGCTTCTCAACGGATTCGACAAGTTCTTCAATTCGACCGACTTCTTCGGCGCCAACTTCAAGGGGATGCTCGAGGGCGAGCTGCTGGGGCGCCTGAACCTGGACGCGTCGCTGGCGCAGCCAATCGCCGTGGTCGTCGGGATCATCGAGCTGGTGCTCGGCGTGCTGTTCCTGGCTGCGCTGGCCGGGGTGCTCGGGCGCCGCGCCGGCGCAGGACGGGCTCTCTCGGGGTGCATCACGCTGAGCGTGCTGTTCTTCGCGCTGCTCACGGCCGGCTCGATCCTCTTCGGCGCCCGTGACCAGATGCTCCAGCAAGGCGTGTTCATCGCCGCGCTGCTGGGCTCGCGCCTGGTGGTCGGGTCCGGCGACTCCGCCTGAGGACCGCCCCGGCCCTGCGTCGTCAGGGCCGGGTGAACACCCTGGCGCCCGGACCGGCGGGCACCGGCACGGCGCGCTAGCAGGGGCCCGAGCCTGAGGCCGGGGTTGCCGGGTGGCCGCTCCCCGGACCAGGAGACGGCGCAGGGACTTCAAGCTCGCAGGAAGACCCTTCCGGCGGATGTGAATGTCTGTACATTCCGTGATCCGCCCTTTTTTCCGGTATTTGTATTGCAGTCACGATGCACGTCGTGTATTGTGCGGTGCAAGCTTCGCGCCGGCTTCGACGGGTGCGCCTCGGCAAGTCATTGCCTTTACGCCCATGCCGAACGCCGAAGCGAGGCAGCCCATGAGCCCGACCGCTCGCTCCCAGACCGTCCCGATGGCCCCAGCGACACACGAGATGCCAGACTCTCAGCCGTCCGATCCGCGGCCGTCCGATCCGCGCCCCGAGGCAGTTGCCGCAGCGGCCGGGGCTGCGTCGCCGGAGGCGGCGGGCGCACTCCGGCGCGAGATGCGGGCCAATGTGCGCAAGGTCGTGGAGAGGTCGCCCGCAGCCCTGCTCGTCGGCGCCCTCGTCGGGCTGGTGCCCGTGGTGGTCACGATGATGATCTACACGCTCAGCTCCTTCGGCGCCCGCATCGACGACACCAACGCCAAGATCGACGACGCTGTGGTCGCGCTCGGCGCCCGCATCGACGACACCAACGCCAAGATCGACGACGCTGTGGTCGCGCTCGGCGCCCGCATCGACGACACCAACGCCCATGTCGTGAGACTGGATGGGAGGATCACGTCCTTGGAGGAGAGGATGGACGCCCGTTTCGCGGCGCAGGACGCCAAGATCTCGCAACTCGGCCAGGACGTCGCGCAGCTGAACCGAGACGTCGCGCAGCTGGGGCAGAGCGTCGCGCAGGTCGGCCTGGACGTGGCCAGGGTGTTGGCGGTGCTGGTGGCACAGTTCGGGGCCGGCCCCGAGTCCGCGGCGTCGCCGGGGGCACTGCCGGACGCTGCTGCCGCGGGGGTGCTCCGCCCGCTGGCAGGGGGTTGAGCCCAGGGCCCCTATCCGGAGGGGTCCGAGCAAGAAGAGCTCCGCCAGCGGCGACGGTCGCCGCCAGGGCCCTTATCCGGAGGGGTCCGAGGTCCCGGATCCGCGGCGGGCCGCGTCTTCGCCGCCGCCGGCCGCACGCTCGTGGTCGGCGGGGGCGCTGGCCCCGTCGTGGCCGGCCTTGGTTGCCGGGACCTCGCTGGTGTCCGAGCTGTCCGTGCCGTCGTCGGCGTCCTCAGCGTCCTCAGCGTCTTCAGCGCCGCTGTTCGCCGCGTCGGCCTCAGTTTCTTCGTCGTCGTCGGTGTCGGGGGCCGGGGCGGCGCCGCCGCGCAGACGCTGGAGCGCCTCAACCGCCTCGCGGTAGCGGGCCTCGGCCTCGGAGGTCTCAGCGGCAGGGGCCTTGCGGTCGTTCAGCTTGCGCACGGACGCCGCCGCGTCGTCCTTCGCCTTCTCAGCCTTCCTCAGGGCGCGCTCGTGAGCCTGCTGCTCGCGGTCGGCCACGAGGTATGTGTTGTACAGGGTCAGCGCCGCGGCCGTCCCGTCGTCGATGGGCCGATGCTCATGGATCTTGGTCGCATTCTCGGACATCTGTGGCACACGCGTCCCGGTCGGCGTCGGGTCGCCGCGGCGCAGGAGCCTGCGTCCCGCGGCTGGACGTACTACGGTAGCGGGCCGATCGCTCGGGGAGGAGTGCCGCATGGTAGAGATGGGCGAGGAGATCATCGTCCTCGACGAGGTCTACAAGATCTTCGGGCCCCAGCCGCGGGGCCGGGCCTTCGACTTGGCCCGCGCCGGGATGGACAAGAATCGGGTGCAGGCCGAGACCGGCCATGTGGTGGGCTTGGACAACGTGTCCTTCTCGGTCAACAAGGGCGAGCTGTTCGTGGTGATGGGACTGTCGGGTTCGGGCAAGTCCACCGCCCTCCGCACCGTCAACAAGCTCCACGACATCACCTACGGCTCGGTGATCGTGGACGGCACCGACGTCCAAGCGCTCGAGGGATCGGACTTGCAGGTGTTCCGCCGCAAGTACATGGGCATGGTGTTCCAGCACTTCGCGCTGTTCCCCCACCGCAAGGTGATCGACAACGTCAGCTACGGCCTCAAGGTGCAGGGGGTGGAGAAGCAGGCTCGCGAGGACGCCGCCATGCGGGCGCTGTCGCTGGTCGGGCTGGGCTCATACGCCCAGAGCTTTCCCTCGGAGCTGTCCGGCGGGATGCAGCAGCGGGTCGGCCTGGCCCGCGGCCTGGCTTCCGACCCCGACATCCTGCTCATGGACGAGGCCTTCAGCGCGCTCGATCCCTTGATCCGACGCCAGATGCAGGACGAGATGATGGAGATCCAGGCCGATCTCCACAAGACGATCCTGTTCATCACCCACGACCTGAACGAGGCGCTGCGCATCGGCGACCGCGTGTGCATCATGAAGGATGGGGCCGTCGTGCAGATCGGGACTCCCGAGGAGATCCTCACCCAGCCCGCGACCGGGTACGTGGCCGAGTTCGTGCAGGACGTCGACCAGGGCCGGGTCATCCAGGTCCACGAGATCATGCAGGAGCCGAGGCCCGTCTCTGCCGACGCCACCCTGGCCGAGGCCCTCAACCGCATCGGCGGACGGTCGGGCGCCTTCGTCGTCGACGACTCCGGGTCGCCGACCCACCTGCTCACCGCGGACGACGGCATGCGGGCCGCCGGCATGGGCACCACCGCTCTGGGCCCGGCCCTGCGAACCGACTTCGATCGCTGTGAGCGCGAGGACTGTCTCAACACGGTGTATGCCGCAGCCGGCCGCGGCCTGCCCATCGCTGTCTGCGACGAGTCCGGAACCTTGATCGGCAACCTCGATCCCCGCCACATCATGGAGGAGATGGGCCGGGTCGAGCACCTCATCGACGACTTCGAGCGAGAGGTGTTCATGTGAGAGTTCTGGCCCAGGGGTCCGGGCAGGTGGAGCTGCCCGAGGCCGGGTTGATGGACAACAGGGTCCTCGACCTGTACCTCGTGCCGTTCGGCAGTTGGATGGAGCAGGCGAGCGACTGGATCAACGCGAACCTCGGCTGGCTGCTGGCGATCATCGAATGGCCGTTCAGAACGCTGAACGATCGCCTCGTGGAGGACGTTCTGCAGCCGATGTCATGGGTCGGGGTGGTGGCGGCGTTCTTCGTGGTCGGCACCCTGGTGCGCAACCTGCGAGTCGGCGTCTTCGCCGGCGTGGCCATCGCCCTGTGCGGGTTCCTCGGCGACTTCTTCTGGCGGCCGACGATCGAGACCATCAGCTTCGTGATCGTCGCGGTGCTGGCGTGCGTGCTCATCGGGCTGCCCTTGGGCGTCGCCTGCGGGCGGTTGGACTCCGTCTGGCAGGTCGTCAGACCGATTCTCGACGCCATGCAGGTGGTCCACGCATTCGTGTACATGATTCCGTTCGTGTACTTCTTCGGCACCGGCAACGTCGGGGCCACAATTGTGACGATGGCGTTCGCGATCCCGCCGCTGGTGCGCCTGACCAACCTCGGCATCCGCCAAGTGCCCGCGGATGTGGTGGAGGCGAGCCGGGCCTACGGCGCCCCGGAGTGGCGGGTCCTGTTCGACGTCCAGATTCCCCTGGCCCGCTCGGCCATCATGACCGGGATCAACCAGACGCTCCTGCTGGCCATCTCGATGCTCGGCATCGCCGCGATCATGGGCGCCAAGGGCCTCGGCGGGCTGCTGTTCGGCGCGATCAGCCGTCAGAGCGTCATCGACGCCGTGCCCGCCGGTCTGGCCTTCTACCTGGTTGCCGTGGTGTTCGACCGCATCTCGCAGCCCGAGGCCTCGGGCTCGGGCAGCCTGCTTCGCCGCATGCGCCGGGCCTGGGCCCACCGCCGTGAGCCGGAAGCACTGATTCCGGACGGGACGCCGGCGACCGCCGACCGGGGGTCAGAGGATGAGGCGCCGAGCGATCACGGCGCCATCGCGCCGCTCACAAGCGCGGAGCGCAAGCCGATGGTTGTCGCGGCGGTCGGCGGCGCGGTGGCCGCGGTGTCCGTGCTGCTCACATGGACCGCCGACGCAGGGTTCCTCAGCGCCTTCGGCCGCCGCAGCGACGAGTCCCTCGTCGGCGAGTCCTTCAACGGTCTGTCGGCTTCCGGTGGCTCGTGGTTCGGCTGGCTCGCGCTCGTCCTGGGACTGTTCGTCGTGGCTGCGGTGGTCAACACCTGGGTCTCGCCCGGCCGGGGGCCGCGCGGGCTCACCAGCGACGGGGCGGTGATCGCCTCGCTGGCGCTCCTGGTGCTGATGGCCTCCTACCTGCTGGCCGCGCCGTCCGAGCTGGCCGCGAGTTCGGACACTCCTGCGGGTCCGTGGGTGGCGCTGGTCGGCGCGCTGGCCGCGTCCGCGGGGTCGGTGGGGTGGATCCGGCGCTCGCCCCATGTCGCGGCCCGTCCTCTCAGCACCCGAATCCGCTGGGGCTCCGTCGGGGCGGCGGTGTTCGCAGTGCTCGTCTTCGCCGTGGGCGCGGTGTCCGTCTGGAGCTTCGACGAGCGCGGCGAGGTGGTCGTGACGCCCGCAGTCCGAGCACAACTCGACGAGCTCGAAGCGAGAGCCGAGGCGAATCCTGAGGACGCGGGGGTGATCTCGCTGGAGATTGCTGCGCTGAGGGACGAGCTGAAGGCCGACTTCCGCATCATCATCGATGGGGTCAGCAGCAAGGGCGCCCGTCTCGGCATCTGGACCCTTGTAGCCGGACTGGCGGGCCTGGCCGCGGCGCTGCCCGCAGCCGGCGTGCTCGGCCGTGACGAGCACCGGCAATGGCGCTGGAGCGCCATCACCGCGGGCATCGGCGCCGGCGCAGCCTGCGTCGCCTTCGGCTGGATATTCACTCAAGTCCGTTCAGCAGACCCCGACTACGTGAGCGGGATCGGCGCCTTCCTCGCCATGGCGGCCGGCCTCGTGCTGGCGGCCGCGGCGGCCGCGGTCATCAAGGAGTTCGGTCGGGCCAAGATCTACGCCGACGAGGTTGCGGCGCTTGCAGAGGAGTCTCGGCCGTGACCGTTCTAGCGCAGCAGGGCGGCGAGTCCGCGGGTCCGGGATTCTTCAGCGAGGACGTTCTCGATCAGTTCCGGATCCCGGTCGGCAACTGGGCGGACCAGGCGGTGGACTGGATCGCGGTGAGGCTCGAGCCGCTGCTCCGAGTCATCGAGTGGCCCTTCTCCGCGCTGATCGACTTCGTCGTGGACGACGTGCTGGAACCCCTCTCGTGGGTGTGGGTGGTGCTCGCCTTCTTCGTGATCGGCACCCTGGTCCGCGGCGTCAAGGTCGGCGTCTTCTCCGCGGTCGCTCTCGGCCTGTGCGCGCTCCTGGGAGTCGACTTCTGGCTGCAGACGGCCAGGACCATCGGGTACATCGGTGTGGCGGTGCTGCTGTGCGTCGTCGTCGGACTGCCCCTGGGCGTCCTGTGCGGACGCGTCGATTCGGCCTGGCGGGTCGTGAGACCCGTGCTCGACGGCATGCAGGTCATCCACTCGTTCGTCTACATGCTGCCGTTCATCTTCTTCTGGGGGACCGGGGTGGTGTCGGCCACGATGGTGACGATGGTCTTCGCCCTGCCCCCCCTTGTGCGCCTCACCAACTTGGGCATCCGTCAAGTGCGCGAGGACGTGGTGGAGGCCAGCCGGGCCTACGGCGCGCCCGAGTGGCGGGTGCTGTTCGACGTGCAGCTGCCGCTGGCGCGCCCCGCCATCGCCACCGGGATCAACCAGACGCTGCTGCTGGCCATCTCGATGCTCGGGATCGCCGCCATCATGGGAGCGGGCGGCCTCGGCCAGCTCCTCCTCAAGGCCATCACCGATCAGAGCGTGTCGAAGGGCGCGGCCAGCGGCCTCGCGTTCTTCTTGGTGGCTGTGGTGCTGGACCGCCTCTCGCAGCCCCAGTCGGACGGGTCCGGTGGTCTGCTCAGGCGCATCAGGCGCGCCTGGGCCCATCGCCGCGACCCCGAGAAGCTGCTCGAGGACGCCGGGGACGCGCAGGACGCCGGGGACGCGCAGGACGCCGAGGACGCCCCGTCTCCGCAGCCCGCGGGCTCTGCCGGAGACTTCGAGCCGGCCACGGCCGAGGAGAAGCCCGGGATGGTCCTAGCCGGCATCGGCGGCCTGCTCGCCGTCGTCTCGGTGTTCCTCGTCTGGACAACGGATGCGGGCTTCATGAGCGCCTACGGCCGGCGCACGGACGAGACTCTCGCAGGCGAGTCCTTCAACGGCCTCTCGGCCTCGGGCGGTTCGTGGTTCGGTTTCCTGACACTCGCGCTGGGCCTCCTGGTGGTTGGCGCCGTCGTGACGGCCTGGCTCGCGCCGGGGCGGGGTCCGCGGTACCTCACGACCGACGGGGCCCTCATCGGGGCTCTGGCGCTGCTGGTGATGATGGCCTGCTACGTCTTGGCGTCCCCGTCGGACCTGTCCTCGCCGGGCACCGGGCTGGGGGTCTGGGTCGCGCTCGCCGGCGGCCTGGTCGCCAGCGTCGGCGCGCTGAGGTGGATCCGCCGGGCGCCGCACACGCCGCTGCATCCGCTCAGCCTCAAGATCGGCTGGGGTCGCCTGATCGGGGGCACGGTCGCCGCGGTCATCATCCTGGTGGGCATGTTCTCGGCCTGGTCGTTCGATCGCCGTTCCGACCAGGTCATAAGCCAGGAGACCCTGGCGAGGATCGAGGAGTTGAGGCAGAGGGCCGTCGACAACCCGGCGGACGCGGGACCCATCTCTGCCGAGATCTCGGCCCTGACCGCCCAGATGAGCGTGTCGCAGGTTGCTGTCACCGATGGCATCAGCAGCGAGGGCACCCGTTTGGGGCTCTGGACGCTCATAGGCGGGCTGCTGGGTCTGGCCACGGTGCTGCCCGCCGCGGGCGCCATGGGCCGCGACGAGCACCGACAATGGCGCTGGAGCACGATCACGGCCGGCATTGGGGCGGGCGTCGCATGCGCGGCGTTCGGTTGGATAGCTGTCCATGTGCGCAGCGCTGATCCCAACTACCTCAGCGGCATCGGTTCGTTCCTGGCCCTGATGGGCGGTGTGCTGCTGATGGCCACCGCGGCGGGGATCCTCGCGGAGTTCCGCCGGTCGAAGGTCTACGCGGACGGATAGTCGGTGCCGGAGGGCGGACGCCCGTCGCCGCGGACCATGGTCGGGCCCCGGGGTGGCTTGCTCGCTTCCAGTCAGGTAGCCTTGTGGCTCACGCGGCGGTTCCGCCAACGCGCCGCGCGAAAGAGAAACCACCCAGGAGGGAAACCAGCTCATGAAGAGGAAGCAAGCGGGTCTGTGGCTCGCACTACTCGCCGTCTTCGCCCTCGTCGCCGCCTCGTGCGGTGATGACGACGACGACACGACGGCAGCGACCCCGACCACTGCGGCTCCAGCCGAGGAGCCGATGGCCGAGGAAGAGCCCATGGCCGAGGAAGAGCCCATGGCCGAGGAAGAGCCCATGGAAGAGATGTCGATGACACCCGGCGAGGGCGTGTCGATCACCATGGGAAGGGCCGACTGGACAACGGGGTACTTCCAGGCGCAGGTCTACAAGCAGCTGCTCGAGGAGCTCGGCTACGAGGTGTCCGAGCCGTCCGAGCTCGAGCTCGGCCCGTCGCTGGCCTACCTGTCGATGGCCCAGGGCGACATCGACTTCTGGGTCAACAGCTGGTACCCGGGCCACGTGTCGTGGTGGCTGCCCGAGCTGCCGGACGGCTCGCTGGTCGGTGACCACCTCACCATTGTCGGCAACGAGATGATCGCGGGCGGCCTGCAGGGCTACCTGATCACCAAGTCCTTCGCCGACGAGCACGGGATCACCCATCTCGACCAGATCAACGACGACCCGGCGATCCTGGCCGCGTACGACGCCGGGGACCAGAACCCCGGCGACGGGATCGCCCAGATCTACGGCTGCCCCGACAGCTGGACGTGTGACAACATCATCGACAGCCAGATCGCCTTCTCCGGCTGGGAGAACATCGCCCAGGTCAAGGCCGGCTACGACGCGATGTTCGCCGAAGCTGTGTCGAAGGCAGACGCGGGCGAGCCCGCCATTGTCTACACGTGGACTCCGAGCGCCTACATCACCCAGCTGCGCCCCGGCGACAACGTCTACTGGCTGGCCGCCGAGGACGTGATCGATGACTCCAACCCGACCGGCATCGAGGGCGGCGAGGGCCACGACCAGCGGCCCGGCCAGGCCAACATCGGCGCCGACTCCTGCCCGGCCGCCGCGGGCGCAGACACATGCCAGCTGGCATGGGTCGCGGCCGACATCCAGGTCACGGCCAACACCGAGTGGCTGAGCGCCAACCCGTACGCCGCGGAGTTGCTCTGCGCGGTGCAGCTGTCGGTCATCGACGTGTCGCTGGCCAACGTCGAGCAGAACGCCGCCGGCGACGCGGCCACCGAGGACTTCATCGCCGGGCTTGCCTCCGGCTGGATCGCGGGCAACCGCGCCGCCGCCGACGGATGGCTGGACCAGGCCCGCAACGCCCCGATGGAGCCGTCGTGCCCCGGTACCACCATTCCGACGGCGCTCCAGTAGACGCTTAGCGCTGCAACGCGCGTGAGCCCTTAGCGGCTCGAACGACACGCCAAGAGGGCGGGGCTTCGACCCCGCCCTCTTCGCGTCCGGGCGCAATACTGCGGGTGTGAGCAGCGCTCGTCGGCACCGCCCGAGGATCGGCGCGGCCCGCGCGGCGCCGCCGGACTGGCTGCTCGACCACGGGGACCGCAACATGCATGCGCTGGGACCCGGGCCGGAACTGGAGGCGGAGTGGGTGGCGACGGGTCTGAGGCTGCCAGACCGTTCGGCGATCCGGCGCTACCGGCTCGAGCGGGTGCGCTCGCAGCTGCGGGCCGCGGGATGCGACGCCGCGCTGCTGTACGACCCCTTGAACGTCCGCTACGCCACCGACACCACCAACATGTCGGTCTGGACCATGCACAACGCGGTGCGCTACGCGTTCGTGGCCGCCGACGGCCCGGTGGTTGTCTTCGAGTTCTCCAAGGGCGAGTTCCTCGACACCCACTCCGAGGTCGTCGACGAGATCCGCCCGGGCATCTCGTACATCTACTTCTACGCGGGGACCCGGGCCACCGAGACAGCCGACCTCTGGGCTGCCGAGATCGGTGAGCTCCTCGACGAGCACGGCCGGGGCGACCGGCGGCTGGCCGTCGACCGGCTGGACATGATCGGTGTGCGGGCACTGGAGCGCCGCGGCGTGGACCTGGTCGACGCCGGTGAGTTGATGGAGGAGGCCAGGGTCGTGAAGTCCTCCCAGGAGATCGCGGCCATGCGCTGCGCGGTCCACGCCTGCGAGGCGGCGATCGCCGACATGCGGGCCGCGTTCGAGCCCGGCGTCACCGAGATGGCGCTGTGGTCGGTGCTCCACGCCGGCAACATCGCCCGTTACGGCGAATGGATCGAGACCCGCCTGCTGGCGTCGGGGCCCCGCACCAACCCGTGGTACCAGGAGGCCGGCAGCCGCCGGGTCCGGGCCGGGGAGCTGATGGGCTTCGACACCGACATGATCTGCGCCTACGGCGCCTGCGTGGACATGTCGCGCACCTGGCTCTGCGGCGGCGGACGACCCAGCGCGGCCCAGCACGACGTGTGGTCGCTGGCGGCCGAGCAGATCGAGCGCAACATCGAGTTGCACCAGCCCGGCGCCTCCGTGCGAGAGATCGTGGAGCGCGCCTGGTACCCGTCGTTGGACGACTACAACTGCTACACGGTGCTGTCGCACGGCGTGGGGCTGTGCGACGAGTACCCGTCGGTGTTCACCCGTGAGCGCTGGGGCCGCGCCGGCTACGACGCCGTGCTGGCGCCGGGCACGGTGATGTGCGTCGAGGCCTTCGTCGGCCCCAAGTCCGGCGGCGAGGGCGTCAAGCTCGAGGAGCAGATCCTCATCACCGGGACCGGCCACGAGCGGCTGTCCACCTACCCCCTCGACCTGGTCTAGGTTGCCGGACCGTGACGGCGTCGCAGTCGAGGCGCGGGCCGGGCGGAAGCGGGCCCGGGGTCGGGTTCGTGGGGCTGGGCACCATGGGCGGGCCGATGTGCCGGCGGCTGGTGGAAGCGGGCTGCTCGGTGACGGCCCATGACCGTGACGCGGCTGCGTTGGCGGCGGCGGCGGACGCCGGGGCCGCGGCTGCGGTGTCGGCACGAGATTGCGCGCGGGACGCCGACCTGTTCATGACGTCGCTGCCGGGGCCGGCGGAGGTCGAGGCGGTGATGGCCGGCACCGGCGGCGCGCTGGGCGCCATGGGGCCCGGGTCGGTTTGGGTGGATCTCACCACCAACAGCCGGGAACTGGTGCTCGGCCTGGCTTCGACCGCGCCCGATGGGGTGGCCGTGGTCGACTCGCCGGTGACGGGCGCGGTCGACGGCGCCCGGAGGGGCGAGCTCACGCTGTTCGTGGGCGGCGAGCCGGGGCCCGTGGCTGTGGTTCGGCCGGTGCTGGAGCACCTCGGAGCAGTCATCGAGTGCGGTTCGCTCGGTGCAGGCAATGTGGTCAAGCTGGTCACCAACCAGCTGTGGTTCGCGGCTGCGGCCGCGCTGGGGGAGGGCTTCGCTGTCGGGGTGGCCAACGGCGTGGAGTTGCGGACCCTGTGGGAGGCCGTCCTCAACAGCGTGGGTGACAGCTTCGTCGCCCGCCACGACGCCCCCAGCATCTTCGCCGGCCACTACGACCCGTCGTTCCCGCTCGCCCTGTGCGTCAAGGACCTGGGCCTGCTGGCCGATCTCGAGGCGATCGTGGACGCCGATCTGCCGGTGACCGCGGCGGCCCGGAGTGCCTTCGAGCGGGCTGCGGCTCGCTACGGCCTGGACGCGGGAGAGATGTGCGTCGCCCGGCGCATCGCCGACGATGCCAGAATGTCGATGCAGCTGGAGGGCGACTGGACACCCCACTGGGAGAAGTGAAGCGGAAGGGGAAGCAATGCAGCAGGCCGTGCCCGAGAACCTCCCGGAGCTTGTCGATCTGCACGCCTTCCCGATCCACGCCCCGGACTCCGCGGGCTATGTGGCCGCGGTGGACGACGCCCGGATTGGGCTGCGATCAGAGGGTTGCGCCGTGCTGGGCAGTTTCGTGCGGCCCGGGGCGGTGGCGAGGCTCAACGATGAGATCGTTGAACGCAAGCACGCCACCCACTACTCCACCCAGGTCATCAACCCGTACTTCCACACCGCTCTCAACCCGGACTACCCGGCCGACCATCCGGTCAACACGTTCATCGAGCGATCCAGCGGCTTCATCCCCGGCGATGCCTGGGGTACCGGTTGTGCCACCGACGTGCTGTTCCGGGCACCCGAGGTTGCGCGGTTCATAGCCGACTGCTTGGAGATCGGTGCGCTGTACTGCTACGACGATCCGCTGGCCGGGCTCACCTCGAACATCTGCGACCCGGGCCAGCAGTTCACCTGGCATTTCGACACCAACGACTTCGCGGTGACCGTGCTGGTGCAGCCGGCGGACGAGGGCGGGCTGTTCGAATACGTGCCCCAGATCCGCTCAGCGGACGACGAGGGGTTCGACGCCATCGCCGCCGTGCTTGCCGGCGGTCGCGTCGGGGTACGCACCCTGGAATTGCGTCCGGGCGACCTGCAGATCTTCAGGGGCCGCTACTCGCTGCACCGGGTCACCAGGGTGGGTGCCGGATCCCGGCCCCGCCATGCCGCCATCTTCGCCTACACGCTGGCGCCGGGCGTGATCGGCCGGGTCGCGCGCACCCGCCAACTGTTCGGCCGGGTGCTTCCCGCCCACGAGGAGGCCGAACGGCGCCGGGTCCGCTCCGACGCCCTGCTCGACTGAGAGGCCGAGCGGGTAGGCGAGCGAATCTGGTTCATACGGGCGAGGCCGTGGCCCGAGCGGCCCATGAGCGAAGCGAACAGGAGCGGGAAACCCTCCGCCCCGGCGTGACGGACTCGCACCTGCCCGCGCATGTTCTGATCGCTCGGACTCAGACCAGCGTGAAGCGCTCGACGTTCGTGTAGGAGCCGGACGGCTCGGTCCTCACGAGCGCGATCTCCGTGACCGCGAACGACGCCTCCAGCGCCGGCCGGTCGCCGGGCGGGGGCTTGCGCTTGAACCGGGCCACGGTGAGGTGGCCGGTGAAGGGATGGTCGGCCGGCGGCAGGCCCACCGGCGCGATGGCTGCCTCGACTGCTGCCGCCAGGTCGTCGAGACCCTGAGCTGGGATCATCAGCACACCGCGGCCCAGCCGCTCGACACGCGGCCCCAAGGTCGCTTGGGTCGCTGGCAGTTGGGCCGCGGCCAGCGCCGCCTGGACGTCGGCTTCGTCGCACTGGCCAAGAAACCGGAGGGTGACATGCAGCCGCTCGGGCTTGGTCCAGCGCAGCCCGTCAGTCGCGGGCCCGGGCATGGCAAGCAGCTCCCCCAGCACATCCTCGGGCGGCCAGACAGCAACAAACAGCCGCGGCATGCTCCGAGGGTACGCGCCGAGCTGGGCCGGGCGGCCGGTGTCGTGGCTGCGTCCACCTCGCGGCCTCGGCAAGTCAGCGATCAGTCGGCCAGACTCACGCGGGTGATGTCGTCATGACGGTGCTGTTGGGATTGCTGGCCGCGCTGTCAGTCGGGACATCGGACTTTCTGGGCGGTCTGGCCAGCCGGCGAGCCGACCCGGTCGTCGTGACTGCCGCCTCCAGTGTGGTGGGCCTGGTGTTGGCGTTCGTGGCCGCGTTGGTGGTGGTGGGCGAGGCGAGCATGGCCGATGTGGCGTGGGGGGCATTGGGCGGGGTCGTCCTGGCGGGCGGTCTGGTTGCGCTGTATGCGGGATACGCCCGCGCTCGGGTCAGCATCGCGGCGCCGGTGGCCGGCGTGGGCGCGGCCGCACTGCCGGTGATCGTCGCATCACTCTTCGGTGATGATGCCTTGTCGCCGATCGCAACCGCAGGGGTCCTGCTCGGGTTGCCGGCCATCGGGCTGGTCAGCATGGCCCGTTCCGAGCAGCGAGGCTCCGTCGGCTCCAGCGTGCTCTACGGGCTGGGTGGCGCCGTCGGTGTCGGGATGCTGCTGGTCTGCCTCGCCAATACGTCCGAGGACAGCGGGCTGTGGCCCATCGTGGCGGCGCGCGGGTCCGGGTTCGTGGTGCTGGCCGTGATCATTGCCGCCAAGCGGTTCCCTCTGGCTACGTCTCGCGGCGTCTGGCCGCACGTGATCGGCATCGCGGCACTGGTGACGGCCGGCAACGCGCTGTTCCTGACTGCGGCCCGGCTGGGGTCCACATCCGTGGCGGCTGTCCTCGCGTCCCTGTTCCCCGCCGCAACGGTGTTCTGGGCGTGGCTGGTGTTCCGGGAGAGACTGCGGGGGGTCCAAGTGCTGGGACTGGGGATTGCGCTGGTGGCCGTAGCGCTCATCGCGAGCGGCTGAGAGTCAGCGGCCTTCCGAACCGAGAGTTGCACCGGCTTCCGCGGGCAGAATGGCCGCCATGGACGGAGAGCCTGCTCGTGTCGAGGCCGACCGATCGGGGCTGAGACTCGAGGCTGGGCTGGGTGACATCACTGCCGAGCAGGTGGATGCCATCGTCAACGCGGCCAACTCGTCGCTGCTGGGCGGCGGGGGAGTGGACGGGGCCATACACCGGGCGGCCGGACCCGAACTGCTCGAGTGCTGCCGGGGACTGGGCGGCTGCGCTACTGGCGACGCCAAGATCACGCCCGGCTTCGGGCTGACTGCTCGCTGGGTGATCCACACCGTCGGCCCCGTCTGGCATGGCGGCAACCAGGGTGAGCCCGATCTGCTGGCGTCGTGCTACCGGGAGTCGCTGGCCCGAGCCGACGAGGTCGGGGCCGAGTCGGTGGCATTCCCGGCCATCTCGACCGGCGTCTACGGCTATCCCGTGCAACCGGCGGCAGCCATCGCGGTCCGCACTGTCCGGTCGACGCCGACTCGAGTGCGTGCCGTGCGCTTCGTCTGCTTCAACTCCGAGACGCTCGACGCCTACCAGGCTCTACTGGGCTCCCAGCGGCCCTAGCCCGCCCTTCGTCGATCCTCGCCCCCTGCACGAGACGGATCCATGACAAGCGTCACGATGGCGCTAGTCGGGCGAGACGACGTCGACCACGGCAGGGCGGATCGCTAGGACCTGCTCGATGTGGGTGGCCAGCGAGAACAGTTCCAGCTCGCCATGGGGTCGTCCGATCAACTGGATTCCGGCCGGGAGACCGGTCTCGGTCCGGCCGCAGGGGATCGTGATGACAGGCAGCGTGGTGACGCTCACGGCCGCGGCGATCGACAGCCAGCGGTAGTACTCGCTCGGTGGCAACCCGTCGCGGTAGCCGACATAACGCTCCTCGACCGGGAAGGGCAGCACGCCGGCAGCCGGACACACGAGCAGGTCGTAGCCGTCCATGAACTCGGCGGCGAGCTGGAAGATGCGTCCCTGCGCTGCGATCGCGGCCCGCACGTCGTCGCCGTCGATTGCCAGCCCTCGCTCTATGTTCCACACCAGCTCGGGCTTGAGGATGTCGCGGGCCTCGGGGAGTTCGTCGCCCAAGAGGGCGGCGAACAACAGCGCCCGCGGGACGTCGAAGGCCGCTCTGGCGTCGGACAGATCGGGGTAGTCGGCCACGATCTCGATGCCGTCCCGTTCAAGGGCATGGACCGCTCGACTGCACACGTCAGATACCTCTGGAGCCGTCTCGGCCACACCGAGATCGACGCTGAAGGCCACCCGCACCGGCCGCGACGGCTCAGCCGCAGCGCTGCGGAACGACCGCTGAGGTGGCGGCTTGCCAAGCCCGGCGCGGGGGCTCTCGCCCACCATCGCGTCGGTCAGCAGGGCGAGGTCGCCGATGTCGCGCGCCATCGGTCCCTGTTGAGAATGCACCTGGAACGGCACGACGCTCGGTCCGTTGGCAATGCGTCCCGGCGAAGGGCGCAGGCTGGCGATGCCGCAGAAACTGGCCGGAGTGCGCAACGAGCCGGCCAGATCCGAGCCGTGGGCCAGCCAGGCCATGCCGGTGGCCACCGCCGCGGCCGCGCCGCCCGAAGACCCGCCGGCGGTGAGGCGCAGGTCGTGGGGGTTGCGGGTAGCCCCGAACACGTCGTTGAAGGTGTTCCCGCCCGCCCCGAACTCCGGGGTGTTCGATTTTGCGTAGACCACGGCGCCGTGAGCTTCGAGTGTCTCGACGATGACGTCGGACTGTTCCGGCACGAAGTCCTCCATCAGCCGTGACCCGTGCGTCGTTCTGACGCCGGCGACGGCCGTGAGGTCCTTGATGGGAACAGGCAGGCCGGCCAGCACGCCGCGTTCGTCGGGCGGGACTGCCATGAGACGGTCGGCGTGATCTCGGGCCCGGTCGAAGCAGCGGGTCGGCAGCGCATTGACCACGGGGTCGACGGTCTCGACCCGGCCTTGCACCGCGTCGAGAGCGTCGTGGGGGCGGAGGTCGCCCGCGGCTAGAGCGGCCACGACCTGGCGGGCGCTCTGCCTGATCAGATCGTCGGTCATGGGCGAGCGGGCCTGTCAACCGTGGACTGACATCGACGAGTTGGGGTTGATCTCCCGGTTGCGGCTGAAGGTGCCCATGTCGATGGGCAGGCCGGTGTAGCGGCCCTCGACCACGAGCGGGTCGGCGTCGTGGTCGTGGCCGGCCTCCACCGCCTCGATGAGCTCGGCCATGCAGTGTCCCGCCACGCCGGCGTTCTTGAACTGGTTGCCGCTGGTGCCGACAGCCACGTAGAAGCCGTCGAGATCGGTGCGGTCGTAGATCGGGATCCAGTCGTCGCTCACGTCGTACAGGTCCACCACGCCCTTGCGTTCGTGAGGCACGCCCACCGGCGGCAGGCGCCGGCTGAGCCGCAGGACCTGGGCCTCCCACTGCTCGGCGCTGAGCCGCTGGTCGTAGTCGTCGGGGTCGACCCAGTCCTGGGGGTCGCAGCGGGGGTCGGTGCTGCCCACCAGGATGTGGTTGCCGGTCTCCGGGCGGAAGTAGATGCCGTTGTCGTCGTCGGCGATGTTGAAGCCGTCGCGCTCATAGTCGTAGGTGGACGGCCCCGGCGCGTGGTGCACTTCGTGACGAAGCGCCCTGGTCTTGATGTTCATCGAGTCGTACACGCCGGCCATCTGGTTGATGAGGTACGAGTGGGGTCCGGCCACGTTCACCACGACCGGTGCGGCCACAGATGTGCCGTCGTCGAGGGTCACGCTCGTGATCCGCCCGTTGCTCCGGCCGATGCCGGTCACGGCGGTGGCGAAACGGAACTCGGCGCCGGCCGACTCCGCCGCCCGCTGCAGGTTGTGGGCGGTCAACTGAGGGTCGCTTACATAGCCCGCCTCGGGCGTGAAGATCGCGCCGGGCAGGTCCTCGGTGGCGTCGGCCCAGAAGTCGGGGTCGTCGGGCCGCTTCGGCGGTCCGAAGATGCCGGGGTCGAGGATGGGCATGCGTCGCAGCAGTTCGGCTGTCGACCAGTCCTCGTAGGCGACCCCGATCGCGTCGAAGTGGGGAAGCACCTTCAGGTAGTGGCCGCCGGGATCCTTCAGCGCTGCCATCCCGCACTGCTTGTAGGCGATGAGGCCGAGCTCGTCACCGGCTTCGAGGTAGTCGGGCCACTCCAGCCAGTACTGCAGGCCCTCGTACGACATGGCCACGCCGGTGAAGGTGGAGTAGGTGAAGCGCACGATGGCGCACGAGTTGACGGTGGAGCCGAATCCCGCGGCCGGCAGCTTGTCCACGCACAGGGCGCGCCGTCCCCGCCGACCGAGCTCGAAGGCGATGGCGGCGCCGATCACACCCGCGCCGACCACCACCGCGTCGAAGCTGTTGGCGGCTCGTTCAGATGCTTGTCTCGGGGACGGCTTCCGGGTCATGGCGCTGAGGTTCCCGTGGACCGCGCCCGCGGCTTGGGTGCTGTCGTGGACGCCGGGCGATCAGATGCCACGGTGGCGCTCGTTGCGCATGTCGAAGGCGATCTTGACCGCGCCGCGCCGGCCTGCCTCGGCGGCGTGGCCCAGCGCGTCGACGTAACGGTCGAGCGGGTAGAGGGCCGTCACGAGCCGGTCGAAGGCGGTCTTGCCGGCCAGTTCCATGGCCAGATCGAAGCTCGAGGCGATCCGGCCGTCGGCGCGGACCTCGGTGCCGTAGGCGTAGCAACCGGCCAGTTCGATCTCGCGGTGCCACAGGCCGGTCAGCTCCGCGGTCACCGTTGCGGGCATCCCCAGCATCAGCACCCGGCCCCGAGGCCGGCACAGCGACAGGGCCTCAGCCAACGAAGCCGAAGAGCCCACCGCGTCGATGACCACGTCGGCGCCTCCCGAGAGGTGGTCGCCGACGATGAACGAGCCGGTGGCCCGCCGCACGACCCGCCGCAGCTCGCCGGGCTCGACGGCCGAGTCGGCGCCGAGCTCGAGCGCGAGCGCTCGCTGGGTCGAGTATCGCCCGCCGACCAGGATCGAGGCTGGTCCGGTCAGGCCCCGCAGGGCGGCCACCGCCAGCAGGCCCATTGTCCCGGCCCCGACCACGGCCACGGTGTCGCCGGGCTGCGCGCCGGACCGGAGCGCGGCGTGCACGCCTCCCGCCAACGGCTCGATCATCACGGCCAGTTCGTCGCTCATCCAGTCCGGGACGTCGTGCAGCTGCGAGTCGTGGGCCACCAGCTCGGTGGACCATCCGCCGCCGGTGGAGCGGCAGAAGCCGGTCTGGAGTCCCGGCTTGAGATGGCCGCTCATGAGATGCCGGTAGTCGTCGCCGTCGCCGGGCGCCGCCCCCGGACAGGGCAGGTCGAAGCCCCGGGCCGCGTGGCCCAGCACCGGCTCGACGATCACCCGGCGCCCATCCGCGGTGTCGGCCACGATCTCGTGGCCGGGAACGAACGGGAACGAGACATAGTCCTCGAAGTAGCGAGACGACCGGCCGTCGATCGTGGCCAGATCCGATCCGCAGATGCCGGTGAGCCGCGGGTAGATGCGCTGCCAGCCCTCGCCGGGCAGGTCGGGCGGGTCGTCGTCGACCAGCTTGAGCGGCCCCCAGGTCGCTCCCGCTCCGGGCCGCAGCCGCGACGCCAGGGCAGCAGCCGCGTAGCGGGCCTCCTTGCGCGAGAAGCGCAGCGCCTTCACGGGCACGGATCGTAGCGAGACCAGAGGCCGAGCGAATGGGGTCGCGGACTGCCCGTGTTGCGCCCTGCGGCCGAACGTCCCCGTCACCAGAGCCTCGAACCGAGTGAATGGGGTCGGGCTCGGACTCGGTGCTCTTCGGCGGCGCCCCGGTGGATGCCCTCTGCCCGTCTCGAACGTTTCATCAGCACACGGGCCTAATCCAGATTTTTGAGATGTTTCAAGATGTTCTCCCCTCTTTGGGTTGTTGTTG
Organism: Acidimicrobiaceae bacterium; assembly: GCA_028819505.1. GTDB lineage: Bacteria > Actinomycetota > Acidimicrobiia > Acidimicrobiales > Aldehydirespiratoraceae > Aldehydirespirator. Next base: position 93,921 of record JAPPLH010000053.1, read on the forward strand.
TCGTGCCAGCCTGCCATGATGGTGTGACAATCACATGAAACAGCACAAGAAAGGTTGTGTTGTCGATCAAGGGAGGGTGACAATGGCTGGCGACATGCTGGTGATGTCCAAGTCGCAGATGGAGCAGCTCGCGGTGATCTTCGCCCGGCAGAAGGAGACGGCGGAGGGGGTGATCAGCGCCATCGGCGCCGGCATCGAAGGCACCACCTGGCAGGGGGCCCGAGCCGACCGCTTCCGGCAACTCTGGGAGACCGAGTTCCGGCCCAACCTGCGGGCGCTCTGCGACGCGCTGGGTGAGCACTCGACGTTCATCTCCGCCGAACTCCAGGCGGGGGTCAGCGCGCTCGACACGGTCTAGCCGCCGCGACGGCGGCCGGGTTCGCCGCACAGAGCCGGCCGCGGGAACAGAAGCCGGTGAGGGTCCGGCACCGACGCGACGGCGTCGAGACGACCGTGGAGATCGACTCCCGTCTCGACGGCCACACGGTGGCGGACCTCGCCGCGGCGCTCCGCGGCGCAGTCGACCAGGCCGGCCGAGCCGGCGACGGGGACGGCCTGCGCATCGACGGGTGCTGGCACGGCCCCGACACGCCGCTGTCGTCGGTCCCGATCTGGGAGGGGACGCTGCTCGAGATCGCTCCCGGATGTGAGCAGCTCCCCTCCCAACCGCCACAGACGAATGGCAACCGGTCCGGCCGCCGGGCCACGCTGGTCGTGACCGGGGGCCTGCGGGCCGGCACCCGCCTGCTGCCCCCTTCGGGCGACACCTGGGTCATAGGGCGTTCGGAGGACTGCGACCTCGTGCTCGACGACCCGACGATCTCCCGCCGCCACGCCCGTTTGACGGTGAGCAGGGCCGGCAGGAGACTCGTGATCGGCGACCTCCGCTCCCGCAACGGGACGGTGGTGGCCGGCCGGGCGGTGACTGCCCCGACCCGGGTGCCGGTCCGGACCGCCATCCGCCTGGGCGCAACCTGCCTGCAGTGGAGGGCGCCGGTGACGGACCGGCCCGCGGCCGTGCGCGCCGGACTGGGCGCGGCCGCGGGGCGCATCCCGTTCAACCGGCCGCCCCGCCGCCGGCCGCCGACGTCGCCGGTCCCGTTGCGAGTGCCGGCCGAGCCGCCGGCCCGACCCGAGCCGGAGCCTCTGTCGTGGGCGGGAATCGCCCTGCCCGCGGCGGCCGGGCTCGTGCTGGCCGTCGTGTGGAGCCCGTTCATGGCGGTGTTCGCGGCCCTCGGGCCGCTCATCACGGTGGGCACCTGGCTGGAGCGGCGCCGCCGGGCCGCTCGCTCCCACGGGCAGGCCTGCGCCGACGTCGTCCGGAGGGTCGAGGGCTTCGTCGCTGCCCTGCCCGCGGCCCACGCCGCCGAGCGGCGCAGGCGCATCGCCCTCGTGCCGGACCTGGCCGAGCTGGTCCGCCGGGCCGAGACGCCGTCGCAGCGCTGCTGGGAACGCCGCCGCGGCGATCCCGACGCCATGCGGCTCGGCGTCGGCACCGCGGAGGTGCCCTACACGCCGCCGCTGGAGGTGGACGGGGGCGGACTGGCCGCGCCGGAGGCTCTCAAGGCTCTGAACGGCATCGAGCCTCTGGCCGATGTGCCGGTGGCGGTGTCGTTGCTGCCCGGCGAGGTCGTGGGGGTGGTCGGCCCGCTGCCTGCAGCCCGGGCCGTGGCCCGCGGCCTGATCCTGCAGGCCGCGGTGCTTCACGGCCCGGCCGCCCTGGCCATCGCGGGCCTGGCCCCCGGATTCGCCGCCGAATGGTCGTGGATGGGCTGGCTTCCCCACACCATCGACGTCGGGGGCGAGCCCGGAGCGCTGGTGGCCACAGAGCCCGGTTCCACCGCCGCGGCCGCGGAGGCGGCAGCCGCGAGCGCCGGCCACCGGACACTGCTGGCCGTCATCGACGGCGCCGAGACGCTCACCGGCCGCACGGCGCCGGGCCGGACGGTGCTCGGACACGAGCAGTGCAGCGGGATCGTGATCACCAGCGATGTGTGCGACCTGCCCTCGAGTTGCACCACCATCGTGGACATCGGCCACGGCGCCGGCCGGCTGAGGCTTGTGGATCCTAGATCCTCGGCGGTGATGGGTCCGCTGGTGGCGTGGGGCGTGACGGTCGCAACCGCCACCGGCGCCGCGGCCCGCCTGGCCCGGCTGGACGACCCCGAGCTGCGGGCGGCTACAGCCAACCTCCCCGACTCGATGTCGCTGCTGGACCTCCTCGGCGGCGAGCCGACCCCCGAGACGGTGGAGAATCGGTGGGCCGCCACCCGCGGCACCGACGACCTGCGGGCGCCCATCGGAGCGACCGCGGAGGGACCCCTGGTGCTCGACCTGGTGGCCGACGGCCCCCACCTGCTCGTCGGGGGCACGACCGGCTCGGGCAAGTCCGAGCTGCTGCGGTCCATGGTGGCCGGTCTGGCCCTGTCCGCGGACCCCGACCATCTGGCCTTCGTCCTCATCGACTACAAGGGCGGGGCCGCCTTCGACCGCTGCGCGGAGATGCCCCACGTGGCCGGCATGGTCACCGACCTCGACGACCGCCTGGCCGAGCGGGCGCTGGTGTGCCTGGAGGCAGAACTGCGCCATCGCGAGGAGCGCCTGCGAGCCGCGGGCGCCGAGGACCTGGCCGCATTCCGGGCCCGAGCCGGCCACGCGGGCGGCGATCCCCTGCCCAGGCTGGTGGTCGTCGTGGACGAGTTCGCCACGCTGGCCGCCGAGTTGCCCGAGTTCCTCCGCTCGCTGGTCGGGATCGCGCAGCGGGGCCGCAGCCTCGGCGTCCACATGGTGCTGGCCACCCAGCGGCCGGCCGGGGTGGTGACCGACGACATCAGGGCCAACACCTCGTGCCGGATCGCCCTGCGGGTCACCGACCGCCACGACTCCAACGACGTGATCGGTTCGCCCGACGCGGCCCGCATCCCCCGCCAGAGGCCTGGCCGGGCGATGGCCCGCTTCGGGCCGGGAGAGCTCGTCGCGTTCCAGTCGGCGCTCGTGACCGGCAGCACGCCCCGATGCTCGACCGGCCTGCGGGTCGGACCGGTCGGGCCCCGGCCCAGCCCTACCCCCGGCGACCAGCGCAGCGACCTCGACTCGGTGGTGGAGGCCGTTCGAGCGGCCCACCGCAACCTCGGGGGTGCCGAGCCCCGGCCGCCCTGGCCGGCGCCCCTCCCCAGCGAGGTCGCCGCTGCCCGCCTCGCCGAGATGGCCGACCCGGGCCGGCCCGCGGCCTGGCTGGCGGACGACCCCGCCCGCCAGCGGCAGTTCCCCGGCGGATGGCAGCCGGCCGACGGACACTTGGCCGTCATCGGAGGCCCCGGGTCGGGCAAGACCACCACCCTGGGCGCGGTCGCCCTCGACCTGTGCCGCACCCACGGCCCCGACGAACTGCACGTCTACGGTATCGACCTCGACGCTGGCACGTTGCCGGCGCTCGGGCGCCTTCCCCACGTCGGCGCGGTCGTCGCCCCGACGGAAGGGGACCGGCGAACCCGCCTGCTGCGCCTACTCGACGACGAGGTCGCCGCCCGGCGAGCCGGCGGCCGGTCCGGGCGCCCCGCCGGAATCGTGCTGCTGGTCGATGACCTCGCCGGGCTTGCCCGAGCCCACGACCCGGTGCGGGAGCCGGAGCCCCACGACCGGTTCGCCCGCATCTGGGGCGACGGTCCGGCGGTGGGGGTGCGGGCGGCGGTGAGCATCGGCCGGGCCGCCGACCTACCGCCGGGCCTCGCCGCCTCCGCCGGCGTGGTTCTCGTCCACGCCACCTCCGACACCAGCGACGGCCTGCGCTTCGGGCTCAAGCAGCCCACCGCCCATCTCGTCGCGGGCCGGGCCGTCAGGGTCGGCGACGGCCTGGAGGTTCATGTCGCCCGCCCCGTCCACGGCGACCTGGCTGCAGCCGCGGCGGCACTGGCGGCCGAGTCGCCGCCGGCCAGGCGCGAACCGGTCCGGGTCGGGTCCCTGCCCCAGCACATCGGCCTGGAGGACCTGCCCGCCGGCGCGCGCGTCGAGGATCGATGCATCCGCATCCGCTTCGCCGTCCGCGACCTCGACCTCGAACCGGCCGGTCTCACCCTCCACGACGGCGAGCACGCCCTGGTGCTGGGACCTCCCCGCACCGGACGCACCAGCGCCCTGGCCGCGATGGGCGCAGCCGCCCGCACTGCCGGAGCGCACGTGGTAGTCGTGGCCGACCGGCCCGGCAGGCTGTCGACCATGCTGGGACTGGAGCCGGTGCCGTCCGGCTCGCTCGGCGGCGCCGCCGGCGCGGACGGCCGCCGCCTGCTGCTGGTGGACGATGCCGACCGGATCGGCGACGCTGCCGGGGTGCTGGCCGGACTGGCCGCGTCCACCACCGGTCGCAGCCATCTGGTGGTCTCGACGACCGCCGACCGGCTGCGCTCGTCCTACGGCGGCTGGCTCCATGAGCTGCGGTCGTGCCGCACCGGTGTGCTGTTCAGGCCCGGCCCCCTCGATGCCGACCTGCTCGGCGCGACCCTGCCCGCCCGCTTGGCCCTCGCGCCGGTGCCGGGACGATGTCTCGTCATCGCCGACGGGGCCGCCGAGGTGATGCAGGTGGCCCTTGCGGCCCAGGCCGCGGTCTGACACCGCCGCGACGTTCCGGTCTCGCAGCTGCCCGCGCTCGTCGATAGCGTCGCGGCACCACTGGCCGAGCATTCCGGGAGTCCCCGTTGCCGCATCCCAACATCCACATCGAGTCCGTCGGCGCCATAACCACGGTGACCGTCGACCGGCCCCGCCGCAAGAACGCCTGCACACCGGACATGTGGGCCGGGCTGCGGCACGGCTTCCGCGACATCGCCGAGTCCTCGACCCGAGCGGTGGTGCTCACCGGAGCGGGCGGCGACTTCTGCGCCGGTGCCGACGTGGGACCCGGAGACGACACCGAAGCGGCCGCAGACCGGCCGCCCCGGCACCGCACCGACCACATGCGCGACATCGCCGACACGGTGATGGCCATACACGACTGCCCCCGCCCGGTGATCGCCAAGGTCGACGGGGTGGCGGTGGGCGCCGGCTTCGGCTTGGCCCTGGCCGCCGACCTGGTCTGGTGCTCGGAGCGGGCGAGGTTCTCGCTGATCTTCGCCAGGCGGGGCCTGAGCCTCGACTTCGGAACCTCGTGGCTGCTGCCCAAGCGGATCGGGCTGCACGAGGCCAAGCGCTTGGCCTTCACCGGGGACATCATCGGCGCGTCCCGGGCCGCCGAGCTCGGAATCGTCAACGAGGTCGTCGCCGTCGGAGACCTCGACGCCGCCGTGGACGAGATGGCGGCCACGCTCGCGTCCGGCCCGCCCATCGCGCTGGCCAACTCCAAGCGCCTCCTGAACAACGCCTCCAACATCTCGCTGTTCCAGGCGCTGGAGGCCGAGGCCCTGGGCCAGGGCGTGAACTTCGCCACCCACGACACCAAGGAGGCTATGCGGGCCTTCGTGGAGAAGCGCGACCCCGCCTTCGAAGGCTGGTGACTCCGGCCCGCCCATCGGCCGGGCGGAGCATCTGAATCAACCCTTTGCCATGCCCGCGCCGGGCATAACGGGCCTGCCCGGTGCCTAGGACGGGGTGGTGGCATTTTGCCACGCCCGCGCCGGGCATAAGATCCGAGCATGGTCGGGGCGCCAGCATCGGCCCGCAGGGGGCGCGGCCGGATCCGCCGGCGTGTGTCGGCGGCGGCGCCGCGGGCGGTGATCGCCGGCGTCCGCAGGGAGATCCCCCCGTACGTGCTGCTGCGCGACGAGGGGCTGGAGCTGATCGAGGCTCGCACGGACCAGCTGCTCAAGGAGGTAGGCGTCGAGTTCCGGGGCGACCGGCGCGCCCTGGAACTGTGGCGCGGCGCGGGCGCGGACGTCGACGGCACGCGGGTCCGCTTAGATCCGGGCCACGTGCGCTCGATCATCGGCTCGTCGGCGCCCCGGTCGTTCGTCCAGCACGCCCGGAACCCCGAGCGGTCCGTGCTCATCGGCGAGAACAACGTGGTATTCGCCCCGGCCTACGGGATGCCCTTCGTGCGCGACCTCGACCGGGGTCGCCGTTACGGGTCGTTGGACGACTTCGAGAACCTGATCAAGCTCACCTACTCGACGCCATGGCTGCACCACTCAGGGGGAACGGTCTGCGAGCCGGTGGACCTGCCGGTCAACAAGCGCCACCTCGACATGGTGTACGCCCATCTCCGCTGGACCGACAAGCCGTTCATGGGCTCGGTGACCGCACCGGAGCGGGCCGAGGACTCCGTCGAGATGGCCCGGATCGCCTTCGGCGCCGGCTTCGTCGACGAGCACTGCGTGGTGATGGGCAACATCAACATGAACTCGCCGCTGGTCTACGACCAGGCCATGTCGGGTTCGCTGCGGGCCTACGCGGCGGCCAACCAGTGCCCGGTGGTGGTGCCGTTCGTGCTGGGCGGGGCGACCGCTCCGGTGACCATGGCCGGGGCCATCACCCAGGCGCTGGCCGAGGTGATGGTCGGCGTGGCGCTGGGCCAGCTCGAGCGCCCGGGCTCGCCGGCGGTGTTCGGCAACTTCCTCACGTCGGTCGACCTGCGCTCGGGCGCGCCCACCTTCGGGACCCCCGAGCCCGCCCTCGGCTCGTTCGTCGCCGCGCAGCTAGCCCGACGGGTGGGCCTGCCCATCCGGTGCAGCGGGGGGTTCACCAGCTCGAAGGTGCCCGACGCCCAGTCCATGCAGGAGACCGTCAACTCGCTGAACACCGCAGTCCTGTGCGGGGCGAACTTCGTGCTGCAGGCGGCCGGCTGGCTCGAGGGGGCGCTGACGATCAGCTACGAGAAGCTCATGCTCGACGCCGACCATCTGGGCGCTATGCACACCTTCCTGCGGGGGCTGGCCCTCGACGACAACGCCTTCGCCATGGACGCCTTCGCCGAGGTCGGTCCGGGCAGCCACTTCTTCGGCGCGTCCCACACCCTCGCCAACTATGAGACCGCCTTCCACGAGAGCGAACTGGCCGATGTGCAGTCCTTCGAGAACTGGCACGACGCTGGCGAGCTGGACTCGGCGGCCCGGGCCAACCGCCGGTGGAAGCAGCTCCTCGCCGACTACGAGCCCCCACCGCTCGACGGCGCGGTCGACGAGGCCCTCCGAGACTTCATGGCTCAGCGCAAGCAGTCGATGCCCGACATCTGGGCCTGAATTCTGCCGGGCGCTTCATTCGGTGAGGAGCGACCCCATCAAATCTTGTTAGGCAAACTTGACAAAGCTTGCAATACAGCCTATATTGGCGGCCATGCGTTTCCGAACAGTCGTCTCCGCCCTAGCGCTCACCCTCGTCGCCGTTGCTTGCTCCGGCGACGAGACCCGCTCCCTCGAGGGGACAGCTGCGCAGGTCTTCGCGGGTGAGTGCTCCGCCAGCAGCGGCAGCACTGTCACCGTCTACTCCGGCCGGTCCGAGAACCTGATCGGACCGGTCCTGGAGGCGTTCTCGTGCGAGACCGGCACCGAAGTGTCGGTTCGATGGGGGAGTTCCACCGACCTGGCCCTGCTGCTGGCCGAGGAGGGCGACCGCACCGCGGCCGACGTCTTCCTGTCGCGTTCGCCCGGGCCGGTCGGATTCCTGGAGAGCCGGGGCCTGCTCGGCGCCATCGGGCCCGACGTGCTCGCGCTGTCCGCGGCGGAGAACCGTTCCTCGTCGGGCACCTGGGTGGGTTTCTCGGGCCGCAAGCGGGTGCTGGTCCACAACCTCGACGGGGTGCCCCCCGGCGACCTGCCCAGGTCGGTGTTCGACCTCACCGGCGAGCGCTACCGGGACCGGGTGGCCATTCCCGCCACCAACGGCTCCTTCCTCGACTGGTTCACCGTGTTCCGCGACCTGCACGGCACCGACGTCGCCGCCCGGTGGCTCGACGACATGGTGGCCAACGGCGCCCGCTACTACCCGAACAACCGCTCGATCGTGGAGGCCGCCGGGCGGGGCGAGATCGACATGGGCCTGGTCAACCACTACTACCAGTACCAGGAGGCCGCGGCCGCGGGCGACCGCCACCGGGCCGCCAACCACGACTTCGCCGACGACGACATCGGGTCGCTGCTCATCATCACCGCGGCCACCGTCACCGCGGGCAGCGAGAACCCCGAGGCGGCCAACGATCTGATCGCCTACCTGCTGTCAGAGCCCGTCCAGCGCTACCTCACCACCGAGACCCTCGAGTATCCGCTGGCCGCGGGAGTCGCCCCGGACCAGGTGCTGCCTCCGCTGAAGGCCCTGGAGATTGGCACCGTCGACTTCGACGCCCTCGGTGGCGGCTTCGAGGAGAGCATCGCCGTCGTCGAGGCCAGCGGCATCCTCAACGAGTGACAGCCGTGCTCCAGGCGAAGCGGCATCCTCGACCGGTGACAGCCGCCCATCCGGCCGGGGCCGGTCGCCGGGGGGACTTCCGCCCGTCCGGCGCCCCGCCGCTGCTGCGGGTCGCGGGCCTTGCGCTGGCCCTGGCGTTCGCGTTCCCCGGCGTGTACCTCGTGTACCGGAACTTCGCGGAGGGCGCCGACCCGGCCGGGCTGCTCATCAGCGACCGCACCCTGGGGCCGCTGTGGCGCTCGGTGCGGCTCGCGGTGTCGGTGTCGGGCACCGCGCTGGTGCTGGGCGCCGCGCTGGCCTGGCTCACCACCCGCACCGACCTCGCCTGGCGCCGGCTGTGGCGGGTGCTTCTGCCGCTGCCCCTGGTCTTCCCCACCTTCGTGGGAGCGGCCGCGTTCATCCACACCCTCAATCCCGGCGGCCTGGCCAACGACCTCCTGGCCGGGATCGGCCTGGACCGGACACCAGAGCTCCGGGGCTTCTACGGCGCGTGGCTCGTCCTGACCCTCATGACCTACCCGTACGTGTACCTGCCGGTGGCGGCCCGGTTGCGGCAGTTGCCGGGCTCGCTGGAGGAGAGCGCCCGGGTGCTGGGCGAGACCGCGCTGAGGGTCTTCGGGCGGATCTGCCTCCCCCAGATCGCTACCGCCATGGGCGCGGGGACGCTGCTGGTGTTCCTCTACACGCTCAGCGACTTCGGCGCGGTGCAGCTCATGCGCTACGACACCCTCACAAGGGCCATCGCCACCAACCAGCTCGCCAACCCGCCGGTGGCCCTGGCGCTCAGCCTGCTGCTGCTCGTGCTGGCCGCACTGGTGGTGCTGGCCGAGCGGCGCTTCTCGCGCCGCCTGCCCGACGCCGCAACCGTGCAGTCGAGCCGACCCATGGTCTACCACCTCGGCCGCTGGCGGGTTCCCGCGCTGGGCTTCGTGGCCCTGTCGGCCGGCGCGGGCGTGGGAGCGCCGCTGGTGGCGCTGGTGGACTGGGCGGCGCGCGGCCTGGCGCGATCGGCGACAGGCGGGAGATCCCTGACCATCGACGGTGCCAAGGTGCTGGAGGCGACCACCAACACGCTGGGCGCGAGCCTGGCGGCGGCGGTGCTGTCGACTGCCGCGGTGCTGCCCATCGCGCTGCTGGTCGGCCGGCACCGGTCGCGCCTGGGGTCGTTCGCGCACGCCGTCGTGGTGAGCACCTTCGCCCTCCCCGGCATTCTCATCGCGCTGTCGATGCGCTTCTGGACGTTGCGGTCGGATCTGGCGTTCGAGCTGCTCAACGACACCATGGCCCTGCTGATCTTCGCCTACATGGTCCGGTTCGGGTCGCTGGCGATGGGGGTGACGCTGGTCGCGGTCCGCAGCGTCCCGGCGCGGCTGCACGACTCGGCCCGCATCCTGGGCGCGGGCCGGCTGCGCCGGTTCCTCGCAGTCGACCTTCCCATGATGGGTCCCGGCCTGCTGGCCGGCACCGGCCTGGTGCTCCTCTCGGTGATGAAGGAACTGCCGATCAGCCTGTTCGTCTCGCCGCCGGGCTTCTTCACGCTCACGACGCAGATCTTCGGCGCCTTCGAGGAGGCCTTCATCGCCGAGGCCGGGATCATGGCGGTGGTGCTCGTGGGCCTGTCGTTCGTGCTGACGTGGTTCCTGGTGATCCGCCGTGATCACCTCATGTGAGGCTTCGGGCGGGCCGGTTAGGGTGGGGCCCATGAAAGGCTCACCGGAGATCATCGAGTTCCTCAACGAGGCGCTTGCCGCCGAGGTCACAGCCATCAACCAGTACTTCGTCAATTCCAAGGTGTGCGAGGACTGGGGCTGGACCCGCCTGGCCGCCAAGATGCGCGAGGAGTCCATCGAGGAGATGCACGACGCCGAGAAGCTCATGGACCGCATCCTGTTCCTGGACGGCATGCCCCGGCTCGACAGCCTCGCGCCGGTGCGGGCCGGCAAGTCGGTCGAGGAGCAGATGGATAACGACCGGTTGCTGGAGGTGGCCGCCATCGAGCGCTACCGCCGGGGTGTGGTACTGGCGGGGGAGCACGGCGACGTAGGCACCCGCGAGTTGCTCGAAGACTTGGTGGTCGGCGAGGAGGAGCACCTCGACTGGATCGAGACCCAGCAGACCATGATCGCCGACATCGGCATCCAGAGGTACCTCCAGTCGCAGATCGGCGACTGAGCGGCCCATCCCGCCGGCACCCCCGGCGCTGAGCCAGCGGGCACGCGTGGACGGGACTGAGTCGTTCCCCAGGCGCCAGGCCCTCACCCGGCGTTTCACGCTGGGCGAGCCCCGCGACATCAGAGTGTCCGACGACGGCGCCCGGGTGGTGTTCCTTCGCTCGTCAGGACCGGTCGACCCCGTCAACTCGCTGTGGGTGCTCGACGTCGCCACCGGCGTGGAGCGCGTGGTGGCCGATCCGCGCCGCCTCACCGCGCTCAGTGACGGCGGTGGGGATCGCGACGAGGGCACAGTCGGGAACGGCGGCCCGAGCGACGTCGACGGCCACAGCGACGGCGACGTGCCGGCGGCCGAGCGGGCTCGGCGCGAGCGGGTACGGGAGACGGCCGGGGGCATCGTGTCCTATGACGCCGACGAGGGACTGACCGCCGCGGTGTTCGCCCTGGGCGGACGGCTGTGGCGGGCGAGCCTTGTCGAGGGCGGTCCGCCCGCGCCGCTGGCCGCGTCGCCGGGCGCGTTCGATCCTCGCCTGTCACCAGACGGTGCCCGGGTGGCCTACGTGGCCGGACCGAGCCTGCGGGTGACCGGCGACGCCGCCGGTGACCGGGTTGTCGTCGAGGAGTCCTGCGAGACGGTGACCTGGGGTTCGGCGGAGTTCGTGGCCGCCGAGGAGATGGGCCGCACCCGGGGGCACTGGTGGTCCCCCGACGGCCGGCGCCTGCTGGCGGCCCGGGTGGACACATCGCCGGTGCCGCGCTGGTGGATCGCGGATCCGGCGTCGCCCGGCCGCGAGCCCACGGAGGTCCGCTACCCGGCCGCGGGCGAAGCCAACGCCGAGGTCGCCCTGGCCGTGTTCGACCTCGACGACGATGCCGAACCGGTCACGCTCGCTTGGGACGAGGACGGTTGGGAATACCTGGCCGCAGTTCGCTGGAGTGCTGACGGCTTGCTTCTCACCGTGCAGACCAGGGACCAGCGCACGCTCGGCGTGCTGCAGGCCGACCCGGACTCGGAGACCTGCCGCCTGCTGCGAACGGTCACGGACGATGCCTGGGTGGAGCTCGTCCCCGGCGCCCCCCGGCTGGTCGGCCGCAAGCTTGTCACCGTCGAGGACACCGGCTCAGGTGGACCACCCGCGACGTCTCCACCTCAGAGGTGGAAGACTGACAGGAACTCGATCCGGGCCGAGGACCGCGGCCCGGCCCGCAGGCTGTGCGTCGACGGAGAAGCGCTCACACCCGTCGACATGCAAGTCCGCGCCGTCCACCGCGCCGATGACGACGGCGTGATCGTCACCGCGTCGGTCGACCCGACCGAGGTCCATGTGGCCAGGGTGGGCTGGGACGGCGAGATCTGCTGGCTGACCAGCGCCTCGGGGGTCCACGGCGTCGCCGCAGGGGGCGGCACGACCGTCATCACCAGCCGCTGGCTCGACCGGCCCGGCCGGCGCTGCACGGTGCAGTCGCCCCGGCAGTCCGAGTCGGGTGGTTCTGTCGCCTCCCCGCAGTCCGAGTCGGGTGGTTCTGTCGCCTCCCCGCAGTCCGAGCCGGGTGGTTCTGTCGCCTCCCCGCAGTCCGAACCGGGCCTTCCCATTGCCTCCCACGCAGCCGATCCGGGCCAGGAGCTCAACGTCGAGATCGTCGAGCTCGGACCCCGTCGCCTGGTCTCGGCCCTGGTCCTGCCCTCGGGGCCGGCCGCGGCAGGCCATGGTCCGCTGCCGGTGCTGCTCGACCCCTACGGCGGTCCCCACGCCCAGCGGGTGCAGCGGGCCGAGGCGCTGTTCCACACCTCGCAGTGGTTCGCTGACCAGGGCTTCGCCGTGCTGGTCGTGGACGGGCGGGGGACGCCGGGCCGCGGCCCGGCCTTCGAGCGGGCCGTGCGGGGCGACCTCGCAGGCCCTGTCCTGGAGGACCAGATCGAGGCGCTGCGCGACGCCGCCGACCGCTATCCGGTACTCGACCCGGCGCGGGTGGCCGTCCGGGGCTGGTCCTTCGGCGGCTACCTGGCCGCGCTGGCCGTGCTGCGCCGGCCCGACGTGTTCGCGGCGGCCATCGCCGGCGCGCCGGTCACCGACTGGCGGCTCTACGACACCCACTACACCGAGCGCTACCTGGGGCACCCGGCGGACGAGCCCGGCAACTACGAGCGCACCGACCTCGGCCCGCTGGCGCCCGGCCTGCAACGCCCCCTGATGCTCATCCACGGCCTCGCCGACGACAACGTGGTGGCCGCCCACACCCTGAGGCTCTCGCGGGCGCTGACCGAGGCGGGCCGGCCCCACACCGTGCTGCCCCTCAGCGGGATCACCCACATGACCCCCCAGGAGGAGGTGGCCGAGAACCTGCTCCTCCTGCAGCTCCGCTTCCTCCAGGACGCGCTGGGCCCGCAATCCTCGACGACGGGAGGACTCCATGAACCCGGACCCTGAGCAGATCGCCGCCGAGCGGGAGGCCCGGCTGCTCGACGGGCGAGCCTGGGAGGATTTCTGCGACACGCTCAAGGCCGCCGGTCGCATCGTGCTTCGCGAGACCCCCGACGGCGACGGCCAGGACCGCGTGGAGGGCTTCCGCTACCTCACCCGCATGATCATGATGGCCTCGGCCCGGGCCATCGAGCGCCGCGCCCCCGGTACCCGCCCCCGGCCGATCCGGCTCATCCCGCCCCCGCTGAGGGGCGGGCAGGGCGTGCAGTCGCCCAACCAGGACCACATCGTCCAGCCGGTGGACGCCCGCTACCGCTACCGGGTCACGGGCACGCTTGGCAGCGCGTACACCCACCTGTCGGCGTGGAGCCCGCCCATCCCCGCCGATGTCGGCGCGTTCGATGCCGGCCCGGGCGCCGAGGACCTGCTACCAGGATTCAATCCGAACATGGCGCTGACCCCCCACAGCTTCGTGCTGGCCGATCTGGCCGCCGCCGACGGCGCCGTGGACTTCGTGATGTCGGTCGACGACCCCGGCCCGGACGAGGTGTGGTTCCCGATGACGCCGCAAACCCGCGAGCTGATGGGCCGGGTCGTCTACGCGGACCGCGGTTCTCAGTCACCGCCCCGGCTGGAGATCGGCTGCCTCGACGAGCATCCCCGCCCGGCCACGCCCGAGCCCGACGACATGGCGGTCCGGCTGGCCGTGGCCGCGCAGCTGGTGCTGGGACTGCTCAGCGACTACGGCGGGTGGACCCGCGACCTGCTGAACCGCGAGAACCGGCTGGAGTACACCAAGGAGTGGTACGAGCGCATCGGAGGGTCGCCCGACGACCGCCACTTCGAGTTCGGCTACTGGCGGCTGGCGCCGGGCACCGCTCTGGTGGTGGAGTTCGTCGAGCCTCACTGCCAGCAGTGGAACTTCCAGCTGTGCAACCACTGGATGGAGAACCTCGCCGACTATTTCCGGGGCCGGGGCTACGTGGACAGCGAGAACGCGACCCGCACGTCCGACGGCAGGGTGCGGATCGTGGTGGCCGGCGCCGACCCGGGTGTCGCCAACTGGATAGACCCCGGCGACCGGGACCACGGCGTGATGGGCCTGCGCTTCGTCCAGCCCGACGCGCCGCCCGAGATCTCGTGCCGTCTGGTGCCCCTGGAGGAGCTGTGAGGGTCCTGAGGCCGAGCGGCAGAGCCAACCGCGGAGGATCGCTGCCAACGCCCAGCGAGGCCGTGTCCCGAACGGCCCGCGAGCCGCCGCGGGCAATGGCCGCGAGACACTGATCGCAGCGGCCCGCGACGCGTTCGGGTTGTGGCCGGGCTCAGAGTGCGCGAACATGGAACCGGCGTTCCTTCCTTGACCGAAGCCGCGTGGGCGTTCGGTCACCTAGCGGGGCGGTGGTGCGCACTACCGGGGGGAGGAGGTGCGCACCACCGCCACCGCACGAGCCGCGGCGGCGCTAGTGCCCGCAAGGACGCACCGCGATTGGTGCCGATCAGTTGGCGCGGTGCTGGTAGGCGGCGATCAGCATCAGCATGCTGGCGAGCACCAAGTGGAACACCGTCGGGATCCAGGTGCTGAACCACCCGAAGTCCGACAGCACGCTCAATCCGAGCACCAGCCGCACGGCCATCACGACGAAGTAGAGGGCGGAGAACAACGTCACCGGGAGGATCAGTCGGGGGCTGATGAGTCCTTTGCCGCGGTGCATGCGGACCAGGACCACGGCGATGATTGCCAGGATGAGAACCTGCGCCCCCAGCAGCACCGTGTACGGCAGTCCGCTGCCCTGGAAGTCGTCGAAGGGCGGGAGGAACGACACCGGTCCCCAGCGCTGAACGGCCTGGGCCAGGACTCGGGCCCCGAACGCGAGACTCAACACACCGAAAGCCACGGAATAGCGGCGGCGCGTCATGGTTGTGCGCCCCGGAGTTCAAGGCCTTTCGTAGCCTGCTCGTCGACGGTCAGCCCGAAACCACCGCGGCCTGCGTCGACAGCTTCGGCGGCGGCGAGCGCTCCGCCCCGATCGAACATGATGCTGGGCGCAGTCAGGTCGCCCTGCAGCAGGTGGGTGCCGAAGGCGCCCTCGGCCGCCACCAGGTCCGGCTCGACCGACTGCATCACGGTCAGGGCAGCTCTGGTGAGGATGCTGGTCTCTCCGACCTGGCAGCCGACGATCACGCCGATGCCGAGGTCGGTCGCCCTCACGGCCACGTCGAGCGAGCGGATGACACCCCCCATCTTCGACACCCGGACGTTGGCGATCCACCTGTCCGGCTCCCCGGCGACCGGGTCGAGTTGGTCGACGCGCAGCATGCTCTCGTCGAGCACTATCCGCGTCCCGCACTCCGCGGCCACTTCGCGGAACCCGTCGATGTCGTCGGCCTGAAGGGGCTCCTCCACGGCGAAGACGGGACGGCCCAAGCCCTCTATGTGCTCGATGCAGGTGTCGGCCGACCGCCAGAGGTTGTTGGCGTCGATCCGGACCCGCAGAGTTCCGTCGGATCGACCCGGCTGCGGGGAGTCGAGGGCCGCCATCTTGCGTCGATCGCGGCGCAGCCTGCCTGACACCTTCACCTTGAAGTCGCGGAATCCCTCGGCCAGGTATCGGCGGGACTGGCGCAGGTACACGGGCCAGGGCGAGTCGCCGAGCACTGCCGAGTAGTGGAATTCGGCGGTCGGCCGGTCGACGCCCAGCAGGTCCTCGACCGGCAGACCCTCGTGCTTGCCCAGCAGGTCAAGCACGGCGATCTCGGCCGCGCAGAACGCGGCCGGGTTGCGGTCGACAGCATCCTGATGGGCCGCGATCCAGGCGCGCAGGCTCTCCACGTCGGCGATCTCGGCCGCCATTGCGTCGCGGTGCTCGAGGACGAAGGCAGCCGCGCCGTCGACGGTCTCGGCGGTGACGTACGGGCGCGGGCAGCTCTCGCCCCATCCGGTGGCTCCATCGGGCCCGCGTGCGGCCACGATCAGGTTGCGGGCCCTGCGACGGCTCGCCGATGCGTGGCGGAACACCGTCTTGAACGGCACGCTGAACGTGAAGACGTCGAAGCGCTCGATCCGCATGCGAGCCGTCAACCGGCCTCGGCGAACGCGTCGAAGTCGAAGGCGCAGTCGTGGCCGTACTGCACATGCAAGTACTTGAACTGGGCATCCCTCTGGCCGGCGGCCACCAGCGCCCGCCGGTACTCGGCGCCCGTGCCGGACTGCAGCCGGTGCAGGGTCATCTCGGTGAGCCGGCCGCTAGCGCGCTTGCTGTCGTACTCGATGTTCAGCCTGCGCAGCCGGGAGTCGACTCCGGTCGCGATCGACTGGTCTGCGTTCGCCCCGTGGCCCGCGGAGGGCGACCAACCGGCTGTGGCGCTTGCCGGCAGTCCACTGGGCTCCACGTAGAGCCTGTAGCAGGCCGCGTCCACGTCGGCGAGCATGATGAAGAAGTCGGCGATCAAACCGTGCTCGCCGAGAGCTGCCGGAACCGCGTCCAGCACCTGAGCCTCGTGGAGTTTCTCGCCGGTGATGCTGGTGATCCCGCTGCCCTTCTGCACGAAGACCAGCGCCGGGGTAGAGCCAACCCACCCGGTGACCCTGACGATGTCGCTCATGTCGTAGCGGTAGAGGCCGTCGGGCGTGGTCACCACCACGTAGTAGTCGCATCCTGTGTCCAGTTCGCTCATCGAGAGCATCTCCGGCGAGCCGGACTCCCACGCGTCCCGCTCGGCGAACTCGAAGAACGTGTCATAGAGCGCCGGCAGGCAGGTGTTCGACGCAGGATCGATGTTTATGGTGCCCTGCATCTCGCTGGCCACGTAGCCGGCCTCCATCACGATGCACGACTCCGGAAGCGAGGGCTGGACGCTGGCGATGGCCACGCCGCAGCTACCTCCGGTCCACGTCACCACGCCTGCGAGCCGGGACCAGATGTCGCGGTAGGTCAGCCGGCCGCTGGCGTCCAGTCGCCTCTGAAGCTCGGCCGCCCTGCCGGGCTGGGGCCTGAGGCCGGGATCCTCGGAGGGGTCCAGCAGGGCGGCTAGTCGATCGGGCAGCCGGCCATCGGCCACCGCGGGCAGGATCGTGTCAACGTGTTCATGCATCACGGTCAGCAGCCGCATCATCGTGGACGGGTTGGCGGTCCCGAAGGAGGTCACCCTGGCGTCGGCCAGTCCCAGGATGGCCATGATGATGTAGCGGGACTCGTAGTCCTCGACCGTGTTGATCCACGCGGGCAGTGTGTAGCGCCGCTTCAGGAGGCGGGGCTGGTTCTCCCGCAGCTTGCCGGTGGCCGATCCGTACGGCGTGCCCCCGGCCATGTGGCCCTCGACCCCGGCACCGCCCACCATGAACACCCGGCCCGAGAGGATCGGAGCGCTCTTGGACCAAACGTGCGTGGCCAGGCGCTGGTGGGTCTTCATGCGCTTGAGGCCGGACGGGGTCAGCGGGATGTTCTTGGGATCACCGCCGGTGCCGCTGGTGCGGTTGTAGTACACGGGCTGCTCGGCGGTGAGACGCTTCTCGCCGGTGAGTTCCTGGCGCTCCACATGATGGCGGAGATCCTCGTAGATCTGCACCGGCACGGCCCGGCGGTAGTCGGCGACGCTGCGGATCGTCTCGAAGGAGTGGTCGACACCGAAGGAGGTGCGAGCATTGGCAGTCAGGACTCGGCTCAGCAGCGCCCATTGGGTCTTCTCCGGTCGGCGTGCAGAGTCCAGGAACCGCCGCAGCCCGGGCTCCTGGCCCATCGTCAGCGCCGCTCTGAGGGCGAGATAGCCGGCATCCGCCGGCATCAGCGCGGGACCTTGTCCAGCTTGGGAACGAACGGTGTTCGCATCTGCTTCCAGAACCCGGCCGGATAGCTGCGGTTGATGAGTCCCAGGTCGCCGACCTCCCGTCTAGGGGGAAGGAACCGCGTCCCGAACAGCACGTCCCACACGATCAGGTTGTTCCCGTAGTTGCTGTTCGACTCAGCGATCACTTCCGAGTGGTGCCAGCGGTGCAACTCCGGGCCGCTGATGAGGTAGTTGAGCGGCCCCAGCCGCACATCGCAGTTCGAGTGCTGGAAGAACCCGTTGACCGCGTAGAACACGAGATAGGCGCCGAGCACCTCTCTCCCCACGCCCATCACCGCGAAGGGCAGGGTGTCGAGCGCGAGCTGCACCGCCTTCTCGAAGGGATGGAAGCGGCCGACGTTGAGCCAGTACAGCCGGTGGGGCGAGTGGTGGACGGCGTGGTAGCTCCACATGAACTGGTAGCGGTGGAAGGCTCGGTGCAGCCAGTACCGGCCGAAGTCGGCCGCCAGGAGCATCATCATGACCTGCGCCGCGACCGGGAGGCCGTGCGGCCACAGCGTGTCGACGGTCAGCCCGCTGGACTGGAGCAGGTCGGCGAGCCAGATGGTGACCGTGATCGACACCAGGTACGGCAACGCCATCTGCACCACCACCATGAACAGCAGGTCGGTGCCGACCTCGTTCCGACGGGGCTTCCACCACTGCCGGTAGGGAAGCGCCAACTCGTGCCAGGTCACGAGGGCCGCTGCGACCACGGCCGCCACGTACGCCGCGGGTGTGACGTGAAGGCCTGCCGCCGAGAGCAGTCCGAACACCCCGAGGGTGATGAGCACGACTGCCGGATAGGAGGTTCTGACGACGAGGTCCGCTGCTCTCGTCCGTTCGGGCATCGCTGCAAGTCTGGCATCAGACGGCGGCCGTCCTCAAGGGCGCCGACGGGCCGGCATGGCGCGCTCAGGCGTCGGCGGCCGACGACCGGGGCGCATGTTCCGGGCGGTCATCCGCATCCCCGTTCCTCTCGACGGCGCCCCCTGAGCCTGGCCGGACCTGTTCCGTGGGCTCAGGCGTTGGCGGGGGGAACGATGATCTCGCACCGGGGCCCGGTGGCTCGGCTCAGGCGGCGATCAAGGGTGAGCATCGGCCAGTCCAGCACCTCGGCCACCGCCACATACCAGGCGTCGTAGGCGGTGAGGTTCGCCCGGAGCTCCCACACGCGCCCAGCGAATGGCCTGAACGGGTAGAACTCGATGTCGAGATCGAGCAGGTTGCCATGAGCGGAGGTGGACTCGAGGCGAGTGATCCCTCCAGACAACTCCATCCGGCGAAATAGATTGGTGGCTTCGGCCAGTGCCAATTCGGGTGCGGCGATGTCGGACTGAACGAGCGCCGATCTGCACCACTGCGTCTCGTGGTCGGAACTTGTCAGGGCGCCGACGAGCAGCGACGCGTCAACGACCGCGCTCATTGCGGTCCTCCTCCAGCATTCTGACGATGTCCGCGGACGTGATCCTGGAGTCCGATGCCTCAACTCGGCGCCGAGCCCTCTCCAGGACGACCTCGCGTGAGGGTCTGCTGGCCATGCGCTCCAGCGCCTCCCGCAGGTACTCCTGCATGGACTGGCGCTTGAGCGCGGCTCGCGACGCCAGTTCGTCGCGGACTTCCTCGGGCACGTTCCTGATGGTGATCTGCACTCCCATGACAGCATTATGACAGCAATGCCCGCATTTTGCAAGCAGCTATTTCGACTACTGTCAAGTTACCACCGTCAGCTCAGTCGCCTTGAGTGAGGCCCACACCGTGAGCCCAGGACGCAGTTCGAGTTCGTCGGCGGAACGGCGGGTGATGTCGGCCCTCACCGCGAGCGGGCCTGCGAGATGCACACGGGCACGCTCTCCGTCGAGGTCGACCCGCTCCAGTTCGGCCTGCCAAGCGTTGCGGGCGCTGCCGCCGGGACGGTCGTGGTGCAGGGTCACGGCGTGGGCCGGAAAGGTGACGTATACGGGCCCGTCGGCCTCGGAGGCCACCGTGAGCACGAGACCGGTTCCGGTGGTGACCGACGTGCCGTGCGCCCGGCCGGGGACCACGTTGGCGCCCAGGAAGCTGGCCGCCCACTCGCAGCCCGGTGAGGCGGTCACCTCCGCCGCCGAGCCCCGGCTGGCAACGGCAGCGCCGTCGAGCACCACCACCCGCTCCGCCAGCGTGGCCACGTCCACCGGGTCGTGGGTGATGAGCAGCGTGTGGCGGGCCGGTGAGCCGTCGATGAGGGCTCGCAGGCTGGCCCGGCCAGAGGAGTCCACCGAGGCCAGCGGCTCGTCCACGATCAGCACCTCGGGCTCGGGTGCCAGGGCCCGGGCGACGGCCACGCGCTGGCGTTGCCCGCCCGACAGCGCCGCCGGGCGCCGCTGCCAGGCCGCCGAGTCCACGCCGACCCGTTCCAGCAGGGCCGCAGCCTGCCGCCGGGCGCCGGCCCGGCCCGCTCCGGCCCGGCGCAGACCGAAGGCCACGTTGTCGATCACCCTGAGGTGGCCGAATAGCCGCAGGTCCTGGAACACCATGGCCACCCGGCGCCGGTGGGCGGGAACGAACACACCGGCCGCCGGGTCGTCGGCCACGGCCCCGGCGATCTCTAGGCGGCCACTGGCCAGGCGGTCGAGCCCGGCCACGGCCCGTCCCAGCGTCGTCTTGCCCGTGCCGTTGGCCCCGATCACCGCGGTGACCCCCTCGCCGATGTCGAGCCCGTCCACCTGCAGCTTCCATCCTGGACGGACCACCCGGCCGTCGAACGAGACCGTCATCCGCAGATCACCGCCGGGAATTGGCAGCAGAATGCACGTATAGCGAGCAAAACCCTGCCAATTCGGCTGGAAGCTGGATGGGATCCGGGAATTGGCAGAAGAATGCACGTATAGCGGGCAAAACCCTGCCAATTCGGCTGGGCGGCGCGACCGTCATCGCGGCATCCACCGGTCGCGCAGGGTGACCAGCACGGCCAGAGCCACCGCCATCAACACCAGGCTGATGGCCACCGCCGCCTCCGGGTCGCGCTCCAGGGCCAGGTAGGTCTCCAGCGGCAGGGTGCGGGTCCGGCCGGGGAAGCTGCCTGCGAACGTGAGCGTGGCCCCGAACTCGCCCAGAGCCCTCGCCCACGCCAGGGCGGTTCCGACCGCCAGCGCGGGACGGATCGTGGGCAGCGTGACGTGGGCCATGGTGGCCCAGGCGCCCGCGCCGAGGGTGGCGGCGGCCTCGTCGAGCCCGTCGCCGGCTTGGCGCAGGGCGGCCTCGACGGTCACCACGAAGAACGGGAGGGCCACGAAAGCGGCCGCCACCACCGACCCGGCCGTCGTGAACGGCAGGCTCACCCCGAACCACGAGTCGAGCCGCTGGCCCACCAGGCCCCGGCGGCCCAGCGCGAACAGCAGGGCGGTGCCCGCCACGACGGGCGGCAGCACCATGGGCAGCATCACCACGGCCCTGACGATCCGGGGGAACCGCAGCCGGCGGCGGGCCAGCACGAGCGCGAGGGGGAGGCCCAGCACTATGCAGGCTGCGGCAGCGGCCAGGCTGACGATCAACGAGACACGCAGTGCCTCCAGCACCTCGGACTCGCCCAGGATCGACGGGAGGGCCGACCACGGCGCCCGTTGCAGCAGACCGACGACGGGCAGCAGCAGCAGGCCGAGAGCAACAAGCCCGACCCAGGTCACCGCCGCGGGAAGCCGGCCGGCGGGCCTCGGCCCGGTGCCCGCCTCGGCTCGGACTCGGGTCGGGGAGCTCACGGCCGTCCGAACCCGTGCGCGTGCAGAGCCTCGGCGCCGCTGCTGCCGGGGTCGGTGAAGTCGTCGATGACCGTCTGCACCTCGGGTGCGGGCTCGTCGGCGATGGCGGCCATGTGGTAGCCGTTGCGGTGATCGAGCAGTTCGGGAGCGCCGACCGTGGCCAGTCCCGCCGTTCTCGCGTCGGTGGCGTACACCAACCCGGCGTCGAGCTCACCGAGCGAGATCTTGGCGGCCAGGGCCCGCACGTTGGGTTCCAGCGTGTCGGCAGAGGGTGTGACGCCCGCCTCGCCGAGTGCCCGCTGAGCCAGCGCGCCGCAGGGCACCTCGGCCGCGCACAGACCGACAAGAAGGCCCCTCCGGGACAGGTCGGCCAGACCGGTGACGCCGCCCGGATTGCCGGCCGGAGTGGCGAGGACGAGGTTGTTGGTGGCGATCAGGACGGGCTCGCCCCGGACCGAGCCCTCGGCGACGGCCCGGTCCATGGTGGCCGCATCGGCGGTGATCAGAACGTCGGCCTCGGCGCCGGCCGCGAGCTGGGCGACCAGCGTCGAGCTCGCCGCGAACACTGGAGTGACGCTCTCACGGCCCTCGAACACGGCTTCCAGCACATCAGACAGCGAAGAGGCGGCCATGACCACCACGCCGTCGTCTTCGGCGCGGCTGCCGGCCGTGCTGCCGCATCCGGCGGCCAGCATCGACGCCGACACCACCGCGGCCGCCACTGCCAGCCGCGCGGCCCGCGGCCGACGCCGGCGGCCGGTAATGGTGCCCCGCGCCATAGTCCGCCGGATCAATCGAAGTAGCCATGGGGCGATCTTCCGCTGTCTCCCGCTCGGGAGCGAGCGTTCGAATCCTGGGAGACTGCTGAGCGATGCCCGATTTCGCGCGACACACAAGCCGTAGACCGGAGGTTTAGTGATCACGAAATCGCGATTCTGGGACTTGCTCATCTCTCTCCTAGGCGGCGGGCAGCGGCTTCAGGAGGCTGGCGTCGATCATGCCTTGGAAGTGGGTGGTGACGCTGGCGGCGAGGGCTCGGTCGCGGGTCAGGAGGCCGAGTTCGATGTTGCGGTCCAGCGCGGCATCCGTGAGGTTGGCAGAGGTGATGAAGACGGCTTCGTCGTCCACGACGACTGCCTTGGCGTGGAGGACGCCGGATGGACCGTCGGGTTCGAGGGAGCGCGGGTCGTAGAAGACGGCCGGTCTGGAGGTGCCGGGCCAATCTGTTCCCCAGAAGCGGTCCGCGAATCGCCGTACGAGCTGGTCTGGTGCAGTGGTGTCGCCTCTGACTCGCTGGATGTTCAGCATGAGAACAACCCGCAGGCCGAGGATCTCTTCCATGCGCTGGGCGAGGTCCGCGAAGGCTCGGGGGCCGTCGAAGTAGACGTATGTGCTCATCCACACCGACTGGGTGGCGGTGCGCACGAGTTCCTCGTAGACGCGACGGGTGTCGCGGGCGTGGAGGCCGAGAACCTCCGGGCCTGACCACACCAGGTCGAGAGCCGGGACTCCGTCAGCGGCTCGATCCAGGGAGCGCACCCATGCCGAGACGGCACGCCCCGTGATTCCGACCTGCGCCAGTTCGGCTAGGTCGGCGGCGAGTTCGTCGGTCCCGGTCGGCATTCCCAGCACGGATCGCAGGGCGAGCGGCGAGGGGGCGTCGGGCAGGGCCCCGGTCTCGTAGGCGTCGGCGAGGCGCTTACGGAGGTGTGCTGGGAGAGCCGCGACTCGGCTGCCTGGGGCCATCACGGTGTCACGCCGTCAGGCTCACGGCACAGGGAAGAACGCGGCGTCGGGCACTCCGAGCACGGGTACGACCAGAGCCCTGTCGAGGTAGTCGTTGCGCATCTCGCAGGAGGTCTCGGCGATCAGGGCGCAACCGTGGCAGGCGGCGCCGTGCAGGAAGCGCTGCTCCATGCCGTCGCCGGCGGCGTGCTGGGCGCAGATCGGGTCGTTGGAGCACAGCAGCGCCATCTCCAGCGCGTTGGCGAGGTGGTTCTCGATGTGGCGGGCCTGCTGCACTAGCCCGCCGAGCGTGCCTTCGGCGTCGGGGGTGCCGGTGTAGAGCAGCAGGCCGTGGTGGCCGTCCTCGACGTAGACCCGCTCGCGGATGGAGCTCGCCGGGTAGCCGCAGCGCATCGACATCGATTGGATCAGCAGGTGCGCCAGGGTGTGCAGCAGGATGTAGGGGCCGCCTGGGAACGGGCGTTGCCTGCGGCGGTCCTGCTGCCAAGCGTTGTGCTGAGCGAGGAGCCGGTCGAGGCGCTGGGCCACTGGCGCGCGCCTCAGCCACGCCCGAACCGCGGCTTGGCTGAGATGCACGAACACGCCTTCGCCACGGTTCTCCACCGCGGGGAACCAGAGCGGCTCGACGGCGATGTCGGCGCGCTCCACGTCGGTGTCGTATTCGCCGTGGATGTCGCGCATGGCAGCCTCGAAGCGGGTGAACCCGATCAGCGCCTGGACCTCGCGCAGCCGGTGGAGTTGCACCACCGACTCGACGCCGCTGCTCAGCCGCGACTCGCCGTGCCGCCAGGAGATGTCGGGTAGTCGGCGGGCGTGGAAGTTTGGGTCAACGGGCACGTCGTCGCCGTAGCCCTCGGGAGCGGCGAGCAGCGCCTCGAGTTCGGCCACCTTGACGGGACGGTCGCCGGTGCCGCCTCGCTTCAGCCTCGCTATCGCCGTCAGTACCTCGTCGTCTGAGAACGCGCTCAGCCTTTCGGTGATCTTCGGCTTCTTCTTGATGAACTGCAAGTCATCGGAGTCGTCCACGATCGCCAGGTCGTCCCACAGCTCGCGCACGGCCTGCTCGACGGCCGAGCCGCGGTCGGGCAGCGACAAGGCGCTCAGGACCTGAGCGAAGTAGGCGTTGGACGCTGTGCGGATGAGCAGCCGGCTCGGCTGGTCGCAGTCCTCGTCGGTGTCAAGGCCGAGCCACGGCCGCTTGCCCCGGCAGTAGCCGAGCGGCCTGCGCTCGAGCTCTGTCGCCTCGTACAGGCGCCGGGACTTCCCGCACTCGCACCGCACTACGAGTTCGGCCAGGTCGCCGGTGGTGCCGCGCTCGTCGAGCCATAGCTGGCGCCGGCAGCGCTCGCCGCGGCCGTGTGCGAACCCGGACCAGTCGAGGTCATCCACATGGCCTCGGGGGCAGGCTCGCACGAAGCGGGTCGGCACCACGGCTTTGCTGTCGAAGCGGCGTCGCTCGTCCAGCGCCAGGCGGTGCACGAGGCGCCGGGAGCGCTGACGTTCGGGGTCGCCGTCGTCGTCCTGGACCACGAACCACTCCGGGAAGCTCCACGCACCGATCCCCTGACCCGGCGACCAGGGATCCGGGGGCTCCGGCGGCGGTGCGTACATCCGAGGGGACGCGACACCGGTGACGGCCCGGAGCAAGCCGGTGAGCCGCTCGTCGACAATCTCCTCCAGGCTGCCGGTGTAGGGCCATGTCTCGAGCCCGGCGACTATGGCTGCGTGCTCGGGCAGGTCCAAGAGTGCACCCGGCCCGTAGGTGGTGATCACCTGGCTCTGGCGGAGTTGCCCGTGGCCTCGGCTCACGGCTCGCCCCCACCGGACCCGGAGCCGCAGCCTGCCACGGCTGCGGAGAGGATGCGGGCGCGGTTCATGATCCGTCGGCCTTGCGGGACGCCGACAGGGGCTTGATGTAGAGGTCCACTTCGGGTTCCACGTCGCGCAGTGAGCGGTTGGCCCGGAACTTGCGCTGGTGGGGCGACTCGAAGTCCTCTTCGAGCATCTCGCGCAGCAGAGGCCGGGGCGTGCGAAGCTCGTACTTCTGGTACTGGACCTCGGCGTTGGCGTCCCGGTAGTCCTCGACCACCGTGAGCCACGAGTCGAGCAGGTCGACGATGCGGGACCGGACGCTGCGCAGCCGTTCGGCCCGCTCGGCCTCATCCGCGAAGGGCTGGCGGTCCACGCGGTCGATGAAGAACCCGAGAAGGGCGCGCTCGACGTCGACACGCGTCGCAGCCAGCGACTCGACACCCCTGGGAGGTGTCAAGGTCGCGTCGGCGTGCCGGGCCAGCCCCACCATCGCCCCGGCGAGGCCGCGGTCGAGGGCGCGGGCCGAGAACGGCGTCACGCTCGACACCTCGACTGACCGGTAGAAGGTCTCGTGGTAGTGGCGGAATCGCTCGTAGTGCGACCGGTCCCGCGGCTTGTGCACGTTGAGCAGGGTGACCACCAGCCCCGGCTTGTCGTCGACCCGGCCCACCCGGCTGGTGGCCTGGATGTACTCTGCGTGGGTCTTGGGCTGGCCGAGCACGACCATGAGTCCCAGCCGCGGAATGTCGAGGCCGACCGAGATCATGTTGGTGGCGATCGCGCTGTCCACCCGTCCCTGCTCGTGGGCGCCGCGGCTCAGCCGCGCCCGAGCCTGTGCCACCTTGTCGGTGGACACCCGGGAGGTCAACTCCACGACCTCCGACATGGTCCTGCGGTCCTGGAATAGGCCACGGGCCTCGCCGATGCGCTTGCGCAGGCCGTAGGTCTTGACGGTGTTCTGGACCTCCTCCTCAAGGATGCGGCGGGCCCCGCCGAGTTCGCGCAGGCTGTTGAAGTAGCCGAGCACCGTCATGTACGGATCAGCGGGATTGCGCTCGTTGCGGTGCCCTCCGGCGTCTCGGTAGGCCCGCTCGGCTGCGCCCATCAGCGCCAGCCAGACCCGCCGCATGAGCACCTTGGGGTTGCGTCCCGGCGACGCGATACCCAGATACATGCGCCCTGGCAGTCGGTCCAGTGGCACGACCTGCGCGAAGAATGAGTCCCGGCGGTCGGGTCCCGGCGGCGGGAACACCTCCGTGAGCGACCGAGCGAACAGCGCCTGTATCTGGTCCTGGGCCTGCCGGACGGTGGCGGTGGACGCCACGATCTTTGGGCGCGCCGGCCGGGCGACGGGGTCCTCGGAGGCGTCGACCGGGTGCTCCGAGGCCCGCACGCACAGGGCCTCAATAGCGGTCTCATACAGGCCCACCATCGTGCCGAGCGGTCCCGATATGAGATGCAACTCGTCCTGGATCACTAGATCGGGTCCGTCCAGCGGCCGCTCCAGCGGACTCCCCCGTCTCGGCTCGGCGGCGCTGTAGAAGCCGCTGCCGTCGAAGCGGTCCGCGCCGCCGAGCAGGGCGCCGGTCTGGCCGGTGAACGGAAGCGACGCGAACTTGTCCACGGTGGCGATGAGGAACGCCGGCAGGCGCCGGTAGATCGGCTGGTCCACTGCCAGTATCGGCAGCGGCCGGTCGCCGCTGAAGTCGCACTCGAAGTTGGCGCAGACGATCCTCAGCTCGCTCGGCTGATCGTCGTCGGGCAAGAGCGTGAACGACGCCGGCTCGAACCGGGTTCCGCACCACGGGCAACTCTCGAGCGGAATGGGCATCGGCTTGCCGGGGTCGCTCTTGAACCGTCGGGTCTTGGAGCGGGCGGTGTCGGATCGGCTGTCGCCCTTGCGGCCCATCACGTTGGGAGTGGCTGCCTTGCCGACCCACAGGCCGATCTCGATGGGCCATCTGCCGAAACGAGCCGGGTCGGCCTCGCGTTCAAGCTCCAGCGCGCACACGAGGCCCGCGGCCCGGCCGAACTGGTCGAGGGTGAGCAGCCGCAGCGTGTAGCGCATGATCACCGCTACCCCTGCCCCTTGCCGGCCTTCCTGTCCCGGCCACCGCAGCCGTCGCAGCATGATCGTGAAGGCGGCCAGCCCCAGGTACGCCTCGGTCTTGCCGCCACCGGTAGGGAAGAACAACAGATCGACGATCTCACGCTCGGGACTGCGCCTATCGGCCAATCCGCCGACATTCAGCAGGATGAACGCGAGCTGGAAGGCCCGCCACTGCGGCGCCTCTTCGCCCGAACGCCAGCGGAGAGCCCGGGCCACGGCCCGGTTCGCCACCTTGAACGCGTCCAGCGCGTCCGGGTCCTCGACCAGCACGCCGATGCCCCGCTCGATGCGGTCCGCGGCCATCCCCGCCCGTCGCAGCAGTTCCTCACCGACGGCGTGGCGGTCACCGCCTAGAGCATCGAGCCCGTCGCGCTGCTGGCCGATCCATGTGCGGTAGCGGTCCACCAGAGGTTGCAGTGCCTCGGATGCGGTCCGCCCGTCGGCAAGCGCGCCGAGCTTCTCCATGGACAGCTCGGCACCGGGCACCGACGCGGTCTCAGTCTTGGCCACCGTGGCGCCCGGAATCCAGGCCGTGCGCAGCACCCGGCACCCGCCTTCGCCGATCTCCCAGTCCGCCGAGGTTCCGTGACCGACGGCGTACTCGGGAACGTCCGCGTAGTGGAGGTCGGCGACCTGGTCGTCCCACTCGGTGGCCAGCACGCCGCGGGGGTCGGGCCGTGGCACGAACGGTACCTGGCCCACCACCTCTAGTTCCGCTTGGAAGACGTAAGCCTGCTCGACGTCGCCTCCGCTCTCGGGATCGTCGGGGCGTCCGGCCACTGAGGGCCGATTGTTGACGAGGAACACCGACACCGACCGTGTGCCCTCATCGAGGCCCGCGAGCCGCGCCGTGTCGACCGGCCGGACTGCAACGTGCAGCCTGAGGCCGCCCGACTGCGGGACCGGATGGTCGGCGACTGCCTTGGAGAGGGCGACCGACACGGTGCGCTCCTGCGGCTCGCGCTGCCACACCGGCACCGTGTCGCCGTCCGGGCCTTCGTGCTCGGCCTTGCGGTAGTCGCCCCACCGCACCGTGACTGTCAGTTCCTCGGCAGCGTCGGGCACGAGGAAGCTCAGCCCGATCGACGACGGGAAGAAGCCCTTCTTGGCGGCAGTCCGCTCCTCGGTGGACTCCTCGGCCAGCCCCGCCACAGTCGGGGTCTCATCCAGCGGGTCGTCCTCGTCGGCATCGGAACGCTGCTCGGGCGGCGCATCCGAAGGCACCAGGAACCCTGTCAAGTACCAGTTCGACGGACGCACCCACCCCGGCAGCCGCTCCTCGGCCAGTTCATGGCCCGCGCCCGGCCCCACCAGGTCAAGCCTCAGCGCCTCCGCTAGGTAATCGCGCACCTGCAGCGAGTCGGCGTCAACGAGAGCGGGAGGCGAGGTGACAGCGTTCATCTGGCAAGCACACCCCGTCGCACTGTGACCGGCAAGCGGGATGTATCCGGAGTGGTGTCGAAGTCTCAGAAGTCATCGAAGAGCATCGGTGCTTCGTTGACTGCGGCCTCGATGTTCGTTCTGTTGAGCCGGCAATATCGCGAAGGGCTGAGACGGTCGGCTCGTCGGCCGCGACGAGCAGTCCTCGGCCGAGCGACTCCAACTCGTATCCGGCCGTGCGCAGGACCGGCCGCACGGCGGTGATGTCGGGGAGGTCCTCGAGCGCCCACAGCAGGACGTTGAGTTGGAATACGGGATCGGTGACGAGAACCGCGTCGGAGGTCATGCGGCGATGCCGGCGGCATCGGCCACCGCCTGCTCGTAGGGCTCGCTGCCGAGCCAGGCTCTCGCGGTCGGAGCCAGCTCCCGTTGCACGTTGGTGACGAGCCGGTGGACTGTGTTCCCGCAGGTGCCGTGGGGCAGCACAGCGAGGAGATGCTGGCTGGTGGCCTCCAGTAGGAACGGTTGCCACAGGTGCCGGTCCACGGCAACGACATGTGCCTTGGTGGGCCCACGACGCGTGACGAAGCCTCCGATACGGAAGCGGCTCGTCCGTCGTTCGAGCGCGAGCTCGACGAAACGGTTGAACAGCGGCTCGCTCAGAGGCTCGCCGAAGTCGATTACCAGGGGGCTGCCGCGAATCTTGTACCCGTCATGGCCGGCGTCGGTGGTATCGACCCAGAGGCGGGCTTCGGCGTACTCGGTGACGCTGCGGTAGAGCGCGAGCACGCGCCGCACCGTTGCCCGGTGGTCGGCGAACGAGTCGCTGCGGTTCGTGGCGCGGCCGTCGTAGTTGAGGCGGTGGCCACCACGGCCGGCCGCTGGCATCTGCAGGTGCACCAGCGAGCGCAGCGGATCGTAGGAATCGATCAGCCGCTGCAGCTTCGCCTCCAGCACCGACAGGCTCTCGGTGAGCGTCACCACTGAGCGTCGGCGCTCCGCAAGGGCGTGCGGCGTCTCGTAGTCGGCATCGTCGGCGCCGTCGTCCTCGGTGCCCACGTCGAGACCGTCGATCGGCTCATAGCGCGCCTCGTGCTCGAATCCGAGCCGCGCGTAGCGCTGCGGCGGCGTGGTCGCTTGCACCTGCCGCCACAGCTCGAACAGGATCGGCGACGACAGCCAGAGCCGGTCGAGCCACGGGCTGGTGTCCACCGTTTGGCGCACCCATCGGTCACTGTGCTCGACGGCCATCTTCGTGTAGAAGACGGGGTGCCTTTCATCGAGTTCCTCGATCAGGCCGACCACCTGGCCGCCGTGGCCAGCGTCCTCGACACGGAACAACGTGTCGTCGAGACGGTGAAGATGCACACGCCCGGCGAACCTGCTGGCCAGGTCAGGCATCTGTTGGTTGCTGCCCGCGGTCTCCAGCATGTAAGTCTTGACCAGTTTGCGGCCCGCGTCGGGGTGCTCGATGTCCGCCGCGGCGAACACGGGATGGCCCTCCAGGTAGTCGACGAACTCGCTGCGCCTCTCCAGCCGCGGCAGGTATCCGACATCGTCGGTCATGGCCGACAGCGTAGGCCGTGCCCCATCCCTCACCCCGCTGAGCCACGGCCGAGGCACCGCTATGGCGGATCAGCCCTCCCAGCCCGGCGGTTGTGTCCGGTAGTTGTGCGTTGTGTCGGGTAGTTGTGCGTTGTGTCGTCCAGTTGTGCGGCTAGCGTGGCGGCATGGGCAGCAGCGACTTCTGGGCGAATCCGTCCACCAGTCCGTTCGTGCCGCACTTCGGTGTCAGTCCGCCGCCGCTGGTGGGGCCCGACAAGCAGCGACGTCGCCGACGGCTCCGCCGTCCCAGCAAGATGCAACCGCTGGATGCCGCGGGCCCGGGCCCGGTGCGCCCTCGCAGCCGGGCACGCCGGTAGGTGCCGCTCACGCTGACCGCGCCAAACATGACCACCCGAACCTGCGCCCCACCCCGCGAGTTTGGAATCGTCATCCGCAGCCCTGCTGTCGACGAACGGACGCACTGCGTCCTCCTCCGCATCGTGTGCCTGCTGGCCACGCACACGGCCGCAACGGATCAGCCGGGCAGGGGCGATACCGGCAACGCGGATCCAGAGCCTTCCGCGTAGCATTCTTGTCGTGCGGTCCCCGACACGGCGCCGGGCCAGAAGGCGTGTGAGGTCCGTGCCTGCGGACGCTGACCTCGACGCCGTGGCCGCTCGCGTCTCCTACCGCGGAAGCCCCGAGCACAAAGACATGATTACTTCGGCGGGAATGCCGCGTCCGCGTGGGGACGCTTCGATCTGCCCGCGCGAGTACAACGACATGGAACTGGCGACCGGTTGGCTACGGTCGGCCATCCGAGCCGGCTCGACCGGCGAACCGTGGGAGGGCGGCTTCCCGCGCTACGTCTGGCATCGGGAGTGGGACACCGTCTTCGAGGCCAGGCTCGTCAACCGCGGCAACGGCTCCTACAAGGGGTATCCCCTGAAGGACCGCGAGCGACCACCCCACTTGGCGGTTTGACGATGGCCGGCATCAGTTTCCAGATCGACTGGCAGGACGGTGACGGACTGAAGGGCACCGAGTTGGCTGCGACGTTCGCGTCGCTGAGGATCGATGTGCAGGGCGAGACGCTGACCCAGGTCTTCGATTCGTGGGCGCGGACCGTGCGGGACCATTTGTTCGTACCGCTCTACCCCATCGCCGAATGGCTGGCCTCCAACTGGTGGTTCCTGTTGTTCGAGCACGAGAACGTCGTCAAGTGCGACGACCCGGCGTTCGCTTACAGACATTCGCTGGGCACCGCTGCCGACGGCTACGCGGTTCCCGACCTGACCGTAGTCGCGTCCGGCGCGCGGACACAGCTGAGATGGGCCCCTCAGCCGCAGCCATGGACCCGTGTCAAGTTCTTGAACTCGGGTTCCGCGATCGTGGATCGCGGGCAGTTCAGGCAGGATTGCGCGGACTTCGTCGACACCGTGATTCGCAGGCTGCTGGCGCACGGCATCGGCTCGACGTTCCTGCAGGACGAGTGGACTGCCATACAGGCAGCGGACGACGAAGAGGCCAGCTTCTGCGAAATGTCGGCCGGGCTGGGCTGGGACCCCTACGACCTTGACGACGACTCGCGGGATAGGGTCATCTCGCTGTCGGAGCAGTTGGGGGATCTGAGCGAGGAAGCGGTCCCCGTAATCGATTCTGCCGACCCTTCGAAGGATTGCTCTGCGATTCTGGCCGCCATCCGGGCCGCCAAGCCGAACGTGCTCCTCACCGACGACTCACTGCCTTCATTCATCCCCCACCAGTCCACCGCGGAACGGCCCTGGGAGGGTGGCTATCGACTCGCCCGGGAGGCGAGAAGCGAGTTCGGCCTCGACGGCCTACCCATTCCCGACACCGAGTCGCTGGCGTCCGCACTCAACCAGAGTTTGGCAACGCTGAGGCGCGCGACGGAGCCGGTCGCAGCCCTGGACGGCCTGCAACTGGTCGACGGCGTGGTGACGCGGGGCGCCTCCGGGGGAATGTCGCTCGGCCTGAAGGCAAGGGGCGAGACCGGCATGCGGTTCTTGTTGTGCCGCGCGCTCTGCGAAGCGATCTCTTCGCACCAGGACTCGCTCGTGACCAGGGGCACGACCCAACGACAACAGCGCAACCGGGCATTCGCGGCCGAGTTCCTGGCGCCCGCCCGGAGCCTGAGGGAGCGCATCACGCATCCGATCGTGGACGCGGAGCAAGTCGACGACCTAGCCGAGGAGTTCGGCGTGTCCACCCAGGTCATCCTCAACCAGATCGAGAACCACCGGATCGCCCAGTTCTCCGCCATTTGAGAGCGAGCGCATAGCCGCTGTGAACGAGATACGGCTGCCGCCCAACGTGGGAACCGTAGCTGGCACCCCCCATACACGCCAGCATGAAGACGCCGCCCCATCCGCCGCCGAGTGATCCCCCCGTCTAACGCCCGGCGGCCTCCGCAGCCTCCTCTATCCAGGCACCCATGTTCTTGTATCCGTCGTCCTTGTACCACAGATAGAACGAGTAGCCTTTCGGAATCTTGCCGCACCGCTCCGTAGTGTTGCCGTTCAAGTCCTTTATCTTGCTAATATCGATCCCTAGTAGTCCATTGCCCCGTTCTTCGCTCTGTTCGATTTCATACTTGACATACTTGCTAGAGCAAGTGCGAGATCCCACCAAGACAACCGTGACAGATGTATTGCGAAGCTGATCTCTGATCCACCTCTTGATCGCTGGTTCTCCACCCTTCTTGATTTCTTCGAAGTCTGCTGCATCAATGAAGCCGGCAGCATCCTTTCCCTGCGTTACCCAGCTATTCCGAACTACGTTAGCGCGAGATGCATCGTGGTCGTACTCGAAGCTGAAGAAGACTCTACGGGCCATTCTGAATTACCTCCTCAGGTCAGATTAGGGTTGAAGCCAGGACGACAGCTACAAGGACCGCCAAGTAGAAGGAAAAGAGTGTTCTTGAGAAGAAGGAACTGTGCCACGTAAGCCTCCGGCCGGTGAAGGTGTCGGTCTGCATTGAGAAGTCGATCTCGTGTGGGTCCAGCACCCTCACATGGTCGTAGAGGGCCCGGTACAGGCGCTCCTGGCGCAGGAAGTAGGCGTCGAGTCCCC
Organism: Acidimicrobiaceae bacterium; assembly: GCA_028819505.1. Classification (GTDB taxonomy): domain Bacteria; phylum Actinomycetota; class Acidimicrobiia; order Acidimicrobiales; family Aldehydirespiratoraceae; genus Aldehydirespirator. Next base: position 127,090 of record JAPPLH010000053.1, read on the forward strand.
AGAACACCAGAGCGGGCACGAGCCCGATCAGCGCGGCCTCGCCACTGCCCTCCCGTACTGTGAGCACCAAGATCGCGGAGACCAGCACGACGCTCCACTCCTTCAATCGGAACGAGTTGAAGGCCATGCGGTCGATCACGCCTTGGATCAACTCAAGGTGCTTCAACTTGGCTTCCATGGTGCCATCCTCCTGATGGTCCTCGGCTTGCGTCATCACTGGCTACCAGAAATCGAGTCCGCCTCGAAGAGGGTGGCGGTCCCTGTACCCGGCCTTGACCGGCGTGCCTGCCCACGGCGGTCTCCCTTGCCCTTCTTGCCGCGCGTCAGGCGGGCCCGGGCCTCCTCTGCAGCTCGCTCAGCGTTGAGTTCCAGCAGTCGGGCGAGCACCTCGTCGCGGACGTCGTCGGGCCAGCGGTAGCGGTACGGCTTCTTCTTGTTGCCCCAAGTCGCCTCGTCGATCTCGTAGTCGAGCAGAAACTCGCAGTCGGTCGGGATGTCGTCCCAGCCGTAGGCGTCCAAGACGGCTCTGTCCATTGCAGCGTGCAGGCGGCGCAGGTCCAAGATGTCGGAGTCTTCCTCGTACGGGTCGTGGAACCGGTTGTAGGTCTTGGTCATCCCCGCATCGTTCCGCACCATCAGCGCCGCACGAAACTCGTAGTACTCCTGGCCGACCACTTCCAAGTCAGATCTTGTCTCCCAGTCCTGTGGAAACGGAAACGTCTCAAAGCAGTCCGAAGGTGTATATCGAAGTCGTTCCTCCAGTGATGAAGCGAAGAAGATCGCCCATATCTCATGAGGGCGCGACTGCAGCGTACAGAAGGCAGCATATGTGTCGAGCGGATAGACATTCAATGTATGGCCGTAGACCATCTTGGAATGCAGGAAGGCAAACTGCACACGTTGACTAACCTGCGAGTTGGCAAGAACACGCTCACGGTCGTCAATTGCGTCCTTCAACAGCGGTCTATCGTTGGCATAATTCCACCAGCGTGACTTATGGCTACGATCAATCGGCGAATTCCCGAGCGACTCTCGATATGGCTTTACATTTTGCTCAACTATCTTGAGCAGTTCCGGCCAGTCTTCGGCAACGCTTGCCGGGTAGTCAGTCGGGACGACTCCCGCACGTAGCCATGCCCGTCGGTTCGTATCATCTGCGACCGTCCAATTTAGTTCTAGGGGAGCACGGCGCAGCGGATAGTTCCAGAAGTTTATCGCATAGCGATGGTGCGAATGAGTTGGATGAGAATTTAACTCCTCGCCACCGATATATGGAAATAGCACCTCGCGATTCCGAGCATCTTCTGAGAGCAACCGATCCATCTCAGAGAGAGGGCTCGTAACATCACTATGTCCGCTATCGTCGAATGTGAATCCCATACCTCGCAGGAAGCTACCAACGAAACTCTTGCCCCCATTCGCTTCTAGTCGAACTGGATCATCATTGGTTCCTCTGTGAAACAGAAAGGCTGTGATCTTTGTGACTTCATCGTCATCAAGACGAGGTTGTCTGGAGCATCGACCCCGGCTGACATGGACTACACTCACGACCACAGCAGCCGATCCGGGCCACTTGACGCGTCGTCGAGCATCATATATTTCACCACTGTTCGTGCAGATCCAGAGTAAGCCTCCTGCTCGTGTATCGCCCTGCGCTATTGTGTTTGTGGCGATCAACCCCGAAGTTCCGCCGATACGGATCAGATCGAAGGAGCGCCTAAAGAAATGGGCGACCAGATCAGAGTTTCGATTGGCTCCTTGGTGGAGCATGGAGAACCAATCGCGGCACTCTGAACCGAGTACTGTACTGATTCGCTTGCCGCCGAGGAAAGGTGGGTTGCCGACTATGGTGTCGAAGCCGGGGTTGTCTCGGTCGAAGACTTCGGGGAATTCGATTTGCCAGTGGAAGGGGGCCAGTGGTGTATCGGCGTTGCGCAGATCGCCCAGCCATGGGCGGTATGTGTCTGCTTCACCGTCGATGACCTTGGCGGCGAACTCCTTTCGTCGGGCTTCGCGCTCCTTGGGCTTGGGCTTGTCGAAGAAGGCGGCGACCACGAGATCGCCGAGTAGGCGGACGGCTGCTGTCTCAGATTGGGCTTCGTCCCACAACTCTCGCAACTCGCCGTCGGACACGGAGTCGTCGGCCTCGCGGATGAGCTGGCGCAACCCGGCCGCCTTGTCCAAGTGGGCGCGTCCTCTCAGGGCTTCGAAGCCTTCCTCGAAGTGTGAGGCATCGCCCTTCCAGTGGAAGGCCTGAAGCTGCGGGATCGACAGGCCTACCAACGAGTCGCCGTGGCGCAGAACATGGTCGAGGAAGGTCAGCGGGTGCTCCTTGGCGAGGGTGGTTAGCCACAGCGACAGCTTGGCTAGATCCACCGCTTTGGGGTTGCGATCAACCCCGTACAGGCAGCGCTGAGCGACCTGACGGCGAGCGAAGATCACCTCGTCCTCGTCGGAGGGGATTCCTGGCGCTTCGCCGTGGGCCCGCCAGGACTCGATTAGGGCGTCTGCGAGCTGGCGGCACGCCTCCACGAGGAACGCGCCTGATCCCATGGCCGGGTCGCACACCTTGAGGTCGAGGATCTGCTCGGGGCGCAGCGGGCCGTCGGCTTCCTGCTGCAGGCGGTCGAAGATGGGCTCCAGCGCGATCCGCACGATCGGCTCGGTCAGCTCCCGCGGGGTGTAGTGCGAGCCTGAGCGACGACGCTCCTCGCTGGGCTGCAGCACCATGGAACCCGCTGGCACAAGATCAGGTGTGGCGTTCTTGTCGATGACAGAATCTAAGGCGGCGTGCAGCGCATCGATCGTGCCGCCGGCCTGGAGGTCGACCTGCTGGACGGCCTTGCTGACGTTAGTCGTGAGCTTGCGGTCAGTGCGGTCCCGGAGCCACTTCGCCCGTTTGGTCGGGGCCTCGGCCAGAAGTTCCTCGACGTTGATCGTGGCTGGGGCGCCGTGCCTTTTGGCGGCCTTGATGGCGATGCTCTGCCCGGCGGCGGTCTCGAGCCGGAAGCCCATCATGGTCTCGTAGACCGAGCCGATGTGCTCCACATCCAGGGCCCGATAGGAGATCCGCTCGGCATCGAGCACGATCAGCTTCTCGAGCACTCGGTGAATGGTGCCGTCGGACACAAGGGGCGGATCGATGCGCTCCTCCACCTGACGCACATCTCCTCGCAGCCCGCCTCGGCCCTCCAGGAACGGGTAGCGGTCGGGGTGGAACAGGTCGCCGTGCCGGGCCGAGAGACTCATGTCCGGGCCTCGGGCGCCGTCGTGGACCATGCGCCACAGCGCGAGCAGCTGCGCGTAGGCGCCGTAGCGCTGATCCATGGTGTCGGGATGCACAGCGGCGTCCTCGCGCAGCCTCTCGTAGAGGCCCGACACCGAGTAGGCGCCGAGGAACACCTCGCTCTGGGGGAGCATGTCACGCTCCTCGGCGTAGAGCAGGAACACGAGGCGCAGCACCACGGTGAGCAGGCCCCGGTAGATCTCGTCGGGCTCGTCGACGAGCTGGTGGCCTAGAAGCTCGCCCCGCGAGGCGTCGTGGGCGGCCTGGAAGCCGCGCAGCAACTCGTAGAGGGCGTGCAGCACCTGCTCCGCGAGGCGTTCGCTGACCTCGTTCTGGAACTTGCGACTGTCGCTCAGCAGCGCGGCGAGGCGCTTGTCGGCGGGCATCGCTAGCAGCCGGGTCTCGCCGAGCAGCTCGCGCATGGCCGCGCAGATCGGCCGGCCCGCGGTCTGGAGCATGTCCGCGACCCGGAAGTCGAGCCAGCCCGAGTTCTCGCCCGGCGGAGCGGACACGAGCCGCAGGGCGGTTCTGTTGAAGATCAGCCCGGCCGGGGCGCGGGTGTGGCGCAGCAGGCGCTCCATGCGGCCGTGGGCTGACATCTCCAAGCCGCCGACGGTCGCGCCGTCGAAGCTCTCGCCGGTGTCGATGACGCTCACGAGCAGCTGCCACGGCGACGGCTCGTCCTTGTCGCCTTCTGCCTCGGTCGCTTCGAGCACCGGCTCCGGCGGCGGGCTCCTCAGCGGCTCGGCGCGGACCGCGAAGTCAGGCCGGAAGGTGCCCCCGCCCTCCGGCAGCTGCACCGCCAGTTGGTCCGGGGTCGGAGCGTCCGATGTGCCTGCGTATCCCTTCGGAGAGAAGCTCCAGCCCAGAACCGACTCGGCGAAGGCACGGAAGTCCACAAGACGCGGCCCGGATGCCGCCGGACCGTGATCGACACCGTCGTCTTGAACGCACTCGCGCAGCAGGCGCTGTCCCTCGGCGTCTCGACGGTTCAGGATCACGCCGGCTCGCACCAGCGCAGGCGCCGACACCACCAAGCCGGTAGGGCGAACGAAGCCGACCCACTCCAAGTGCGCGGCTACCTGGGGGTCGAGCTTGGCCATCAGTTCGACTCCGGCCACAGATAGACCAGCCCGACCGGCTCCACCCGCTGCACCTTCACCTCGTAGAACTCCCGCACCCGGGCAGGCTCTCGTTCCAGGTCCCGCTCGAACTGGTCGAGGCGTATGCGCCAGTGCTTCATGTTGGCGTCGAGTTGCCTGGTGTCCTCGCGCAGTTGGCGGGCATCGGGGCCCTGGAAGTCCAGCAGCAGCTGCGTGTAGTCGCGCTCGTGGCGGGCGAGCTCGGCCTCGACCTGGTCGCGGTGGCGATCCAGCGTGTCGCGCAAAGCACGCTCCTCGCGCTCGCCTCGCTGGGCCAGCATCTGCTTCGCGGCCGCGGCGTGCTCGGCGGCTCGAGGCTCGAGCTGCGGCCGCAAGTCCTCGATGTCTTGGGCAGCGGCCGCCATCAGGCGCTGCTGGACGACCTCGTTCGGAACCCGGCCACTGTCATTCAGCGACTCCTCCAGCAGGTCCATCGTGTGTGTCTCGGCATCACGCGCGTATGCCTTCAAGGGCTCGCTGCGGGCGACCGGATCGCGCCAGCGGGCCGCCACCGGCACGATCTCCTCGTGCAGCCGCTCGGCGCCGCGGCCGTACAGCGACAGGCGTCCCAACAGGATCACACGGGGGATCGAGTCCCGCGACTGGGCCAGACAGGCCCGCGACAGGTCGTGGTAGACGAACCCCTGAGCCCGGAAACGGGACAGCAGCCGCTGGGCCACCCGCTGCTCCAGGTGCAGATGCACGGTCTCCTCGTCGAGCCGTCCGGCGTCGGTGAACACCACCGGACGGATGGGAGCGTCGCGCCGCCAACGGGTGAGCTTCTGGTCGAGCTTGCGCGGCACCCGCAGCGAGTCCAGCGTCGAAGTCCAACTCGGGTCGGTAGCGGAACGCTGCTCCAACGGCGGGAACGCCCACATCGGGCGGCCCTCATCGTCGGTTCCGGCGACCAGCGTCGGCGCGCCCAGCAGCTCCAGCGAGCAGTCGATGGCGTCGCGGAACGGTACAGGCGAGAAGCCCGCCCACTTGCGGGATCGGTCCAGAAGGTTCTGGCACACCTCGATCTGCGATTCCAGACTCTGGGCCCGCTCGCGAGCCTCCTCGAGTTCCTCCTCGGTGGCCCTCCGTCTGTCGTCATCCAGCGACTCGGCCTCTATCTCGTTCCTGAGGGCGTCGGCGTCACGGTGGCGGATTCCCTCCGACAGCATCCGGCGCTCGACGGAGTCGTCGATCACTTGCGACAGGCTGCCCAGCTCCCGCTTGATGGTCTCCGTCTTGGTGACCAGGACCTCCAGCACCCGGTCCTCGGTCCGTTGGGGCAGAACGAAGTAGTGGCAGTTGACCTGGGCTGCGGGCTGCAGCTTGCGGTCGATGCGGCCGTTGCGCTGCTCGATGCGGCCCGGGTTCCACGGCAGGTCGAAGTGGAACAGGTCCGAGCAGTGCGCCTGGAGGTTCAGTCCCTCACGGGCCGCGTCGGTGGCGATGAGGATGCGCAGCGGATCGGTGGCCGGGTCGGCATTGAAGCGGCGCTGCACCTCGCGCCGACGGGGCCTGCTGGTGAGGCCGTCGATGATGTCGATGCGCTCCTCGGCCTGGTCGGTGTCCTCGATCGCCTGCTCCAGGATCGACTTGAGGTAGCGCTTGGTGCCCTCGCGGTTCTCGGTGAAGATCAGCACCCGGCGCTCGGTCCACGTCGGCGGCGACCCGGTTGCGGGCTGGCCGAAGGCGGGCAGCCCCGGGCATTGGTGCTGTCTGATCCAGTCGATGAGACGGAGCGTCTTGGCGTCGGGGAGATGGCGGGCATCCTCTGCGATCTTCTCCATGCGGTCGAGGAGGCGCTGCTCGTGGGCCCACGCGGCCGCTGCGGGGTCAGCAGCCGGCTGGGAGGCGGCGTCGATCTGCGCGATCTGCGCCTCCTCGTCGGCTTCCGCCTCGTCGGAGGTCCACCCGGCGCGCTCATCGTCGGCGTCGGCCGGCTTGAGGAAGTCGGGTGCCTGCTCGTCGTCGGGGTACAGCGCCGGATGCGGGTCGCTCTCGGGCTCATGAGCCCTGTCCCAATGGCGTTGCACCGTCTCACGATGCTTCGTGAGAGTGCGTGCGAACGCCTCGATCGACGACAGGAGCCGCTGCTGAAGGCCGACCACCATGAGCCCGGCCGCGAAGCGGACCCTGGCGGACTCCGACGAGTAGCGCTGGTCGCGGGCGGTTCGATACTCGTCGAGCAGCCTCGAAAGGGCGAGCTCCGGAGCGTCCTCGGGCAGCCCGTCGATCTCGACCCGCACGACGTTGCGCTCCGGGAACCCGCCGCGGATCGAGCGGAGGTCCTCCTTGATGCGGCGCACCATTACTGGCTCGAGGTCGGTCCTGGCCCGCACCTTCACGCCTCGGGTGAACCGGTACGGGTCGAGCAACTCCAACAGCGTCGAGAAGCTGTTGGAGTGGCCGTTGTGGGGGGTGGCCGACAGGAACAGGCGATGCTCGAACCGGTGGGCCAGATCACGCACCGCCCTGGTGATCTTGGTCTCGATGCCGTAGCGGCCCCCTGACGACGGGGCCGCGTGGTGCGCCTCGTCGAGGATCAGCAGGCTGCCGGGCCGGGCCTCACCAAGCCACTCGCGCATCGGGTCGGTGTAGGCCGGGTCGATCAGCAGGTTGTGCGACACCAGGAACCGGCTGTGAGTGCGCCACGGATTGACCCCGAAGCCTCGCTCGCGGCGCATCCGCGACACGTAGGCGCGGTCGAGGACCTCGAACACGAGCCCGAAGCGCTCCTCCATCTCGCCCCGCCACTGCTCCAGCATCGACGGCGGAGCGGCCACCACGATCGACTTGGCCTTGCGGCGCAGCAGCAACTCGCGGGCGATCAGACCGGCCTCGATCGTCTTGCCCAGGCCGGTGTCGTCGGCGATGAGCAGGTTGACCCGCGGCAGCGCCAGCGCCTTGCGCAGCGGCTCCATCTGGTAGGCGTCGATCGTGATGCCGGCCCTGAACGGCGCCTGGAACAGCCGCGAGTCGGTGGCCGTGGTGCAGTTCCAGCGCAGCGTGTTCAAGAACGCCGCGAACAGCCGCGGCGAGTCGAGGCCCTTGGACGCCAAGTCGGCCCAGCCCTCGTCGGTGAGGATCCACCGGTCGGGCTCGTACTCCCAGAACACCTCCAACGACTGGCCCTGGTTGTCGTCGTCCACGCACGCCAACCCGACCAGCGCTGACTCGCCCGGCGCCTGCGACTCAGCGACCTCCTCCACGATCCACCGTCGGGACCGAACCTGCACCAGCTCGCCCACCCCTGGCAGCCGCTCCGGCAGCAGTCCAGGCGCGACGGCACTCACGGGGCCCGCTCCCGGAGGTCGCCGACGGGGTTGTCCAGGCAGTCCAGGCAGTCCAGGCAGTCCAGGCGCGACGGCACTGACGGGGCCTGCCCCCCTGAAGGCGTCCAGCCCATGATCTGGGGGACCGTCATCAAACCGCACACTCCCGCCCGTCCGGCTGCCGACGACTCTAGCGGCCGGTCTTCGACGGGCCCGAGGCTGGCGAGCCGTCAGGGACCTGCCCGGAACTGCGTGCATCCGCTCGGCCTCTAGGGTGTGGCGATGCTCATCCTCGCCCAGACATCCACAAGCACCGGACTCGCAGACGCATGCGGCGAGTCGAACCGCGGCTTCGTCTGCGAGCTGGTCTACGACTGGACCGAGAGCGACGGGCTGGCCACCGCGGCCGACTGGCTGCTCGACCGGCCCATCCGCATCGTGCTCATCCTGCTGGTGGGGTGGATCGTGACCCGGATCGCCAAGCGGGCCATCGTGCGCTTCACCAAGCGCATCGCGACTGCGCCGAGCAGTTCGCGGCTGCAGAAGCTGCGTGAGAAGGGTCCCGGCAAGGCGCTCATCGACGAGGCGGCCCAAGCTCGGGCCGAGTCGCGCGCCGAGACCCTGGGCCACGTGCTGCGCAGCGTGGTGGTGGCGTTGGTGTGGACCTTCGTGGCGCTGCTGATCCTGGGCGAGATCGGAGTGAACCTCGGGCCGCTGATCGCGGGCGCGGGCATCGGCGGCGTGGCCTTGGGATTCGGCGCCCAGTCGATCGTGAAGGACTTCCTGTCGGGCCTGTTCATGCTGATCGAGGACCACTACGGGGTGGGCGACTGGGTGGACCTCGGCTACGCCTCGGGCACGGTCGAGGAGGTGTCGCTGCGGTCCACCACCATTCGCGACATCAGGGGCACGGTGTGGCACGTCCCCAACGGTGAGATCGCCCGGGTGGGCAACTACTCGCAGCTCTGGTCCAAGGCCGTCGTCGACGTCGAGGTGTCCTACGGCACCGACGCCCGTCTGGCGATGGGCATCATGCAGAAGGTGGCCGACGACCTCTGGAGCGACCCCGAGTGGGGCGGCGACGAGCTCTCCGAGGCGCCCACAGTCTTCGGCATCCAGAGCCTGGGCGCATCGGGTGTCGGCCTCCGTCTGGCGGTCAAGACCGAGCCCTCGCTGCAGTGGGCCGTGGAGCGCGAGGTCCGCCTGCGCCTCAAGGAGGCCTTCGACGAGGCCGGCATCGAGATCCCGTTCCCGCAGCAGACCACATGGCTGCGCGACGACAGCGGGCACGCGGCCACCACGCTGTCAGAGGCCGAGCAGGACGCCTTCCGGGCCCTCTACGAGGAGCAGCACGCCCCGAAGCCCGAGGAGGGATTCGACGAGGGCCAGTAGAGGCCGAGCGAGCACGCGAGCCGACACGCGAGCGCATCCCGCGGGAACCCCTGGGGCGGCTTGACACCCGATATTTGTAAGGTAATGTTACTAACAATATGGGAGAGGGCTCTGGCTCGGGCGTCCTGAGGCTGCTCAACGGGCAGCGGATAGTCGACGCGCTGTTCTCCGCTCACCCGACCCGGATGTCGCGGGCCGGCATCGCCCGCGCCACCGGCCTGTCCAAGCCCACCGTGTCGGCGCTCATCGCCGACATGGAGTCGGCGGGGCTGGTCCGGATCTCCGACGAGAGCCCCAGCTCGGGGTCGATCGGCCGCCCGGCCGCCCTGTACGAGCTGGTACCCACCGCCCGCCACTCGGTGGCGGCCGACATCGGCGCGACCAAGATCCTGGTGGGCGTTGCCGACCTGTTCGGCGGCCTGGTCGCCGAGCGGGAGCTCACCACCGGCCCCGACGCCCGCGCCGCGCTGGAGAGCGTCGCCGCGGCCGCGTCGGAGATGCTGCGGGGCATCGACGGCGGATGCCGCGCGATGTGCGTCGGCGTGCCCGGCATCTACCGGCCCGACCTTGACCGCGTCGAGCAGGCATTCAACCTCCCCGGCTTCGACAGTCTGGCCCCGGGCGCCTACCTCGCCGAGAGGTTCGATGCGCGCATCCACGTCGAGAACGACGTCAACCTGGCCGCCCTCGGCGAGCTGACCCAGATGGGCGAGGAGCAGGCCGACGGGGACTTCGCCGCCGTCTCCGTCGGCACGGGCATCGGCCTGGGAATGGTGGTCGGCGGCGACCTCTACCGGGGCGGCACCGGATCGGCGGGCGAGCTGGGATCTCTGCTGCTGTCGCCGTTCGAGCCGGGCGAGGCGCCGGTGACCCTCGAGGATGTCGCCTCCGCGCCTTCCATCCGCAAGCGGTTCGGTCGGGCCATCGAGGACGGCCGCCGCTCGGGACTCGCCGCCGGCGCCGACGTTCCCGAAATATTCGCGGCTGCGGCCACCGGTGACGCGGCCGCCGCGGCCGTGCTCGACGAGGTGGCGGCCGCCATGGCTCTGGCTGTGTCGCACCTGTGCCTGATCGCCGACCCGACCCGGGTCGTGTTCGGCGGCGGCGTCGGAGCCAACCCCGTGTTCGTGGACGCCGTCCGGGACTGCCTGTCCCGCCTCGTGGCCGCACCGCCGGAGCTGGCGGCGTCGACATTGGGGCGGCAGGCGGCCCTGGTGGGAGCGGTGTCCATGTCGTTGCGCTTCATCCACGAGTCCCTGGTGCCCGAGATCCTGGGGGACCAGCAGTGACGGGCGCGGCGCTGCGGGTCGCGTCGGCCGTCGACGGCGAGGCGGTCATCCGGCTGGTCCGCGACGCCACCCGCATCCCGAGCGTGACCCCCGACGAGGAGGAATTCGCCCGTTGGGCTTGCCGTCAGATGGCCGAGTCGGACGCCTTCGACTCGGCGGAGCTCTTCGAGTGCGAGCCGGGCCGCCCCAACGTCTGCGGAACGGCCGGCGACGGCGCAGGAAGGTCGCTGCTGCTGGCCGGACACCTCGACACGGTGGCCGTCGAAGACTGGTCCCGGCACTGGGCGGGAACCGACCGGGAGGATCCCTTCGGCGCCCACGTGATCGACGGCGAGCTGTGGGGCCGGGGAGTCGCCGACCAGAAGGCCGGCATCTGCGCCATCATCGAGGCGGTCCGGGCCTTCGACCGCGCCGGGATCCGGCCCGCCGGGAGGGTGTCGACCCTGTTCGTGTGCGACGAGGAGTCGGGCCAGCCCGGCAGCGGCGTCTCGGCCGGGATCCGGGCGTCGGTGGAGGGCCGGGCCGGGCCGCGGCCCGATGCGGACTTCGCGATCTACACCGAGCCGACCACCTCCGCGATCTACACCGCCCAGATGGGCTTCCTCATCGCCGACATCTCCTACACGGGGGTCCCGGCCTACTTCGGCCGGCCCGAACTCGGCGTCGACGCCCTGCGAGCCGGGCACCGCCTGCTCGACCGCCTGTGGGAGCACTCCGACCGTCTGCGGGAGTCGGTGCCCGCCCACGAGCTGCTGGGCGAGGCCTTCCTGCTGGTCACGTCGGTCGCATCGGGAGGCAACATCGCGGTGCCGGGACGCTTCGAGCTGTCGCTGATCCGCAAGATCCTGCCGGGCGAGAGCCTCGACGCCGCGGCTGCCAGCATCCAGTCCATCGCCGCTGAGGTCGCCGGCGAGCACGGTGTCGAGTGCGCCGTCGAGTTCAGCGCGCCCCGCGACCACCGGTTCGGGGGCACACCCGACGAGGTGGCCGGCGACCAGCCGGGCGTGGCCGCGCTGGCGCGGTCGATCGAGGCGGTGACCGGCGAACCGGCCCGCATCGAGGGCGCGCCGTACTGGTCGGAGAAGCCGTTCCTGCGGGACCTGGGGATCCCCGGCGTGTACTTCGCGCCGGGCGACATCTCCAACTGCCACACCCCGTTCGAGCGCCTCGCCATCGACGAGCTGGTGACGGCCACCCGCACGCTCGCTCATTTCATCGCCGAATGGTGCGGCGCCCACGATCCATAAACCGGACCCAAAGGGAGGGGCCATGACAACCAAGACCAAGACAGACAAGACCACGAGGCCCTGGTGGCTGCTGGTCGTTCCGCTGCTCGCGGTGTTCGCAGTGGTGGCCGCTGCGTGTGCCGACGATGACGACGACGCCGCGCCGCCGGCCACGACCGCGGCGCCCGAGCCGGCGCCGGAATCTGAGCCGGCCGAGCCCGAGCCTGAGCCGGCCGAGCCCGAGCCCGAGCCGGCCGAGCCGGCGGAGCCCGAGCCTGAGCCGGCCGAGCCCGAGCCCGAGCCGGCGCCGACACCCGCGCCCGAACCGCCCAAGACTCAGGGGCCCGGCGGTGAGGAGGCGGTTGCTTCCAGCGAGGTCGCGCTGAGCGACGACGAGGTTGCCGAGGTGCAGGGGGGCGGCTACACCGCCGCGCTGTTGTGGCACACGGCGGGGGCGTTCACCGACGCGGTGAGCCAGGGCGCCCGCGACGCCTTCGCGGAGCTCGGGATCGAGGTCATCGCGGAGACCAACGCCCAGTTCGACGCGGCCCAGCAGGCCAACGACGTCGAGACGGTCATGGCGCTGGATCCCGACATCATCATCAGCCTGGCCATCGGTCCCGACGCCGGGGCCGAGGCGTTCCGCCCGGCGGTGGACGCGGGCGTGCAGCTGGTGTTCCTGTCCAACGTGCCCCAGGGCTACGTACACGGCCAGGACTATGTGGGCATCGTCACCGACGACCTGGCGGCCATGGGCATCACCGCCGCGGACCTGCTGGCCGACGCTCTCGGAGGCGAGGGCGAGATCGGCTACATCTTCCACGACGCCGCCTACTACGTGACCAACCAGCGCGACCAGGCGTTCAAGACCTGGATCGAGATCAACTACCCCGGCATCGAGATCGTCGCCGAGCAGGGTCTGGCCGACCCGGCCGCGGCGGAGGAGATCGCCACGGCCATGCTGACCCGCAACCCGAACCTCGACGGCATCTACGCCCCGTGGTCGGCGGGCCCCGCCGACGGGGTGCTGGCCGCGCTGCGGGCCGCGGGCGCCTCCGACGTGGCTCTGGTGACCATGGACCTCGACACCAACGTGTCCCTCGACATGGTCGAGGGCGGCAACGTCGCGGGCATCGCGGCCGACGAGGCCTACAACCTCGGCCGCACCATGGCCATCGAGGGCGCCTACGGGCTGCTCGGCAAGCCGGCCCCGGCGTTCGCGGTGGTGCCGGCCATCGGCGTCACCGCCGACAACATCGTCGACGGCTACCGCCAGTCGCTGGCCGCCGACCCGCCCCAGGAAGTCCTCGACGCGCTCGGCTGAGGCAGACTTGCCCCCCAAGCCCCGGCGGCAACCAGCGTTGTGCTGCCGCCGGGGCTCCGGGCAAAGCCCCACAGTGAGGAACGGATGACAGACGATTCCGCCGCGGCCGGACGGGTGCTTCCTGGCGCCGACCAGTGGCTGGCGCGGCGGCGCCAGGACGCGGGCCTGCGCCAGTACGTGGTGTACATGGCCGCAGCGCTGATCTTCGGACTGTTCGCGGTCATCCTGCGCGACGACGGGTTCCTCACCGCCTCCAACCTGCTCAACATCGGCCGCCAGGCGGCTCCGATCGCGGTGATGGCGGTGGGCATGGCCTTCGCGCTGGCCGCGGCGGAGATCGACCTGTCGGTCGGATCGGTCGCCGCGCTGTCGTCGCTGGCAGCCGCCGAGGCGGTGGGGAGCTACGGGTTCGTGGCCGGCGCCGCAGTGGCGCTGGCAGTCGGCGCCGGCATCGGGCTCGTCAACGGCGTCATCGCGGTGAAGGTGCGCATCCCGTCGTTTCTGGTGACGCTGGGGATGCTGGGGATCGTCAGCGGCATAGCCCGCAACCTGAACAACCTGCAGTCGCTGCCGATCCGCAACGACGCCTTCCTGGCCGTCTTCGGGGCCGGATCGGTGGGGCCCGTCTCGTCGCTGCTGATCTGGACCGTCGTGGTCGGCGTCATCGGGCACCTGGTGCTGCACCAGCTGCGGTGGGGCCGCCATGTGCTGTCGGTGGGCGCCGACCGGTCGGCTGCCGCCGCACTCGGCATCAACACCGACCGCATCCGCGTCACCGCGCTGATGACCAGCGCGGCCGCGGCCTCGTTCGCGGGCGTTCTGCTGGCCGGACGGCTGGCCATCGGGCGCCACGACCTGGGCGAGAACCTGCTGCTCACGGTCATCGCGGCCGTTGTCATCGGCGGCACCAACCTCTTCGGCGGGCGGGCCTCGGTGGCCGGCGCCATAGCGGGGTCGGTCGTCATGGCCATGCTCAACAACGGCCTGATCCTCATGGGCCTGCGGGTCGCGGACCAGCTGATCGCCCGGGGCGTGATCATCATCCTGGCGGTGGCGTTGAGCATGAGAGAGCAGAAGGAGACTTGATGTGTTCCTGCAACCGCTGCTGAGGCGCAACCCGCGGTTCGTGGAAGCCGCCGTCGAACTCCATCAAGCGGGACGGATACCGGCCAACAGCTGCGTCCTCGACCTCGACGCGATCGAGGCGAACACGGCCGGACTGTGCCGGCAGGCCCGCCGGCTGGGCCTGACCGTCTATGCCATGACCAAGCAGATCGGCCGGGCCCCGGCGGCGCTGGCCGCCATGACCGCGGGCGGTGTCGACGGCTATGTCGCCGTGGACATGGCCTGTGCCCGACCGATCGCCCGTCACGGCCACAACCTCGGCCATCTCGGCCATCTGGTGCAGGTGCCCCGAGCCGAGGCCGGCGAGGCCGCCGGGCTGGAGCCCGACTACTGGACGGTCTTCTCCGAGAACAAGGCCGCCGCGGCCGCCGCCGCGGCCCATCGTCTCGGCCGGTCCCAGCGGCTGCTGGTGCGGGTGTTCGCCGAGGGCGACACCTTCTACCCGGGCCACGAGGGCGGCGTGGCGCTGGACGACCTGCCCGCCATGATCGATCGCATCGCCGGGCTGCGCGGCGCCGAGTTCGCCGGGCTGACCACCTTCCCGGCGCTGCTGTTCGACTCCTCCTCGGGCGGGGCCCGCCTCACCCCCAACGCCGAGACGCTGGCCCGGGCCGCGGGGATCGCCCGCAGCCACCCCGCCTGCCCGCAGACGCTGGAGATCAACGCGCCCGGCACCACCTCCAGCGAGGTGCTCGGCATGCTGGCCGAGGCCGGCGCCACCCAGGTCGAGCCCGGCCACGGGCTCACCGGCACCACCCCCCTCCACGGGGTGCAGGACCTCCCCGAGCAGCCCGCGGTGCTCTACCTCAGCGAGGTGGCCCACATCCACCAGGGCGTGCCGCTCTGCTTCGGCGGGGGTCTCTACATCGATCCGGTGTTCGGCGACTACCAGGTGCGAGCCGTCGTCGCCCACGACCAGTCGGAGGCGTCGACGGAACCGGTGCCGGTCGACATGCCCGCCCCGGCGGCCATCGACTACTACGCCAGACTCCATCCCGGCGAGAGCCGGACCGTGGCCGAGGGCGCCACCGTCGTCTTCGGTTTCCGGGTCCAGGCCTTCGTCACCAGGACGTTGATCGTGGGCCTCACCGGCGTCTCTTCCGGCCGGGCGCAGGTGGCCGGCATCTGGAACGGCTTCGGCGACGAGGTCTCCGTCGGGGGCCCGAAATGACGGGCGCGGCCGGCACCCCCGCACTCGAGGTCGAGGGCCTGTGCAAGTCGTTCCGGGCCGTGCGGGCTCTCGACCGTGTGGCGCTGAGCCTGCACTACGGCCGGGTCACGGCCCTGCTGGGCGACAACGGCGCAGGCAAGTCGACGCTGGTCAAGTGCATCTCCGGCGTGTACGCGCCCGACGCGGGCACAGTCAGGGTCGACGGGACCGTCCAAGCGGTCGCCTCACCCGAGGCGGCACGGGCGCTGGGCATCGAGACCGTCCATCAGACGCTGGCCGTGATCGACCCCCTCGATGTGGTCGAGAACCTCTTCCTCAACCGGGAGCACACGCGCGGCGGCCGATTCGGCGCCTGGCTCGGCGTGCTCGACAAGAAGCGCATGCGGGTCGAGTCCGGCGAGATCCTGAGTCGACTCGACATCCGCATCCCGTCGTTGCGCCGGTCGATGAGCGCCCTGTCGGGCGGCCAGCGCCAGGCGGTGGCCATCGGCCGGGCGGCCGCCTGGGGACAGCAGATCGTTCTGCTCGACGAGCCCGCGGCGGCGCTGGGCGTGGAGCAGGCGGCCCGGGTGCTCGACCTCATCCGCAGCCTGCGCGACGCCGGCGTGGCCGTTCTGCTCATCACTCACAACATGGACCGAGTCACCGACTGCTGCGACCGCGCCGTGGTGCTGCGCCAGGGCCGCAAGACCGCGGAGGTGGACGTGGGCGAGGTGACCAAGGACGACCTGGTCGCCTACATCACCGGCGCCAGAACCGGCGACCTGGGTCCATGAGCGCCGGATCCCACATGCAGCTCGGCATAGATGTCGGAGGCACCAGCATCAAGGGCGCGGTGGTCGATCTGGGCACAGGCGAACTGGCTTGGGCCATCCGCTCCGAGCCGACGCCGGAGAGGGCGACCCCCGCCGACGTCGTGTCCGCCATCGGTCGCATCGCGTCGGCGGTGGGCTGGTCCGGCCCGGTCGGGGTGGCCCTGCCGGGCGTCATCGACGGGTCGTCGCTGCGCCATGCCCCCAACCTCTCCGGCGCGTTCGAGGAGGATGGTGCGCTGGCCCGCCTGCGTGCTCCCGACGGCGCCAACGCGGTGCTCATCAACGACGCCGACGCCGCCGGGCTGGCCGAGCTGACCTACGGCGACTCCGGTCTCGACTCCGACGGGCTGACCATCGTGCTGACCTTCGGAACGGGCATAGGCAGCTCGCTGCTCCACAACGGCGATCTCATCGCCAACTCGGAACTGGGCGGCCTGGTCGGCACGAACGGGCGCTTCGAGGAGATCGCGTCCGGGCGGGCGATCTCCGCCGAGGAGCTCTCGCCGGTGGAATGGGCCCGGCGGGCCCAGCCCTTCTTCGACGAGCTGGAGGCCATGCTCAACCCGTCCCGCTGGGTGGTGGGCGGGGGGCTGAGCGAGAACTTCGACCGGTTCGCTTCGAGGCTCGATCTGTCCAAGCCCATCTCGGTGGCCCACCTCGGCATCCACGCCGGCGTCGTCGGCGCCGCCGTCGCCGTCGGCCGCTCCGGCGGCAGCCCAGCCGGGCCCGCGGCCTGTTGAAGGTCGTCGTCGTCGAGTCCGCCCCGGCAGCGGCGCGCGTGGTCGCCGATCTGGTCGAGCGGTTCGTCACGACAGCGCCGCGGCCCGCCCTCGGCCTGGCCACCGGCGCGACGATGGCGCCGGTGTTCGCCGAGCTGGTGCGGCGTCACCGCGAGCACGGGCTGAGCTTCGCCCGCGCCCGCGCCTACCTGCTGGACGAGTACCTGGGCCTCGACCGCGAGGACCCGTGCGCCTACCGGAACGTCGTCCACCGGCTGCTGGCTCGCCATGTCGACCTCGGCGCCGGCGCCGTCCACGGCCCCGACCCCCATGCGGCCGACCTGGACGCCGAGTGCGACCGCTACGAGCGCGAGCTGCTGGCCGCGCCGATCGGGCTCCAGCTGCTGGGCATCGGGTCCAACGGGCACATCGCCTTCAACGAGCCCGGCTCTCCGCTGGACAGCACAACCCGGGTCGTCGCGCTGAGCGGGCAGACCCGGGCCGGGAACGCCCGCTTCTTCCCCGCCGGTCAGGCAGTTCCCGCCCGAGCCATCACCCAGGGAATCGCCACCATCCGCGCCGCTGACCAACTGGTGATGGTCGCCTGCGGGAAGCACAAGGCCCAGGCTGTGGCCCGAGCAGTTGAGGGGCCGATCACGTCGGAGGTGCCGGCCTCCGCGATCCAACTCCATCCCAACGTGACAGTCGTGCTGAGGGCATCGGCAGCCGTCGGCCTCTCGGAGTCGCTCCGGGCAGACACCCAGTAACAGACCAACAGATCAGCCACATTGTGGATTGTTCGCTATCCACTTGTGCGCGGCCTTCGCTAACCGGCCACGGACACTCGTCGCCCTTCGGCTGCGCTTCGGGCGCAGGCGGCGATGATCCGCTGCACGGCCGCGCCGTCGTCGAAGTCGGGCTTGACGCGGGTTCCGTCCCTGATGGCCGCAATCCAGGCGCGGGTCAGCAATCCACCACGCCGCGAGACGCCCCCGCTCTGGCTGTCGCCATGGAGCTTGTTGTCCTGCGGTATGCGTCCGTGCTCGCCCGGGCGATAGGTTGAACGCTGACAGTCAGCGGGGAGATGCGGCCATGCGCACCACGACGATGGTCTACTGGCAAGAGGACGAGTGCTGGCTCGGCTACCTTGAGGAGTTCCCTGACTATTGGACGCAAGGCGCGACTTTGGAGGACCTCGAGGAGCATCTTCGCGATCTCCACGCGGATCTGACGAGCCGTGAGTTGCCTGGAGTGCGCCATGTCGCCGATCTCACGTTGGCGTGAAGCGGGTTGAACTCATCAGGCGGATCCATGCGACTGGGTCGCTTGGTTCGGCACGGCTCGAAGCACGATTGGTATCGCAATCCCGAGACCGGCGCGTATCAGGCGGTGCCGCGCCACAACGAGATCAATGAACGACTGGCCAAGCGGATCGTCAAGCAACTGAGCAAGCCACGCGAATGACAGATGCGCCGGGGTTTGGCGAGGGGAGATGACGTAGCAGTTCTCGCCGCGGCGCATCAGGATTCGTCCGCCTCGTCTCGGCTCCTTCAGGCAGATCGGCGGGTGATCACCGTGACGCCGTCGCCTACCGGCAGCAGGGCCACCAGCACCCGCTCATCGGCGGCGACATGGGCGTTGAAGGCTCGCAACTGCTCTGTGGTGGAGTCACTCTGGGAAGGGTCGGCCACGTGCCCGTCCCACAGCGTGTTGTCCACCAGGATCACGCCCCGGGCCGACAGCCGGGGCATCAGCTCCTCGTAGTAGTCGATGTAGGACCCTTTGTCGGCGTCGATGAACGCGAGGTCGACAGCGGGCTCCGGGGGCAGCGGCCGCAGCGTGTCCAGCGCGGGCGCGATGCGCAGGTCGATGCGATCGGCCAGGCCGGCGCGCTCCCAGTGGTCGCGGGCGATGGCCGTCCACTCCTCGGAGATGTCGCAGCACAGCAGCCGGCCGCCCGGCGGGAGCGCCTTGGCCACGGCCAGGGCCGAGTAGCCCGTGAAGGTGCCCACCTCCACCGCGAAGCGGGGCTGGAGCAACGTGGTGAGCAGGGTCATGAGGGCGCCCTGCGCGGGACTGATCTGCATGACGCTCGCATCGCCGAGAGCCGCCGTGGCCTTGATCAGGTCCCGCTGCACGTCGTCGGGGGCGGTGCAGTGGGCCTCGATGTAGGCGGCGAGAGCATCGTCGAGGAATACCGAGCGGGAACTCATGACCCAGCGATGCTAACGACGGCTCGGCCGAGCGGGCATTGCGGAGATCGAGCTAGCGGGTGGCGCGGCGGGGCGGCAGGGGAATAAAGGCGCTGGTGCGGGCCGCGTACTCGGCGTAGCCGGGGCGGCGCTTGCCGATGCTGCGCTCCAGCAGGGCCACCCCCGAGACCCGCAGCAGCAGGAACGTCATCACGAGAGGTCCCGCTATCGTCCACCACATCCCGGCCGCGGCGGCCACGAGGTGGATGCCCCACCACACCACCGCGTCGCCGAAGTAGTTGGGGTGGCGGCTGTAGCGCCACAGGCCTCGGTCCATCACCTGGCCGCGGTTGGCGGGGTCGGCCTTGAACCGGCGCAACTGCTCGTCGGAGACCGCCTCGAAGCCGAAGCCGACCGCCCAGACCGCCGCTCCGGTCCAGTCCAGCCACCGGAGCGGTGAGGGGCCGGGGTCGCCGAGCACAGCCTGCACCGGCAGCGCCACCACCACCGCCAGCACCCCCTGGAGCACGAACACCACGAGGATGCTCCACAGCCAGAACGGCCGCAGGCGCCGCCTCATGGCCTGGTAGCGGAAGTCCTCGGGCTCGCCCCACTTGCGGACAGTCAGATGGGCGCCCAGCCGCACACCCCACGCCGACACCATCGCCAGCATCAGCGCGTCCCGACCGCTCCCGGCGCCGTCGCCGGCGAGCCACACCGACCAGGCGATGGCCACGAACACCATCGGCCACAGCGGATCCACGATCGAAGCGTCGCGCTTGATGAGGCTCACCAGCCAGCAGACGCCCATCAGCGCTCCGGCCACCAGTGCAGCGATCGCGAGCGCGCTCATGCCGACCTCCTTGCCGCTGCGGCGCCTGCCGTGCTGATCCTACGGGGGCATGGCCGGGGACGCGTGCCCGCCGCGGACGGCGGACCGTTCAGCGGGTAGCACCGGGGAGAACATCGGCTATATTGAAATCAGACGAGTATCGCGGCCTGTCGTCCGGGCGCCAGATGTCGGCTCACGCAGGAGGAGCAACCATGGCGCCGTTCTTGACGGTCGCGGAGTACGCGTTCTTCGGGTTGGCGATGTTCAACCTGGGTCTGATCGTCCCCTACACGAGGAACCGGTGGTACCGCCGGCGGATGCAGCGCGAGCGCGCCGGCCGCGGCGATGGCAGGACCATCACCAAGGACGACATCCGCGAGGAGTTGTGCCGCGACCCGGTGGCCGTCGACATGTTCATGAGCGACGACACGCCCGGCGACGTGCAGAGGTACCTGTATCTGGAGGCCGAGCGCCGGGCGATCATGCGCAAGCGAAAGCAGCTCGCCGACCACGAGAACGACTTCTTCGCCCCACCGCGGCGCCCGGGGCCGGATCCGGGCTTCAGCGGCTGCCGCAGCTAGCGACGGGCCCGACCGCTGTGAATGGCGGGCCGGCGCGCCGTAGCATCGTGCCGCCATGGCCTCGATCACACCGCCGGGCGGCTGGACCCACGGCGTCGCGCTGCCGATCCACACGCTCACCGCCACGCTGGCCGACCCCTGGGAGCACACCGCCACCGTCGACGACCTGGTGCGCATCGCCAGCAAGGCCGAGGGCGCCGGCCACCACTTCGTGGGTGTGACCGACCACGTCGCCATCCCGGACAACGACTACGCGGCCCACATGGGCACCACCTGGTACGACACCGTGGCCACCCTGTCGTACCTGGCCGCCTGCACTGAGACGGTCAACCTGGCCTCGGTGGTGTGGATCGCGGCCTACCGCCACCCCCTGCAGACGGCCAAGTCGTTTGCCACGCTCGACCACCTGTCGGGCGGTCGGGCCATCCTCGGAGTCGGCGCTGGCCACGTGGAGGCCGAGTTCGAGGCGCTGGGCGTGGACTTCGAGGCTCGGGGCCGGCTGCTCGACGAGACCCTGGAGGCGGTGAGGGGAGCTTTCGCCGACACCTACGTGAGCCACTCGGGGGAAGCCTTCAGCTACGCCGACGTCGGGGTCGGCCCAGCGCCGGCGCGGGAGCTGCCCGTCTGGGTGGGTGGCAGCGGCTGGGCCGCCTGGCGGCGCGCCGGTCGCCTGGGCGACGGCTACGTGCCCATGGGCAACCCGGTGTCGCAGTACGGCGAGATCATCGACACCATGCACACGGCCGCGGCGGCCGCCGGCCGCGAGGGCGCCCGCTTCGACGTGGGCTTCATGCCGCCGTGGTGCTACCTGCTGGCCGACACCGCGCCCGAGGGCCTGCCACCGGTCATGGCCTGCGGCGCCGAGCCTGTCGCGGCCAGCATCCGGGCCGGGCGGGCGGCGGGGGCCAACACCTTCCATCTCAAGTTCCGGGCCCGCACGCTGGAGGAGTACCTGGAGCAGTTCGACGTGTTCGCGGAGTCGGTGGTCCCCCTGGTGAACGAAGCCTGACCGTCCTCTAGTTGACGCGGCGGTCGCGGCCGGCCCAGAGCTGGTCGCGCAGGGCGAACTTCTGGATCTTGCCGGTGGCGGTCTTGGGCAGGTCGCCGAACGTCACCGACTTCGGGGCCTTGAAGCGGGCGATGCGGGACTTGACGTGCTCGACGAGGTCGGCTTCGGTCACGGCCGCTCCCGCACGGAGCATCACGAAGGCGGCCGGCACCTCGCCCCAGGTGTCGTCGGGGGCGGCCACCACCGCGCACTCCACCACGTCGGGATGCGAGGCCAGGGCCTGCTCCACCTCGATGGAGGCGATGTTCTCGCCGCCGGAGATGATCACGTCCTTGGCCCGGTCCCGCACCTCCACGTAGCCGTGGTCATGCATCACGGCCATGTCCCCGGTGCGGAACCAGGTCCCGCCGGGCCCGTGCACCGACGCCGCCGCGGTGGCTTCGGGATCCTTGTAGTAGCCGAGCATCACGTTGTTGCCCCGGATGGCGATCTCGCCCTGGCTGGCGCCGTCGGCGGGCACGTCGGCGCCGTCGGCGTCCACTACCCGCACCGATGAGGTCACCAGCGTGCCCACCCCCTGGCGGGCCTTGATCCGGGCCTGCTCGTCGGCGGGCAGACCGTCCCATTCGCTGCGCCAGTCGCAGATCAGCGACGGGCCGTAGGTCTCGGTCAGGCCGTACAGGTGGGTCACGTGGACGTTGAGCTCGGCCATCTGCGCCAGCAAGGTGGGCGACGGGGGCGCGCCGCCGGTGCACACCTTCACGGTGCGGGGCGCAGGCGCCGCGTCGGGGTGGTTGACCAGGCCGATCAGCACTGTGGGGGCGGCGTTGAAGTGGGTCACGCCGTCGTCGCGGATGTGGCGCCACACCGTGCCCGGGTCCAGGGTTCTCAGCATCAGGTGGGTGCCGCCCACCGCGGTGACCGCCCACGGGAAGCACCAGCCGTTGCAGTGGAAGATGGGCAGCGTCCACAGGAACGCCGCGTCGCTGTCGAGGCCGCACTGGGCGGCCATGGCCAGCGCGTTGAGGTTGGCGCCCCGGTGCGAGTACATCACGCCTTTGGGATGGCCGGTCGTGCCCGAGGTGTAGTTGAGGCTCAGCACGGCGTGCTCGTCGGTGATCTCGATCCGGTGGGGCTCGGCGGAGGCCAGCAGCGCCTCGTACTCGCAGTCGGGGGCGCCTGAGACGCCGGCGTCGCTGGAGACGACCAGCCGCAGCCCCGGCACCTGCTGCTGGATCGACCGGGCCACGTCGGCCAGGCCGTGGTCGGCGAACAGCACCTTGGACTCGGCGTGGCCGACGATCCAGGCCAGCTCGCCCGCCGACAGCCGCGAGTTCAGCGCGTTGAACACCACTCCGGCCATGGGGAACCCGAAGGTGGCCTCAAGGGCCATCGACACGTTGGGGGCCAGCACCGACACTGCGTCGCCGGGCTCGAGGCCCAGTTCGAGCGTGGCGCCGGCCAGCCGCTCGCAGCGGTCGGCGAACTCCTCGTAGCTGCGCCGCAGCGGTCCGTCTGCCACCGCGGTCCGGTCGCCGTGCACCAGCCGGGCCCGGTCGAGGAAGGTCACCGGCGTGAGCGGCACCGGCACGAACGGCGACGAGCCGATGGATCCTCCGGCGGTCATGGACGACAACGCTATGTGACCAAGTTCACGAATGCGACGGGCGGCGCCGGCCATAGGGAATCTCGGGTGGCGGCGGGCGCCTTTCAGAGTCGGGCCCGCAACTCGTGCTTGAGCACCTTTCCTGAGGCGTTGAGGGGAAGCTCAGCCACGAATGTGACGCCCCGTGGGGCCTTGTAGTTCGCCATCCGCTCCCGGCACCAGTCGACCAACTCGGCTTCGGCCGCTCCGATCTCGGCCGCGCCGGGGGCGGGCACCACGAACGCGTGGCCGACCTCGCCCAAGCGGTCGTCGGGCCGGCCCACCACCGCCACTTGGCCCACTGCGGGGTGGGCCAGCACCGCAGCCTCGATCTCGGCCGGGTAGGCGTTGAAGCCGCCGCAGATGAACATGTCCTTGAGCCTGTCGGTGATGGCCACGTAGCCGGCGGCGTCCATGGTGCCGACATCGCCGGTGTGCAGCCACCCACCGGCGTCGATGGCGGCCGCGGTGGCCTCGGGGTCGTCGAGGTAGCCGTCCATCACGTTGTAGCCCCGCACCACGATCTCGCCCGGCTCGCCCCGCGGCAATTCGGTGCCGCCGGGGCCGACCACCCGCACCGCCACGTCGTCGATGGCCCGGCCCGACGTGGCCGAGATCGTCTCTGGCGGATCGTCGTGGCGGCACATGGTGGCGATGCCCGACGCCTCGGTGAGCCCGTAGCCGGTCACCACAACCTCGAAGCCGAGCCGGTCGCGCATGGCCTCGATCATCGGCACCGGCACGGGAGCGGCGCCGGTCACCGCCAGGCGCAGGGTGGACATGTCGAACGTGTCGAGGTCGGGATGGTTGAGGATGGTCTGGTAGACGGCGGGCGGGCCGGGCAGCACCGACACCCGCTCGGCGCCGATGCGGGCCATCACCGATCCAACGTCGAACACCGGGTGCGGGATCATCGTCGCCCCGGTCATCAGGCAGGCCAGTATCCCTGCGTTGAGGCCGAAGGAGTGGAAGAACGGGTTGACGATCAGGTAGCGGTCGCCGTGGCGCAGGCCGATCACCGAGGCCCAGTTCCGGTAGGCCCGGCACACCGCCCCGTGGTTCAGCACCACCCCCTTGGGCTGCCCCGTGGTGCCCGAGGTGAACATGATGTGGCACGGGTCGCGGTCCGAGACCCCGGGCAGAGGGTCGGCGGAGGCGCCGGCCGGCGCCTGGGCGGCGAAATCGGGGCATCCGACGGCGCCGCACGGCACCGGTTCCCGCAACGCCACGATCTGCTCGACGCACGCGGGCACGCCGCCGTCGGCGGATCGCAGCAGGTCCAAGTGGTCGGTGCCCAGGAAGCCGGTCGAGCAGAACAGCAGGCGTGCTCCGGACCGCTCGAGCACGAAGGCGGTCTCGTCGCCCTTGAACCGGGTGTTGACCGGCACCACCACGCCGCCGGCGGCATGCACGCCCAGCGCCGCGACTGCCCATTCCCACCAGTTCGGCCCCCACAGTCCCACCCGGTCTCCGGGGGCCAGGCCCCACGCACGCAGTGCGGCGGCCATCTCGGCGACCCGGTCCCGCAGCCCGGCGAACGACATCCGCAGCTCTCCGTCCACCAGAGCCTCGGACGCGCCGAAGCGGGCCGCGGCCTCGTCGACCAGAGCCGGGATGGCGGTCACGCGTCCCAGGCCACCAGCAGCTCTCTCGGGCCCCGGAAGGTGATGTTGGCGAAGCGCTCCAGACTCTGGCCCTCGACCAGCCTCAGCGACGGGATCCGCTCGGTGAGCACCTCCAGGGCGACGGTGGCCTCCAAGCGGGCGAGGCGGGCGCCGAGGCAGAAGTGGATGCCCTTGCCGAAGGAGATGTGATTGCGGGCGTTGGGCCGGTGGATGTCGAAGTCGCCGGGGTCGTCGAAGCAGTCGGGCTGATGGTTGGCCGCCGCCAGGCTCATGAAGATGTTGGTGCCCGCGGGTACGTGCACTCCGGCCACCTCCGTGTCGACGTTGGCCACCCGCCGCCAGCTGGTCTGGGGCGACTCGAAGCGCAGCACCTCCTCCAGCGCGGCCGGCACCAGCGACGGGTCCGCGCACAACTGGTCCCACTGGTCCCGGCGCGACAGCAGGCAGATCAGCGAGTTCGACAGGAAGTGGCTGACGATCTCGTGGCCCGCGAACGACAGGCCGTACACGATCGACTCCACCTCGCGGTAGGTGAGCTCGTCCGGGTCGGCCTCGTGTACCGCCAGGAGCTCGGAGGCGAAGTCGTCGCCGGGATCGTCGACCTTGGCGGCCACGACGCTACGGCAGTACCGCCAGTAGGCCAGCATCTTGCGGGCGATCTCGGCCTGTTCGGCCTCGGTCGGCTTGCCCCAGCTGAAGGCGAGGCGGTCCGAGCACCACTCCTTGAGCTTCTCGTCGTCGCTCTCCGGGAAGCCGATGAAGCGGAAGATCGTCTCGCCCGGCAGCGGGTGCGCGAACAGCGGCACGAAGTCCGCAGGCGAGCCGGCGGCCAGCAGGGCATCGGCGAGAGCGTGGCTGCGGCGGCGGATGTAGGGCGCCAGCATCCGCATCCGCCGGTTGGAGAAGCCCTGCTTGGTGTGGTTGCGGATCCGGCCGTGGTCGGGGGGCTGCCGGTTGGACATCACCGCCACCGGGTTGAAGTCGGGCGCGGCCAGCACGGCGTGGGCCGCGTCGCTGAGGGGGAACACCGGGTCCTGGACGTTCTGGGAGCCGAACGTGACGGGGTCCAGGAAGATCTCGCTCACGTCCTCCATGCGGGTGACCACCAGGTAGCCGAGCTCGCTGGAGTAGAACACCGGCGTGTCGCGCAGCCCGTCGAGCACCGCGTAGGGGTCGGCGAGGTAGTCCGGCGCGAACGGGGTGAAACCGGTCACCGGGCAGCCCGACGGCGGCGGCGGCACCTCGTCGGGCACCCGGTGGTACGAGGCCTCGGTCTGGGTCATCGATCGCCTGCCTCGAACTTCGTCGATTGCTGCTCACCCGAACATAACGCCCGGACGGCGCGCCCGGCATCTCGATCCGGGGTGGGAAGCCGCTCAAGCAGGCGCCGGCATCCCGACGTGACCTCCCGCACCTGTCGGCGCGGCCTCTCTCGGGTTCCCGCCGATGGCGGCGCGGCCTCTCTCGGGTTCCCGCCGATGGCGGCGCGGCCTCTCTCGGGTTCC
>JAPPLH010000053.1:153333-176950 GCA_028819505.1 Acidimicrobiaceae bacterium
CGCCGATGGCGGCGCCGCGTTATGGTCTGAGCCGTGGCCAGGACGCTCGCCGCTGCTACCCGCCGGGTGCTCGGATCCCGCCGTCGGGACGACCGTGCGGCCGCCGTCCCGGACGCTAGCGGCGCGGATGCCGCGCTCGTCGCCGACCTGGTCGAGGCCGTCGGGGCCGAACGGGTGCGGGCCGACGCGGCCGCCCGCTACCTGGCCTCCCGGGACGCCTCCATCTACAAGGAGGGCAACGCCGGACCGGTGTGCTATCCCGGCTCGACCTCCGACGTGGTGGAGTGCGTGAAGGTCGCCACCCGCCACGGGCGGGCCGTTTCGCCCAGGGGAGCCGGCACCGGCCTCGCCGGCGGCGCGGCGCCGCTGGGCCAGCCCGTGGTCCTGTCGATGACCCGCATGGACCGGCTGCTGGAGATCGACCTCGACAACGGTGCGGCCTGGGTGCAGCCCGGCATCGTGAACCTCGACCTCACCCGGGCGCTCGCCCCGCACGGAATGCACTACGCGCCCGATCCGTCCAGCCAGGCGGCCTGCACCATCGGCGGCAACGTGGCCAACAACGCCGGCGGACCGCACTGCCTGGCCTACGGCGTGACCAGCGCCCATGTGCTTGCTGTGGAGGTGGTGATGTCCGACGCATCCGTCGTCACGCTGGGCGACCTGACCGCCGAGCCGGCCGGCTACGACCTGAGAGGAGCGTTCGTCGGCTCCGAGGGGATGTGCGGCATCGCCACGGCGGTGGCGGTGCGCCTCACCCGCAACCCGCCCGCGGTGCGAACCATGCTGCTGAGCTTCGACGACGTGTCGGACGCGGCGGCCACCGTCAGCGCCATCATCGCGGCGGGGATCGTGCCGGCCGCCGTCGAGATGATGGACCAGCGCTGCGTCGCCGCCGTCGAGGACTTCGCCCAGGCCGGCTACCCCAAAGACGCCGCCGCGGTGCTGCTGGTCGAGGTCGACGGCCCGGCCGGGGGAGTGGCCATCGCCGCGGACCGGGTGGCCGGCATCGCCCGGCGCAACCAGGCTGTCAGCGTGCGCACCGCCGCCGACGACGACGAGCGGGCCCGCCTGTGGAAGGGGCGCAAGAGCGCCTTCGGGGCGGTGGCCAACGTGATGCCGGACTACTACCTGCACGACACGGTGGTTCCCCGCACCCGGCTGGTGGAGGTGCTCGAGCAGATCTACGACATCGTCGACCGCCACGACCTGCTGGTGCTCAACGTCTTCCACGCCGGCGACGGCAACCTCCATCCCATCCTGGCCTACGACTCCCGGGTGCCGGGCGCCGGCGAGCGGGTGCATGCCGCGGGCCGCGAGATCATCGAGATGTCGCTCGACATGGGAGGGGCGCTCACCGGCGAGCACGGCATCGGGGTGGAGAAGCGCGAGTACATGAACCGCATGTTCAGTGCGGTGGACCTCGACCAGCAGAGCCGGCTGCGGGCGTCGTTCGATCCGCACTGCCGCATGAACCCCGGCAAGGTGCTGCCCAGCGCCCACAGCTGCTCGGACATCGGCGCGTTGAGGGCCTCCGACGCCGCGGGCGTCTGGGGCTGACCAGAGGCCGAGCGGGTAGGCGGCAATCCATGAGGATCATGGCGAGGCACTCAGCGGGGCCCCGGGCCCGAGCGGCCCGTGAGCGGGGCGAACAAGAGCGGAGGACACGGCCCGAGCGGCCCGTGAGCGCAGCGGGCAAGAGCGGGCATCCAGAGGCATGGCGGACTTTGACGACGCTCTGACCGCCTTCGCGGCCGAGGTCGGCACGGACGGGCCGGTGTGCGTGCGGGGCGGCGGGACCCGCTGGAGCCTCGGCGGGGAGGCTGCCGCGGGCACGCGGGAGGTGCTCGCCCCGGCCGGGATCGTGGCCTTCGAGCCGGCCGAGATGACGGTGCGGGTGCGAGCCGGGACGCCGGTCGCGGCGCTCCACGAGGAGTTGGCGGACTCGGGCCAGCGCACCGCCCTGCCCGAGCGGGCCGGCGGCACGGTGGGCGGGGCGCTGATGGCCGGCGAGTCGAGCATCGCCCGCCTCGGGCTGGGGCCGGTGCGCGACGCTCTGCTGCAGGCCCGCTACGTGTGCGCCGACGGCCGGATCGCCAACGCCGGCGCGGGCACCGTCAAGAACGTGAGCGGATTCGACCTGTGCCGGCTGCTGGTCGGGTCGCTGGGCACGCTCGGCCTGGTGGGCGAGGTGCTGCTGCGCACCTTTCCGGTGGGCGAGGCGGAGCGCTGGGTGCGCCTGCCCGGCGCCGATCCGGGCGCGGCGCGGTCGTGCCACACCGCGGCGTCGGTGCTGTGGGACGGCGCCGACGTGTGGACTCTGCTGAGCGGCTACGCGGTCGACGTGGACGACGACCGCGTAGCGCTGGCGGCGCTGGGCGCCTGCGAGGACGTCGACGGCCCGCCGCAGTTGCCGCCCCACCGGTGGGCATGCACGCCGGCGGAGGCGGCCGCCTTCGGTTCCCGCAACGGTGCGGCCGGCCCCTTCGTGGCCGAGATCGGCGTCGGAGTGGTGCATGCCTCCGGGCCCCAGCCCGCCCGTCCGGTCGAGCCGGGCGTCGCCGAGCTCAACCGCCGCTTCAAGGAGCGATTCGACCCCACCGGCCGCCTCAACCCCGGCCGCGACCCCCTGAGGAAGCCCTGATGCGCACTCGCGCGGTTCATCGGTACGAATTCGGTGCCTCTACGACCCGTCTCTCAACCGAGGTTTCTGGGGGGAGGCGCTGATGCATCTCGGGCTTGACGACGACGAGCTGGTCGCGTGCGTGGCCTGCGGGCTGTGCCTGCCGCACTGCCCCACGTTCGTGATCACCGGCCGGGACACCGAGTCGCCCCGGGGACGGATCGCGCTGATGCGAGCCGTGCAGAACGAGGGCGCGCCGGTGACCGACGACCTGATCCGGTCGATGGAGACCTGCGTGCAGTGCCGCGGCTGCGAGACGGCCTGCCCCAGCGCGGTGCCGTTCGGCCATCTGATGGAGGGCACCCGGGCCGCCTTGGCCGGCGCGGGCCGGATCACCCCCCGCTGGCAGAGGCTGGCCCTGCGGGTGCTGCGCCGCCGCCGGCTGCTGCTGGCTGGCTCGACCCTGCTGGCGCTGGCCATACGGCTGCGCCTGGTGCCGACCAGGCGCCTCGGCCTGCCGGCGAGGATGCCGCTGCGACGGCCGCCGCTGCGCACCTCCGGCGACGATGTGTGGCTGTTCACGGGCTGCGTGATGGACGCCTGGCAGCGCGACGTGCATCTGGCGGTGCAGCGGGTGCTGGAGGCCGCCGGAGCGGGGGTTGAGCCCACGGGCGGGGCCGCACCGTGCTGCGGGGCACTGCACATCCATGCCGGGCTGGAAGCCGAGACCAAGGCCATGGCGCGGAGCGTGATGGACGCCCTGTCCGGCGACGACCGTCCCATCCTGGTGGACGCGGCCGGGTGCGGGGCCTCTCTGAAGGACTACGGCCATCTGCTGGGCACCGACGAGGCCCGGGCGTTCTCGGCCCGGGTGTACGACGTCCACGAGTGGCTGGCCGCACACTTGGACGAACTCAAATCCCGCAGGCCGGTCGAGCCTCTCGACATGACGGTGGCCGTCCAGGATCCCTGCCATCTGCGTCATGTGCAGCGGGCACACCAGGCCGTCCCCGCTGTGCTGAGCCCGTTCGTCGCCAACGTGGTCGCCCTCGACGACGACGGCCTGTGCTGCGGGGCCGGCGGCGCCTACTCGGTGATGGAGGCCGAGCTGTCCAAGGCCATTCGCGAGCGCAAGACCGCCGCTGTGGCCCGCTCGGGCGCGACGGCGGTGGCCAGCGCCAATCCCGGCTGCTCGCTGCATCTCGCCGCCGCCGGTCTGGACGTGCGGCATCCCTTGGAGCTCGTCGACCAGGCCCTTTCCGCCTCCCGCTAGAGGCCGGCGGGCACGCCGGCGGCCGGACTTCACCGGCCCCGCCGGGAACCAGACCTCGGTGCGCGTCGTCATAGGCACCAATCGGACGCACGGGGCGTACAACACCTGGAGGAGGGTGACCATGGCGACAACGGGATCTGGAAGGTTCCGAACGAGGAAGAACCGGCCGGCCCCATGGCTGGTCGCAGTGCTGGCGCTGAGTCTGCTGGCCGTGTCCTGCAGCGGACCCGGCGACGACGACGCGGCAGCCATGGCCGCGCCCGACCTGATCGACACCGCTCGACGCATCCGCCGCCGTTAGCGGCGACGAGGGCTCCTCCAACCCCCTGTGACTCACCCCTGGAGGGGCCCGGCATGGGGCTCGGCGGCCCGGTTTCGCAGGGGCCCGAAATGGGGCCGGGCCTCCTTCGCGCCCGTTGCTGGCGCCCGGATGCTTAGCAGAAGCCGAACGCCGGCGGGAAGACGACCACCACCGCCGACAGCCATACCGCGTAGACGGGCGCGTAGGCGGTCTGCCAGCGCTCGAGGGCCGCGAACGGGCGACGGCCCCGCCAGAAGCCGAGGTAGAGCCAGGCCGACCAGGCCAGGTTCGCCAGCAGCACCAGGTTCTCGCCGAGAGCGGCGATCCGGTTGGGGGTGGCGCCGAAGTCGGACAGCCGTCCCACGATGGCGCCCAGCACCAGGAGGTCGACCAGCAGGGCGGCTGTCACCAGCAGCAGCTGCAGCAGGTCGAACAGGCCGCGGGGGGCGTTCGGGTCTCGGGCGGCCACCGAGTAGATGACCAGCGCCAGCACCAGGGCCAGCAGCACGTCGAAGAAGATCAGCACGCCCCGGCCGACGTCGATCCCTCGCCCGGTGAGGGCCACGGCCAGCAGGAACGAGGCCAGCATGGCGGTGAACAGCGGCGTGAACAGCCTCGTGAGCACGGGCGCGATCCGCTCCAGCACCCCCTGTCTCGACTCGGCCAGCCAGGCGGCCACGACCGCTGCGCCGGCTGCTCCGCACGGCAGCATCCAGAGGCCGATGAACTCGCCGGTGTCGATCCCGATGGCGGAGAAGATCCCGGTGGTGGAGCCGGCCAGCACTCCGCCGCCGAGCGCGATCAGACCGAAGTGGACGACCCACTCGCCGGTGAAGCGCACGAAGTCCATGCGCTTGGCATGGGACCGCCAGTCGCCGCCGGCGTGAGCCAGCCCGACGGCCAGCCACAACAGGATGGGCAGGTGCAGCGCGGCCAGCACCTCGGTGTCGGACGTGTCCCGCCCCCCGTCGAAGGGGTAGGCGTTGATGAACATCGCGCCCGCGGCGAACACCGCTGCCAGCAGGGCCAGGGTCAGCGGGCCGAGCCGGCGTTTCCAGGCGAGGTAGCCGGCCAGGAAGGGCAGCACCAGCAGGGCGGCGTTGCGGGCGTAGAACTCGCCGTCGTAGTCGAGTTGCACGCCGAAGATCTCAGGTGCCTTGATGGCGGCTGCCGCCCCGCACGCCAGCGCGCCCATCACCGCGAACTCCCGGCGGGCGTCGGGACTCGCGGCGTCCGGCGCCAGTCCCAGCTTCTGCCAGAGTCCTCCTGGCTCTGCCGTCGCAGTGTCCGCCTGCCCGTCGGGTTCGGACTCGACGGTGCGTTCGAGGGTTGCCAGCGCCGCATCGAGCGTCCCGGTTCGCTTGGCCGCGATCAGGAAGGCCTCGTCGGGTTCCAGCCCCGCGTCCGCCAGCCCGCTCAGGTGCTCCCGCAGCAGGCGTTCGGTCTGGTCCTCGCCGGTCCTGTCGCGCCAGTCGCCGATGAGGGCTTCGAGTCGGTCGTCGATGCCGGCAAGCTAGCCGCCGCCTTGCAGCCTCCGGTCGGGCCGGCCCCCGCGCCGTGGTGTTGAATGGGGCCATGGACCAGTTCATGCAGGCGGCCGTGGACGAGGCTATGCAGGGCCGGGCCACCGGCGGCATCCCGATCGGGGCGGTGCTGGTACACGACGGCGAGATCATCGGCCGGGGCCACAACCGCCGGGTGCAGATGGGCTCGGCCATCCGCCACGGCGAGACCGACGCCCTGGAGAACGCCGGCCGGCTCCCGGCGAGCGTCTACCGCGACTCGGTGATGTACACGACGCTCTCGCCGTGCTCGATGTGCTCCGGGGCGATCCTGCTCTACGGCATCGGCGAGGTGGTCGTGGGCGAGAACCGGACCTTCATGGGGGAGGAGGCCCTGCTGGCCGAGCGGGGCGTGTCGGTGACGGTGCTGGACGACGAGACGTGCGTGGCCATGATGCGGGACTTCATCGCGGCCGAGCCCGACCTCTGGAACGAGGACATCGGCGAGGACTAGCCCGCTACAGCGCGAAGGCGCGGGCCTTCAGGCAGGTTCGGGCTGCGTCCGCTGCGCGAATCTCCATGCCCCCACCACGGTGCGCTGCGGGCGGGCTGCGTCGGCCCAGAACGCAACAGCCGAGTTGACTAACAGATATTCTGCTGTTATAACGAATGTATGGCTTCGTCATGATGCACTCATGACAAATTCTGTAACTACCTTCGATAGCCCCCAATATCACTCAGAGTGCCGGCGAAGCCCCAGTTGCCGCATCGTGCGGGAATCGTCCGCCCGGCCCTCGGCTGGCCTGTACCTAGGAGTCTCGTTGATCATGTCCGCCCGTGAACACATCGCTTCAGAGCGTCCGGAAGGCGAATCCCCGCCAGATCCTGCCCCTGCCGTCGCTGGGATCCCGGATGCGAGGGCCGGAGCGCCCGCCACCCGGCGCAGCGCGTCCGGCTGGGAGGCTTCCGGCATCGCATGCCTTCTGCTGATCGGCGTCAGCGCTGTCGCTCTGCTGCTGCTGCTGGTGATCCTCCCTGTCTGGGACGCCGTGCAGGCGGGGGACAGCGCGTCGGAGACCTACAGCGAGCTTCGTGCCATGAGCTACGAAGCGGGCTGGAGGATCGATAGTGAGATCTACTCGGTCCAGGCGAGCCTGGACGGCGACCTGTCTGCTCTCGATTCCGGGCTGTGGTCGGTGGGCCTCGATCTTGGCTCGCTCGCCTACGACGTCGCCCCCGAGTCCCGTCCCAGCGTGCAGGCGTTGGAAGCTGCCGTGGAGGCCCGCCGAGACGAGCTCCGCCAATTCCGACGCTCGGCCGACACCCGGTTCGACCAGTTCAGGGACAGCGTGGAGGCGAGGCTCGAGGGGATCGAGGGAGCGGCCGACGCTGCGCTGGATGACCATTGGGACGATTCGGGCCGGCGGTCCTCCCGTAACGGGTGGGTCATCATAGGGTGGTGGGGGGCTCTGGTCGCGGTCGTCCTGGGGCTCGCGGTGGTCGAACTGTGGGCGTGCCGGAGCGACCGTCGCGCCCCTTGCCCAGCCAACTGAAAGGATGTGATCACGATGCGGCGCTCCCGCCAAGAGCCGTCGTCGTCGAGCCGGCGGCGGACATCGGATAGGAGGATCATGGACACGCAGGAGCAGGAAGCCGTGGCCGCGGCACGGGACGGGTTGGCTCGGGTGATAGCCGAAGGCAGCCATACCGACCGCTCCCGCGCCATCGAGGCGATTCAGGCAATTGACCGCGGCTGGCAGGACGACCGCAAGCAGTACTCGGTTACACACCGGCTGGCAAGGGTGTACGACGCCCGGTTCGCGCTGTTGGGCTCATTCAGAGAGGACACGGACGAGCTGCCTGCCGAGGCCTCGACAACGATGCAGGTATCGTTGTACGCCATCGACCATCTGGCCGGCGTCTTGCTGGCCCGCTTGGCCGCCGTGGGGGTGGCCATATACCCCACGATGGACGCGCCGTCCGGCGAGCTGCTCGAACTGCCCAGGGCCGAGAAGGACGCGTTGCTCGACGTGGTCGATCAACACCGCCCTGACTGACTCCGGCTCCGCCTTCACGGATCCGGGTTCTCCCTCTCGCCGTTCGTGGGGCGCAACGACTCCGCGGAGGACCTGGTCTCGTCGTTGATGCGACGGGATCTGCGGCTTCCCCGCTGCGACTCCGACGTCATCGTCGGGCGGCACCGGAGTTGGCACCTGAGCAGGTCCGCAGCAACCATGTAATCCAATTCGGCAGTGTTCTATGGTGATCAGATCATGCTTGTCATACCCCTTCACTAATGTTCGGGTATGGAAGTTGTGATCGATCCGGGCGGAGCGCACAGCGCCGCGGTGGACCTCGACGCCGACGTGGGCGAGCTCAGCGACGCCGAGCTCGTCGAGGAGTTGGGCCGGGTGGGGGTCCTGCGCGCTCAGGCCGAGGCCCGGCTCGCAGACGTCGCCGCGGAGATCGCCCGACGCGACGGCGGGCGGGCCGCCGGCGAGACGATGCGCTACAAGCTGCACGTCTCCGCCCGGCAGGCCAACGCCGAGGTCGCCCTCGCGGAGTCGCTTCGCGAGCACCCGGCCACAGCGGCGGCGTGGCGGGCCGGGCGGATCACCGCGGGCCACGCCCGGGTGATAGCGCGTGTGGCGTCTGATCCCGAGCACTGCGACGAGGCGGCGCTGCTGGCGATGGCATGCGACCATCCCGTGGACGTGTTCTCGCGCATGACGCGCCGCTGGATGAGAGCCGAGCGGTCCGCGGACGAGCGCAGGCGCCAGCGCGAGGACCGCCGGGCGTCGCTGGTGCAGGACCCCGACGGGTCGTGGCGGCTGTCGGCATGCTTCGACGCCGACGTCGGCAAGAGTGTCAGCCTGGCGTTCAACGCGATGCTGCGCCGGTTCCGCAACGACCCGCCCCCGCCGGCGACGATCTACGACGGCGAACGCTCCGGCGCGCATCTGCGCGCCGACGCCCTGGCCAGCCTCATCACCGGCCAGGCGCCCTGCGAACGCCCCGACACGATGCTGCTGGTGATCGCCGACTACGACATCTGCGCGCGGCAGCTTCGCGGCCTGCACTACGACGACGGACAGCCCGTGGCCGCGGACCAGATCGCGCGCGTCTGCGCCGACGCTCGGATCCTGCCTGCGGTCTTCAGCGCCGACGGCGACCCGCTGTGGCTCGGCAGGGCCGCACGCCGAGCCAGCCTCGGCCAGCGCATCGTGCTGGCAGCCCGCGACGGCGGCTGCGTCAACTGCGCCGCCCCCGCCGACGCCGCCGAGCCCCACCACATCAGATGGCACAGCCGGGGCGGACCCACCGACATCGACAACCTCGCCCTGCTGTGCGACCGCTGCCACCACCTCATCCACGACGACGACTGGCACCTCCGCCCCCACAGGCACAACCGGCAACACCTGCGACCTCCCGACACCGCGCCGCCGGTCGCCCGGCCCGCAGCCACCTCGACCCAGCGCAACCCCATCCTCACAACCTGAGGCGTGGTCCTGCGTCCATCGTGGTCCCAGCCGTGAACAGCAAGAGATCGGAGTGGCATTCTGGGCGCACGGGGAGCCACCGGACGGTTCCCGTGCTCGTGAGGTCCTTGCACTCGCCTCTGGCCGATGTGTGGCTGACAAGCCTGTGCACGGCGTGCTTGGCGGCCGCGGATGGGTGGTGGACGGAAGCCTCGGAGGTCAAGGCTACGAACACGGCGCAGTTACGCCGTCGAGATGGCGCGCCGCAGCCGGGGCTTGCGAGGTCGGCCTCGTCCCGTAGGCACGAGGGTGTCGAGCGGCATCGAGGAGACCCTCGGGGCTGAGTTCAGCCGAGGCCACCGCGGTCTCAGGCGGCTTGAAGCTGGCCCCAGCCCGCTAGTCGCAGCGGACGCGGGCTGGGGAGATAGGGCATCGGCGGAAACACTTGACAATGTGTTACATTGCTTGTCGGGGTTCTTCGGCTGCGAGGAACGGACCGAACCTGTGGGAGGTACACGTCATGGGAACATTCGAATTGTCGGTGCGGGTTGCCGGCCCGAACAGCGAGCGATCAGCGACCATCGCGGCCACGGTGGACACGGGCGCCTTCTACAGCATGGTCCCGGCGCGCCTGTTGCGCGAGATCGGCGTCGAGCGGTCGGACAAGCGCCGGATGCGGCTGGCCGGCGGGAGGGTCGTGGATGCCGACATCGGCGAGGCTCGGGTGACCGTCGACGGTCGCAGCGTGACGACTCAGGTGGTCTTCGGCGAGGACGGAGCCCCGGCCCTGCTCGGTGCCTACACGCTTGAGGGTCTCGCCCTGGCGGTCGACCCCGTAGACCAGCGCCTGATCCCCCGAGACCTCCTCCCGTTGTGAGACTTCAGGAACACCCCAGAACGTGGGAGGGGGCAGCGTTCGTCGGGCATTGTGGGGCGTGGATGTGAAGACGCTGAACCGTCCGGTGTACTCCCTTGCTGACGCTGCGGAGATTCTGCGGATGAGCCCCGGCACGCTCGCGTGGTGGCTCGACGGCGGCGAGCGCGGGCGGCGCGGGCCGACGTCTTGGACGTCCCGCCGTATGTGGCATCAGCACGTCGGCGATCTAGAGCCTTGACCGCCTCGGGTTTCGTGCATGAGTACTCGTGGTCGTAGTCGGCTAGACCTCGCTGCACGTACAACGATTCGAAGAGGCGTGCGAACAGCAGGAGGTCGGCGTGGCACTCTGGGTGCCCAGGGAGTCACCGGACGGTCCCCTTGCCAGTGAGATCCGCGGTCTCAGGCTGCTTGAAGCGGGCCCGAGCTTCGCCGCCCTCCGAGCGCAGCACAGCGTTGAGTTGTTGCAGGCCCTGTCTCGCCGCCTCCACGATGTCCATCCTGGAGCGTTACACCGAACAGCTCGGCAGGAATTCGCAGGGGACGGCCCGCGAGGTGGCAGGGTTGCTCGGAATACGAGCACCTGTGGTACGCGACTCTACACTTCGATCTTGTCGCCTACTGCGGCCAGAGTCGCCCTTGGGCCGTTAGATGCCGCGCAAATAGGCGGCCGAATCCGGCCTATACGGGGCGCGGCCGTGGCCCGAGCGGCCCGTGAGCGCAAGCGAACAAGAGCGGGAATGGCCACCCCGCGGCGCGAGGCGCTGTCACCCATTTGCGCGCCTTAGGCGCGGGTGGCGGCGCTCAGGCTCCGAGAAGCGCAGCCGGGATGACTGCGATGCCGTCGCGCCGGCGGTAGGCCTCGGGACCGGTGGTGATCACGGCCGCGTCCAGCAGGCCGGGACCGGCTCGATCAGCGAGCCAGCGCAGGTGTGCGACGTCGCGGTCGCCGATGGCCGCGGAGAGCTTGACCTCCAGCGCCAGGATGCGCCCGTCGGCGCGCTCGACGACGAGGTCGACCTCGTGTTCGCCGCCGTGGGTGCGCAAATGTAGGACCCGAGCTTCGCAGGCTTGGGCGTAGACCCGCACCGACAGGGTGACGAGGGACTCGAACAGGGCGCCCAACAGCGTTCCCTCCCGGGTCGTGCCCCAGCCACCGTCGCTGCCTTCCAGGAGGGATTCGGCGGTGACGCCGAGGAGTCTCGCCGCGATGGCGGGGTCGGCCATCTGGTGCACCGGCGCCGAAGCGAGGCGGCGCAGGCGGTTGCGGGTCGGCAGCCAGGCCGGGACCTCCTCGATCATCCAGAGCCCCTCGAGTGCGGTGCGGTAGGGGATGGTGGTGCTCTTGGCGGGCTTGTCGGACTCGCCCGGCGAAGCGGTGTCGCGGATGGTCTCGAACGACGCTGAGGTCGAGGTGGCTGCGGCATGGGCGGTCATCCAGCGGCGCAGGGTGTCGCGGTTGCGGACGGTGCGGCCGAGTTCTTGGACGTCGTGCTCCACTATCCGGTCGATGTATCCGTCGAGGTGGGCGCGCCGGGTCATGCCGGAGCGGCGGCGTATCCCGGGGAACCCGGAGCGGACTATCTCTTCGGCGTAGTCGCCGACCCTGGCCGTGGTGGCGCCCCACCAACGAGCAGACCAACGGCCTGCTGAGACGCTGGCTGCCCAAGAGCACCGACCTCAACATCGGCGCGGCACGCCTCGCCGTCATCGAGGACAACCTCAACATGATGCCCCGCAAGCTCCACGACTGGAACTCACCCCACAGCGCATATACTGCCCTCACTTGCAACCACCGCTAGAGATTGCCCACCTACCCGCGCTCGCTCCTAGTTGTCAGTTCGCGTGAGGTTGTCGGCGCGTGATGCGGGCGGGCTACCGGCGGCGGTGTGGTGTCGGTGAGAGCCACGAGCCGGAGACTCTACACGTCGACCCTTCTGCCTACTGCGGCTAACATCGCGCGGGATTGTTCGGAGCGGACGGCGCAGGCAAGTGAGTACGGACGGGGTCGAGACGGCCAGCGCGGCCGATTACTGGGTTGACCGGGTCCGGTCGATCAGGCGCTTCACGCGTCGCGACAAGGATGCCCGAGCCCCGTACAAGCCGCTGCTGCTGTTGTGGCTGATCGGCCGGGTGGCCGGCGGGCAGCCTGCAAGGGTGTCGTTCAGGGAGGCTGAACTCGAACTGAAGCTGCTGATGCACAGGTACCGCCTGGGCCGCAGTGTTCGGGTCGGCTTCCCGTTCGTGTACCTGGGGACGAGCCGGGAGCTGTGGAAGGTGGAGGACTCCGGCGGCAACGACGTGTCCAAGATGCCCCAGGCCACCAAGGAGAGTCCGGTCTTCCTGCGGACGGAAGCGGTCGGTGCGCTTGCGCCCGAGTTCGAGCTGGCCCTGCACGATCCCCAGATCCGGTCGCGGGTGGTGAACGAGTTGCTGCGCATGGAGTTCCCCGAGACGCTGCACGAGGAGATCCTGCAAGAGGTCAACCTCGGTCATTTGGTGGCAGCCGAGCAGTCCCCGCGGGATCCGGGCTTCAAGAGCACGGTGCTGCGGGCCTACGAGGATCGGTGCTCGTTCTGCGGTTACGACTTGCGTCTGGGCGGGTCGCCGGTGGGGATCGACGCCGCCCATGTCCAGATGCGCTCCAAGGGCGGGCCGGACCGCATCGAGAACGGGCTAGCGCTATGCGTCCAGCATCATCGCCTGTTCGATTCTGGTGCCCTGGGACTGGATCAGGACCACCGGATACTCGTCAGCGAGCATCTAAACCTGAGCGACCAGGATTCCGCTGCCCTCATCAGAGGCCTGGTCGGTCACCTGATTCGCCGGCCGCTGCGCAGATATCGCCTCCCCGCGGCCGAACACATCGACTGGCACAACAAGAACCTGTTCAAGCACCCCGCCCGCTAGCGGTGGCGCGCTCCAGGCACGGCGGTGCGCAGCAGCGGCGCTACCGCCTGATCCGCGCCCTGCCGCGGTCGTGGCAGGCCGGGTTGCCGCGAATCCAGGGCACCGACCGGGTTCGGCGCAGGCGCGCCGGGCGGCCGCGTGGCTGACGAGGCGGCGAAGTCCCTGTCCGGCCGCGACTGCTGGCTGGTGACGGGCGACCTGTGCGGTCAGTGCTGTGAAGGCCGCGTAGTAGGCCGTCGAGACGGCCCGACGCAGTCGGGGCTTGCGTGGCCGGCCCCGACCGGCGGGCACCAGGTGGTGCGCCGCCTCCAGCAATCCGGCTGCGTCGAGGTCGGTCGATGCCATGGCCTTTCAGGCGGGTTGCAGCCTCGCGCCGCGCTGGTGGACGGGCTCGCGCACCTCGTCGGGCGTGCGGAACAGGCAGTGAGCGGTGCCCGACTCGCCTACCCTGTCGCGTGTCCGCTCCCGGTATAGGTCGAGCATGTCCGGCGGCCACTGATCCCCCGCAGGCTCTGGGACCTCCCAAGTCACGAGCACGATCCAGCTGTCGGCGTAGTCGTAGTCCGGCTCGAACGAGACGTACCGGACGCGGGCCGCGTCGCCTTCCGAGCGGAGAGCGGTGTTGAGATCCTGTAGGTCCTTGAGTGTCTGCTTGTAGAGCTCCATACCTTGAATATACATGAAATTGCTGTCACAGCACCTTCAACCGGAGTTTGCTAGTCGAGCGCCACCAAAGCGCCCGGACCCGGACGGGCTCTCGCGGAGAGGGTGCGGACAATGGCGGAGATCGAGGAACGACCGGTCGCCCCCGCGCCCGGCGCCTGGCTGGGCGGTTCAGGGGTCTAGGAGCTCAATGCTGCGGAGGAACTGGTGACCTCGCTGATGGGAAGAGAGCTGCGACCACCTCGCAGCGACTCCGACGCCGTCATCGAGCCGCACCGTGACTGGCACGAACGCGAGGTCTTCCGCGGCCCGGCTCGTTAGTTCCTCGCACCAGCGACGGTCCTAGTTCGAGCGCTCTAGCACACGGCTACGCGCTGTTGTGCTATCGCCTGATCCGTGCTCTGCCGCGGTCGTCTGCCAAGGTCGCGACGCAGAGGATGTCGAGCTGCTCGGGGCACTGTCGGCGCGCAGAGGCGAGTGCCTCGATGGCCGCTTCGGCCCGTTCTAGGGCCGTGACTGCCTCCGGCTTCGTGCACGAATACTCGTGGTCGTAGTCGGCTAGACCTCGCTGCACGTACAACGATTCGAAGAGGCGTGCGAACAGCAAGAGATCGGCGTGGCACTTTGGGTGCCCAGGGAGCCACCGGACGGTCCCCTTGCCAGTGAGATCCTTGCATGCCGCTCGGACGGATGTGTGGCTGACAAGCCTCTGCAGTGCGTTCCCGGCAGCTCCGGCGGGATGATAAACGGATGCCTGGAAGGTAAGGGCTACGAAGGCCGAGTAGTACGCCGTCGAGATCGCTCGTCGCAGTCGGGGCTTGCGAGGTCGGCCTCGTCCCGTGGGAACGAGGTGCCGAGCGGCCTCAAGGAGACCCTCGGCGCTGAGTTCGGCCGAGGCCACCGCGGTCTCAGGCTGCTTGAAGCTGCTCGCCCCGCTGGTGGGCGGGTTCGGTGATCTCTTCCGGCGTGCGGAACAGGCAGTGCGTCGTCCCCTCGGCACCAACCGCTTCCCGCGTCCGTTGTTCGTAGTGGTCAAGGATTTTTAGCGGCCACGTCTCGCCGTTTGGCGGTGGAAGCTCCCAGGTTACGAAGACGATCCACTCGTCGACGAAGTCGAAGTCGGGCTCCACTGACAGGTAGCGGGCCCGAGCGTCGTCGCCCTCCGAGCGCAAGGCAGCGTTGAGCTGCCGCAGGCCATGTCTTGCCGCATCCACGATGTCCATACCGGAGCGTACGTCAGGGAGTCGTCGCTCCGCGCCGATACCTGAGCGCGGTCACACTGGGCAGGACCATCTGGCCAGCAGGCCCGCCGTTCAGCTACCCGGTCGAGCGGGTTCAGAGGCGTAGGAGTTCCCGTGCCGTCTCGGGGCGGTGCCGGAGGGTTTCGATGAGGTGCTCGAAGGTCATCTCCTTGCGGTCGAGCAAGGGTTGGCGACGGTCTTCCACGGTGTTGGTGCAGGTCAGATAGTGGACTGTGACCGGCTTGCGCTGGCCGATGCGCACCACCCGGTCGACCGCCTGGGAGTTGGTCGACGGGTTCCACCAGCGATTTAGGAGGATCACCCTGTTCGCTTCGGTGAGCGTGAGTCCCCCCGAGGAACTTGTCCGGTGGGCGCAGTATCGAGCACGCGACCGAACACTTCACTGTGTGACGGCACGGTTCGGCCGTAGCGGTCCGGTACGAACTCGAGCAGCCATCGTATCGTCGTTTGCCAGGCGTCAGACGCTTGCGAGCGGCTCTGTCCCGTCTTGGAAGCGAGAAGGTTTCGCACGGCACCGAAGCGGCGCGGTTTTGCGACGTACGCGTCGATTTCCGCGAGCATGGGCATCTGAAGCAGCGTTGCCGCGATCACCCTGGCGAAGGCCTCTTGCGGGA
The DNA here is from genome assembly GCA_028819505.1 of Acidimicrobiaceae bacterium. Classification (GTDB taxonomy): domain Bacteria; phylum Actinomycetota; class Acidimicrobiia; order Acidimicrobiales; family Aldehydirespiratoraceae; genus Aldehydirespirator. Next base: position 168,835 of record JAPPLH010000053.1, read on the forward strand.
GCCCAACGGTGGGATCGAGTACCGCGAGGTCTCGAAGCGCCGCTTCGCGCGAGGCTGCGGAGAGTTCGTCGCCGCGGCCAGCGTAAGCCAAGTAGAGGTCGCGGGGCTGGCGCATCGCTGGCAGCCAGGTCGCCATCGTGATATTCGAGGCGGCCTCGCGAGTGCGATCTTCGGCCTCGCGTCGCCAGATAGCGGAGATGGGTAATGCAGACTCGCGTTGACACATCAGCACTTCCTCAGCGGCCGCTTCCATGAGCGAGCGGAGCTCGGCCGTGGCGATCAGAGCCTCCGAGAGGGCGAAGTGCTCAAACTCCTGAAGCCGAGGGTCTGTTGGAGCGACCTCCATGAGAATCTCTACGTTGCATGGCGAAATCCATCCGAGGGCGCTGGCGGTCAGGTTCGCCGAACCGATCAGACACCGTCCGTCGGCCCGGAAGTACTTCGCATGAAGATGCGGCAGCAAGCGCAGACTGGCCCGATGGCGTGAGGAAAGCACGTCAAACACACCCAGGTCCGATACGCCTGCTGCAATCTCATCAGGCTTCCAGCGCGTAACGCAGCGCACCCTCACCTCGTCGGACACATCCTTGAGGAGCTGGTCGAGGACCCTTGCCTTCATAAAGGGGGCAATGAGTACGAGATCTCGCTCGGCACCATCGACTAGCGCTTGGAGGGCTTGCCCGGGCGTGTGATTGTTCACCTCTGCGGAATAGTGTTGCGCACCGATGGTCACACCGAGAAGAAGTGGCGAGCGACGCGACCCCAGTCGTTGCGAGCATCCATGCACGAATCGCGCATAGGTCCTTCCGGCTGCTCATCCTCATAGCGTGCCCAAGCTTCAAGAAGCAATCTCAAGCCTTCGCGCGCATTCTGAAGTGAGCCATTGCCTTCTGATTCATTAGGATCCAGTACTTCGATGAGATGTTCGTGAACAGGGTGCTTTGTGTTAAGCGCTATCAGTATGACGCCGCCTCGGGGTTGGACCGAAAAGAACGCCGGAGAATCTAGAGTCGCCTCGATGAACTGATACTTGATACCCGAGTGCACAGTTTCACTAGCTTCTCGACGGGCAATGTCTTGTGGAATACCCGCTTCTTGAAGGCTCTGCTGCAACTCATGAAGCCGAATCTCTGGCGGCAAGGATTCGGCCTCATCGCTGCCGCCGGAATATCCTTTCTTTTGGAGCACACGTGTACCTGCTGTGCCACGATGTTCCGCGCTGTCTCGATCTTTGTGACGTTCACGCCTAGGCTTAGCCTGAGATCGAATCTGTTGCCTGAGAGCCGCGAGTACCTTGCGAATTTGTTCAGTAAACCGGATCAACTCTAGTTGACCATCCCCGGCCTCCAAGAGCTCATCGAAGAACTGTTGTGGTGTCTGGCCTGGCTCGAGCATCGACTCAACCTCTCGGTCTAGCAAATCCGAGAGCGTTCGAGCTGACTGCTTGTTGTTGGTTACTCCAAAGAGTTCATCGAGTTCTGGAGGAAAATCAATCTCGACACCCCACCACCGCTCACGCGTATCGTGGGGATTGACGAGAGCTAGGCTCAATTCGATCTCGCGATCCGCGCGAACTATAGACACCCCAACGTTTCTTCTGGCATGTCTGCCATGCGATGAGTGGCCCGCGTCCCTTGCCCCAACATTACTCCTTGCGTCCTGCCGTGCGACAGTGAAGCGCGCTACAGCTTCGTACTCTTTGCCATCGATAATGAAATTGTGCGGGTACTCCCAGCTCTCGCCATATGGTTCAAACATTGCCTCCTTCGCGAATGGCTTAGGTGTTGAAGATGGACTCATCAGGTAGAGAGGATCATTGACTTGGACCGCCTTATCGATGCTGAAAACATTTGGTCGGTTCTTGAGGAAGGCTGCCATTCTAATAGTAGCTCGCCCTTGGTCAATAAATCGGCGATACATTCGACCAACAAGAAATTCGGAGTTGTCGATGATAGCCTTTGCAGTCTTCCACGCACATTTGTCTAACTTTGACCAGACTATCAAGGTTCCCGACGGTTCTGAAGCGAAGGTGACGGCTGATCGCCATAGCGGTGGGATGGGTCGGGCCGCAGGTAGTGGCACTTGGTCACCGCCACCTCTTTCAATGTCGTCGAGATCGATAGAGGTGTGCAATGCGCTATCCACACCTTCTTGCCATGTCCAAACATCGACGCGCCGGCACTGCGAGATGGATGAGTTCGGTAGCCCCATTCCAAACCGCCCCATGCCGGATCGATCATCTAGGCGTGTACCGTTTCCGAACTGGAGGGCCATTCTCAGCGTGGTGAGATCCATGCCGCAACCATTGTCAACAACGGCGATCTCGTCAATCCGTCGTCTCCGCCGGGTCAGTTGCTCTTCGTGCTCACTGCATAGGACCTCCACACGGGAGGCACCCGCCTGAATCGAGTTATCGATCAGTTCCGCCAACGCGTAGGCGGTGTTCTTGTATCCATTATCGCGCATGGCGGTGACCGCCAAGTTCGTCGGTACCAGATCAAAGCGACCTTGGGAGGGTTGCTCCATCATCGATTCTCCTTCCATACGTCCTCCCAGTTCAGGAAGGACTCCGCAACACTGCCGAAGCCGGGTAGGTCTTGGTCCACAACAGTCACGACCTCAGAGGCTTCGGTGCCTCCCATTCGAAGACCTCGGATCGCCCGACCGACCATCTGGCTGTAGAGAACTAGCGACTTGGTAGGACGAGCGATGAGGGCTGCACTCACGGCGGGAGCATCGAAGCCAGTTGTAAGCACACCGAAGTTGCAGAGGATCTGCGGTTCTGGATCATCACTCCGAAAGGACTCAATAATTTGCCGCCGTTCAAGAGGTGGCGTTTCGCTTGTCACAACTCTGGCGCTGAGTCCTCGGGCTCTGAGGACGGCACCGATTAGACAGGCATGTTGTACCGTAGCAGCGAAGAGCAGAATCCGACAATGGGAGCGCACAAGCTCCTCAAGCTCTCGAATGATGACTAGGTTACGCTGCTCATCAAGTGCCATAGCCTTGACGATGTTGGAAGGAATATCAAGCGCGGCTTCAACTGCTCGAAGATCTGTGGCAGTTGGGCTGTACCCACCACTGTGAAACAGCGGGCGATAGGTGGTGCGCGACAGATACCCTTCGGAAGTCAGATAATCGATGGGACTAGCGAATCCCTCGATCTGGAGCGTGACCTTCTGGTGGTTGAAGAGGCTGGCGAGCTCTTCATCAGCATCTATGTCTGACCAGGTGCGCCCTGGCGTGGCTGTTAGGCCGAGCATCCTGGTGTCCGGCTGCTTTGTGGCGAGGACGTCCAAGACGAGAGAGTAAGTTTCGGCGGTCGCTACGTGGGCCTCATCGAGAACTACAAGGCTTGTACGGTCTCCTAGGGTAGCGAGTGAATTGATATTACGCTTGCCAAGTTCGTACGCCTTTGCGAGTCCAGCTACCACAAAGCCGTCTCTGGCCTTAGCGAGATCAGCGTTGTGCGGTCCCCAGAATCGGTGAACAGGAATAGTCCGATCGCCGAGTGCAGACCAAGCAGCCTGAAACTCTTGAATTGCCTGATCACATAGTTCTTCGCTATAGGCAAGCCATACGACCAATGTAGAATTGTTCTGTCTCAGATGATCGGCGATGAGGCTCATCGCAACTCGGGTCTTACCTGAACCTGTCGGCATATGTAGCAAGACGCGCTGTCCGTAGGTGTTCAGAACCTCTTTCGCTCTGGAGACTGCGTCTCTCTGGTGTGCGTAGAGTCCATAGCTGGGTTCCAAGCATGACGTAGCTTCAGGGGAGGTATTGGATGCTGATACTGGCGTGGTAGCCGCCAATCCGAGCAGATCGAAGAGTCGGCTTTCGACTCTCGTTCCCGAGCGAACAGATAGTTTCGACAGCACTTGGTACGCGTCGTTGGTGGCATCTGTTGAGAGAGCGAGGCTGCTTACAAGGTGGTCGGCCTCATCAGGTCTGAGCATCAAGAGTAGTCGGCTGCGCGTTTCCTGACTCCGTACAAGAGTTGAAGGCTCGTTCAGATCAGTTACGACGCGGCGAAGGACGCTGGCTCGCGCCAATTTCGGATCGAGAAGCCGCAGGAGGCGAATTGCTGGCTTGCCGACCAAGTGGCCCAGTGTCTCCTCGTCAGCTCTCCCAATCAGAGTGTTGAAGGTCGTCATAGGGCGCAGACTGTGCAGGGTTCGGTGTCGTCTTCTTCGTCGAAGGCATCTGCCAAGGCTTCGATGAGGGGGAGGTTGGCCCTGGTCTTGTTGGCTCGGGCCATGGCGGTCTCGTGGCGCTCGAGGATCTGGTCGCGGCGGTTGCGGAGCTGGACCAGGGTCTCGCCACCCGACCACGTGTACTGGCGGCCCCTCATGGCCCGGTCGCCGAAGTCGGCGTCGCCGGCGACGCCGGCGTCCTGGAGGACCTTTTGCTCGATGGCGACGGCCCGCTCGAACAGCTCCGGGTGGCGCTCGGAGAGGCCGATCCACTCCGCCTTGCGCTGGTAGAAGCAGAAATAGCAGCCCGATCGGGTCCGCCACTCGTAGTAGTCGGGCAGACCGATGCCCGCGTCGTGGAGGATTCTGAGCACCTTGTCGTGGTCGATGCCGTCCTCCACGAAGGGGAACCGGGTCTTGATGTTGGACTTCGTGGATATGTAGCCCTTGCGGTTCGATTCGTCGGCCCGGATCGCTACGTAGGACACAGCCGGCGCGTCGCCGATCCACTCCTCGATCGGCTTGATCTTCATGTTCTTGGTGCACCAGCGCATCTGCGGCGACGGCAGTGCCCCCCGGAACACCTCGAACCAGTGGTCAAAGCCCCGCGTCGCGTTCAGCCTGGCGATCGGCTTGGCGAGGATCACCTCCAGGCGGGTCAGGTACTCGTAGGTCTCGGGCAGCTCCGCGCCGGTGTCGCAGAAGAAGTACTCCATCTCCGGCACCCGGTCCCGCATGTACACAGCCAGGGCGCTGGAGTCCTTGCCGCCCGATATGCCGCAGATGTGACGTACCGCGGTCGCAGGCTCAGGCAGTGTCGCCCCCCGCTCAGGCACCGGCCGCCCTCCTGCGGGTCTGGGGGGCGGAAGCGGCCGCAAGCTCGCTCGGCGCGTCGGCGGCCGGGAGCAGGCGCTCGCTTAGCAGGGCCAGGAGGCTCTGCTCCGCCCGCTGGGCCGAGCCGGTGACCGGCGCCAGGTCGGCGAGGACTCCGTCCAGAGTACTCTCCAGGTCGGGCCGCTTCCTTGCGTCGATCCCCACCATGCGGATGTACTCGCTGCCGTCGGAGCGGGTGACGGTCACCCTGAGAGCGTCGAACGGGCCGCCCCCGTCGGCGCGCCGCTCGGCGTGCAGTGCGACCAAGCGGTGGAAGGCGGCCAGCCTCTCGGGCAGCTCGCGGCGGAAGCGCAGCCGGTCGTCGTCGGTCCACTCCGCTGGCGCCTTGCGAGCCACGACGGTGGCCACCGCTGCCATCCAGTCCGCATCAGACCCGGCACCGTCGTTGGCCAACGCCAGCACGAAAGCCCGAACCTCGGGATCGAGCACCTCGTCCCCCAGCGCCGAGGCCTCGCCCATCACCGCAATGCGGCTGTTGGCGCCGCAGGTGTCGAGCAGCAACTCCCGTGACTCGGCCAGCAGCCGGTCCAGACACCCGTCCATTTCGTCCAAGGCCGCGGCCACCGCACGCGCGAAGTCGTCCGCATGTTCGCAGTCCTCAACTCCGGCGGGGACCGAGTCGAACCCGAGAGCCTCGGGCAGGGCGGCGAACAGCAACTCGTCAGGCTCGACCGCCACCGTCAAGGCCTCGCGCACCGCCAGCGTCTCGGGCTTCACACTGCGGGTGCGGCGGGCGTAGTTGTCCAGACGGCCGATCCGCGAGACCAGGCCGCCGACCACGGCGAGAACGTCGGCCACCCGCTGCCGCCGACTCCTGGCCCCGCGGGCGGCGAGCCCGAGACGGTCGGCCAGCGCCTCGACCACCATCAGGCGCCCGCCGCTGGTGTTGGCGAAGTGCTTGATGTCGAAGTGGATCGGATTGCGCACCATTCGCTCGGAAAGCTCGGGTGACAGCAGCGGCTTGAACGTGCCGTGCTCGTAGATGGCGACTTCGTCCCGGAAGGCCAGCAGCCCGGCAGTGACGAGGACCGGCACCACAGCGGCCTTCATGCCGATCGGAGGCGACATCAGCGCGGCGTAGATGTCGCTCAGGCTGATGCGCTGGTCCCTGGAGCGTTTGAACTCACCCACCAGGACCTCCCACGCGGGCTTGAGCGTGTCGTCGGTCGGCGGCCCGAAGGTCATGGCCTGACCGTGCCGATCGGGGGAGTGCAGCCCAGAGCGCAGCAGGAACGAGCGGTACATGGCCGTCTCGGGTCCGTAGCCCTCGAACCCCAGATCGGCGATGGCAGCATCGCCGCTCTCGATCATCGCCTCCAGCAGCAGCCGGCGAGCCTTGGCGCCCTGCGAGGTGAGTTCGCTGCGGTTGAGCATCTCGTTTCCGACCGCCGGCGTGGACCGATAGGCGATGTCGGCGGCTTCCGACACCGCGGCACTGCCGCGCCCGCCGCGCAACTCGACAACGCCGGCCGCGCGGCTCAGCAGCATCCAGCGGCACAACTCGGCACCGAAGGTTTCCGACAGTGCCCGGTCGAAGACCGACCGGGCCTGCGCCAGGCGTTCGCTGAGCTCGCGGCCGGCGACACGGTCCGCCACCATCGTGTGGTCGTCCAACAGCGACGCCAACGCGGCAACCTCGCGTGCGGCCGTGTCGAGTTCCGAGACGTCATGGGGGACGGCGGCGAGCACCGGCTTCGGCTTCAGCTCCCCGGCCGGATCGGCGACGCTCGGCGGTACGCCGCCCGATTCGGTCACCAGAAGCACCGTTCCGTCGAAAGGTGACAGCGGCTCCGGCGGGGTGACTGCCTCGCCCGCCGCCGCGTAGCGATGGGCAAAGACCCGCAGCATGTCGTGGAGGGCGCTGTGACGGGCTGCGATCACCGGCATCGGCTGGTCGATCTCGGTCACGATCTCGATCAGCGGCCGCGAGCGCACCCGCTGGCGGGCGGCGTCGAGGCGCACGCCCATGTCGACATCGGTTCCGTGCCAGACCCGGTACTCGTCTGCGAAGTCGCGGTAGGTGACGATCCCGGCTTGCTCAAGCTCCGCGAGCGCGGCGCCGACATTGCGGCCCGACAGTTCCAGCAGCCGGCGAGACGCCCGAATCGTGCCCGAGGTCGACACCAGGTTCAGCAGGGCCACCGCCTTGGCAGTGCGCGCCTGCGCGGGCGTGAGGCCGTGAGCGTCGCGCAGGCGCGTGGCAATCTCGGTCCAGCGGCTCGACTGGCGCGCCGAGGAGATGCTGAGAGCGCCGCTACCGACGAAATGGTCGTACACCGCGTCGAGGCCCAGCGAGGGCAGAACGCCGCGAGCGGGCGACTTCGTGGCCGACAGGAACGCGGCGGCGCTCGAAGGGTGTGAGCCGGCCAGGAACGAGAACAGCGTCCGCTCGTGCTGGCCGTAGCGGTTGCACAGCTCCGGCAGAACCAGCGCGGCGAGCGGATGCAACGGATAGCAAGCCGCGACCTCCGCCGGATCGACGAGCTCGGCCAGGCCCAGCGACCGCATCTGCCGCGCCTGCGAATTCGCCCAGCGGGCGATGCGGCTCCTCAGCGCCTCGTTGTGGACGTCGAACACCGTGCCGATCAGCGAGCGAGTCTGACGCGCCGACTCCACGAAAGGCACATCCTCGAAGCGACCCTGCACCTTCGCCCACTCCCGGCGCTGAGCGGTTTCGACCCCGGCGAGGCAGTCCTCGAAGGACAGGTGCTGCAAGGTGATCACGAAGATCGGCAGTCCCGAGCCCTGGCCCGCCTCCGCCAGCTGCTGCAACAGGTACGGGTCGGTGTCACCGCCGTCGCGGATCGCTTCGAGGTTCTTGCCGAACTCGTCGATCACCAACAGCAGCGGCGCGTCCGCGGCGACGCGGCGGGCGAGATCAACAAGCATCGACGGCGACGGGCCGACCGGACCGGAAGGGCCAGCCGTGCCCGACTCGATCAGATCATCAGCGTGAGAGGACCAATCCTGCGGGGGGGTGTCCCTGTCTTGTTGTCAAGTCTTTCTAGGCGGCTTGGGGCAGGGGT
>JAPPLH010000074.1:0-9931 GCA_028819505.1 Acidimicrobiaceae bacterium
GCTCTCCCAGCGGCCTGCTCCTGCTTGGCGCCCGCTCTCCTAGGGGCCTGCTCCTGCTTGGCGCCCGCTTTCCCAGCGGCCTGCTCTCTCTTGCCGGCGGCGCGGGAGGCGCTCGCCGGTCGGCTTTCGTTCGTCATTGTGTTCCTTCGAGTACGTGAGCGGGGTCCTCATGGCGCGACTCCCGCTCCAACGACCGGCAGCACGGAGACCGCCAGCGGTTCGCGGCGCTCCCCGGCGTCGGTTGTGATCCATTGGTGAAGACGGCACGCCCGCAGAAGGCTGAGCGGCTGCGCTGACAGGTGAACAGCCTCCGCGTCGCGAGGGGGTCCTTCCCGCTCTTGTTCGCTTCGCTCACGGGCCGCGCGGGCCCCGGCCTCGCCCGTACGCGCCGGGTTCGCTCGCCTATCCGCTCGGCCTCTGAGCGGCGGACGGAGGCTCGCCAGCAACTCGTTGGGACGTACCGCCCGCGGTTGCGTGGCCAACTCGGCTGTGAGCCTCACGCCGTCTGTGATGTTCCCCTGCACCTCGACTGCATGGACGGCGGGACGGATGTCGTCGATGGTGATCCGCCCCTTGCGCTCGCGTTGAACGAGCAGTTCGCTGCCGTCCATGGCCCGCGACACCGCTTCGGCCGCCTCGGTGGCGTCCGCGCCGGCTGCGTCGATCCTCCAGGTACAGCTAGTCACCGCGTGCTGGAGCGACGGCTCGCCGGAGGCGATCCCGGCCGCGGCCAGCGTTGTCATGCCCGTCGGCAGCGACGCGGTGAGCGCGCCGACGAGTCTCTCGTTGTCGATGCCGGCCACCCACGCAGGATCGATCTCGGCGTCGAGATACTCGGCGTCGGAGCTGTATCCGGTGGGTAGGGCCAGCCCGAATGCAATCCTCGGCCGGGGACTGAACCCGGCCGAATAGACGACGGGAACCGCGGCGCGGCGCAGCGACCGCTCCCAGATCCGGGCCACGTCGCGGTGCGACGTGAAACGGACCTTCCCGTGCTTCGAGAACCGGAACCTGATGCGCGACCCCGTCATCTCGCCCCCGTCATCTCGCCGCCCCCACTGGCCGACCGCGAGCAGTCGTGTGAGAGCCGCTCGCGCCGGCACGGGGTGTCTCCCGCTCCTCTTCGCTTCGCTCACGGGCCGCTCGGGCCACGGCCCCGGTCGCGCCGGTCGCGGGGCGGCGGTCGATCCGCCCGGCCTCCGGATGCCGATCGAGCAGGCGCACCGGGATCTCTGCGCCGCGCGAGAGGTCCACGCCGGTGCCCTGGCTCCCTCCCGCCGGGGGGACGGCGGACGCCACGACGTGCTCGATGCCGTAGCCGGTGCATGCTCCGCAGTCGTAGCACGGCGTCCAGCGGCAGTCCTCCAGGCCGACCTCATTGAGGGCGTCGCGCCAGTCCTGCCACAGGAAGTCCTTGTGGAGCCCGGCGGACAGATGGTCCCACGGCAGCGCCTCATCGAAGGTGCGGTGCCGGTGGACGTAGGCGTCGATGTCGGCGCCGCACGCCTCCGCGGCCGACCGCCAACGCTTGAGGTCGAAGTGCTCGGACCACTCCTGGAACGTGCCGCCGTGACGCCAGACGTGCTCGATCACCGCTCCGACGCGGCGGTCTCCCCGGCTGGCCAGGCCCTCGGCCAGGCTGGCCGCGGGATCGTGCCACTTGAGCTGGACCCCCCGGGTCCGGCGCAGGTCGTCGCGCAGCAGGCCGATCTTGCGGCGCAGCTCCGCCACGGTGTTCTGGCCGAACCACTGGAACGGGGTGAAGGGCTTGGGCACGAACCCGCCCACCGAGACGGTGACCGACGGCGAGCGGGTGTGGGCCCGGCCCAGCGCGACGCAGTTGCGGGCCAGTTCGGCGATGGCGAGCGTGTCGGGGTCGGTCTCTGTGGGCAGGCCGGTCAGGAAGTAGAGCTTCATCCGGCGCCACCCCTGCGAGTAGGCCGACTCGACCGCCGAGTAGAGGTCGTCGTTGGTGATGAGCTTGTTGATCACCTGGCGCATGCGCCAGGTGCCGGCTTCGGGCGCGAAGGTGAGCCCGGTACGGCGCGCCCGCTGGATCTGCGCGGCGATGCCCACCGTGAAGGCGTCGACCCGCAGGCTGGGCAGCGACACCGAGACCTGGCCGCAGCCCGCGTCGTCGACGGTGTCGGCCACGACCCGTTCGATGCCGCTGAAGTCGGCGGTGCTCAGCGAGGTGAGGGCGACCTCGTCGTAGCCGGTGCGCCGCAGGCCCTCGCCGACCATGGTGCGGACCTGCTCGGCCGGGCGCTCCCGCACGGGACGGGTGATCATCCCGGCCTGGCAGAAGCGGCAGCCGCGGGTGCAGCCCCGGAAGACCTCGACGTTGAGCCGGTCGTGCACCACCTCGGTGAGCGGCACGAGCTGCTGCTTGGGGTAGGGCCAGTCGGCCAGGTCGGCCACCGTGCGCTTCTCGACGACGGCGGGCACGTCGGGGTGCCGCGGCTCGACGGCCGCGAGCCGGGCGCCGTCGTAGACGGGCTCGTACATGGACGGCACGTACACCCCCGGCACGCGGGCCAGCGCTCGCAGCACCCCGCTGCGGCCTCCGGGCCGGCCCGACGCCTTCCAGTCGGCCAGCACGGCCGTTATGTCGCCCACCGCCTCCTCGCCGTCGCCGAGCACGGCGAAGTCGAGGAAGTCCGCCAGCGGCTCGGGATTGTAGGTGCAGTGCCCCCCGGCGCCGACAAGCGGGTCCGAGTCGCTCCTAGAGGCAGCCCGGACGGCCACACCCGCGAGATCGATGCAGTTCAGCAAGTTGGTGTAGGTGAGCTCGGCCGAGAGGTTGAAGGCGATCACGTCGAACAGCGGCGCCGGACGGTGGGTGTCCAGCGAGAACAGCGGCAGCCCCTCGGCCCTCATCAGCGCCTCGAGGTCGCCCCACGGCGCGTAGGCCCGCTCGGCGGCCGCGTCGGGGCGCTCGTTGAGGATCTCGTAGAGGATCTGCAGCCCCTGGTTCGGCAGGCCTATCTCGTAGGTGTCGGGATAGGTGAGCAGCCACGACACGACGCCGGGACCGTGGCGGGGCGTCTGCATGCCCGCCTCGCCGCCGATGTAGCGGGCCGGTTTGGACACCTGGGGCAGCAAGGGCTCGAGGCTATGCCACAGACTGCTCACGGCTCCAGCCTACTGCTGTGAGCTGAGCATCCCTTCGATGTCGAGGCGGCGCCGGTACACGCCCGCGACCAGCCCGAGTGACGCCATCGTGGTGAGCATCGAGGAGCCGCCGTAGCTGACCAGCGGGAGGGGAATGCCGGTCACCGGCATCATCCCCATGGTCATGCCGACCGACTGGAACGTCTGGAACAGCAGCATCGCAAAGATCCCGGTACACATCATCCGCTCGAACTGCGTCAGGGCGAGCTGGGCCGTCCGCCAGACGCGGAACAGCAGCACGGCGAACAGCCCCAGCAGCAGGGACGCGCCCCGCAGGCCCAGTTCCTCGCCGGCCACGGTGAAGATGAAGTCGGTCTGCTGCTGAGGCACCAGATCGGACCGGGTCTGCGTCCCCTGGAACAGCCCCTGACCCCGCAGCCCCCCGTTGCCGATGGCGATCTGGGCCTGCTCGACGTTGAAGGCGTAGCTGGCGGCATCATCGGCGACCTCGGATTCGAACAGGTAGACGCGCAGGCGCGCCTCCTGGTAGTCGGCCAGCGCATCGGAGCGGTACACGCCGGCTGTCCCGGCCAGCGCGACGACCGCGAGCAGGGCGATCCAGCGGGCCTTGATCCCGCTCACGATCACCGTGACCAGAGCGATCGCGAGATACACCAGCGTGGTCCCGAGGTCGGGTTGAAGCAGGAGGGGGGCGATGGGCGCGGCGGCCAGCGCCAGCCCCAGCAGCACCCGGCCCAGGCCGACCTCGCCCTTCCGGGGCGACAGCAGCAGCGCCAGCCCGATGATCACCACGAGCTTGCCGGGCTCCGACGGCTGCATCCTGAACGCGCCGAGGGAGAACCAGCCCCTCGTGCCGTTGACCTCCACCCCCACCTGCAGCACCAGCCACAATGCGCCCATCATGGCCGCGAAGGCCAGCGGATAGAGCGTCCTCATGAGCTTCGGCGACACGAACGCCGCGGTCGCGCCCACAGCTGTGCCCATCACGATGAAGAGCACCTGACGCTCGAGGAAGTCGCTGTTGGGCTCGGTGAAGTCACCGACGACGCCCCTGGTCGCCGAGTACACCAGCACCGAGCCCATCGCTGCGATGGCGAGCGCGGACAGGATCAGGAACGGGTCGACCAGCAGCCACCAAGGATCGGGCGCGACCCTCCGGCCGGCCGGCTCGGCCGCGGTCACGGTCACAGCAGCGCCTCCAGTCCTCGCTGCTCCACCGCCTCCTCGCCTCCCACCATCTCGGCGCAGTCCTCCGACAGTTCGGGCCGCGTCTCGGAGACGGGCGCGCCGTCGGAGTCGACCTTGATCTCGCCGGTGCGGACGCCCTCCAGGAACGAGGCCAGATGCTTGACCTCCGCATAGCAGGCGTCCACTTCCCGGGCGGTGCGGGCGCTCCCGACGCTGTGGGTGGCGATCGGGAGCAGGATCCTCGCCACCGCCGGCGCGGCCACGTCGCCGCCGAAGCCGGCCTCCTCCAGCACCATCGCCACCACCACCTCGGGATCGTGGCGGTAGCCGCGCTCAGGCCAGGCAGCCGGGCCGAACGCCGCGAACCAGGCGAAGTCGGCCTGGCCCTGCTTCTCCGCGGTGCCCGTCTTGCCCGCCACCGGCCATGCGCCGAGCGGGAAGTCGACGCCTCCCGCTCCGGGAAGGTTGAAGGCCTCGTAGGCCGTCCCCCGCAGCAGGGCCTCGCCGCCGGAGCTGCCCGGAAGGTTGAAGGCGGTCACGCCGTTCAGCCCGTCGAGCAGGGGCGCCGCGATCTCGGCGGTCCATTCCAGCTCGCGCAGCAGCCGGGGCCCGAACTCCTCGAGGACCTGCCCGTCGCGGTCGGTGATCCTCGCAGCGATGTTCGGCTGGTGGAGTCTCCCGTCGCTGGCCAGGACCGCGTAGGCGTTGGCGACCTGCAGCGGCGTGGTCAGAAGGTTGCCCTGGCCGATGGCCAGGTTGATGGTGTCCCCCGCGAACCACTGGTCGCCGCCGCGCAGGAAGACGCCCTGCTCGAACTGGTAGTCGTAGTACTCCCTGTCGGGCACCACGCCGGCGCGCTCGTGGGGCAGCGGAACACCGGTGTGGGCCCCGAGTCCGAACGCCCTGGCCGATTCCTGGATGCCCTCGTCGAGCGGCTGCGGCCTCCGGAAGAAGCCCTCGCCTCCCAGCCGGTAGAAGTACGTGTCGCTCGACACCGTGATGGCGTCTCTCAGATCGACGCCGCGGTCACAGCAGTAGGGGCTGTTGAACACGCACGTGTCGGATTCCTCGACGCAGAAGGGATAGCGGTACGTCCCGGTGTCGCGGTAGAACTCGTCGGCGCCGATCAGCGAGGAGGCGTCGGCGCCGATCACCCCCTCGGTGAGCGCCGCGTAGGCCGTGACCACCTTGAACGTCGAGCCGGGCGGGTAGAGGCCCTGGATGGCCCGGTTGAGGATCGGCGAGAAGTTCGCCTCGTCGGTCAGCTCGTCGAACCGGCGCTGCGAGATGCCGTTCACGAACTCGCGGGGGTCGTAGGTGGGGAACGACGCCATGGCCAGGATCGAGCCGTCGGAGGGGTCGAGCGCCACGGCCGCCCCCGCCGAGGCCGCGAAGTCGGGGGGGTCGGGAGCGTCGGGCGCCTGTACCGGCACCTGCCGCCGGGCGTCGTCGAGCCCCCGGCGCAGTTCGCGTTCGACGAGGCTCTGGATGTCCAGGTCGATCGTGAGATGCACGTCGTTGCCGGGCACCGGCATACGCCCCTCGTCGTCGTGGACCCTCACGATCTCGTCGAGCCGGTTCACCTCGAAGACGCGCACGCCGGGCACTCCCCGCAGCTCGCTCTCGAAGATCCGCTCCACGCCGGACTTCCCGATCTCGTCGCCGGGCTGGTACGTCTTGGCGGACGGGTCGCTGGGATCGATCTGCGCGCTCTGGGCCCGGTACTCCGCCTGGGTGAGCGGACCGACGTAGCCGAGCAGGTGCGCGGCCAGCTCGCCGTAGGGATAGCTGCGCACGGTGCGCTCCTCCACCGAGACCCCCGGGAACAGGTCCGGCCGCTCACCCAGATACACGAGCAGGTCGGGGTCTATGTCGAACGCCACCGGGACGTTGTCGAAGGGGCCGAACTCCAGGCTGCTGAGCCGCTCCTCGATGTGGCGCACCTTCGTGAGGCGCCCCGAGCGGCTCACGATCTCGGCCAGCTGGAGCAGGACGTCCCGCTGCTCGGACCCGTCGAGGGCGGCCCGGAACTCCCGACGGTCGACGGTCACCACCTGGACCACGCGGTTGTCGACGAGGATCCTGCCCCCGGCGTCGAAGATGCGGCCCCTCGGCGCCTCGGTGTACACGACTCGCAGGATGTTGGTGGCCGCCACATCCTGGAGCTCCTCGCTCTCGAGCACCTGCAGGTACCACAGGCGGGCGAACAGGGCCGCTACCAGGCACACCGCCACGATGCCGATCGCGTAGAGCCGGAACCCCTGCCGCTCGTCGATGTCGGCGCCGTTCGAGGCCATCAACGCTCCTTCAACGGGGAGGCGGGGGGCTCGCGCCGCCGCGTCCGGCGCCGGGCGGGTCCGCTGCCGACCGCCCATCGCACTGCGGGCGCCGCCGCCGGCGAGAGCAGAGCGTTCCAGCCCGATGCGATCAGCACGACCCGCGGCAGCCGGTCGTCGATCAGGCCGCGCTGGCCGACCACCCCGCCCAGCAGGGCGTAGACCGTCACCATGGCCGCAGTGCCGGCGAACACCAGCAGAAGCGTCCTCAGGCGCGTGTCGTGGACCAGCCCTTCGGTTATGCCGCCCAGCGTGTAGGCCACCACGGCGAAGGAGGCCGCGGCCAAACCGAGCGGGGTGGACAGGTAGACGTCCCACATCAGGCCGGCGCAGAACGCGATCACCGAACCCCGCCGGGGGCCGGCGAAGAGGCCGGCCAGGACGGCCACGAGCGCGGGCAGCTCGGGCGCGACCCCGGCCACCCTCACCTGCGAGAAGAACGTCAGCTGCAGCACGAGCGCGCACAGATGCACGATGACGAGCCGCAGCCCGATCATGGCCACACTGCCGCCCGCCGGGAGGCGGCGCCCGCGCAGCACACTCCGCGCCGGCTGCGACGCCGTCACGGCTGCGACGCCTTCACGCCGACCGCTCCGTCACGACTGCGACGCCTTCACGCCGACCGCTCCGTCAAGGGCTGCGACGCCTTCACGGCGACCGCTCCGTCAAGGGCTGCGACGCCCTCACGGCGACCGCTCCGTCACGGCGGGGGGAACGGGGAGTGCGGGCCGACCGGCGGCTCGTCCGCGGGCGTCAGCAGCAGCACGGTCACGTAGCCGAGGTCCTGCACGTCGGCGGCGAGATCGACGGTCACCAGCTGGGTCAGCCCCGCCTCCGACGGCTCGACCGACGCCACCCGGCCCACCGGTATGTCGGCGGGATAGCGGCTGCCGGCCGCAGTCACCACCGGGCTCCCCACCGCGGGCAGCTCCGACAGGTCCCCGGTCTCGGGCCAGCGCAGGCCGGCGTCCACCACGAACCGGGTCGGGTCGCCGGCCATGCCGTGGCCGAGCCCCACGTCGCCGGTGTCCAGCAGGCGCACACCGACGACCAGGCTGGGATCGCTCACCGCGGTGACCGTGCTCGAGGCCGCGTCCGCGGTCTCCACCCGGCCGACGAAGCCGGCCGAGGTGACGACGGCCATGCCCGGGACCACCCCCTCCCGGCGACCCAGGTCGATCGACATCACATCGTCGTCGAAGTTCCCCACCGAGTCGCGCAGCACTGTCGCGGTCAGCCGTTCCACCCCCTCGACGAAGGTCACCCCGGTGGCGTCCAGCAGCCTCTCGAACGCGTCCTGCCCGGCCGTGTCGCGGATGTCGGCGCTGGCGAGGCGGTCGATCTCGTCTTTGAGCCTCTCGTTCTCGGAGCGGAGGTCGTTGTAGGTGAACATCACGGTCCAGACCTCGGCCACGGGCCCGAGGACTGCATCGGCCGCGGATACCACCGGATCGAGCGCGTCGCGCACCCGGCTCTGGGCGGTGTCGAGCGGCCCGAAGCCGCGGAAGTCGAGGGTGAGGAGCGTTGCCGCTGTCAGGATAAGCAGCAACAAGCGGTAGTGGGACCGCCAGCTGCGCTGGGCGACCGCCATCGCCCGAGAGTCAGAGACCGCCCGATACGGTCACCGCTGGTCCAGGTTGTCGAGCACGTGGCCACAGCCCCTCACCACGGCGAGCAGCGGCTCCGGGGCGACCGTGATCGGCATTCCCGTGTCGTTGGCCAGCCGCTGGTCCAGATTCCTCAACAGCGCGCCCCCGCCCGCCAGCATGATGCCCGCTTCCATGATGTCGGCGGCCAGCTCCGGGGGGGTGTGGTCCAGCGTGCCCCGCACGGCGTCGCAGATGGCGGTTATCGACTCCTCCAAGCCCTCGCGGATGTCCTCGGTGGTGACCGAGACCACCCGGGGCAGCCCGCTCACGAGGTCGCGGCCCCGGATCTCGGCCCTCGCCTCCCGGGCCAGGGGGTAGGCCGACCCGAGCATGATCTTGATCTCCTCGGCGGTGCGCTCCCCGATCAGCAGCGAGTGCTCCTTCTTGACGAACTGTGCGATGACGTTGTCGAACTCGTCTCCTCCCACGCGGATCGACTGGCTGGAGACGATGCCGCCGAGCGAGATGACGGCCACCTCGGTCGTGCCTCCGCCGACATCGACGATCATGTTCCCGGTCGGCTCCCACACCTGGAGCCCGGTGCCGATCGCGGCGGCCATCGGCTCCTCGATGATGTGGGTCGGCTTCCGGGCGCCCGCGGACTCGGCCGCCTCCTGCACGGCCCGCTGCTCGACGCCGGTGATGCCCGACGGCACGGCGATGACCATCCGCGGCTTGGTCCAGCGCCGCTGATGGACCCGCTCGATGAAGAAGCGCAGCATCTCCTCGCACATGTCGAAGTCGGCGATCACCCCGTCGCGGAGCGGACGGACAGCCTGGATGTGCGACGGTGTGCGACCGATCATGCTCTTCGCTTCGGCGCCCACCGCCAGCACCCTGCCGTTCTTGGTGTTGACGGCCACCACCGACGGCTCATCGAGCACGATCCCCTCGCCGCGCACGTACACGACGGTGTTCGCGGTGCCGAGGTCGAGAGCCATGTCGCGCCCCATGACCCATCCCAGTCCCGAACGCATGCTCGCTGTGCTCATTGTGATGCCTCGATCAGGTTGTGGACGCTATCACAACGCCGGAGGACCCGGCCGACCGCTAGCCGGATTGTAGACGAAGGCGAGAGTCGGCACACAATCCGCGCCGGCCGGGCAAGAATTCGCGCCCACCGGGGCACCATTCGCGCCAAAGGACCTCCGGAGAACAACGACGGCAACAGGATTCGCTTGCTTCTGCTGCTATTCGCGGCGTAGACCGGGAAAGAAGACAGCAACCTCGCGGCGGGCCGACTCGGCCGAGTCGCTCCCGTGGACCAGGTTCTCGGTGACCATGGTGCCGAAGTCCCCGCGGATGGTTCCGGCCGCGGCCTTCATGGGATCGGTGGCGCCCATCATCTGGCGCACCACGCTCCAGGCGTCCCCCGGCCCCTCCACCACCGCGACCAGCACGGGGCCCCTGCTCATGAAGGCGACGAGATCGTCGTAGAAGCCCTTGCCGACGTGCTCGGCGTAGTGGCGGGCGAGCACGTCGCGATCGAGGGTGCGGAGTTCGGCCGCCGCGATCCGCAGGCCCTTGCGCTCGAAGCGGCCGATGATCTCGCCCACGAGGCCGCGCTCGACCGCGTCGGGCTTGCAGATGACCAGAGTGCGTTCCACCGCCGGGATGCTACGG
>JAPPLH010000074.1:10031-14985 GCA_028819505.1 Acidimicrobiaceae bacterium
GCTCACAGCCCGCCCGCGTCCAGGGCTACCCGGGCTGCCCCGACCACGGTGAAGGAGCCGGTCACGGTGACCACGTCGTCGGCGCCGGCCAGTTCGAGCGCCCGGTCGAGGGCCGCCTCCACGTCGCCGGACGCCTCCGCGGCCGCGCCGATCGAGGCGGCCGCCGACGCCACCTCGGCAGCCGGGATGCCGCGTGCCGTGGGAGCGGTGCAGCAGAGGACCCGCTCGCACCGGTCGGCTTCGAGGCCTTGAAGCACGCCGGCGACGTCGCGGCCCGACTGCATCCCCACCACCAGGAAGCGCCGCCCCGACGGCGCGAAGTCCTCGTTGAGGGTCTCCGCCGCGGCCCGGGCCCCGTCAGGGTTGTGAGCGCCGTCCAGCACGATCAGAGGCTCGCGGCCGGCTATCTCGAAACGGCCGGGGACCTTCACGTTGGCGAGGGCCTCGCCGATCACTTCATCGGAGAGCCGAGATTCGAAGAAGGCCTCGGCCGTGGCCACGGCCAGCGATGCGTTGTCCAGCTGGTGCCGTCCGTGCAGGGACACCAGCACATCGGAGTGGCGCCCGAAGGGCGTGTGAAGATCGGCCAGCCACCCGCCCACAGCCAACCTCTCGCGCGCCGTTCCGAAGTCGCGGCCCCGCTCGAACATGGCGGCATGGGGCTCGGCCCGGAACACGTCTCGCGTGTCGGGATCGGATTCGCCGCACACCACCGTCGAGGTGGGCTTGATGATGCCCGCCTTCTCGCCGGCGACAGCCAGACGCCAGTCGCCGACGCCGTCGGTGTGGTCCATTCCGACGTTGGTGATGGTCGCGACCTGCGCGTCCACCACGTTGGTGGCGTCGAAGCGGCCCAGCATCCCCACCTCGACCACGGCCACGTCCACGGCCACGTCGGCGAAGTGCTGGAACGCGGCCGCGGTGACGGTCTCGAACCACGTGGCCCGCATCCGCAGGTGGTGGGCGAAGCGGGCCACGTCCCCGATCGCCGCGCCGAAGGCCTCACCGTCGATGGGCTCGGAGTTCACCGAGATCCGCTCCGTCGGGGCCACGAGATGGGGGCTCGTGTAGGCGCCGACGCGCAGTCCCACCTCCTGCAGGAGCCGGGCCGCGACCCGGACCGTGGATCCCTTCCCGTTGGTCCCCGTCACATGGACCACCCGGTAGCACCGCTGCGGGTCGCCCATCTCCGCGGTGAGGCGCTCCGCCGCCTCGAGGCTCAGTCCGGCGACGCGGCCGGCCCGCGGCCTGACCTCGTAGTTGATCAGGGTCTCAAGGTGGTCCAAGGCCGCGCCGTAGTCCACCGCGGGCCCCTAGTGCGGGCGCGAGCAGGCAACAACCCGTCGCGTCTCGGCGGTGTCGCTCCCGCTCCTGCTCGCCTCGCTCACGGGCCGCTCGGGCCACGGCCTCGCTCCGCTGCTCGCGAGGACTCCCATGAGCCGCTCCCTGTCCGCTCGGCCCTCCGGCGTCAGCTGGCCCGCCGGGAGCGGGTGTCTTCCGCCTCGACACGGGGTACGAGCGTGGGGTTCACGTTCCGGTACACGGTCTCGCGGTCGATCACCACAGTGGAGACGTCCTCGCGGCCCGGGAGGTCGTACATGATGTCGAGCAGGACCTCCTCGAGCACGGCCCGCAGCCCCCGGGCCCCCGATGCCCGCTTGACGGCCTCGTCGGCTATCGCCTCCAAGGCGTCCTCCTCGAAGACCAGATCGACGTTCTCGAACCGGAACATCTTCTGGTACTGCTTGACGAGGGCGTTGCGGGGTTCCACCAGGATGCGCATCAGGGCGTCGCGCTCCAGACTGCCGACCGCCCCCATCACCGGCAGCCGCCCGATGAACTCGGGGATCAGCCCGTACTTGGTGAGATCCTCCGGGAGCACCTCGGCGAAGATGGCGCCCAGGTCCTTGTCCTCGGGCCGGCGGATATCGGCTCCGAATCCGACGCCCCGGGTGCCTGTGCGGCGCTCCACGATCTTCTCGATTCCGGCGAATGCTCCCCCGCAGATGAACAGGACATTGGTCGTGTCGATCTGGATGAACTCCTGGTGAGGGTGCTTGCGCCCTCCCTGCGGGGGCACGGATGCCGACGTGCCCTCCAGGATCTTGAGCAGAGCCTGCTGGACGCCCTCGCCCGAGACGTCGCGGGTGATCGACGGGTTCTCGCTCTTGCGGGCGATCTTGTCGATCTCGTCTATGTAGATGATGCCCTTCTCCGCCTTCTTCACGTCGTAGTCGGCGGCCTGGATCAGCTTGAGGAGGATGTTCTCCACGTCCTCGCCCACGTAGCCGGCCTCGGTCAGGGCGGTGGCGTCGGCAATGGCGAAGGGCACGTTGAGCATCCGGGCGAGCGTCTGGGCCATGAGCGTCTTGCCGCAGCCGGTGGGGCCGACGAGAAGGATGTTCGACTTCTGGAGCTCTACCTCGGGGTCCTCGCTCTCGCCGAGCTGCACCCGCTTGTAGTGGTTGTAGACCGCGACCGACAGGATGCGCTTGGCGCTGTCCTGCCCGACGATGTAGTCGTCGAGGAACGCGTATATCTCACGCGGGGCGGGCAGCTCGCCGACGGGGTCGTCGGACGGGCCGGCCAGTTCCTCGTCGATGATCTCGTTGCACAGGTCGATGCACTCGTCGCAGATGTAAACGCCGGGGCCGGCGATGAGCTTCTTGACCTGCTTCTGCGACTTCCCGCAGAACGAGCACTTGAGGAGTTCGCCCCCCTCACCGAGTTTGGCCACGCAGTCGTCCCCCCTTCAAGTGTCAGCTGATCGCCCGAATGGCGCTGCTGTTGTCGACCACATTACGCGCTTCGATCACCTCGTCGATGATGCCGTACTCCTTGGCCTGCTCGGCGGTCATGACGAAATCCCGGTCGGTGTCGGTGGCGATCCGCTCTATGGGCTGGCCGGTGTGCTCCGAGAGCACCTCCTCCAGCGACTCCTTCAGCCGGGCCACCTCGGAGGCGATCCGCTCTATGTCGCTGGCGTCGCCGTGCGCCCCTGCGTAGGGCTGGTGGAGGAGGATCTTGGCGTGCGGGAGGGCGAGGCGCTTGCCCTTGGCGCCGGCCGCCAGCAGCACCGCAGCCGCCGACGCCGCCTGACCGAAGCAGATGGTGGTGATGTCGGGCTTGATGTACTGCATCGTGTCGTAGATCGCGAACAGCGAGTTGATGTCCCCGCCGGGGCTGTTGATGTAGAGGTTGATGTCCTTGTCCGGATCCTCGGACTCGAGGTGCAGGAGCTGCGCGCAGATCAGGTTGGCGACCACGTCGTCGATGGGGGTGCCCAGGAAGATGATGTTCTCCTTGAGGAGCCGGCTGTAGAGGTCGAAGGCGCGCTCGCCGCGGTTGGTCTGCTCCACCACGGTCGGGACCAAGTAGCTGCGGGGGCTGATGCTCATGATGCGTCCTGGGATTGTTCGTTCCGGGCTTGCTCGACTCGGGCTTGATCGTTGTCTACATCCTGAGGGCTCGCCGCGCCTTCGCCAACGTCGGCGGGAAGTCTCAGAAGTCCCGGATCGACGACCTCCCCGTCGGGACCGACCAGCGCGACCCGCTCCGTGATCCACTCGAGGGCGGTCCGCTTGGAAATCTGGGAGCGCATGTCCGACAGCCGTCCTGAGGAGGCCAGCGCGTCGCGCACCCGGGCCGCTTCGGCCGCCGCGTCCACCTCGGCGCCGTTGCCGGCCGCGAGCACGGCCTGCGCCAGTTCGGCGTCGACGGCTTGGTCGTCCGCCTCGAGGCCCTCGGCCACAGCGACGGCCCGAAGCGCGAGGTCCAGCTTGACGCTGCGGTCGGCGCCGAGCCGCAGTCCGCGCTCGAACTCCTCGGGGGACTGGCCGATGCCGTCGAGGTAGTCGTCGAGACCGTAGCCCCGCTGGGCGATGTCCCTCGTGAGGCTCTCGCGGCGGGCCTCCATCTCCGACGCGATCATCGCCTCGGGCGCCTCGTCGGTGACGAGGCCGGCCACCGCAGCGGCGATGGCCTCGCGGCGCACCGATTCGGCGTACAGCACCCTGGTTCTGGCCTGCCCGGCCTCGAGCGAGGCGCGGAACTCCTCGACGGTGTCGAACTCGGTGTTGGCCCCCACGAACCCGTCGTCGAGGTCGGGCAGGACGGCCTCCTGCACCTCCTTGACTAGCACCCGGAAGCGGAGCTTCTGATCCTCCTCGGGATCGGGATGCGAGGCCGGGAACTCGAGGATGTCGCCGGCGGCGGAACCGCGCAGGTTCTCGTCGATCTCGGGCACCACCGCCCCGGTGCCGAGCAGGTAGTCGTAGTCGGAGGTCGTGAGTCCGTCGATGGTCTCGCCGCCCAGGGTGCCGGCGATGTCGATGGTGAGATGGTCGCCGTCGACCGCTGCCCGCTTCACCGGCGCCAGTTCCGCGAATTGCATGCGGAACCTGTCGATCTCGGCGTCGATCTCCTCGGCGTCGACTGCGGGGCTGGGTATCTGCACGCGCAACTCGTCGTAGCCCGACACCGCAATGGCCGGACGGACGTCGACCACCGCGTCGAAGGACACCGGGCCTGCCTCCGAGCCTTCGGTGACCTCGATGCGGGGCGCGTCGATGACGTCGAGGTCGTGCTCGACCACGGCGCGGACGTAGTAGTCGGGCAGGGAGGCCCGCAGGGCCTCCGCCCTGCCCGCCGCCGGTCCAAGCTGCGCCTCCAGCAGCCGTCGGGGCGCCCGTCCCGGGCGGAAGCCGGGAACCCGGACCTCGCGGGCGATGCGCTTGAAGGCCGCCTCGATCTCGGTCTCGAACTCCGCCTCGTCCAACTCGACGGTCAGCTTGACCCGGTTGCCGGTGAGCGTCTCGACGCTGCTGCGCACGGCCAAGAGTGTACCGGTGCCGTCCGGCCGCCCTACGCGGCCCGCCGCCGTCCGACAGGCGACGGTCCCGTCCGGCCGGCCCGCGGCACCCCCGCCCCACACGCCGCACGCCGCACGCCGCAC
>JAPPLH010000074.1:15085-32189 GCA_028819505.1 Acidimicrobiaceae bacterium
CACGCCGCACGCCGCACGCCGCACCAACACTCGACCACCGCCGGACAATCCTGAGGATCAGGGCTCCGCGGCGCTCGCCGATGGGGGCCTGGGCAGCGTCGACTCGGCGCGGCTGGTGTTGGCAGAAGCCGGGACCCCCTGCCTTCTCTGCGCCTTCCTCAACGCCTCCCGGGCTGCTGCTGGTCCAGGCGCCCGGGGCGGTTCGTGATCGTCGGCCGGGTCAGGAGCGACAGTGCAGCCGTCCCGCGGGGACGATGCGGCCGCTCGTCCTGTCCCAGCGCGTTCGAGCGGGAGACCGGGCGTGTGCTCGGAGTGATGCACGAAGAACGGCGGCTGGTCGGGGGCGCGCGCGGGCCCGTGGCGTATGCGGCCCGGCGGGTGCAGGGTGTGGTTGCCGTCGGGCCGCTTGCGGATCCGCCAGCCGTCGTGGTGGATCCGGTGGTGGCATGTCCAGCAGGCCGGAACCAGGTTGTCGAGCTTGGTCGGCCCGCCCCGCGAGGCCGGTTCGATGTGGTGGCCCTGGCAGATGGCGGGGTTGACGCCGCAGTGGAAGCAACCGCCCCACTTGGCGATGAGCATCTGCCACTGGGACTCGGTGACGGTGCGTCTGGATTCGGTGCGCCAGATGGGCTTGCCCTTGCGGTCGAAAACGACGCCGGTGAGCTTCGCGTTGCAGGCCAGCTGTTCGAGCACTTCGTCCGGCAGCCGCACCCCGTCGGGAAGCTCGGCAACGAGTTCGCCGGTGTCGTTGTCGACGTGGGCGACCACGCAGATGTCAGCGAGAGGCTTGCCGCCGCCGTTGCTGGCAGTTGAGGTGTTGTTGCTGGTGAGGTAGTCGAGCGCGTCGGCCATGCACTGGTCGAAGCTGCGTCGCTCGGAGCCCTCTTCGGCGGCCGTCTTGTCGGCGTCGTAGAGCTCTCGAGCCTGTGCCCGCAGACGGTTGGCGATGCGGTTGCCGGTGACCGGCTCGAACTCGCCTCGCAGATGCACCATGCCGTCGTCTCCGTCGAAGACTCGCACGCAACGCTTGGATCGAAGCCGCCGGTAGTCGGCCGCGCCGCCGTCGGCCTGGTGGCCCGCGGTCCAGCGGCGGGCCTCCTTGGCGAACTGCTCGGGGCGCATCGACTCCGCCTTGGCCAGCAAATCGTGGTCGGACGCCACGTCGTCGGCGCCGGTCTACTCCACCGCATCAGCGAGCCGTCGGGCGTTGGCCTGGGACACCCGGCCCGCCTCTACCGCGTCCCGCACGGCGGGAACAGCCCCGAGCGTCTCGGCCGTCCTGACCTGGCTGTGGGCGTCGCGCCGCGACAACCCGGCCGCGTCGGCGAGGACCTGGGCGCCGCCGTCGCCGTGGCGCTCCCGCCCCGCGATGCTCGCCGCGGCCGAGGTCTGCGCGGCCACGATGAGCGCGACAGTGGCCTTGGACTCCTCCAGCATCTCGCGCATCTCCGCGCACGAAGCCGACCCCTCGTTCACCAGCGCCAGCATGTCCTTTGGCGGCGGTGTGGCCCCGTCGGGCGGTCTCTACAAGCATGAGGACAGTATCTCATACCGGTGTGACATCTGTCAAGCATTGTCAGATGTTTCCAAGTGCATTTGTCCAGCGGTCCGGCGGGTTTGGCGGACGGTCGGAGGATCCGGAGCAACGCTCCAGGATGCTTGGAGCGCGAAGCGCGCGGCCCCCTGATCGACCCGCGTCGAGTCTCGCACCGCCTCCGATGGGATCAGCCGCACCACGCTTCCGCAGCGGGCACGCAACCGCCGACGGAGGGAATCCCCACCACCGCTGCAAGAAGGTCTCTAGGAAGTGCTGCCTCTCCTTGCAGCGGTGCTCGGGGGGCACGACCACCAAGATTGTGGACAGACCCCGGCCGGACAGCGCCGAGTGCCCGGCGAGGCCGGCGCCGCTACCGTGAGGGGCCCGCGGGCGTAGTTCAACGGCTAGAATCTCAGCCTTCCAAGCTGATGATGCCGGTTCGATTCCGGTCGCCCGCTCAAGCATCCCACTACCAGCAAGCATGTGCCATGACCGAGTCGCTGCTCGAACGCTCGGCCCGTTTCATCGACGGCGCCGTCTACGAGGGACCGGAGAGCGTCAACCCCGTGGACGGGTCGTTCCACGAGATCGCCGACGGCCTGGGGCTGGTGTGCGGCTTCTCCCACATCTGGTCCCTCGACGCCGGCGAGGGTCTCGTGGTTGTGGACACGTCGCAGCCCGACTTCGCGTCGGCTGCGGTGGAGCACCTCCGACAGTGGCGTGACGTTCCGGTCGACACCATCGTCTACACGCACGGGCACATGGACCATGTCAGCGGCTCGCGGGTCTTTCGCGACGACGCCGCCGGGCGCAGGCGCTCCCTGCCGGAGGTGGTCGCCCACGACGCGGTGGGCCAGCGCCTCGACCGTTACGGCATCACCCGCGGCTACAACGAGGTCGTCAACGCCCGCCAGTTCGGCTGGAGGTACAGAGCCGGGTCCTTCGACGTCGACTGGATCAAGCCCCAGGTGACCTACTCCGACGGCCTGGATCTGGAGGTCGGCGAGACCAGGATGCAACTGATCCACGAGAAGGGCGAGACCGACGACCACACCATCGCGTGGGTGCCGCAGCAGGGGATCCTGCTCACCGGCGACCTGATCATCTGGGCCTTCCCGAATGCGGGCAACCCCCAGAAGGCGCAGCGCTACCCCGCGGAATGGGCCGCGGCCTTGCGGCGCATGATCGATCTGCGACCCTCCCTGCTGGCGCCCGCGCACGGCCTGCCCATCGCCGGCGCCGAGAGGATCGGCCGCGTCCTCGACGACACCGCCACCGCGCTCGAGGGCCTCGTCGCCGACACCCTGGCGATGATGAACGGGGGCGCTCCCCTCGACGAGATCCTGCACACGGTGCGGGTGCCCCAGGATCTCCTGGAACGGCCGTACCTGCGCCCCTCCTACGACGAGCCAGAGTTCGTGGTGCGCAACATCTGGCGCCTGTACGGCGGTTGGCACGACGCCAACCCCGCCCGGCTCAAGCCCGCACCCGAAGCCGCCGTGGCCGCGGAGGTGGCGGCCATGGCCGGAGGGGCGGCCGCGCTGGCCCGGCGGGCCGTCGAGCTGTGCGAAGCCGGCGAGCTGCGGCTCGCCTGCCAACTGGTCGAGTGGGCCGCCCAGGCCGCGCCCGCAGACACCGAGGTCCACGCCGCGAGGGCTGAGGTGTACCGGATCCGCCGCGGCAGCGAGCTGTCGTTGATGGCCCGCAACATCTTCCGCGACGCGCACTGTGCCTCGAAGGCTCGGGTGCAGCCCGAGCCGCCACCAGACTGAAGGCATGCGCACCGAGTTCGATCCCGAGCGGCTGCCCCTGACGATCCTGGAGCTGTTCAGGATCAAGCAGGGCGAGATGGTCTCCGCCCTCATGCACCTGGGCACCCGCCTGGGCCTGTGGGAAGCGCTCCGGGACGCGGCGCCGTGCACCAGCGCAGAAATCGCCGCAGACACCGGCCTCCAGGAACGGTGGATCCGGGAATGGCTTCACGGCATGGCCGCCACCGATCTCGTCCAGCACGACGACGGCCGGTTCGCGCTGACGCCCGAGGCCCGGGTGGCGCTGACCGACAGCGACCACTGGTCCTTCATGCCCGGGGTGTTCGGGCCTCCCATGACGCACTACGAGATCGAGCGCACCGCTGAGGCGTTCCGCACCGGGGTGGGCATGACCTGGGCCGAGCACGGAGACCATGCCTGCCACATGCAGTGCGCCATGTCTGCGGCACGGCAGGAGAGCTTCCTGGTGCCGGCGGTCCTGGCCTCCTTCGACGGGGCGACCGAGCGGCTGCGAGCCGGGGGCGCCCGCATCGTGGACGTCGGCTGCGGCGCCGGGGTCGCGGCCAGGCTGCTGGCGTCGAGCTTCCCCCAGGCGACCGTGGCGGGCATCGACCCCTCCGAGCGGGCGATCACCGCGGCCCGGGCCGAGACGGAGGCCGCCGGCCTCGACAACGTCGCCTTCGAGCAGGGAACCTTCGACGACCTGGACCGCTTCGGGCCGGTGGACCTGCTCGTCACCCTCGACGTGCTGCACGACCTGCCGCGCCCGCAGGACGCGGTCGCGGCCGCCGGCCGCAACCTGGCCGCCGACGGCTGGTGGCTGGTGGCCGACATCAAGGGGCGCGGCGACCTGGAATCCAACCGGAAGATCCCGGTGCTGCCCTACATGTACGCGATGTCGGTCTTCTACTGCATGTCCTCGGCCCTGTCAGAGCCGGGGGGCGAGGGCCTGGGAACCCTGGGGCTGCACCCGGCCCGACTGGAGGAGATGGTCGCGGGCGCCGGGTTCACCCGCTTCACCCGCCACGACGTCGAGTTGGACCCGACCAACTGGTACTACGAGATCCGGCTCTGACCCGGGCGCGCCCGGACCTAGGCGTCGGCCGAGTCGGGCTCCGGGGCCCGTGGCGCCACCTCGGGATAGAGGTGGGAGATTGTGCCCGGCTCGATGCGGCAGGACTCGATGTAGGCGTCCACGTCCTCGCTCTTGACGCGGATCACCCGGCCCATCCGGTAGGCGGCGATGTATCCCTCATCAATGAAGCGGTACAGCGTTCGCGTCGTGATGCCGAGGCGCTTGGCCGCCGCGGTCGTGCCCAGCCACTCGATCTGAGCCTGCTCGGTCTGTTCTTCATCGATCATGGCTATAGCTGCCTTTCGATCCATTCTGTGATGATTTAGGCCTGTCGAAGCTCACCGCACGAACAGCACGCCCTCACGGCGACAGCATTCCCTGCGACGAGATCGAGCAGAGTCTACGGCAACGACCGCGGCAGAGGGTGGATACACGCCCATCCCGGCCCGAATGACCGGTCAGGAGCATGCCCGCACAGCCGAAAGACCGGCGTCCGCCAACCTGCGGGCTTGAGGCGCGGTCGCCGGCGACTAGCCTGAGGGGCATGATCGATCGGGTGCTGCTGGCCTCGCCGCGCGGCTTCTGCGCCGGGGTGGACATGGCGATCAAGGCGCTGACCTGGATGGTTCAGGCCTTCGATCCGCCCGTGTACTGCTACCACGAGATAATCCACAACCAGAAGGTGGTGAAGCGCTTCGAGGACGCGGGCGTCGTGTTCGTCGACGACGTCTCCGAGGTGCCGCCGGGAGGGCCGATCATGCTCTCGGCCCACGGCTCCGCCCCGGAGGTCGTCCAGGAGGCCCGCGACCGGGGCGGCTACGTCGTGGACGCCGTCTGCCCCCTGGTCACCAAGGTCCACCACGAGGTCAAGACCCGGGCCGCCAAGGGCTACCAGATCGTGTACGTGGGCCACGAGGGCCACGAGGAGGCCGTGGGAACGATGGCCGTGGCCCCTGAGGCCATCCACCGCGTGGAGAACGCCAGGGGGGTGGCCGCCCTGCCGGAGTTCACCGAGCCGGTCGCCGTCCTGGCCCAGACCACCCTCTCGCACCGCGAGTGGGAGGGAGTGCTGGAGCACACGCGCCGGCGCTTCCCCGACCTGTGGCAGCCGAGCATCAGCGACCTCTGCTTCGCGACCACCAACCGGCAGACGGCGCTGATGGAGATCGCTCCCGAATGCGACGCGGTGCTGGTCATCGGATCGGCCAACTCGTCCAACACCCAGTCCTTGGTGGACTTGGCCGCCGAGGCGGGCTGCCGCCGGGTGCTGAGGATCAACGACGCCGACGACATTCCCTCCGACCTCTCCGGGACCATCGGGGTGACCGCGGGCGCGTCCGCACCCGAGGACCTCGTCCGGGGAGTCATCGAGCGCTTGGCGCCCGCTCGGGGCACCGAGGAGGTGGCCGTCATCGACGAGGACGAGTACTTCCCGCCGCCGCGCAACCTCCGCGACCTCCTGGCCGCCGTGGAGGCGGCCGCGGTCGTCAGCCTCGGATCCCGTACCCGGCAGCGGGCGCCGTTGAACGACCGCACGATCGACGCCAGCGACCTGCTCGACAGGCTCAGCCCCCGCCCCGCCGCGTAATCCCGGCCTCGGCCCGACTCAGGCCCGGGGCGGTTCCTGGCCGGCGAGCACGCGGGCCTCCACGTAGAGGTCGCCCAACTCGACGAAGAGGCGGTCGGTGACCTCGCTGACGGCCCGGCGCGGCACCCGCCCGCCGACCTTGGCGGGAGGCGGGATGGGCTCGCCGACAACGACGACCACCCGGCGGGGGCGGGGCACGAACGAACCCACCGGAAGGGCTCGGACAGTGCCGCCGAGCCCGACGGGGACGATCGGCACGCCGGCGCGGGCCGCGACGAACGCCGGCCCGTCCAGCATGTCGTCGCGCCGGACCCGATCCCCGCAGCGTCGAGTCCCCTCAGGGAACATCACCAGCGGCTCGCCGAGGGCCAGCACGTCGGTGGCGGCCCGCAGCGCGGTGCGGTCCGCGGTTCCCCGCTCCACGGGAAAGCCGCCCAGCACGGTGAGGAGTGCGCCCAGCGGCCTGCTCTCCCACAGGCTCTCCTTGCCCATGAAGCGAAGCCGCCGGCTGGTGGACATCCCGGCGATCGGGGTGTCGATGAAGGACCGGTGTACCGGCGACAGGATGAACGGCCCGGACGGGAAGTTCTCCCTGCCCTCGACCCGCAGCCTGAACAGCAGCTTGCACAGGGCGAGGACAATGGACCGCAGGACCCGGTAGAGGAGCCGTCCCCAGAGGGGCTGGCCGCTCCGGCGCAGGGCGTCCTCGCCGGCCGTGCCGTCCTTGTGGCGGCGTCCGTATGCGCTGCGGCTCATGACCCCCCGCTCACACCAGTTCCAGTATCTGCTCGATCGTCGCGTCGAAGGTCTTGTCGGTGGTGTCGATCACCAATGCGTCCGGGGCCACCGCCAGCGGAGCGGCACGGCGGGTGGAGTCGATCAGGTCGCGCCGGGCCAGATCGGCGGCGACGGCCTCGACCGCCGCGGCTTCGAGCCCGCCGTCGGACAGGCTCGGTGCGTCGGCCAGGCCGTCCTGGCGGGTCCTGCGCAGCGCTCTGACCGCGTGGTCGGCGGTCAGGTAGACCTTGACCGCGGCGTCGGGGAACACCACTGTGCCGATGTCGCGCCCCTCCAGCACTCCGCCCCCGCGCCGCCGGACCCACTCGCGCTGGCGGGCCACCATCTCGGACCGCACGCCGGGGTTGGCCGCGACCTGGCTCACCGCCCGGTTCACCGACCGCCCCCGGATCTCCACGGTGGCGTCCACGCCGTCGACGAAGACCTGGTCCTGCTCGACCCGCAGGTCGACGGCGCGGGCCACCTTCTCGCTGAAGCCGTCGTCGGCGGGATCCCCGCCGGCCCGCAGCACCGCGAACGTGACCGCCCGGTACATCGCCCCGGTGTCGAGGTACTCCAGGCCCAGCCGGCCGGCCACGGCCCGTGCGACGCTCGTCTTGCCCGAGCCGGCCGGGCCGTCGATGGCTATGACCCTCATGCGGTTGTGACCCTCATCCGGTTGTGACCCTCATCCGGCTATGACCCTCATCTGGCTTGGCCCTCATCTGGCTATGACCCTCATATGAACCGTCACCCTCGCCGGTGCGCTCCGTCGGGCAGTCTCAGAGCCTCCAGCGTCCGGTAGAAGCCGGGGAACGTCTTGGCCACGCACCCGGGGTTCTCGATCCGCATTCCCGGCACCGCCAGGCCCAGCACCGAGAAGGCCATCGCGATCCTGTGGTCGTCGTAGGTGCGGACCCGGGCACCCACCGGCGCCGGAGGGGGCACCACGTCGAACCCGTCGGCCGACTCCCGAGCCTCGACGCCGCACCGGCGGAGCTCCGAGACCACCGCGGCGATCCGGTCGCTCTCCTTGCCCCGCACGAACCCGATGCCCCGCACCGTGGTGGGAGTCCCGGCCAGGGCGGCCACCACGCCCAGGGTGGGCGCGGTGTCGGACATGTCGGACAGGTCGACGTCCACGCCCCGCAGGGGGCCGCCGGTCACCCGGATGCCGGCTTCGTCCTGGTCCACCCCCGCCCCCATGGCCGCCAGCACCGCGGCGAAGCGGGCGTCGCCCTGGACCGAGCCGGCGGCGAGGCCCTCGATCCGCACCGTGCCGCCGGTCGCCGCGGCCGCCGCCATGAGGTACGAGGCCGACGAGGCGTCCGGCTCCACCTCGAAGCGCCCGGGGGGCCGGTAGCCGTCCCCCGCGATGCGCACCTCGCGGTCGCCGACCTCGACGGCCGCGCCGAACGCCCCCATGACCTCGGCCGTCATCTCGACGTACGACCGGCTCACGACCGCCCCGGCGATGCGGATCCCCAGCCCGCCGGGAACCAGCGGCGCGGCCAGCATCAGCCCGGAGAGGAACTGGCTGGACCGGTCCGCGGCCACCGACGTGTCACCGGAGCGGATGGGTCCCCGGATCAGCATCGGCAGGCCGCCGCCGGGCGGGAGCTCCACCCGGACGCCGAGCCGCCGCAGCGAGTCGGCCAGATCGCCGAAGGGCCGGCCCCTCAACTGCGGATGGCCGTCAAGAGTCACCGGCCGCTCCGACAGGGCCAGCACCGGCGCCATGAAGCGGCCCGTCGTGCCCGACATCCGGGCGTCCACCACGGCGCCCTCAGGCGTCTCGACCGTCCCGGCGGTGCCGCGGATCCGCATCACCGCCCTCTCGGGTGTGCAGACCACCTCGGCGCCCAGCGACCTGACCGCTTCGACCATGGCCCCGGTGTCGTCGGCGAAGAGAGCGCCGGTGAGCGTAGTCTCGCCCGAAGCCAGCGCGGCGCAGATGAGAGCCCGGTTGGTGATGCTCTTGGATCCCGGCAGCGTCACGGTCGCGTCCGGCGGGAACTCCAGCGGGACGATGTCCAGGGACGGGGGCAGGCTCTCCATCAGAGCACGCGCGGGTAAGTCAAACCGCTTGGCGATGCGGCGCGGCATCTCCCGCTCTTGTTCGCCGCGCTCACGGGCCGCTCGGGCCACGGCCTCGCTGAGTGCTTCGCCGGTCCCTTCACAACCTCCTCCCAACCGCTCGGCCTCTCATCCGAGCGGGTTGAGGGACGGGCGATACCCGGCGTCGGTCAGGCTCTGCGCGAACTGCTCCGCCGCGTCGCTGTCGACGAGGGCCAGCACCACACCGCGCGCCCCCTCCGCGGAGTGCGCTATCTCGAGGTCGTGGATGTTCACGTCGAGGTCGGCCGCAAGGGTCGTGATCCTGGCCAGCTCGCCCTTCTGGTCGCGTATGGCGATCCGCACCTCGGTCAGGCGGGAGGGCTCGGGTGCTCCGGTGGACAGGCTCCGGCGGCTCTCGCGGGCCGCCTCCAGCCGGGCCAGCAGCTCCCCACGGTCGCCCCCGGAGACGATCAGCCTCATCTCGATCAGTTCATCGAGCAACTCGTCGAGGACGTCGGTGATGGCGGCTCGATTCTCGACGCAGATCTCGGGCCAGATGGCGGGGTGGCCCGCGGCCACCCGGGTCATGTCGCGGAAGCCGCCGGCCGCGAGCCTCAGCAGGGCGCGATGCTCGTTCGAGCGTCCCTCGGCGATGCGCATGAGTACCGCCGCGGTGAGGTGCGGCACATGGGAGACAACCGCCACCAGGGCGTCATGGCGCTCCGGCGAGAGCGCGATCGGCTGGGCGCCCAGCCCAGACACGATCTCACGCACGCCGGCCAGGGCCGCATCGTCAGTGACCGAGGTGGGGGTGAGCACCCATACCGCGTTCCGGAACAGGTCGGGGTGGGCGCCGTCCAAGCCGTCCTGCTCGCTGCCGGCCATCGGATGGCCGCCCACGAACCGGGGATCGTTCACCGCGCTGCACACGGGGGCCTTGACGCTGCCGACGTCGGTGACGCTCGACGCGCCGGCGTCGAGCAGCTGCTGGGCGACCGGGGCCAGCACCGAGGGCGGAGCGGCGACGACGGCCAGGTCGCACGGTCCCGGCTCGCCGATGCTGTCCACCGCGCCCACGGCCACGGCCGAGGCGGCACGCAGGGGGTCGGGCTCGACGCCGGTGACCCGCCATCCGGCCTTGCGGAGAGCCATCCCCACCGAGCCGCCGATCAGTCCCGTGCCGGCGATGACGGCGCTGCGGGTAGGGGCCATGGGCGGCGATGCTACCGGTGCGATCCGCCGGCCTTGGAGGCCGAGCGAAGTCGGCGGGCGATCCCGGCCCATGCGGGCGAGGCCGCGGCCCGAGCGGCCAGTGGGCGAAGCGAACAAGAGCGGGAAAGGCGCCTGCGGTCACGCGACAGGCTCTCACCTATCCGCGTGGCCCCCTTGTCACGCCGCTCTTGTCGGCTGCGGCCTGCTCCAGGCGCCTGGCCTCCTCAGGTGTCAGCGGCCGCCAGCGGCCCGGCGCCAGGCGCCGGTCGGCGAGGGGGCCGATCCTGGTCCGCACCAGGCGGAGTACCGGATGCCCCACCGCCTCGCACATCCTGCGGACCAGCCGGTTGCGTCCCTCGTGGACGGTGATGCGCAGCACGTCGGGCGCCACCAGCGCCACCTTGGCCGGTCCGGTCGGACCGTCGTCGAGCTCCACGCCTTGGCGCAGGGCTCTCACCGCCGCCGGCTTCGGCTCGCCCGACACGTGGGCCAGGTACTCCTTGGCGATGCCGAACGACGGGTGGGCGAGCCGGTGGGCCAGGTCCCCGTCGTTGGTGAGCAGCAGCAGGCCCTCGGTCATCAGGTCGAGGCGCCCGACTGGGAAGACGCGGGGCTCTGCCGGCACAAGGTCGGTGACGACGGGCCGTCCGTGCGGATCGTGCGCCGTGGTCACCACCCCGGACGGCTTGTTGAGCAGGTAGTGGACGAGGTCGGGTCGCACGCCGACGACCGCGCCGTCGACCTCGACCACCGCCCGGGCCGCATCGACGCGGGCGCCCAGCCGGGCCACCGCTCCGTCGACGCGCACCCGTCCGTCTGAGATCAGCGACTCGCAGGCGCGGCGGCTCCCGAACCCGCACCGGGCCAGGACCTTCTGCAGACGCTCACCGCCGGCCGATGTCACGGCCGGCGGGCGCTCCAGGCCATCGACGATCCGGGGGCGGACCTCGTGCAGTGGCTCACCGCCGGCCGATGTCACGGGCCGCTGCCGGCGGCTCCGCCCGGGTCCGGGTCCTGGTCTTGGTGGGGCCCCTCTGCGTCGGGCACCACCCGCAGCCGTCGCTCCAGGGCCTCGACCGCGTCGGGGTCCGGGACGGACTCGCCGAGCGGCGGCAGATCGTCGAGGGAGTCGAGGCCCAGATGCTCCAGGAACTGCGACGTGGTCCCGTACAGCACCGCCTGGCCCGGTCCCGGGAGACGGGCGACCTCCTCGATGTAGCCGCGGCGTCCCAGCGTCCGCATCACGCCGTCCACGTTCACCCCCCGGATCTCGGCGACCTGGTGGCGCGACACCGGCTGCTTGTAGGCCACCACGGCCAGCGTCTCGAGCGCGGCAGCCGAGATCCGCACGCCATGGCCCTCGCGCACGAACCGCTCCACGTGGACGTCCTGGCTGGGCGCGGTCTGGTAGCGGTAGCCGCCCGCCACTCGCGCCAGCACGAAGCCTCGTCCCTGCGACTCGTACTCGGCCGCGAGCGCGTCGCAGGCAGCTAGCACCTGCTCCGTCGAGGCCTGGACGACGGCCGCCAGCACCTGCGGCGAAAGGGGCTCGTCCGCGAGCAGAAGCACCGCCTCCAGCGCGGCCGCGATCGAGGCGTCCTGCGAAGTCGCGGGGTCCGCAGCGCTGGTCACCGGCCGCCTCAGCCGTCGTAGGCGTCCGCGCCGGCCGTCGCGGCCTGGCGAGCACCGGCGTCCTCGCCGCCGGTCCACGAGATGACGATGTCCCCGAACGTGGTCGCCTGCTGGACGTCGGCCAGGCCCTGCTTGACCAGCTCGAGCACAGCCAGGAACCGCACCACCAGTTCGAGACGATCGTCGATGCCGGCGGTGAGCCGCCGGAAGGTGGCCCGCCCGGAACTGGTGAGCTTCCCGATCAACTCGGCCACGGCGTCGCCCACGGTCAGCGAGACCGGCGTGATGTGGGCGGTGTCCACCCGCGGCGCGGCACGGGGGGCCGCGGCCCGCAGGCAGGCGGTGCGGAGGTCGGCGGGAGACACTCCCTGCAGCACCGCCGGAGCCAGCATGAGCCAGCGGTCCTCGGTGATGCCCATGCTGCGGGGGTGGCTGCGGGCCGCCGCCTCGAACAGCCGGCGCAGCCTCTGGGACGCATCCCGGAAAGTGCTGCACTCGAGCAGGCGGGCCAGCAGCAGATCCCGCTCCGAGACCGCTTCCAGCTCGTCGTCGAGGTCCACCGCGGCCTCGGTGGGCAGCAGGCGCTTGATCTTCATGTCGACCAGGGTCGCGGCCATCAGCAGGAACTCGGTGGCCACCTCCAGGTCGCAGTCGGGCATCCGCTCGAGTCCGGCCACGAAGGCGTCGGTGATCCGGGCGATGGGAATGTCGTAGATCTCCACCTGCTCACGGAGGATGAGCTGCAGCAGCACTTCGAGCGGTCCGCTGTAGACGGGCGTGGACACCTGGCAGCCGGTCGGCAGGCTGCCGTGAGCGAGCGTGGACGCCTGGTAGGACATCGAACGCGAGATTACCCGCCAGAGGCCGATCGAGCGGATGGGGATCCTCCAGGGCCGGGGCGCGCAGCTCGGCCGTGGCCCGAGCGGCCCGTGAGTGAAGCGACCAGGAGCGGAATGTACGCTGGCCCGCCATGGCGAGGGTCCTGTCCGGCATCCAGCCCAGCGGCGACCTGCACCTGGGCAACTACCTGGGCGCGATCCGCAACTGGGCGAGGATCCAGCACACCGCCGACGCCTTCCACCCCGTGGTGGATCTCCACGCCGTGACCGTGCCCCAAGAGCCGGGCGAGCTTGGCAGGGCGACGCTGCGGATGTCGCAGATGCTGATGGCCGCCGGGCTCGACCCGGATGTCTGCACGATCTTCGTGCAGAGCCACGTGCGGGAGCACACCGAGTGTGCCTGGCTGCTGGAGTGTACCGTGTCGTTCGGCGAGCTGAGCCGGATGACCCAGTTCAAGGACAAGTCGGGCCGGCAGCAGTTCATCTCGGCCGGGCTGTTCACCTACCCCGCGCTCCAGGCGGCCGACATCCTGCTGTACGACGCCGACGAGGTGCCGGTGGGCGCCGACCAGCGCCAGCACATCGAGCTCACCCGCGACATCGCCGAGCGGTTCAACTCCCGCTACGGCGAGACCTTCAGGCTGCCCGCCGCGGTGGTCCCGGCGGCGGGGGCCCGGGTCATGGACCTGCAGACCCCGACCGACAAGATGTCCAAGTCGCTGGATTCGCCCCGGGGCACGGTGGACATCCTCGACGACCCGTCGGCCATCGCCCGCAAGATCAGGTCGGCCGTCACCGACAGCGAGGCCGATGTGCGCTACGACGTCGAGGCCAAGCCGGGAGTGTCGAACCTGCTGTCGATACTGGGGGCGGCCACCGGCCGAACACCGGAGGAGGCCGCCGGGGACTACACGATGTACGGGCCGCTCAAGGCCGACACCGCCGAAGCGGTGGTCGAGCTGCTGCGCCCCGTCCGGGCCCGCTTCGCCGAGCTGGAGGCCGACCCGGCCGAGACGTCGCGGCTGCTGCGGATCGGCGCCGGCAAGGCCCGGGCCATCGCGGCCGCGACCCTCGAACGGGCACGCTCCAACATCGGCCTGCTCGCCCCCTGACCCGCTGAAGGCGGCTCGATGCACCCCCATGGGGGCATGACGCTGCCGATTCGCGGCTGAAGGCGGCTCAGCGGGCGGTGGCGCGGGGGTGGGCGGCTCTGTAGACCGCCCTCAGGCGCTCGGTCGAGACCTTGGTGTAGATCTGGGTGGTCGAGATCGAGGCGTGGCCGAGCATCTCCTGCACTATGCGTATGTCGGCGCCGCCGTCGAGCATGTGGGTGGCGCAGGAGTGGCGCAGCACGTGGGGGGTCAGCAGCGACCCGATCCCGGCCGCCTCGCCGTGGCGGCGCACGATCAGCCACAGTCCCTGGCGGCCGAGGCGCCCGCCCCGCTGATTGAGGAACACCGCCTCGGCATCGCCGCGGCGGGCCCAGCGGGCCGGCTCCAGCTCGCCGCGCCCCGCCGGCGCAAGCCACCGCTCCAGCGCCCCCGCGGCGCACCGGCCCAGCGGCACTATGCGCTGCTTGGCGCCCTTGCCGGTGAGGCGCGCCAGACCGTCGTGGAGGTCCACGTCGGGCAGCGACAGCGAACCGGCCTCCGAGATCCGGCAGCCGGTGCCGTACAGCAGCTCCAGCACGGCCCGGTCGCGGCGGGACGGCGGATCGTCGCCCGCGACGGCATCCATCAGGGAGGCGACCTGGGCGACCGACAGGGCCTTGGGGAGGCCCCGTGGAAGGCTCGGGATCTCGACGTCGGCGGCCGGGTCGTCGGCCCGGTGGCCCTCGACGACCAAGAACCGGTGCAGCCCCCTCACCGACACCAGCATCCGGGTGACTGAGGCCGGCGCCAATCCCTCCTGCTGCAGGGCGCGGACGAACGCGACCACATCGCCCGCTTCGACATCGTCGAGGCTCCGCTCTCGGGCCGCCAGGTGACCCTGGTAGCGCAGCAGGTCGCGGCGGTAGGCCT
This sequence comes from Acidimicrobiaceae bacterium, assembly GCA_028819505.1. Taxonomy (GTDB): domain Bacteria; phylum Actinomycetota; class Acidimicrobiia; order Acidimicrobiales; family Aldehydirespiratoraceae; genus Aldehydirespirator. The sequence goes on from JAPPLH010000074.1 coordinate 29,597, forward strand.
CCACCGTGCGCGGGGACCGGCCCCGCTCAACTGCGAGCCAGGCCAGGAACTCCCCGGCCATGGCGTCGAGAACCGCCCCGGACGGCGGCGCGTCCGGCGGGGACGCGGGGCTCACTGTCGCAACCGGCGCAGTGCGAGGAGCACGCCGACGATGCTCTTGGCGTCGCGTATCCCGCCCCGGTCGATCATGGCCTCGGCCTCGTCCAGGCTGACGCGCTCGATGGTCATCCACTCCTCCTCGGCCCCGTCAGGGGCGCGGGGCACGGGACGAAGCCCGGTGGCCAGGAAGACGTGGGTCAGCTCGTCGCAGAAGCCGGGCGAGTTGAAGAACGTCCCCAACTCCTCCAGGGAGTCGCAGGCCAGACCGGCCTCCTCGGCGAGCTCCCGGCGGGCCGTGCTCGCCGGGTCCTCCCCGCCCACGTCGCGGGTTCCGGCCGGGATCTCGAGCAGTTCGCTCTCGACCGGCGTGCGGTACTGCCGCAGCAGCACGATCTCGTCGCCGTCCACAGCCACCACCGCCACCGCGCCGCGGTGGTGAACCACGTCCCGTGTCATCGTGCCGCCGTCGGGGGTGGTGAAGGCGCTCTCGGTCAGGCGCACGACCCGGCCGGCGTGGATCTCGCGCTCGCTGACCTTCCGGAAACCGCCGCCCGGCGCCGCGGGCACCTCGGTCATGCCGGCGCCGCGGCCCGGGGCCCGAGCGGCCCGGGGCCCCGGCGAACAGGGGCGGGAGACTCCCGGCATCGGAGCGCAGCGTTCTCAGACATTGGACGCTGGCTCCAAGTCGCTCATTTCCGGCAGCTTGGGGTTGCGGCCCGCGGCTCTCAACATGGCCGCGGCCACCAGCCCGCGGAAGAGGGGGGCCGGCCGGTTGGGGCGGCTCTTGAACTCCGGGTGGGCCTGGGTTCCCACCCAGAAGGGGTGGCCGTCCAGTTCGATGAACTCCACCAGCCTCCCGTCGGGCGACTCGCCGCACAGCACCACGCCGGACTCCTCGAAGCGGCTCCGGTAGCGGGGGTTGAACTCGTAGCGGTGACGGTGCCGCTCCGACACCACCTCCTCGCCGTAGGCGCGGGCGACCTGCGAGCCGGCACGGAGTTGGGCCACGTAGGCGCCCAGGCGCATGGTGCCGCCGTAGTCGGTGACGCCGCGCTGGCTGTCCATGAGGTCGATCACCGGATGGGGCGTCCGCGCGTCGAACTCAGTGGAGTTGGCGTCGGCTAGCCCCAGGGCGTTGCGGGCGTACTCGATGGTCATCACCTGCATGCCCAGGCACAGGCCGAGGCACGGGATCAGATGCTCGCGGGCGTAGCCGGCGGCTGCGATCTTGCCCTCGACGCCCCGCTCGCCGAAGCCCCCGGGAATGACGATGCCGTCAAGGTCGCGCAGCCGCCCCGCGACGAGCAGCCCCTCCACCTCCTCGGACTGCACCCACTCGATGTCGATCACGGCACCATGGTGGATCCCGGCATGGTTGAGAGCCTCGATCACCGACAGGTAGGCGTCGGGCAGGCTCACGTACTTGCCGATGAGCCCGACACGCACCGGCGTCGCGGCGTCGCGGACCCGGCCCACAAGGGCCTCCCACTCGGCCAGGTCCACCGTGCGGGCGTCGAGTCCGAGTTGCCTGCACACGACAGCGTCGAGACCCTCGTCGCGCAGGATCAAGGGAATCTCGTAGAGGCTGGCCGAGTCGGCACAGGTTATGACCGCCTCCGGCGACACATCGCACAGGTTGGAGATCTTGCTCTCGAGGTCCCTGGTGAGAGGCGTCTCGCAGCGGCACACGATGGCGTCGGGCTGCACCCCCCGCGAGCGGAGTTCGGTCACGGAGTGCTGGGTCGGCTTGGTCTTCTGCTCGCCGGTGGGTCCGATGAACGGCACCAGGGTGACGTGCACGAAGCAGACGTTCTCGCGGCCCACGTCCAGCCGGAACTGCCGGACGGCCTCTAGGAAGGGAAGGATCTCGATGTCGCCGACGGTGCCGCCGACCTCGGTGATCACCACATCGACGTCGTCGCCGGCGAGGCGGGCGATGCGCCGCTTGATCTCGTCGGTCACGTGCGGGATGACCTGCACGGTGCGGCCGAGGTAGTCGCCCCGGCGCTCCGCGGCGATCACCGCCGAGTAGATCGACCCTGTGGTGCCGTTGGACTCGCAGGTGAGGCTCTCGTCGATGAAGCGCTCGTAGTGGCCGAGATCGAGGTCGGTCTCGCCGCCGTCGTCGGTGACGAACACCTCGCCGTGCTCGAACGGGTTCATGGTGCCCGGGTCGACGTTCAGGTAGGGATCGAGCTTGAGCATGGTCACTCGCAGGCCCCGGGCCTTCAGCAAGCGGCCCAGCGAGGCCCCCGTCAGTCCCTTGCCCAAGCCGCTGACGACCCCACCGGTGACGAAGACGTGCTTTGTCATCGGGCTCTCATCCTACCGCGCCGGGAGCGGGAATGGGCGGACACCGTGTCGCCGCTCGTCGTTCGCCCGTGCCGCCGCTCGTCGTTCGCTCGTGTCGCCGCTCGTCTTGGCCCGTCTCCGCTCGTGGGCGCCCGCGTTCGTTCGTCTCCATTCGTGGGCGCCCGTGTTCGCTCGTTTCGCC
>JAPPLH010000074.1:32289-38914 GCA_028819505.1 Acidimicrobiaceae bacterium
GGCGCCCGCGTTCGTTCGTCTCCATTCGTGGGCGCCCGTGTTCGCTCGTTTCGCCGCTCGTCTTGGCCCGTCTCCGCTCGTGGGCGCCCGCGTTCGTTCGTCTCCATTCGTGGGCGCCCGTGTTCGCTCGTTTCGCCCGTGTTCGCTCTGTCAGCCGTGGCGGCACGCCGAAGCCCCCGAGAGCAGCTCCTCGGCGTGCTGCCGGGCCGACGCCGACTGCGGAGACCCCGAGAGCATCCTCGAGAGCTCCGCAAGCCGATCCTCGCCCTGCAGGGCTCGCAGGCCCACCACCACAGACCCGCCGACCTCGGACTTCTCCAGCGCAACATGATGGTCGGCGTGGGCCGCCACCTGCGGGAGATGGGTCACCACGATCACCTGATGCTCACCGGTCAACTGGGCCAGGCTGCGGCCGATGGCCTGGGCGGCCGTCCCGCCGAGGCCGGCGTCGACCTCGTCGAAGATCAGCGTCGGAGGCCCCGCGGCGAGCACCAGCCTGAGCGCCAGCATCGTCCGGGCCAACTCGCCTCCGCTGGCCGCCCGGCTCAAGGGCAGGGGATCGTGACCCGGATTGGCCGCCAGTCTGAACGAGACCCGCTCCCCGGCGTCGCCCTCGACCTCGACGTCCAGGCGGGCGGCGGCCATGGCCAGGCCGGCCAGGCGCCCCTCGACCGCGGCCGCCAGCCGGGGCGCAGCCGCGGCGCGCGCACCCAGCACACGCGACCTCTCAGCCGCGAGACGCCCGGACACACCGGATCGGCGCCGCTCCAGGGAGAGGGCCCGCTCGTCGTGGGCCTCCAGGCCGGCGAGGCGGTCGGCGGCCTGCGAACGGAAGTCGAGCACCTCGCCCAGCGTCGCGCCGTACTTGCGCCGCAGGACGGCCAGAAGCTGCCGCCGGTCGCGCAGCGCGGCGAGCGCGGCCGGGTCGTCGTCGATCGCCTCCGAGCGAGTCCTGGCCTCGGCTGCTACGTCGGCGACCTCCGCCGACGCGTCGAGAATGCGACCCGCAAGATCGACGAACGGCGCACGGCCGGCGAGAGCGGCCTGGGCCCGGGCCAGACCCTCCGATACCGGGCCGTCGGCGCCGAGCAGCCCGACCGCCAGCGCGGCAGCTTCCCGGTGCGCGGCCGCGCCGGCCAGGATCGACTCGTCGCGGTCGAGGCGCCCGTCCTCGTCGGGGTCGGAGACAGCGGCCCCGTCGATCTCCGCGAGCTGATGGCGCAGCAGGTCCATCTCCCGGAGGCGGGCCCGGGCATCGCCGCCCAGTTCCGCGAGCCCGGCATCGATGGCTCTGAGATCATCGGCGAGGCTCTCCAGCCTGACGGTGTCGACGCCTCCGAACCGGTCGAGGGCAGCCCTCTGCACACCGCCCTGCAACAGCGACTGGTGAGCATGCTGGCCGTGCAGGTCGATCAGGTCCCGCCCCGAGTCGGCGAGCGCGCCCACGGTGGCCAGGTGACCGTCGATGTAGGCCCGCGACCGTCCCTGGACCGGTATCACCCGCCGCACCACGATCTCAGTGTCGCCCGTTGCGAAGCGGCCCTCGATCTCGGCCTGGGATGCGCCCGGCCGAACCAGCGCGGCGTCGGCGCGGCCGCCGGTGAGCAGGTCGAGGGCGCCGACCACCAGAGTCTTGCCCGCGCCCGTCTCGCCGGTGACAGCAGTCATTCCCCTGCCGAACACGGCGGAGACCTCGTCGATCACGCCGAGGTCGCGTACCACCAGCTCAACCAGCATCGGCACTCTCCGGCGCCCCAAGCCTCAGATCGACCGGCAAAGGCACCATCCCACGCCATGAGCCTCAGCGGTCATCGAGCCGCGGCGTCGCCGCGGGGCCGGCCCATCGCCGGCGCCCCATCCCACGCCATGAGCCTCAGCGGTCATTGAGCCCGAACTTCGTTTCGAGCACCCTCGAGCCCACCGACCACCTGCCCGGCGACATGCCCCTCAGCGGTCATTGAGACCGAACTTCGTCTTGAGCACCTGATGGAACTTGCGAGTCCCGAAGGTCACCAGACGGGCCGGGTACCGCGACGCGGAGCACACCACCTCGTCGTGCTGATTCAGTTCCGCCAGCCGGCGTCCGTCCACCGACAGCACCGCACCCCTGTCCGATAGAACCTCGAGCTGCAGCTGCGTCTCAGGAGCGACCATCACGGACCGGCCGAAGAGCATGTGGGGCGAGACCGGCGTGAGCAGCAAGGCCCGATGGGTGGGATCGATGACGGGTCCTCCGGCGGACAGCGAGTACGCGGTGGATCCGGTCGGCGTACACACGATGAGGCCGTCGGCCGCGTAGGTGGTGAACCGCTCGCCGTTGAACGACACGCCCAGACGCAGGGCGTAGGAGGCCGCCGGCCGTTCCACGACCGCTTCGTTCAGAGCGACTCTCCGCTGCCGGCCCCGCCCGCCGGCATCGAACTCCACGGTGAGCAGCATCCGCTCGGAGACATGGTGCTCGCCTGCCAGCACCCGCTCGATGGCGGAGTGCGCGTCGGCCGGCACCACCTCGGTGAGGTAGGCCATACGGCCGAAGTTGACGCCGAGGATCGGGACGCCGGACTCGCCGACGAGCTCGACGGCGCGCAGGATCGAACCGTCCCCGCCGAGGGTCACCACCGCGTCCAGGCCGGCCGCGAACCGTGCCGGATCGACCTGCAGGCCGGGACAGGATGTGGCGGCCGCCTCCTCGGGAGGCATGCAGGCCTGATGGCCCTGCGAGGCGAGCCACACAGAGAGGTCGCGGGCTGCGGCGGCGGCCTCCGGACGGCCCCGGTGCACGATCAGACCGATGACCGCCATCTCGCTCAGGACCCCTCCGGCCGGGCGGCCTCGGCCACGACTCGGTCAATGGCGGCGTCGGCGTCGGCGTCGGCCAGGCCCTCGGCGTCACGGCGCGCGTCGGCGTGCAGCAGGAACTCCACGTTGCCCTCGGCGCCGGTCAGGGGCGAGACCATGACCCCCATGATGGCCGCTCCGGCGCCGACAACGGCGCGGCACACTCCCGACAGCGCCCGCCGCCACACTTCCGGGTCGCGGATCACGCCGCGGCCCCGGCCGGCTTCGGCCCGGCCCGCCTCGAACTGGGGCTTCACCAGCACGACGATGTCGGCGGTCGCCAGCCGGCAGAGATCGGCCATCACCAGGCGCAGCGAGATGAACGAGACGTCGGCCACGACGAGCTCGGCAGGCCCGCCGACGGCATCCTCGGCGACGCCGCGCACATCGGTTCGCTCGAACGAGGCCACCCTCGGGTCGGCCCGCAAGCGCTCGTGCAGTTGGTTGCGGCCCACATCGATGGCTGCCACGGCGGCGGCGCCGTGCTGCAGCAGGCAGTCGGTGAAGCCCCCGGTCGACGCGCCCACGTCGATGGCCCGGCACCCGGTCGCGGCGATGCCGAATCCGGCCAGCGCGGCCTCGAGCTTGTGCCCGCCCCGGGACACGTAGCGGGGCGGGTCGCCCGCCACGACCACCGGCTCGCCCGGATCGACCAGGCGCGACGCCTTGGCCGCCGGCGCTCCCCCCACGGTCACCCGCCGTCCCTCGATGAGCCGCTGGGCGTCGCTGCGGCTGCCGGCCAGGCCGCGGCGCACCAACTCGGTGTCGAGCCGCCGGCGCCTGGGCGTCACGACGGCGGGCTCAGCCCGCGATGCGGGACTGGCGATCCAGCCAGCCGATCGTGAAGGCGTTCCACTCGTCCACCATCTCGTGGAAGGCGATGTGGCTGGAGTGGGGGCCACCGAAGACGTGCATGGTCGAGCCCCCGATCGCCCGCTGCACTTCCAGCCCGTAGCGGGTCGGCACCTGCCAGTCCATCTCTCCCGAGGTGATCAGGGTGGGTACCTTGATCGAGCCGAGGCGGTCGAGCGTGTCGTGGGTCTTGTCGGCGTGGAAGTGGCCGAGCATCCCGGCCTTGGAGGGCGGATGCGGGTTCTCGAGGATGAAGCCCCGCTCGAAGGCCTCCACATCGGCCGGCTGCTCGTTGATGAACGTCGGGCTGGCCACCCACAGCAGGGCGGTCCGGATGTACCCGGCGGGATCGTCGTGGAGGATGTAGGTCTCGTTGGTGTCGATCATGCGGATGAACCACTCGTCGGAGCGGCCCCAGGTGCAGTGCAGCTGCAGGGTGGCCACCAGGCCGGGGTGGTTGATCGCGAGTTCCTGGGCGGTGGCCGACCCCAGGGACAGGCCCGAGACGTGGGCTCGCTCCACCCCGAGGCTGTCACAGAGCGCGGCCGCGTCGTCGGCCAGGATGCGCATCGAGTACTCGCCGACATCGGGCGGGTGGGTGGACCGTCCCGTGCCCCGGGCGTCGTAGGTGACGACCGTGTAGTGGTGCCGGTAGGCCTCCACCTGGGCGGCCCAAGTGGTGTGGTCGGCGGCCGTGCCCATGATGAGCAGCAGGGGGTCTCCGGTTCCCTCGACCTGGTAGTACACCTCTATCCCGGTGGGCAGTTCGACGAAGGGCATCGAGGACCTCCTTTCTGGTCCTGGCTCATCCGGTTGGAGCAGGATCGCCCCGTTCGACGCGTGCCCCGGCCGCGCCTGACGAGTTGGTGGGCGGCCGCCGGGCCCGGATGCCCGCGGCCGCCTCGAAACAGGCGCCGACCCGGAGGACCATCTCCTCGTCGAACGGCGCAGCCGCGACCTGCAGTCCGATGGGCAGACCGTTGCGGTCGAAGCCGGCCGGCACCGACAGCGCGGGCAGGCCCGACAGGTTGAACGGGCCCGTCGTGCGCACGTAGGCCAGCGTCACCGGTTCGGCGGAGTCCCCGAACCAGAGGTCGTCCGCGTCCTTGGGTGCGGCGGTGGCCGGGAGGGTCGGCGTGACCAGCGCGTCGAGCCGGTTGCGGATGAAGACGCGGCGCAGGGCGTCGGCGATGGCCCGCCGGGCCTGCAACGCCTTGAAGTAGTGCTCCGGCGCCAGCGTCAGGCCCGCGACCAGCAGGGTGCGGATGCCGGGGTCGATCCGGTCGGGTCGGCTGCGCACCAGGTCGCGGTGGTACGCGCCGGCCTCGGGGGCGACGATCCCGAACTCGGCGGCCAGGCCGTGCTCGAGTTCGGGAACCTCCACGCCGACCATGGCCGCGCCCTGGCGGCCGAGCAGGTCGGCGGAGGCCGCGAAGGTCTCCGCCACGTCGGGTTGCACGGGGTCGAGGGGCGGACCGGAGAGCACTCCGATCCTCAGCCCCTCGACACCCCGGTCCAGGCCGCTGGAGTACTGCGGCACGGGCCTCGACGAGGCCGAGGGATCCAAGGGGTCGGGCCCGGCGAGCACCTCCAGGCTGGCAGCCGCGCCTTCGACGGTGGAGGTCAGGGGGCCGAGGTGGTCGAGCGACCACGCCAGCGCGGCCACCCCGGCGCGCGACACCCGGCCGTAGGTGGCCTTCAGCCCCACCGTTCCGCACAGCGAGGCAGGGATGCGGATCGAGCCGCCGGTGTCGCTGCCGACGGCCATGGGCACGATCCCGGCCGCCACCGCCGCGCCCGAGCCTCCGCTGGACCCGCCGGGGATCCGGTCCAGGTCCCAGGGATTGGAGACCGGCGGGCTGTAGACGCCGCAGGCCAGTTCGTGGGTGGTCGTCTTGCCCACGATGACCGCACCGCCTCGACGCAGGCGCCGCACCAGCGTGGCGTCGGTCGCGGCCGGCGTCGCCGGGTAGGCGGACGAGCCGCATCTCGTGGGCAGGCCGGCCACGTCGACGATGTCCTTGATCGCCACCGGCACGCCCATCAGGGGCCCGAGGTCTCGTCCGGCCGCGATCGCCTCGTCGGCGGCGTCGGCCGCTTCGAGGGCGCCATCAGGATCCAGGACGACGAAGGCGGCCAGGTCGCCGTCGAGTGCCGCCGCGGCAGCCAGGCTTGCCTCGGTGAACTCACGGCTGGTCGTGCGGCCCGAGCGCAGCGACCTGCCAGCCTCACCGATGTCGGTCACTGCCCGTTCCGGGGTTACTCGGTATCGCCCGTCGGCCAGCTCGGGTCGAAGGCGGTGGGATCCAGCCCACCGCTCTCCGACAGCAACGCATCCAGGCTCTCACTCTGCGCGATCCGCTCGGCCAGGTCGGCATGCGTGGCCGCCGCGTCGAACACCTCGTGGTCGAGACCGAGTTCTCGCATCCGGGCCGCAGTTTGCTCGACCGGATCGCCGGGGGCGGCGTCACCCACTGCCGGCGCCGATCACCGCTATCACGTCCACCTCCATCTTGAGGCCGGGCAAACCCAGGGCGGCGGCCTGGCACGCGGTCACCGCGGGGAACGGCCGGCCTGCGAACACCTCGCGGCGGATCTCCATCTCCTCGGCGATCTCTCGCACGTCCTGCATGAAGTAGGTGACCTTCACCACGTCGGCAATGGAGCTGCCCGAAGCGGCCAGGACGCTGGCGATGTTGTCCCACACTTGACGGGCCTGCTCCGTGACCGTCTCCCCCACCACTTTGCCGGCCTCGTCCAGGGCGACCTGGCCGGCCAGGTAGAGGGTGTCGCCGGCCCGCACCGCGTAGGAGTACGGCTCCGGCGGCGGGCACAGCCCGGGCACGTCCACCACGGATTCCAGCGGCATCGGCGGTCAATATAGGCTGCCGTCGGTTCGACCGCGAATTGGCAGCCAGGAACGCCCAATAGGGAG
>JAPPLH010000074.1:39014-47229 GCA_028819505.1 Acidimicrobiaceae bacterium
ATAGGCTGCCGTCGGTTCGACCGCGAATTGGCAGCCAGGAACGCCCAATAGGGAGCCGACCGCTGCCAATTCCCCAAACCGACGCAGGAGGCCGCCGATGCCCAAGGTCAACGTCAACGGAGTCGAACTCTGGTACCAGTTCAGCGGTGAGGGCGCCACCGTCGTCCAGATCGGCGGAGCCGTCAGCGCCCATGAGGGGTACGCCACCATCACGCCCGGCCTGTCGCAGCACTACCGGGTGCTCGACTACGACCACCGCGGCTACGGGAGCAGCGACCGCCCCGTCCAGCGCTACACGCTCGACACCTGGAGCGACGACCTGGCCGGGCTGATGGACGCGCTGGACCTGGAACGAGCCCACATCCACGGCGGGTCGATGGGCAGCTTCATCGCGGTGAACTTCGCGGCCCGCTATCCCGACAGGGTCGACAAACTGGTCCTCGGGGCCGGAGCCGTGGGCCGGTGCGACCGCATGGGAGTGCTCCAGTTCAGGGTCTGGCAGAGCCTGGCCCGGGCCTACGGGGTGGCGTCGCGGGAGGTGGCCGAGCAGCTGCTCATCGACGCCTTCTCGCGCGCCTTCCTCGACGGCCCCGACGGCGGCGACGGAGCCGTTGACCTGATGCAGGAGATCACCGCCCGCAACGTGGGCACCGATGTCTTCGTCGACGCCTGCCAGGCGATGATCGACACCGATGTCACCGGCCAGCTCCACCGGGTCGCGGCACCGACGCTGGTCATGGTGGGATCGGAGGACGTGCTCACCCCGCTGGATGCCGGGCCGGGCGGAGCCGGCGCCCGGTACGTGGCCGAGAACCTGCCCGACGCCCGGCTGGTCGTCTTCGAGGGCAGCGGACACGGGCACTACGTCGAGCAGCAGGAGGAGTCGCTGGACGCCATCCTCGGGTTCCTGGCCGAGCAGGAGGAATTGGCAGCGCTATGCACGCATAGTGAGGATTCTGCTGCCAATTCCCCGCTGGCGGGCGGCTAACCTCGCCCGCGATGGCCGGTCCCAGCGGAGAACGAGAGCTCTTGGCGGTCAACGGCCGGCGCCTGTTGCAGCGGCTGTGGGACCTGGCCGAGATCGGCCCGATCCCCGGTGGGGGCAACAACCGCCTCGCGCTGACCGACGCCGACAAGGCGGGCCGCGACCTTGTGGTCACCTGGATGCGCGACCTCGGCCTCGACGTGCGCATCGACACCATCGGCAACGTCGTGGCCGTCCAGCAGGACGTGGGCCGGGGGCCTCCGGTGATGATGGGCTCCCACATCGACACTGTCGCCACCGGCGGCAAGTACGACGGCAACCTCGGTGTGCTGGCCGCCCTGGAGGTGATCGAGACCGCCATCGAGAGCGGCATCGACCTCGAGCGCCCGCTGGCCGCGGCCTTCTTCACCAACGAGGAGGGCTCCCGCTTCCCGCCCGACATGATGGGCAGCCTCTGCTACACCGGCGGGCTGACCGTCGAGGAGGCCATGTCGACCACCGACGCCGACGGCGTCGCGGTCGGCGACGAACTGGACCGCATCGGCTACCGCGGCCCGGTGCCGTGCCCGGGACCGGCGCCCTACGCCTTCGTCGAGCTCCACATCGAGCAGGGGCCGGTGCTGGAACGCGACGGCATGCGCATCGGTGCGGTCACCGGCGTGCAGGGCATCTCCTGGACCGAGGTGAACATCACCGGCCAGTCGAACCATGCAGGCACGACCCCGATGAGCATGAGGCGCGACGCAGGACTGGCCGCGGGCGAGCTGGTGGTGGCGGTGCGGCGCATAGCCGACGAGATGGGCGGCACCCAGGTGGGGACGGTCGGGGCCCTGAGGCTGCACCCCGACCTGGTGAACGTGGTGGCGGCCCGGGCCAAGCTCATCATCGACCTGCGCAACACCGACGACGACGACCTGCAGTCGGCCGAGCGGCGCCTGCTGACCGAAGTCAAGCGAATAGCCGACTCAGAGGACGTCGAGATCGACACCAAGTGGGTGGCCCGCTTCGAGCCGGTGGTGTTCGATCCCCGAGTGGTGGAACTGGTCGAGTCCAACGCCTCGGCACTGGGGCTGCCGGTGCGGCGGATGCCCTCGGGGGCGGGACACGACGCCCAGATCCTGGCCGCGGTGTGCCCGGCGGGGATGGTGTTCGTTCCCAGCGTGAAGGGCATCAGCCACAATCCGGCCGAGCACACCGAGCCCGACGATCTCGTCGCCGGCGCCAACGTCCTGCTCAACACCGTGGTCACTCTGGCCACCGAGGGGGTCTGAGTTCGTCTGGCGGCGGTGATGGACTGCCGGCCTCCGGCCGCGGCCGCCACGCGCCGCCGCACACCCGCAGCCGAGCGGACTGAGACTGGTTCCTGCTGCTACTGTCGCGGCCGGTCTTGACCAATCCTAGACACAAGGGGGCACCGCATGACTCCGATTCGACGACGCGGCTCGATGGCGGCCGGAGCCGTGCTGGCGGTCGCCGCGCTCCTGGCGGCCCTGCCGGCCGTTGCTCTGGCCGACGAAGCGCATGGCGAGGCGTCGGGCCTGCCGCGCGAGGAGCTGCAGTTCATCCTCAACACGTTCGCCTTCCTCATCTGGGGCGCTCTGGTGATGTGGATGTGCGCCGGCTTCACGATGCTGGAGTCGGGCGCGGTCCGCACCAAGAACGCCTCGATGATCTGCCTCAAGAACATCGGCATCTACTCGATCGCCGGCCTGGCCTACTACTTCGTCGGCTACAACCTCATGTACGTGGACGTCGGCGACGTGATCGGCTCGTTCCAGTTCCTCTACGGGCCGTCGGACGCCGAGCTGGGCCTGCTCGACGGCGCGGCCGAACACCTCGGCGAGGTGGTCGGCAACGGCTACGCGGTGATGTCGGACTGGTTCTTCCAGATGGTGTTCGTGGCCACCGCGGCGTCGATCGTGTCGGGCGCCATCGCCGAGCGGATCAAGATGTGGGCGTTCTTCCTGTTCACCCTGATCCTGACCGCCTTCATCTACCCGATCGTCGGGTCCTGGTACTGGGGCGGCGGCTGGCTGGCCGAGCAGGGCTTCGTGGACTTCGCCGGATCCACCATCGTTCACAGCACCGGCGGGTGGGCCGCCCTGGCCGGCGTGCTGATCATCGGGCCGCGGCTGGGCAAGTTCCGCGAGAACGGCACGGTCAAGCCCACCCCGCCCTCCAACGTGCTGGTGGTGACCCTGGGGGTGCTGATCCTGTGGCTGGGCTGGTTCGGATTCAACGGCGGGTCGCAGCTGGCGCTGGGCAGCGCGGCCGACGCGGTGGCCATGAGCAACATCCTGGTCAACACCAACCTGGCCGCGGCGGCCGGGGTGGTGGCCGCCCTGGCCGTGTCACGGCCGATCTTCGGGCGCATGGACCTGTTCGCCGGCCTCAACGGCGCGCTGGCCGGGCTGGTCTCGATCACCGCCGCCCCCGACATAACCGAGCACTGGTGGGCGGTCGTCATAGGCGCCATCGGCGGTGTGATCTGCACCCTGGCCATCAAGGCTCTGGAGAAGCTCAAGATCGACGACGTGGTGGGCGCGATCCCCGCCCATCTGGTGTGCGGCATCTGGGGGACGCTGGCGGCCAGCATCGCGGGCGGCGCCGACTTCGGCACGCAGCTGCTCGGCGTGATGACCATCGGCGCCTTCGTGTTCATCTCCTCGCTGATCGTGTGGAAGCTGATGGACATGGTCATGGGCCTGCGGGTGAGCACTGAGGCGGAGCGCCTCGGACAGGACACCGCCGAGCTGGGCATCGAGACCTATCCCGAGTTCGTCCTTATGCCCGAGGAATTCGACGACTGACCGCGCCATCCTCCGGAGGCGTCCGCGGGGCATGGCTGAAGCACTAGGTTCCGGGCATGGCTGAAGCGCTGGGCGTCGAGCATCTCACGGAGCTCTCCGGCACCGACGCGGTCTGGGCGTTCTTCACGCCGCTGATCATCTTCGCCGTGTTCTTCGTGCTGCAGATCGTCCTGCCCGCGAGGCGGGTCACCGGCTACGTCGAGGACCGCGTCACCGGCGAGCCCCGCAACTACCGGCTCAACGGACTGCTGGTGTTCGTGATCGCCCACATCGTGTGGGCGTTCGAGATCGGCGGCCTGCCCCGCGACTGGTTCTACCCGGCATCTACTGAGAGTTAGGCCGCCTGTCGGGAGAGAGGGGGCCGAGAGAGAGGGACCCAGGCGGCTGCGCCTTCCGTCGCCGCAACTCGAAAGAGGGGACGGGCTAGTCGCTGAAGGGGAAGGGCTAGTCGCTGAAGGTGACGGTGCCTTGGGCGTAGCGGTTGGCCAGGCCGCTGCTCCAGACGAGGGCGAGAGCGAGCTGGTCCTCGCCGCCGATGGTCACGGTGACGGTGGCGGTGGCCTGGTCGGCTGTCAGGTTGACGAACCTGTTCTGGCCGATGTGGCCGTCGCGGACCGGGCTCAGCAGGATCGTCGGGCTGCTGCTGGGGATGCAGCTGAGGCTGACCTCGAAGTCGACCGTCCCGTCGCTGCGGCTGGCCTCGGGGCTGCTGATCAACAGCTCCGGGCGGCCCTCGCAGGCGGTCAGAGTCGATCCGTCGGTCTGGTCTTGCTCGATGACAACCGGCGGATCATCATCATCCGCGACGGCAACGGTCGCGGCCTTCGACGTGCCGAGGTCATAGTCCGCGCCGTCGACGAGCGTCACTGTGACGGAGCCGTCGGGCTCGTCGGCCTGGTCGCCGCTGGTGGCGACCGTGAACGTCACGCTGCTGTGGCCCGGGGTGACCCGGACCGTGCGCCGGCCCGTGGCGGCGCCGAAGTCGCCGCTCGCGGCGACCGTGACCGTCACGTCGATCGCGCTCGCAGGCGACGGGCTGGCGCTGACTGTGAAGCTGGCCGCGCCGCCCTCGGTGACCCCGCCGCCGCCGCTGATGCTCACCACCGGCACCACCACCGGCGCGTCGTCGTCGGCGACGCTCACCGTGGCCGTCACCGAGGACCCCAGGTCGTAGCCGGTCCCATCGACCAGCGTCGCCGTCACCGAGCCGTCGGCCTCGTCGGTCTGGTCGCCGGTCGTCGCGATCGTGAGCGTGGCGGCGCCCGATGCCGGGATGGTGACCGTGCGCGAACCGGCCGCGACGCCGTAGTCGCCGACCGTTGCGACGGTGACCGTGACATCGAGGTCCGCCGCCGGCGCCGGACTGGCGCTCAGCGTGAACGTGAGGCTGCCGCCCTCGGTCACGCCGTCGCCGGCGCTGATGCTCACCACCGGCACCACCACCGGCGCGTCGTCGTCGGCGACGCTCACCGTGGCCGCGCCCTGCGATGCCGACACCGTGTAGCCGCCGCCGGCTTCGACCGTGGCCGTCACCGAGCCGTCGGCCTCGTCCGCCCCGTCGTTCGTGGTGGCGACGGTGACGGTGACGCTGCCCGAAGCCGGGATGCTCACTGTGCGCCGGCCCGTCGCGGCGCCGTAGTCGCCGCTCTGTGACACGGTCACACTCACCGCCAGCGCCGACGCCGGCGCCGGGCTGGCCGTCAGCGTGAAGGTCGCCGCTGCGCCCTCGGTGACCCCGCCGCCCGCGGTGACGCTCACCTCCGGCGTCGGCGGCGGCGTGTTCTGCGAAGCCGCCTCGAGCGCGGTCAGCTCGGTCACCACCTCATCCCAGACGGGACTGCTGTGGGCCTCGGCCATCTGCTGGGCCTCAGCCGCGGTCATGGCGTCGCCGGTGACGCCCGTGCCGTCGTGCTCGCCGAAGGCGACCAGCACGCGGTTCCAGCGGTTCACGTGGGCCGTGCCGTGCTGGGTCTGCGACGCCAACTCCCCGACCTTCGCGACCACCGCCGGATCCACCGTGTAACCCGTCTGCTCCTCGACGACCGGATCGTCGTCGTCGGCGACATCGACCGTCTGCGACGACTGCGCGCCCACCGTGTAGCCGCCGCCAGCGTCCACGGTCAGCGTGACCGAGCCGTCCGGCTCGTCCACATCGTCGTCCGTGGTCGTGACCGTCACCGTCGCGCTGCCCGACGCCGGGATCGTGACGCTGGCAGGCAGGGCGCCGAAGCCGAAGTCTCCCGACGCGGCCGCCGTGACGCTCACCGTCAGATCAGACGCCGGCGCAGGCGACGCCGTCAGCGTGAAGCTGACAGAGCCGCCCTCGCTGGCGCCTGAGGCGCCGGTGACATTGACCTCGGGCGTCGGCGGCGTCAGCTGCGGGACCGCCTCGAGCGCGGTCAACTCGGCGACCACCTGATCCCAGACGGGGCTGGAATACCGGTTCGCCATCTCCTGCGCCTGCGCGGCCGTCATCGCACCGCCCGTGACGCCGGTGCCGTCGTGCTCGCCGAACGCGACCAGCACCCGGTTCCAGCGGTTGACGTGCGCCGCGCCGTGCTGCGTCTGCGCGGCCAAAGCTCTGACTGTTGCGATCACGTCCGGATCGACCGTATGAACGTTCAGGCCCTGGCTCGTCGCGTCATCATCGGCGACAGTCACCGTCTCGGACGGCGTCGAGCCGACCGTGTAACCGCTGCCCGCGTTCACAGTCAACGTGACCGAGCCGTCAGGCTCGTCGGTCTGATCATCCGCAGTCGCAATGCTCACAGTCGCGCTTCCCGAAGTCGGAACCGTCACGCTGGCAGGCAGCACGCCGAAGCCGAAGTCGCCAGCAGTGGTCGCCGTGACGCTCACGGCAAGGTCTGCCGCCGGGGCCGGCGTCGCGGTGAGCGTGAACGTGACGGTGTCTCCCTCAGTGCCGCCGATGGCGCTGGTGATGTTTATTTCCGGCGTACCCGGAGGGCCGTCGTCGTTATCGGCAACCGGCACGCTGGCATGGCCTTGAGTCGCCGAGACGGTGTAGCCGACGCCCGGGTCAGTGATGGTGACCGTGATTGAGCCGTCCGGCTCGTCGACTCCGTCGTCAAGGGTACTGAAACACCACTGAGCGCTGCCGCTGATGCGGTTGGTGCCGAAAACCTCCACATCACCGTACTCGAACCGCAAGAAGTCACCGTCCTGCGTCAGCGAGAACCTCACGTAATGGAGCGCCGTCGGCGCGGGTCTCAATGTGACAGCAAAACAAGCATCGCCGCCTTCGGTCACAGGCTTGCCGGCGGTTATGCTCGCTGTCGGCTCAGACACATCGTCGTCTGCGACCGTTACCGTAGCGGTTGCATGCGATGATGCGACGGTGTAGGCGCTGTCAGCGTCGATGCTGGCGGTGACCGACCCGTCGGATTCGACGGCACTGTCGTCGGTGGTAGGCACAGTGAGCGCGGCACTAGTGGCGCCGCCGCTGATGGTGACGGTCTGCTGGCCGGTTGCCGCGCCGAAGTCGCCGCTCTGCGTGACGGTCACGCTGACGTCGAGGTCTGACGTTGGCGCTGGGGAAGCAGTAACGGTGAAAGCCGCGTCTTCGCCCTCGCCGATGCTGTTCTCGTCGGCGGTGATGCTCACCTCGGGGCGCGGCGGGTCGTCGTTGTCTTTGACGATCACGGTAGCCTCGACGGACGCGCCGCGGGCGTACTGCATGCCGCTGAAGAGGATGAACAGAGTTATGGAGCCGTCGGGCTCGTCTGTGCTGTCGTCGACGGTGGACACGGTGCGGCTCGCTTCGGTCTGGCCGGGCGGAATGTGGAAATTGATTGGAATGCTGACCGCGAAAGCGCCCCTGAGCTTGTGCTGACTTTGCAGGGCAGCGCCGTAGTTCCCGATCTGCCTGGTGTGAGCAGGCACAGTAACCCATGAGTCGACCGGTTTGCTTAGACGGGCAGTAAAGGTCGCAGTGCCGCCTTCGGTGATGTCGCCGGTGGAGGCGATCTGGGCTACGGGCCGGGGCCACGGGGTCTGGTCGCGCACGGTCCCTGTGGCGATGTGGGTGCCCCATGTGGCCGTGTCGGGTTGGAGGGCGGTGCGGGTGTAGTGCTCCCTGGTGTAGTCGCCGCGGGCGAGGCGCATGGTGATGGTGCGGTCCTGGCCGCTGTTGGTGCTCAGGGTGGGCACCGTGATGAACTGGTCTCGTGCTCCCGCCGGGACGGTGATCTGCTGCTCGCCCAGGTCGGCGGCGGCCACAACGCCTCCGTCGGCGGTCAGTTCGTAGGTGACGACAGTGTCGGCCTTGAAGGCGTGGTCGGCGGAGAGGTAGAACGTGACCGGCTCCCCCGCGTATATGGGGCTCTGGCGGCCGCCCAGTGACACCGTCGGCGATTCGTGGTCGGGGCCGTCGAGCACCGTCACCCGGTCGTAGTCGGGGGTG
>JAPPLH010000109.1:5000-13982 GCA_028819505.1 Acidimicrobiaceae bacterium
TTCAGTCCACCACTAGGAGGTGGCGGTAGCGGCGGCCCCGCTGGACCAGCGCGTAGCGGCCGCCCACTAGGTCGACCGGCTCTGCGGGGGACTCCACGCGATGGCCGTTGACCCGGATTCCGCCTCCCGAGACGGCGCGCCGGGCGTCCGAGCGGGACTTGCACAGGCCTGAAGCCACGAGCGCGGCGACCACGGGCTCGCCGCCGTCTAGGGCCGAGCCGCCGATTTCGGTCTCGGGCACGATGCCGCGCACCGTCTCCAACCGTGCGGCCGTCAACTCCGGCGCCCCGAACAGCACCTCGGCCGCGAGGCGGGCCCGCCCGGTGGCCCCGGCCCCGTGTACCAGGGTGCAGACCTCGTCGGCCAGCGCCCGCTGGGCCCGGCGCTCGTGGGGGGCGTCGGAGTGGGTCTCCATGATCGCGGCCACATCGGCCACCGGCAGCAGGGTGAGCTGCAGCAGCAGCCGCTCGACGTCCCGGTCGTCGGTGTTGACGAGGTACTGGTGCAGCTCGAACGGCAGCGTGCGGGCGGCGTCGAGCCACACCGTGCCCTCGGCCGTCTTGCCGAACTTCTGGCCGTCGGCCCGGGTCATGAGCGGCCAGGTGAGACCGTGGACTGCGGCTCCGCTGCGGCGGCGGACCAGGTCGATCCCCGCGGTGATGTTGCCCCACTGGTCGGAGCCGCCCACCTGGAGGCGGCAGCCGTAGTGCTCGTACTGCCACCAGTAGTCGAAGGCCTGCAGCAGCATGTAGCTGAACTCGGTGTAGGAGATGCCCTGGTCGCCGTCCATGCGGCTGCGCACCGAGTCCTTGGCCACCATCTGGTTGACGGTGACGTGCTTGCCGACGTCGCGCAGGAAGTCGAGCATCGTCACGTCGCGGGTCCAGTCGTAGTTGTTGACGAGCCGGGCGGCGCCGTCCCCGGAGAAGTCGAACAGCGAGTCGAGCTGGGCCTTGATGCCGGCCACGTTCGCTTCGAGGGCCGCCGCGTCGAGCAGGTTGCGCTCGTCGGAGCGGCCGCTGGGGTCGCCCACCATGCCGGTGGCCCCGCCGACCAGCGCCAGCGGGCGGTGTCCGGCGTCCTGGAAGCGGCGCAGCACCAGCACACCCACCAGGTGCCCGACATGCAGGCTGTCAGCGCTGGGATCGATGCCGCAGTAGAGGGTGACCGGGCCGGAATCGAGCAGTTCTCGCAGGCCGGCCTCATCGGTGTGGTCGTGCACAAGCCCGCGGGCCCGCAGGTCGTCGAGCAGGTCAACCACAGGCGGAACCATCAACGAGGCGGTCAGACCCGCTTCCATGTATACGCGACCGGCCGAATGCTGGCGTCAACCTACCCATTCCGATCAACACGCTTCGTCGTCTTGCCTACGCTGAACTCGACTCTGTCCGGTCGGAGCAGGACACTAACTCGCGGAAAGTCTCTCTCAGTCGGGGTATGATTCAGAAGGTCGGTTAGGGGACCGTGGATGTACTTCTCAAGGAAGGTACTCATTGTAGGTCCAGCTTCTGACTTGAGATGTGCCCATGCATCTTGCCCTACGTGAGCCTGTCCACCGTGATTCGTGAATTCATCCTTGAGTTCTGACAGCTTGGGATCGTCGGTGCCATCAAACACGACCAACACGGGCACATAACCGCTCGCTTCGCAGTCCGCAGGAAAGCTCAACTCCTCCTGCCATCGTCCCTTGCCCGACGAAGCGATCGTGACACGTACCTTGACCTCGTATGCGGTGGTGCCGCGCAGGCAATCTATTTGTCGGCCTGATCCAGTGCCCTCTCGCTTGACGGGACTTGACTTTGCTGGCACGACAACGCCACCGACTGCACCGGCGATAACTGGCTCGAAAAGATAGCCAGTTTCCTGAGCAGATCGATTGTCGACATCGTAGAACCACTTCCGCACGATCAGAAGTGAACCGAGCGCCCCGGTGCTGAGGCTGCCGTATTGCAGGAGCCCCCTTGGCCCAACCTGTTCAAGAGTTGGGCTTGCTTGAGACCTCATGATGTTGGCGAACTTTAGTCGGGCCCGGTGAAGCGCTGCGAGCGACAAGAAGTATGTATCGGTGTCGACTGGACCTACCCGGAGTAGAGAACAGTATGCGCTTAGCGCCGACGCCTCACCTGTAGTCGTAAGTTCGTCAACAGCGATGTCATAG
Organism: Acidimicrobiaceae bacterium; assembly: GCA_028819505.1. Taxonomy (GTDB): domain Bacteria; phylum Actinomycetota; class Acidimicrobiia; order Acidimicrobiales; family Aldehydirespiratoraceae; genus Aldehydirespirator. The sequence continues at coordinate 7,159 of JAPPLH010000109.1, forward strand.
TACTCTACATCGTCGAGCGGATCTATCCCTTCAATGCTCGGCAAGTTGAGGTCTCGAGCAACGAGCGCAACCAGTGCTCGAACGGAGTCATCCGGCAGGGTGATTCCTTGACCGCCCGAGCCTCGCGCCCTCGCTTTCTCAAATGCCGTGGACTGCGCCTTGCTCAGATCCACAAGGGTACCTGTCCGATCTGATACCGAGCACTGATTCGTTCGACGACATCGCGCAAGGCGGGACTCATTCCCGAGCCGTTTCCTACTCGGAACTCAAGGAGTCGCGATGATCCGGCGGCCTCCATTGAGCACGAACTCGATCTGGCTGCGATCCATCTGCCGAGCACTACCCCGAAGGTCGGCGGTATCGCGTTTCCAACTAGTGTTGCCTGCTCTGAACGGTTGCCTACGAACTCGAAGCTGTCGGGAAATCCCTGTAGTCGTGCGCACTCCCTAAGGGTGAGGCAGCGGTCCGCAAGGGGATGAAGAAACTCTCTGGGGGCCGCACTTGTAATGGCCTTTGACGGTTCGTCAGCGCGAAGGCGTCGAATCCCCGCCGGCGCTCCGCCCCGCCGCTCGGTGGGCATACCATCGGCAACTCGCCGATTGGCCCTCCTCGCGTAACTCTGGTGCTGAAGGCTCATCGGCAGATCACGCATCGTTTGGCCTTGTTGCAGCAATCGAAACCGACGAGCGTCAGACTCCGAGATGCGTGACTTCACATGGCCCTGAATGATTGCGTCTCGGGCAGCGGAGGCTGGCGCGTCCAATTGCTCAAGGGCATCAGAGACCGTCGGGGTAGTGGGCAAACCAACAGTCCCCGCGGTCTCAGCACCGGGCGCCCCATAAGCATGATGCGATGGACCAGGGAAGCCGGGATCAACTCCAATCGATCCAACAGCGATTACCCGCTTGCGAAGTTGAGGCACACCATAGTTGGCGACGTTCACTTTCCGTAGACGCACATAATATCCGGCGTCGAGCACGCCATCAAGCAGATCGACTACAAAACTGCCGCCCGACATCGACAGGAAGCCCTCAACGTTCTCGAACAGGAACCACCGCGGTCGCAGTTCAGCAACCATCCGGGCGAACTCCGCAACGAGGGTATTGCGATGGTCCGATGCGCGCCGAGCACCGGCCGATGTGAAGCCCTGACAGGGGGGTCCCCCTGTCACGAGAAGGGGTGTCACACCACCCGTTAGATCGAGAACATCGGCTGCGGTCAGCTCCTGAATGTCATCAGGTGACACGCTCGCGCTACGGAAATTGCGTTCTAAGGTCGCGATCGCCGGGGACCAGTTGTCGTAGGCGGCCAGAGTTTCGAAGCCAGCCCATTGCAAGCCGAGTGTGAGGCCTCCGGCTCCAGCGAACAGATCGACGCTCGACAACCGCTCTGCGCTCACCTCTACGAACTCCTCATGTGCAGTACCATGGCTGAATTGTCGCACGAAGGCACGACCCAAGGGTCGGAATGGCCGTTCGACCTAGGCGCTGAGGCAGAATCTGCACCTGCTGGTCCCTCACGCAGCGGCACCGGTCGCCTCCGCGAGCCCGGCCACGCGCCAGTCGCCCCTCACCGCGGAGCCCGCCCGCGAGACCTGCAGGACGCCTAGGCGGGCCGACTGGTTGAACAGCGCCTCGACGGCGGCGGCGTCGAGCAGCCACCGCCGCCACACACGACCATTGGTGAGCGCCCGCGACGACGCGCCCTGCTCGTGCTCGCGCCAGGCGACGTAGGCGAAGCCCCTCGCCACAACCAGTCGGGCGTCCTCCAGAACGGCGCCGCCCTTGAGCAGCCGGGTGGTGTAGGGGGTGGTGCTGCTCAGGCCCATCGCGTCATCCTGCCAGGTCGAAGTACGGCGCCTTGAAGGCGGCGTCGAGGCAGTCGAGGCCATGGCAGCTCCACCAGCCCCTCAGGTCCGCCTCTCCCAGCCTCGCCACGCCGAGCACCATCTTCACCTCGGCGGCGGCCCCTACTGTCGTCACGCCACTCCTTTCGCAGCGCCGCCGAGCGGTCGCCGTGACCGATGACCGTCCTCGTGGTCGTCCGGCGCACCGACGAACGACGGCCGGTCCGGCCACGAGCCCGAGCCGTGGGCCACAGTAGCGCGGCGGTGTCCCCTACAGGATCATCACCGCGGGCACCAGCCGCTGCTGCAGGGGGTCCACCGCGAGCGCCAGGCCCTCGAGTGTGTAGGCCCCGAGCAGAGTGGGCCCACTGTCGGCTCCGAAGATCACTATCGTGGTCACGGTGTCACCGTCGATCGTCGCCAAGACCTCGCCGAAGGCACCCTCGATCGTGGTGCCGTCGGCGATCTTGAAGCGGCGCAGCCCCCTCGGCTCGACCCCCAGTTCATGCAACTTCGTCTCAGGCACGACCGTATAGGCCGCGCCGGTGTCGACCGTCGCTTCCAAGTCGAGCGACCGGCGGCCGTCCATGGTCTCGATCCGCATGGGACAAGTGAACATTCCCATCGCCTGCTCCTCCCCTGAGTCGAGTTCAGGCCAGTCTATACGGAACTATGATGATATTGCACTGATCTCACACAGGGGAGAGGCTTGCCGATCAGCGTGCGCTCCGGCGTCTAGCCGACCGGTCTGATCGGCCGCAGTAGCGCGACGGCGCCCCTACAGGATCATCACTGTGGGAACGAGGCGCTGCTGCACGGGGTCCACGGCCAGGGACAAGCCCTCCAGGGTGTAGGCGCCGAGCAGCACGGGGCCGTCGTCGGCGCCGAAGACCACGATCGTGACCTCCGCCTCGCCGTTTATCGACGCCCAGGCCCGTCCGTACGCTCCCTCGATCCGACGCCCGTCGGCCAGCTTGAAGCTGCGCCTTCCCCCGGGTTCCACGCCCAGGTCGCGCAGCAGACGACCGGGGACGGTCGTGTAGGCCGCGCCGGTGTCGACCGTCGCCTCCAGGTCGAGCGACCGGCGGCCGTCCATGGTCTCGATCCTTATTGGACAAGTGAACATTCCCATCGCCTGCTCCTGTCCTGAGCCCTGTTTCATGCCAATCTACACCGCCTCATATGACATTGCACCTGTCTCGCATGTGGATGGCGCCGCATCGAGTACGGCGCGGAGCACAATGGCGGGCGTGCGACGCGCCGCCACCGTACTTGCCGTCCCGGTGCTGGCCGCGGCGCTGCTGGCGGCGGGCTGCTCCTACGAGTTGCGCGACGTGACCTTCGATGTGGAGGAACTCGCCACCGCGCAGTCCTCGAGGGTGTACGACCGCAACGGTGTGCTGATCACCGAGCTGCGGGGCGAGCAGCGCCGCACCGACGTGACCGACATAGCCCTCGTTCCCGAGGTGGTGCGCAACGCGGTCATCGCCATCGAGGACGAGCGCTTCTACGAGCACGACGGCGCCGACCTCAAGGCGATACTGCGGGCGGCCCGCAGCAACGTGGCCGCGGGCGGGATCAGCCAGGGCGGATCCACCATCACCCAGCAGTACGTCGGCAACGTCTTCCTCGACCGCTCCGAGACGACCCTGACCCGCAAGGTCGAGGAGTTCTTCATGGCCCGGCGCTTCGAGCAGTTCTTCACCAAGGACTTCATCCTGCTGCGCTACCTGAACTGGGTGTACTTCGGCAACGGCGCCTACGGCATCGAGGCCGCGGCCAGGCAGTACTTCGGCGCCCCCGCCTGCGAGCTGGCCACCACCGCGTCCGCCCGGGGCATCGGAGTGTGCCTGAAGGTGACCGAGCTCACCCTGGAGCAGGCCGCGCTGCTGGCCGGGCTGATCCAGCGCCCCAGCGCCTTCGACCCCTACCGCAACCCTCAGGACGCCAGGCGCCGCCGCAACCTGGTGCTGGAGCGGATGCTGGTCAACGGCTTCATCACCCCCGACGAGCACGACCGGGCCCACGACGAGCCGATCGTGCTGATCGAGGACATCCCGATCCTCGAGGAGCGCTACCCGGCCGCCCACTTCGTGGAGGACGTCAAGCAGTGGTTCCTCGACAACGACACCTTCGGGCCGACCCGCGCGCATCGCACCCAGCTGCTGTTCGAGGGGGGCCTGGACATCCACACGACGATCGACCTGGGCCTGCAGGCCAGGGCCGAGGCGGCGGTGGAGGCGATACTGCCCGACAACGGCGCCAATCCCGACGCGGCGGCGACGGTGCTGGGGGTGGGCGGCGCCGAGGACGGGCACGTGCTGGCGATGGTCGGCGGCCGCGACTTCTTCGGCGACGACACCGACGCCAAGTTCAACCTGGCCAGCGGCAAGGGCCGCCAGGCCGGGTCGGCCATGAAGCCCGTCGCGCTGGCCACCGCCCTGACCCGCGGCCTGGCGGTGACCAAGAGCTACGACGCCCCCGACGAGCTCGAGATCGACCGGCCCGACGTATGCGGACCGGTCTGGACCATCCGGGGCGGGCTCGGCTCGGCGCCCGAGGCGCCGGTGGAGGCCGACCTGACAGCGGCCACCCGACGCTCGATCAACACGGTCTACGCCCAGTTGATGGTGGACATCCGGCCGGCCAACTTCGTGACCATGGCCGAGCGGCTCGGCCTGGAGGCCAGCCGCATCGCGCCGGTGTGCGCCGGAGTGCTGGGCACCGAGGACGTCAACACCGTCGAGCTGGCCGCGATGTTCTCCACGTTCGCCCGATCGGGCCGGCGGACCGAGCCGGTGCTGGTGACCAGCATCGTCGAGTCCGACGGCACCGCGCTGTACCGCCATGTCGGCGACGACCGGCCCGTGCTCGATCCCGCCGTCGCCAACCAGATCACCTGGGTGCTCCAGGGCGCCATCACCCAGGGCACCGGTCACCGGGCGGCCATCGACCGGCCGGCGGCGGGAAAGACGGGCACGGCCCAGAACTACGCCGACGCGACCTTCGTGGGATACACGCCGCAGCGGGCCGCGGCGGTGTGGGTCGGCTTCCCCGACGCCCAGATCCCGATGGTCCCCCCCACCACCGACATCAGGGTGTCGGGCGGCACCTACCCGGCCCAGATCTGGCGCGAGATCATGATCGCGGCCCACGAGGGACTCCCCGCCGTCGACCTGCCCGCCCCGCCGGTCAGCGCGCCCCCGCCCGCCACCGCGCCGCCGCCGCTCGACTCGGTCGAGGTCCCCGACCTCGTGGGCCGGGCCTGGGACCCGGCTCTGGTGGCGGCCGAGCTGGGGGAGCTGACCCTCGGGGTGGCCGCGGTCGGCGTCGAGACCGACGAGTACGCGCAGGGAACGATCATCGGGCAGGCCCCCGCCGCGAGGTCGCTGCAGCGGGGCGGGATCACCGTGACGGTGGAGGTCGCAACGGCGCCCGACCTGCCGACGTTCATCGACATGCCCAGCGTGGTGGGCCTGAGCGAGGCCGAGGCCAGAGGGGTCCTGGCCGCGTCCGGGCTGGGGGTGGCGGTGTACATCGAGCCGTTCTTCGACGAGGAGGCGGAACGGTTCGGCGGCGACCCCGGCGTCGTGTGGCAGCAGTCGCCGGCCGCCGGAACCACCGTCGAGCCGGGCAGCTCCGCCGAGATCTGGGTGAACACCGAACAGTGACCGCCAATGGGCCGGACGGGCCCGCTGGCGCCGGACCGGACGGCGACGCGGGAGGCCGCGCGAGCGGCGAGCCGGGCGGTGACGCGGGCACTCGACGGGGTCCCGTGAGGTGGCGGAGGCTGGGCCGGTGGCTGGGCGGCCTGTTCGTGGTCGGCAGCTTCGTGTTCTGGGCGTGGGCCTTCTCGCCCTGGGCCCGCACCGAGAACCCGGCCCGCCTCGACAACCGCGACTTCGTTGCCTGGGCCGACCAGCGCTGCGAGGAGGCCCAATCGGCCATCGCGGCACTGCCCACTGCCCGCCAGGCGGCCTCAAGGGAGGAACGGGCCGAACAGGTGGACCGGGCCACCGAAGAGGTCGAATCGCTCGTGGAGGACCTGCGCACGAGAGCCCGGGCATCGCTGGCGACGGCCACTGAGGGCGACGGCCCGCCGGATGCGGATCTGGTAGGCGACTGGCTCGCCGACTGGGAGGTCTACGTCTCGGACCGTCGCAGCCACTCGGACCGGCTCCGCACCGCCGACGAGGACACCCCCGACCGGGAGTTGCGCTTCCTGCTGGTCGACATGACCGAGGGCAGCACCTACACCGAGCGCATGGACGGCTTCTCCCGCCTCAACAACATGGACAACTGCCAAGTCCCGGGCGACGTCTAGGAGACGGCGCGCGAGTTGGTTCTGAGTTTGACATGACATTCATTGCCATATAGTTTAGGGACGAGCCTCGCTGCTGGGCATCGTGCGGCAAGCCGAACCGAAGTCCATCAAGCGCCACGACGCGCCGCTGGCCCCACCGAGGCACCATGACCACAGCCCACCCCGTTCCCACCTCCGGAGCGCATCCACCACAGATGGCCTCTGCCGCCGACTCCCGACCTGACCCGACCGTCCCGGCGCCCGCCACCGCGGTCCGGGCCGAGCCCGGTCGGTGGTCCAAGCTCACCGACAACCCCCTCACCATTCTCGGCACAGCCGCCGTGGGGCTGCTCACCATTCTCGGCACGGTCGCCGTGGGGCTGCTCATTTCGACGCTCAACGGGATCGACAACCGCCTCGGCCGTCTCGAGGACAAGGTGGACGCCGGGTTCGCGGCCATCGACGCCCGATTCGCCGAGCAGGACGCCAAGATCGCCGAACTCGACCTGAGACTCACCACACAGATCGCCGAACTCGACCTGAGACTCACCACGCAGATCGCCGAACTCGACGGCAAGCTCACCACGCAGATCGCCGAACTCGACGGCAAGCTCACCACGCAGATCGCCGAACTCGACCTGAGACTCACCACGCAGATCGCCGAACTCGACCGCA
>JAPPLH010000109.1:14082-47020 GCA_028819505.1 Acidimicrobiaceae bacterium
CAGATCGCCGAACTCGACCTGAGACTCACCACGCAGATCGCCGAACTCGACCGCAAGCTCACAGCGCTCATCGCCGCACTCAACGCCACCGACCAGATCCAGGCTGCTCTTGAAGGCCGTCTCCTGGATCCGGGAGCTGACAACGCCGAGCCGAGCTCCCCCGGCCCGGGTTAGCTGCGGGAGAGGTCGGCCGCTCCGGCCACGCAGAAGCGCCAGGGGAGGTCGTCGCCGTTGCTGAGGCCGATCCTTGCCGTTACTGCGGGAGAGGGCGGCGGCGGCTGACCGTCGTCCACGACGGTCGCGCCCCGGTCGCCGCTGACGAGGTCGGCGCCGTCGAGACCGCCGTCGATTCCCAGCGCCTGGGTGAGCTTGGCCGGGCCGCTGCACAGGTCGCGGTCGCGGCGGGCGGCCGGGCCGCGGGCCTCGTACATGGCGTCGAGGCCCCGCAGCGGCGTGAGCGCCCGCAGCAGCACCGCCGCGGCCACCCCGTCGGTCTCGGCCACCACGTTGGCGCACCAGTGCATTCCGTAGGTGAAGTACACGTACAGACGGCCCGGCGGGCCGAACATGGTGGCGTTGCGCCTGGTCATGCCGCGGAAGCTGTGGCTGCCGGGATCGTCGGCGCCCCGGTAGGCCTCGACCTCCACGATCCGTCCGGCACGGCCGTCGGGCACCACAAGCACCTTGTTGAGCAGCTCGGGCGCGACCTCGAGCGCGTTGCGGGCGTAGAAGTCGCGGGCCAGAGGCCGAGCGGACGGCAGGTTGCCCATCGGTCTCTCAGGACGCCTGGCGAGGCCGAGGCCCGAGCAGCCCATGGACGAAGCGAACGAGAGCGGGAGACACTGCAGCTTGCCGGTCACCCGAAGCGGGCCGCGTCGGTCTCGATCCGTTCCCGGAACCTCTCCAGCTGCGCGGCCACCGCCCGCGGGCCGCCCGCGCCGCGCGTGTTGCGCCGCGCCGCCGACGCCCCAGGTTCGAGCAGGGCGGCGGCCTCCGGGCCGAGCCGCTCGTCCGCGGCGGCCAGCCCGGCCAGCGGTCCCCCACCGGCCAGCGAGCGCCGCACCAGATCGCCGACCGCGGCGTGAGCCTCGCGGAACGGCGCCCCCCTCGCCACCAGCCACTCGGCCAGGTCGGTGGCCGCAGCGTACGGCGACGAGGCGGCATCGGCCATCCGGCCGGTGTTGAAGCGGGCGGTGGCCAGCAGCCCGTCGAGGGCGGCCAGCGTCAGCAGGGTCGTGTCGACCGCGTCGAACAGGGGCTCCTTGTCCTCCTGGAGGTCCTTGGCGTAGGCCAGGGGCAGACCCTTCAGGGTGGCCAGCAGCCCGGTCAGATGCCCGATGAGGCGGCCGGCCTTGGCCCGGGCCAGCTCGGCCACGTCGGGGTTCTTCTTCTGGGGCATCATCGACGAGCCGGTCGCGTAGGCGTCGTCGAGCTCCACGAATCCGAACTCCGACGACGACCACAGCACCAGCTCCTCGCCCACCCGGCTCAGATGCACACCGAGGACGGCCAGGGCGTAGAGGGCGTCGACCACGAAGTCGCGGTCGGCCACCGCGTCGAGGCTGTTCTCGAAGACGGACGCGAATCCCAGCTCGGCCGCGGTCCGCTCGGGGTCCAGCGGCAGCGACGACCCGGCCAGCGCGCCCGCCCCCAGCGGGGAGACGTCGGCCCGGCGGCGGGCCTCGGCCAGCCGCTCGAGATCGCGGGCCAGCGCCCAGCCGTGGGCCAGCAGATGGTGGGCCAGAAGCACCGGCTGAGCCTGCTGCAGGTGGGTGTAGCCGGGCAGCCGCGCCTCGCCGGCGTCGGTGGCCCGGCTCAGCAGCGTCCGCTGCACGCCCAGCACCGCCCGGGCGACACCGTCCAGCGCGGAGCGGGTCCAAAGCCGCAGGTCGGCGGCCACCTGGTCGTTGCGGCTGCGGCCGGTGTGGAGCTTGGCCCCGGCCGGGGTGATCTCGGTGACCCGCCGCTCCACCGCGGTGTGAATGTCCTCGTCGCCGGGAGCGAAAACGAAGCGGCCCTCGGCCATCTCGGCCTCGACGGTGTCGAGCGCGGCGCAGACGGCGTCGCCCTCGTCGCCGGTGATCAGCCCGACCGCGGCCAGCATCGTCGCGTGGGCGCGCGACCCCGCGATGTCCTCGCGGAACATGCGCCGGTCGAAAGGGAGACTGTCGTTGAGGGCCCGGAGCGCCTCGGCGGGGTCGCCGCCGAAGCGTCCGTGCCAGAGGGTCGCCGAGTCGTCCACGGCTAGCCCCCTCTCCGGGCTTGCTTGAGGGCCAGGTTGCGCAGCCGCAGGGCGTTCAACGCGATGAACCCGGTGGCGTCGGCCTGGTTGTAGGCCCCCCCGTCCTCCTCGAAGGTCACCACCTTGTGGTCGAACAGCGACTCGTCGGAGCGCCGCCCGGCGATGTCCACGTTGCCCTTGTAGAGCCGCACCCGGACCTCGCCGTTCACGCTGCCCTGGCTGTAGTCGATGGCGGTCTGCAGCATGCTGCGCTCCGGGCTCCACCAGTAGCCGTTGTAGATCAGCTCCGCGTAGCGGGGCATGAGCTCGTCCTTGAGGTGGGCCATCTCCCGGTCGAGGGTGATCGACTCGATGGCCCGGTGGGCCCGCAGCATGATCGTGCCGCCCGGAGTCTCGTAGGCGCCCCGGCTCTTCATGCCCACGTAGCGGTTCTCGACGATGTCGATCCGGCCGACGCCGTTGGCGGCGCCGAGCGCGTTGAGGGTGGCCAGCACCTGGCCCGGCGTCATGGGCCGGTCGTCGACGGCGACGATGTCGCCGCCTGCGAAGGCGAGGTCCACGTAGGCCGGCTCGTCGGGGGCGTGCTGGGGGCTCACCGACCAGAGCCACATCTCGGCGGGGGGCTCGTACCAGGGGTCCTCCAGCGGGCCGCCCTCGTATGAGATGTGGAGCATGTTGGCGTCCATCGAGAAGGGCGACTCCGTGCCCCGCTTGCGCTCTATGGGGATGCCGTGGGAGGACGCGTAGGCCATGAGCGACTCCCGCGAGCCGAGGTCCCACTCCCGCCAGGGCGCGATCACCCGTATGTCGGGCTTGAGCGCGTAGGCGCCGAGCTCGAAGCGGACCTGGTCGTTGCCCTTGCCGGTGGCGCCGTGGCTGATGGCGTCCGCGCCGGTCGCCGTGGCGATCTCGACCAGCCGCTTGGCGATCAGCGGCCGGGCGATGGACGTGCCCAGCAGGTACTCGCCCTCGTAGACGGCGTTGGCCCTGAACATCGGGAACACGAAGTCGCGGGCGAACTCCTCGCGCAGGTCCTCGATGAAGACGTCTTCGGGCGCGACGCCCATGGCCAGGGCCTTGGCCCGGGCCGGCTCGAGCTCGTCGCCCTGGCCTATGTCCGCGGTGAACGTCACGACCTTGCAGCCGTACGTCTCCCGCAGCCAGTGCAGGATGATCGAGGTGTCCAGCCCGCCCGAGTAGGCCAGCACCACCTTGGAGGGGGATGTCGCGTTTGTTGTGCTCATTCTGCTGTCCTTGCCACTTCGTTGCCGGGAGTCTTGATGTCGTGATGCCTTGACTAACTGTCCAGTCCGGCCAGGTCCCGCAGGCGGTCGGCCAGCTCCGAGCCCGGCGTCCCGTCGGTGGCCACCACGATCAGCGAGTCGTCCCCCGCCACCGTTCCCAGCACCTCTTCGAGGCCGGCCCGGTCGAGGGCGGACGCCACCACGTGGGCCGAGCCCGGCGGCGTGCGCACCACCGCGAGGTTGCCCGAGGCGCCGATGTCGGCCACCCAGTCGCCCATCACCCTCCTGAGATGCTCCTCCGGCGCGATGCGGTCGATGGGATGCTCGGGAATGGCGTACACGGTTCCTCCTCCCGCTACCCGGACCTTCACCGCGCCGAGCACGTCGAGATCGCGCGACACCGTCGCCCGGGTCGCGGGCACGCCCGCGTCCGCCAGCAGGTCGACCAGCCGCTGCTGGCTGGCCACGGCATGCTCACCGAGCAGCCGGACGATCAGGTGCTGGCGGCTGGTCTTGCTCATGGACGGCGCCCCTACCCGGCCCGTTCCATCAGCCACAGCAGCAGACCCCTGGCCGCGTGCATCCGGTTGGCCGCCTGCTGCCACACCAGGCTGCTGGGACCGTCGATCACCGTGGAGGCCACCTCCTCGCCCCGGTGGGCGGGCAGGCAGTGCAGGAACACGGCGCCCGCCGCGGCCCGGGCCATCAGCCGCCTGTCCACCCTGAACCCGGCGAAGTCCCTGCGGCGCTTCTCGGCCTCCTCCTCCTGGCCCATCGAGGTCCACACGTCGGTGTAGACCACATCGGCGCCGCTCACCGCCTCGGCCGGCCTCTGCACCTGGACGGGCTCGCAGCCGCGGCGGCGCATCCGCCGCAAGTCGGCCTCGCTGAACCCGTAGCCGGCGGGACTGGCGACACGCACTGCCATGCCCGAGAGGCCGGCGGCGTACGCCAGCGAGTGCGCCACGTTGTTGGCGTCGCCGACGTAGGCCAGGACACGGCCCTCGAGATGGCCGCGCGCGGCCCGGATCGTCAGCAGGTCGGCCACCGCCTGGGTGGGGTGGGCGGCGTCGCTGAGCAGGTTGACGACCGGCGCCGCGCTCACGGCCGCCATGCGCTTCACCGTGCGGTGGTCGAACACCCTCGCCCCGATCACGGCGCTGTAGCACGCCAGGGTGCGGGTCACGTCCTCCACGCTCTCGCGCTCGTCCAGACCGACCTCGGCGGCGCCGATGTAGGTGGGGTGGCCCCCCAACTGCACCACGGCCATCTCGGTGGCGCTGCGGGTGCGGGCCGAGGGCTTCTCGAACAGCAGCGACACGCCCCTGCCCGCCAGAACGGGCGGCGGGTCCGGGGTGGTCGCCAAGTTCAGGATCCGGGCGAGGTCGCTCGGCTGCAAGTCGTCGACATCCAGGAAGTGGCGCATGAGAACTCCTTCATCGAGTGAGGACCATTGTCGCGAACGTGTGGCGCGTCATGCGTGCTCCAGGACGCCGGCCAGGATGGAGCACCCTTCGGCGAGCTGCTCGGCGGACACCACGAACGGCGGGGCGAGACGCAGGGCCGTCGGGGTCACCCCGTTCACCACCAGCCCCCCGTCGAGGCAGGCCGAGGCTACGTCCTTCGCCGAGCGTCCCGCTCTGGCGTCCTCTGACAGCTCCGCGGCCAGCAGCAGGCCCCGGCCCCTGACGCTGTCCACGCCGTCGATCTGGAGCAGCCGGTCCCGCAGGGCGGCGCCGAGACGGTCCGCCGCCGCGGGCGCGTCCATGGCCTGCATCTGAGCGAGGACGGCCCGCACCGCGGCCAGGGCCAGAGGCTGGCCCGCGAAGGTCGAGCCGTGGTCGCCGGGAACGAAGGCGGCCGCGACGCCGGGCCGGGCCCACACCGCTCCGACGGGCACGCCGTTGCCGAGCGCCTTGGCCATGGTCACGATGTCGGGCTGCACGCCGGCGTGCTGGTAGCCGAACCACCGTCCGGTGCGGGCGAGACCGGTCTGGATCTCGTCCATCACCAGCAGGATGCCGCGCTCGTCGCATGCCCGCCGCACGGCCTGCAGGTACTCGTCGCCGGCCGGCACCACGCCGCCCTCGCCCTGGACCGACTCGAGCACCACCGCCCCGACGGAGGGGTCGAGCGCTGCCGCCAGCGCGCCGAAGTCGTCGAAGGGCACATGGCGGAAGCCTTCCGGCATCGGCTGGAAGGGCTCGTGCTTGGCGGGCTGCCCGGTGGCCGCCAGCGCGGCCAGCGTGCGGCCGTGGAACGACCCGTAGGCGCTCACCACCCCGTGGCGGCCCCGGCCCTGGTGCTTGCGAGCCAGCTTGAGGGCGGCCTCGACCGCCTCGGCGCCGGAGTTCTGGAAGAGGATCCGGCCGGGCTCGGTGTCGCCGCCGGGACCGGAGCGGACCAGCCGGTCGAGCGTCTCCACCACCTCGGCGGTCGGCTCGTTGGCGAAGAGGTTCGACGTGTGTATGAGCGTCCCCGCCTGGGCCGCGACGGCCTCCGTCACCGCCGGGTGGGCGTGGCCCAGACCGGTCACCGCCAGCCCGCACAGGAAGTCGAGGTAGCGGCGGCCGCGGTCGTCCCAGAGTTCGGCGCCGTCGCCCCGCACGAAGGTCACCGGCGGGGTGCCGTAGTTGTTCATCAGCGCGGCTCTGCTCATGGCTGGTCCTCGCGTGTCTCCTTGGATGCGCCGGCTGCGCCGTTCGTGATCATCGTGCCGATTCCGGCGTCGGTGAACAGCTCGAGCAGTACGGCGTGGGGTATCCGGCCGTCGAGCATGTGGGCAGAGCCGGCGCCCCGGCGCACCGCGTCCACGCAGGCCTGAGCTTTGGGGATCATCCCGCCGCTCACGGCGGCCGAGTCGATCATGGCCTCCACCTCGGTGACGCTGGCCCGGCTCACCAGCGACGACGGGTCCGCTGGATCGGCGAGCAGACCGGGCACGTCGGTGAGGTACACGACCTTGGCCGCGCCGAGCGCGCCGGCCAGGGCCGCCGCCATGGTGTCGGCGTTGATGTTGTAGGCCTGGCCCCCGGCGTCCGCGCCGATCGAGGAGACCACCGGGATGATCTGCTCGGCCACCAGCCGCTCGATGACGCTCGGATCGACCGAAGCGACGTCGCCCACGAAACCGAGAGCAGGATCCCGTGGCACCGCCGTCACGAGGCGCCCGTCCTCGCCGGAGAGTCCCAGCGCCGCTCCCCCGCTTGCGTTGACAGCGCTGACGATGTCCCGGCCGACCTTGCCGACCAGCACCATCCGGGCCACTTCGAGGGTCTCGGCGTCGGTCACCCGCAGGCCGTCGCGGAACTCGCTCTCCTTGCCCATGCGGGCCAGGTGCTCGCCGATCTGGGGGCCCCCGCCGTGGACCACCACCGGGTGCAGCCCGACGGCGCGCACCAGCACGACGTCGCGGGCGAACGAGGACGCCAGCTCTGGGTCGGTCATGGCGTGGCCGCCGTACTTGACCACCACGACCGCGCCCCGGAAGCGCCGGATGTAGGGCAGGGCCTCCACCAGCGCCCGGGCCCTCCGCTCGGGCTCGAAGCCGTGCGTCGCGTCGACCGTGTCCTGCGTGTGCGCCGTCTCCGGGCTCATGTCCTGTATCCCTGAACCGTGGCGAAGCCGCCCCGCGCGGCGGCCGTCTGCGAGACCGCGACACCGGTCGGAGCGTGCCGAGGCGCGTGCATCATGTCCTGTACCCCGCGTTGATGTCGATGTAGCCGTGGGTCAGGTCGCACGTCCAGATCGTGGCCTCGCCGTCGCCCACGCCCACGTCGACCCGGAGCTCGATCTCGTCGCCCAGCAGGTGCTCGATGGCTGTCTCCTCGCTGTAGCCGGGGTGGGGAATGCCACCCTCGGCGCACTGCTCGTCGCCGATCCAGATCGACAGCCGGTCCCGGTCGGCCCGCTGGCCGGCCTTGCCCACCGCGGCCACGATGCGGCCCCAGTTGGCGTCGGAGGCGGCCAGGGCGGTCTTCACCAGCGGCGAGTCGGCCACCGCCCGTGCTATGGCGTCCGCGGCGGCGTCGTCGGCCGCGCCGGTGACGGTGACGGCCACGAACTTGGTGGCGCCCTCGCCGTCCCGCACTATCTGGTGGGCCAGATCCAGCGTCACCGCGTCGAGCGCCTCCCGGAAGTAAGCCGTATGCAGGCCGGCGCTGCGCCCTGACGAGCCGGTGGCGGCCAGAATCACTGTGTCGCTGGTAGAGGTGTCGGAGTCCACAGTGACGCGGTTGAAGCTCTTCTCGACCGATGAGGCCAAGCATTCCTGGGCGGTCAGCGGGTCCACCGCAAGGTCGGTGAACACGAACGCGAGCATGGTGGCCATGTCGGGGGCGATCATGCCGCTGCCCTTGGCGATCCCGGCCACGTGCGCGCCGGTGCCATCCACCGGTGCCGACGCGGCTTTGGGGAACGTGTCCGTGGTGCCGATGGCGGCTGCGGCCGCCTCCCATGCCTGCGGGTCCGGGGCGGACAGGCCGGCGACGAGCGAGGGAAGCGCAGCGTCGATGCGCTCGACGGGCAGGTCCTCGGCGATCACCCCGGTGGATGCAACCATCACCTCGTAGGGCTGCGCCCCCAGCGCTCCGGCCACCGACCCCGCGGTGTGCTCGGCGACCCGGTATCCGGCCGCGCCGGTGAACGCGTTGGCGTTGCCCGAGTTGACGATGATGGCCCGACCCCTGCCTCCGCTCGCCGCCAGCGCGTCTTTGCACCAGTCGACGGGTGCGGCCGTGCACAGCGACCGGGTGAACGTTCCTGCCACGGTGCTGCCCGGGGACAGCTCGGCCAGCATCACGTCGTCGCGGCCCTGGTAGCGGATTCCGGCGGCCGCGGTGGCCAGCCGCAAGCCCCCGACCGCTGGCATCACAGGGAAGGCCGCGGGGGCGAGCGGCGAGACCGGCGTCCCAACCATCACGGCCACCGCGAATTGGCAGCAGAATGCACGCCATCCGTGCATAACGCTGCCAATTCGGCCGAGGGGCCGATGAACCTCGGACAGTGGACGGGAATTGGCAGCAGAATGCACGCCATCCGTGCATAACGCTGCCAATTCGGCCGAGGGGCCTGGGAGCAGAGCGGAGAGGAGTCCATGGCGGCCTCTAGGGGTAGATCCCCGCCGAAGCCAGTCCGGCGGTCTCGTCGATGCCCAGCGCGAGGTTGGCGCACTGCACGGCCTGGCCCGACGCTCCCTTGACCAGGTTGTCGAGCGCGGCGATGGCCATCACCCACCCGGTGCGGGCGTCGGCCCTGGCGGTGATGTGGACGCTGTTGGATCCCAGCGTCGCCTTGGTGGACGGTGACCGCTCGCTCACCACCACGAACGGCTCGTCGCGGTAGGCGTCCCCGAGCACGCCGAGGACGTCGGAGGTGCTAGTCGTCCCGGTGGGCCTGGCGTAGCAGGTGGCGAGGATGCCCCGGTTCATGGGCGCCAGATGGGGCGTGAACAGCACCTGCACATCGGCGCCGGAGTGGCGCGACACGGCCATCTCGATCTCAGGCGTGTGCCGGTGGGTCAGCAGGCCGTAGGCGGTGAAATCCTCATCCACCGCGCAGAACGTCGTGTTCGGTCTCGGAGGCCGGCCCGCGCCGGACACCCCGCTGGCCGCGTCCACGATGATCCCGTGCGGCTCGACCATGCCGGCGGCCACCAGTGGAGCGAGGGCCAGCGTGGCCGTGGTCACGTAGCAGCCGGGCGCGGCCACCAGCTCGGCGCCCCGGATGTGGCTGCGGAACAGTTCGGGGAGGCCGAACACGAACTCGTCGAGCAGTTCCGGCGCGGTGTGCTCCTCGCCGTACCACGCCGGGTAGAGACCGGGATCGTCGAGCCTGAAGTCGGCAGCCAGGTCGATGACGTGCTTCACGCCGTTGCGCAGCTCCGGGACCACAGCCTGCGAGGCGCCGTGGGGCAGCCCGCAGAAGGCCAGGTCGCAGCCGGAGGCGACGCCGGGATCATACGGCACGAACTCGGCGTCGCCGTAGGCCGCGGCCAGGCTCGGGTAGAGGTCGGCCACCGCCGTGCCGGCCATCGACTCCCCGGTGGCCACGGCCACTTCCAGGTCGGGGTGGGACGCGCAGATCCGCAGCAGTTCCGCGCCGGTGAACCCCGACGCGCCGATCACAGCCACCTTGTGCATCCTGCCAAGCTTACCGCGTCCGAGCCATATTGCAACTTTATCCATACTTCAGAACGAATTTGCACCTTGAACACCGCTGTGAAGGACGGCAATAGCTGCATACTGGGAGCGCACAGCGAGGAGATCCTGCGATCGCTGGGCCGCAGCGACGCCGAGATAGAGGCCCTCACGGCCGCGGGCGCCGTCGGCCGCGACCGCGCCAGCTGAGCGCTCGGCCTCTCAGCCCTCGATGCCGGCCACCCGGCGGGACCGCAGGGTGCACAGCGAGCCCCGCACCCGGACCACGCCGTCGGTGATCACCACGGCCACGCCGGGGAACTCCCCAGCCCCGATGGCCTCCGCCGCCGTGTCGCACACCGAGCCCAGGGATGCGTCCATCACGACGATGTCGGCCACGGCCCCCGGAGCGATCACGTTGCCGTCGGAGCCGAAGGACCTGGCAGCCTGGCCTGAAGCGACGGCCCACGCCGTCGCCGGCGCGATTCCGGCCAGCGAGCAGACGTCGCCGATGGTCTTGAGGACCCCCAGCGACGTGACGCCGTAGCCGGTGGGCGTGTCGGTGCCGATCAGCAGCCGGTCGAGCTCGCCCCGGTCGGCGAGCCCCTCCACCACTCGCAGCATCGGCTTCGTGCCGCCGGCCTGCACCACCTCGACGAACGGCGGGCCGTCGTCGCTGCAGAGCATGTCGATGTCGTCGTCGGACAGGGAGGCGAACGTGTTGGCGTGCGACGCGATGGACGGGACCGCCGTCAGGACGTCCTCGGCCGAGAAGTAGGGATGCTCGTCGCCTCCGGGACCCCGGTCGGAGGTGCAGCCGCAGTGCATGTGGACCGTCATCCCGAGCCGGCGGGCGTGCGCCGACAGTTCCCCGGCGCGCACCGGGTCCTTGAGCGAGCCGACGCCGATCTCGCCGATGATCCTCATGCCCGCCTCGTAGGCCCGGTCGATGTGGGAGAAGTCGGTGTCCTTCTCCAGCAGCATCGCTCCGCCGTGCACCTTGATGCCCGCGGGCCGGTGGTGCTCGAAGGAGTGGAACGCCCCGAGAGCGATGCCGAGCGCAGACTCGGCCCCGGACCGGCCCGGGGCGTGGACCTCTCCCGCCGAGATGGCCCGGGTGACCGCCCCGTGCATCATGCGCTCCAGGTACCCGACCGACTGCTGTTTGGGCGCGTAGTCGCCGAGAGTGGGATGCATATGGGTGTCGACGAGGCCGGGGGCGACTGTCATGCCCTTGCAGTCGATCACGGTGTCGGCGGTGGTGGCCGCGCCGGAGTCGAACGACACTATGCGGCCGTCATCGACGACGATGGTGTCCGCCTCCAGCGTGGGGTCGTCGAGCACGCCGGTGAGGACCTCGCCGATGTTGTGCAGTACGAGTTGCATTGTTGATCTCCCGGGGTCGTGCGTCGGAGCCAGGCGTTGCGCAGCCCAGTGGCCGCTCGGCGGTCGGCGCCGTCAGACGTTGGCCATGATCTTGCTGGCGAAGAGGTCGATCTGGGCCGGGTCGTCGGTCAGCGGGTTGATGATCAGGTGGTCGATCCCGGCCGCGGCAAGGGCCCGGATGCGGGCGGTCATCTCGTCGATGGTGCCGAACAGGTAGGCGTTCTGCAGGTCCTCGTCGGAGCGCTTGACGTCCATCACCGTGCGGTAGGCGGCGAGCTGCTCGGCGATCACCTCGCGGCGGTCGGCCGAGTCGACGATGTGCATCCACTGGGCGTGCGACATGGTGAAGGTGCTCATGTCCCGCCTGGCGCCGAGGTAGCCGCGCACCGAGGCGATGTCGTCGGCGACGATCTCGGGGCTGGTGCCGCTCGATCGGCAGATCCAGCCGTCGTGGCGGCCGATGCGGGCCAGCACGGCCGGAGCCATGTCGGGGGTGTCGACATTGTCCACGACGTGGACTTGGGAGCCGCCGCCGATCCAGATGGGAACGGGACTGGCGGGCCGGGGGTGGAGGGTGGTGCCGTCGGCGACGCTGTAGTAGTCGCCCCGGTAGCTGACCTCGTCGCTGCTGAGCAGCAGCCCGATGAGCTCCAGGGCCTCGTCGGTGCGCCGGCCGCGCTCGCGCCTCGGCACCCCCACCGACGCGAACTCCATGTCGTCGTGGCCGGTGCCGATCCCGAGGATCGCCCGACCTCCCCCCGAGAGGCTGTCGAGGCTGGCGACCTCCTTGGCGATGATGGTGGGATGGCGGAACGGCGCGCACAGGATGGCCGTGCCCAGGCGGATCCGCTCGGTGGCGCCCGCGGCGACCGCAAGGGTGATCATCGGATCCTGCCAGGCCACCGAGTACACGTTGGGCGCGACGAGCAGGTGATCGATCACCCATAACGCCGAGAACCCGGCCTCCTCCACCTTGGCGAAGTACGGCACCAGCGCCCGGGCCGACGCCGCGGTGGTCTGCGGCCCGGCGTAGGACGGCACCCGCCAGCCGAACTCCATCAGGTTCCTGCTCCGGCAGGTCGGCCCTCCGGCTTCACACCGACACTCCCGCGGCCCGCGTCTCGGCGCCCACCGAGCCGTACAGCCGGCGCATCACCAGCCGGTACACGAGGCCGTGGGCATTGTCGAGGAGCAGGCCGAGCACGGTCAGCTGCACGAAGGCCACGAACATCAACTCGGTGTCGAGAGTGCCCTGCGACACGATGATCAGGGCGCCGAGACCCTTGTTGGCGCCCACGTACTCAGCCACCACTGCGCCCACCAGCGCCAGCATGAGCGCTACTCGCAGACCGCTGAACACGGCGGGGACGGCGTGGAGGGCCCTGCACTTGGTGAGCGTCGTCCAGCGGGACGCCCTCAGGGCGCGGAACAGCTCCAGCATCTCTGCCGGGGCGGTGGTGAGGCCCAGGTAGGTGTTCTCCAGCAGCGGGAAGAAGGCGATGAGGGCCGCGATGATCACCTTGGGGGTCATCCCGAACCCGAACCAGATCACCAGGATCGGAGCGAGCGCGAACTTGGGCAGGGCCTGGGTGACGATGACGTAGGGCATGATGACCCGCCGGGCGATCCCGAACTCCGAGGCCAGCGTGCCCAGCCCGATCCCGGCGACTCCGCCCAGCGCGAACCCGAGCACGATCTCCTGGACGGTGATCCAGATGTGCGGGGTGGCCCGGCCCGAGGTCACGTAGTCGATCAGGCGGTCGAGCACCGGCCACGGCTCGGGGAGGATCAGCGGGGAATTGGTCCTGGCCCACAGGTGCCACACCGCGACCAGCACGACGGCCGACACCAGCACGAGCACCCGGCCGAGCCACTTCTCGGAGCGGGCCGCCCGCCAGAGGCGCCTCACGTCGAACGCTCCGGGCTCATTGGAGCTGCTCCCGTATCCGCCGGCGCAGAGACCAGAACCTCCCGTCCGCCTCGACCTGCTCGAAGGTGCGGGGCCGCTCCAAGTCGACGTCGATCACGTCCTGCACGCCTCCGGGACGGGCCGACATGACCATCACCCGGTCCGACAGGAACAGCGCCTCGCCGATGTCGTGGGTCACGAACACCACCGTGGTCTGGGACTCCTGCCAGATGCGTAGGAGCTCCAGGTTCATGAGGTCCCGAGTCTGGGCGTCGAGCGCGCCGAAGGGCTCGTCCATCAGCAGGATGGAGGGCTCCGCCGCCAGGGCCCGAGCCACCGACACCCGCTGCTGCATGCCTCCCGACAGCTCGCCCGGCCGGTGCTGCAGGTACTCGGCGAGGCCCACCATCTCCAGCACCTCGCGCGCCTTGCGCCTGTCGGTGTCGGTGGGCCGGCGCATCACCTCGAACGGCAGCATCACATTGTCGAGGACCCTGCGCCACGGCAGCAGCACCGCCTTCTGGAAGACGTAGCCGATGCGCCGGTCGGGGGCGGTGACGACCTCGCCGCCGATGCGCACCTCCCCGGCGGAGGGCGCTATCAGGCCGCCCACGCAGCGCAGCAGCGTGCTCTTGCCGCAGCCGCTGGGCCCGACGATGCCGACGAACTCGCGGGGCGCGATGTCGAAGTCGATGCTCTCGACGGCCGTGATGTCGCCGGCGTCGGACGCGAAGGTCTTGGAGAGGCCGTCGATCTCGATGTGGCCGCGTCCCGGGCGCTCTCCGGTCTGGTCGTTCACGGTCTGCCCCTGAACCCGGCGGACTGGGCGCGCCCGCCGGGTTCAGGCTAGTCGTCGCTCTAGTTGACGAACCGGTTGGAGATCACCGCCGAGGCGTCGGCCGCGTCGGGCAGGATCCCGAGCTCGGTGGCCTGGTCGGCCACGTCCTGGATGGTGGTCACGTCGCACCAGCCCATGCCGTTCTCGGCGACGCCGGGGCCCTGGCTCTGCATCTGGATGCGGTAGTCGATCACGGCCAGGTTGCGGTCCATGTTGTCGGCGCCGACCGCGTAGCGGGAGCCGATCTCAGCCGCAGCCTCGGGGTTGTCCGCGATCCAAAGCTTGGCCCGCTCCAAGGCGTCGATGAACCGTGCCACGCCGTCGGCGTTCTCGTCCACCCAGCTCCGGTCGGCGAAGTAGACGTCGTTGGGGCCGGGCACCTGCTCGTACTGCCAGATCTCGTAGTCGTCGATCTGGTCCTCGGGGATCCCTCCGGCCTCGAGGAGGGCCCAGTTGACCGAGCCCCATGTCGATGCGGCCTGGGCCTGGCCGCCGAGCAGGGCCTCCCCGAAGGCGATCCCGGTGGCCGCGAAGGTCACGTCGTCCTCGGTGACGCCGTTGTCGGCGAGCAGCAGGGCGGCGTACCACTTGCTGGTGGAGGCCTGGGATGTGACGGCGACCGTCTTGCCCCGGAGGTCCTCCGGGCTCTCGATGCCGGCGCCGGTGTTGACCAGCATGGTCATCCAGTTCTGCGTGTACGGGCAGTAGATGCCCTCGAGGTCCGCGCCCGCGATGGTGGCGAAGAAGCCCGACAGTGCGTCGGCCATGGCGATGTCGGCGTTGCCGGCCACCACCTGGCGGACCGCGTCGCCGGCGCCCGCGCCCGGGAGCTGCTCGAGGGTGACGCCGGCCTCGGCGAAATAGCCGTTCTCCTCGGCCACATACAGGTCGATGAAGTCGATGAACTTGCCGCCACCCCACGTGACCAGCCGGATGTCGATCGGCTCGGGCGGCGCAGCCGGCTCAGGCTCGGCCGCCGGCTCGGGCTCCGCCGCCGGCTCAGGCTCCTCCGCGGGCTCCGGCTCGGGCTCCGGATCGGCCGCCGGCTCAGGCTCCTCCGCCGGCTCGGGCTCGGGGTCCGGGTCGGCCGCCGGCTCAGGCTCGGCTGCCGGCTCAGGCTCGGCCGCCGGCTCAGGCGCAGCCGGTTCCTCGTCGTCGTCGCCGCACGCTGTGAACAGCAGGGCTGCGGCCAACGGCACGGCCAGCCAGCGCAGCCATCGCGTCCGGTTCGTGGTCAGGTTCATGGTGGTCTCCCTCCCGTCTTGAGACTTCCCAACTCTATAGGAAATCATCAATCGGATGTCAAGTTCACCGGTGCGTGGCATGATGGAGAACTGTGAGCTCGTTCGAGAGGCCCAAGACCGCGCAGGAGGCAGTGCTGGCGGAGATCCGCGAGCAGCTGCTCGACGGTCGGCTCGCGCCGGGCGTGTCCGTGCGCCCCGACGCGTTGGGCGACGAGCTGGGCGTCTCGGCGGTGCCCGTGCGGGAGGCGCTGCGGATCCTCGAAGGCGAGGGCCACGTTCACTACCGGCCCCACCGGGGCTACGTGGTGGCGACGCTCGACGTCGACGACCTCGTGGAGATCTACCGGATCCGGGAGCTCCTCGAGACCGAGGCGGTGCGCCGCGGCTTCCCCCGGCTTCAGGGCGACACGGTGGCGCGCCTGCGCGAGATCGTCCGCGAGATGGACGACGTGCAGCACGACGTCATATCACTGACCGCGGTGAACCGGCGCTTCCATTTCACCCTGTTCGAGGCGGCCGAGATGCCGCAGCTGGTGCGGGTCCTGCGGATCCTGTGGGATTCGTCGGACCGCTACCGGGTGCGCTACCTGATGTCGCCCGAGAACCGGCGACTCGTACACGACCAGCACCACAGGATGATGCAGGCCGTGGCCGACGGCGACGCTGAGGCGTTCATCGACGAGAGCCACAAGCACCATGAACACGCCATTGCGGCGCTGGCCGAGACGCTCGCGACGACGGCGGCGACGGAAGCCGAGCAGAAGTCGGCCTGAACGGGCCCTGTCCCGCAGGCGGGCCCCTGCACCGGCCGGCGACCCGGTCAGGCCTTTCCCGCTGGAGCTACTGGCCCATCAGGTCGATCTTGCGCTGCTCGATCTTGCTGCGCAGCGGCGGGAAGACCTCCTCGGGATCGATGGTGACCGCCAGGAGCGCGGGCCCTCCCAGAGAGAAGGCCCAGCCGAACGCGCCGCCGAGGCCGGCCTCGTCGCTGACGGTTCGAGCGGCGACGCCGAAGGCCCGCGCGGCCGCGGCGAAGTCGATGGATCCCAGACGCACGAAGTGGTCCTCGCCGTACATCGCCTCGGCCTGGTGGCGCAGGATGCCGAGCGCACCGTCGACGAACACGACCGCCACCAGCGGCAGACCCAGATCCTGGGCCACGACGAGCTCTCCCATCGTGTGTACGAAGCCCCCGTCGCCGGCGACGGCCACTGCCGCCGTGCCGGGCAGCGCCACCGCGGCCCCGATGGCGGCGGGGAGGCTGAACCCCATGGCGTCGAACTCGCAGGACTGCAGCAGGCCCTCGGGCCTGGTGACGTCGAGTTGCTCGCACACCCACAGCCGGTGGTTGCCGATGTCGGCCGACACCACCGCGCCGTCCGGCGCGGCCTCGTTCAGCGAGGCGATCACCGAGGCCGCGCTCAAGCCCCGTGCGGGATCGTTCTGCGGCGGCGTGCGATGCGGCCTGCCGGTGAACCACGGCTCGCGCGGAGCGACGCGAACCGAGACGGCGGCCAGGACCGCCCCCGCGCTGCCCACGATCCCCTGATCGACCCGGTAGACCCGGTTGATCTGCGAGGCGTCCGCGTCGATCTGCACGAGTTGCGCGCCGCCGGCGAACAGGTCGGGGCGCCAGCCGAACGTCGTCTGCTCCCCGAGCGCGCAGCCTGCGACCAGCACCAGGTCGGCCGAGCCGACCGCCTCGCGGGCTGTGTCCGTCCCGTAGAAGCCGAGCATGCCGACGCTGCGCGGATGGTCGGTCGGGATGCTCCCTATGCCGGAGCGGCTCGTCGCTACGGGCGCCCCGAGCCGCTCGGCCAGCGCGACGAGCGGGGCGCTGCCGGAACTGCGGAGCACGCCGTGACCCGCCAGCACGACCGGACGCCGAGCGCGCTCGAGGCGCGCGGCCAGTTCATCGACGGTCGACGCGGCCGGAGCCGCCGCCGAGTCGGCCGCCGGCGGCAGCGGTTCGACTCGCCCCGCGGCGTCGGCCTGGAGGTTCTGGGGCAGGGCGACGTGCACCGGGCCGGGCCGCCCGGACGCGGCGAGTTGGAGGCCGGTGGCGATCAGGTTGGGGACCTCGTCGAGCGACGCCGCCTGCACCGACCTCTTGCAGAAGGGCGCGAACAGCCCGGCGTTGTCGCAGTGCTGCAGGATGTTGCGGTGGACGTACCGCCGGTCGGCCTGTGCCGTGAGCACCAGCAACGGGATGGAGTCGGCCTGGGCGTTGGCGACCGCAGTGACCAGGTTCGTGGCGCCGGGCCCCGGAGCGCCGGACAGGACGACGCCGGGCTGGCCGCTGGCCAGCGCGTAGCCCGATGCCATGTACCCGGCCCCCTGCTCGTGGCGGGCCGGGATCACCCTGGGCGAGCCGGAACGGCCCAGTTCGTGATACGTGGGCAGGAAGTGCCCGCCGGCGACCGTGAACACGGCGCCGACGCCGGCAGCATCGATCGCCTCGGCTATGAGGCGGCGTCCTGGCATGTCGCCGGAGGCTTCAGGCATTGGATCTCCATCCCGACAGCGGCAGCAGCATCATATAGTCGATCAAATACAGGAACTCATGGCACGGGGAGCTTCTTGAGGCAGGCCTGCGGGCATGGAGCCGGGGCTTGCATCGTTACACTGCCACCCCATGACGCCCAAATCATCCGCATCCTCCGACTCCAGCACCCCGACCGTGGCCCTGACCATGGACGGAGTCATCGCGAACTGGGTGAAGGGCCTGAGAGCCCATGTGGCCGCCCGGCACGGGGTCGCCGACCGGCAGCTGGCACTGAACGTCTCCTGGGATCTCTCCGAATGGGGCGTGGACGACCCGGCCGGCACGATCCGCGACTTCCTGCTGTCTCCGATGTCGGGGCGTCTCAAGCTCGTCGAAGGCGCCGACGCCGGGATAGCCAGGCTGCAATCGGCCGGCTTCAGGGTCCTGGCCGTGACAAGGCGCGACCACATGGTCGGCGACCGTCCCGACGACCAGGACACGACCCGCCACATCGCCCGCCAGTGGTTCGCGGGTCAGCCGCAGCTGGGCATCGGCGACGACGGCATCGTGTTCACCGAGGACCCGGTCGGGGTCGACGCCGATGTCTGGGTGGACGACGCGCCGCGGCGGGTGAAGCGCCTGGTGGAGGCCGAGAAGCCGGTGTGGGTGCTGCCGCAGCCGTGGAACCGCCCGGTGGTGCAGCATCCGGGCGTGCACGTGCTGTTCGACGGCTGGAGCTCGGTCGACGACCTGGTGGCGGCACACTCCTCCTGACGCAGCCCGGCGGCGTCGGCGCGCCGCGGACGCCTGCGCGCCGCGGACGCCCGTCAAGGAGCGGTGTCACAGCCGCTCTCCATAATCGCGGCGAGCACTGAACGCTCTCCTCGCAGCCCGGGACGACGGGCCGCCTGCACTCCGCAAGGCGAAAGGCCCTGTCCCATGCATGCCGGTCACCGGTTCCTCCCCTACTTCTCCAGGCTCGACGACGGCCGCGTCGTGGAGCGCAAGCACCCCGCAGGCTCGACGCTGGCGACAGGCAGCGCGCAAGCGCGCGGCTCGCACCAGGATCCGCGGCTGCTGGATCTCGCATCCCGAGCCCTGGACCTGCCGGCCGGGGGCGCGGTGACGGCCGCGGCCACCGGCGCGACCACCACCCTCGATCCTCCCCCCAGCGGGATGACGGCCATGATCGGCTTGAGATGCCCGCCGGAGACCGTGGCGGTGGCGGCCGCCACGCAGTGCGAGACTCTGTGGCACGACGGTCGCCGCCGCAGCGGCGTGATGGCGTGGTCGCTCGATCGGCACCGCAACTCATCGGCGCTGTTCCGCGAGCAGCCCGGCCGCTGCACGGAGACGCTCGCCGCGGTGGCGGGGACCCTGCTCGACGCGGGCCTCCGCGCCCTGGGCCTGGACACGCCGCCGTGCCCCTCACCTGCGGTCTGGTTCCCGGACGGCGTGTTCCTGCACCGGCTCTCGAGGCTGCTCGACCGGCGCGGCGGGGTGTGCACCCGGCGCCCGCTGAGTTGGGGCAGCCTCTCGCGGCTCTACCCGCTCAACGTCACGGGCGAGCCGCTGACGCCCGGCATGACGCTGTGTCTGAGGCAGGACTTCCGCGGGCGGAACACATGGTCGTCCCTGCGTCTCGGGGTCGTCGGCCAACCGGCCGCCGCGCCGGCGATCCTCCCCGGCCTCACCCCGGACATCGCAGAATGGCTCGACGACGGATCGTTCGCCCGCTGGGTGCTCAGCCGGGTCCCGGATCCTCCGAGCACCCTGGATTGGCTGTGCGGACGCGTCGACCGGGGCCTGGCCGGCGATCTCCGCCTGGCGCTGGGCGAGGTGAACGGTCCGGGCCGGCGCAGGCGCGGCGCGCACCTTCGCGGCTGAGGGCGCGCCGTTATGCTGGCTCGTCGTGAGTGGGCCGAAACCGAGCGGCGGATCCATCGCCCGCCGCCGCATGCTCATGGCGCTGGGTTTCGGGGTCGCCAACGTTGCCGTGCTCCGCCGGATGGGATCCGGCGAGGCGTCCGCCCCTGAGCAGCAGCGGACGGCCGCTCCGGCCGATCCCGCGACCGCCCCGGCATCCGCAGCGGTCGTCTCCGAGCCGGCGGCGCCGGCCGGGCCGCCGCCGGTTCCGGTGCTGGACGAGTCGGCGGCGCAGTCGACCGATCAGCCGTTCGACCTGGCCATCGTCGGCGGCCGTGTCATCGACCCCGCCTCGGGGTTCGACCACGTGGCGAGCATCGGCATAAGCGGCTCGACGGTCGCGGCCGTCTCGGCCGACCCGGAGGCCCCGCCCCTGCAGGCGGCCACCACCATCGACGCGACCGGCCTGGTGGTGTCGCCCGGCTTCATCGACATCCTGTCGTACAGCCCCAACGGCTACGGCGAGTGGTTCAAGCTGGCCGACGGCGTGACCACCAACCTCGGGATGCACGGCCTCGACAACCGCGCCACCAACTGGTTCGCGGCCCATCCCGACGGCAGTTCGCCGATCCACTTCGGCGGGGCATCCGACCACGCCTTCGTGCGTCAGGTGTACGGCCTGGAGCCCTACGACACGGCGGCGGGCAGCACGCTCGATGCGATGCTGGAGGACGCCCGGGCCGATCTGCGCAACGGGTTCATCGGGCTGCACATGCAGCCCGAGTACACGCCCGGCACCAGCGCCGCGGCACTGCTGGCCCACGCCGCGGTCGCCGCGGAGCACGGCGTTCCCCTGTGCGTGCATGCCCGCTACTCCGACAACCTCCCGCCCGGCACCAACCTCCAGGCCGTCAGCGAGCTCGTCGGCGCGGCCCGTGAGACCGGGGCCCACGTCCACGTCGAGCACATCAACTCGACGGGCGGCACCGGGGTGATGGCCGAGGCGCTCGGACGCATCGGCGACGCCGTCGGCGAGGGGCTGTCCATGACGGCCTGCGTCTACCCGTACACCTTCTGGGCCACGTACCTGAAGTCGGCTCGCTACCAGGACTGGCAGGAGAAGTACGGCATCGGCTACGGCGACCTGCAGGTGGCGGGAACGTCGGAGCGCCTGACCGAGCGGACCTTCGCCGACGCCTACGCGGCCAACAGCCTCACCGCCGCGTTCGCCATGTCGCCCGAGGATGTGGACCTGCCGCTGCAGGCCGGCTTCGTGATGGTCGGCAGCGACGCCATCCTCGAGCAGTCCCACAACAACCACCCCCGGTCGACCGGATGCTTCAGCCGGGTGCTCGGGCACTACGTGCGCGAGCGGCAGGTTCTCGACCTCCCCGCCGCACTCGCCAAGATGACGATCCAGCCGGCACGCCTGCTCGAGGGCCGCTGCCCGGCTCTGCTGCGCAAGGGCCGGCTCGCCATCGGCGCAGACGCCGACATCACCGTGTTCGATCCGGCCACCGTCGCCGACCGGTCCACGATCGCCGACCCCGCGCAGGAGTCAGCAGGCATCCGATGGGTGGTGGTCGAGGGCCGGGTCGCCCGATCGCCCGACGGCTTCACCGCGGTCCGGCCCGCCGGCCGGGGCCTGCGGTCCGACATCGGCACCGCCTGAGCGTGGTCGCAGAGCCCGAGCGGATGGGAGAGCGGGCCATGAGGAAGCACGCGATGCGCCGAGCGAGGCCGCGGCCCGAGCGGCCCGTGAGCAAGGCGGACAAGGGCGGGAGTCCGTAGTCATGGAGCCGCGATCGTCCCGGGGGATGGGAGTAGTCGGCCTTCAGCGCCCGTTCCAACCACGCAGGGAGCCGCGGTCGCCGCTGGAGCGGGGGGTGGCCTGGATGCTGTTCCTCCTGCTGGTGGCCGGCGCGGCGGCATCGATCGCGCTCGACGACGACGGCGGCGACACGGCGGCCCGGCCGGCGCCCGCCCAAGCCGAGTCCGCAACCACCCCGCCGGCAGCGGCCGAAGAACCCCCCGTCACCGCGACGGCGGACGAGGGACCGTCCTCCTTCACGATCGCGGCCACCGGCGACCTGCTCATCCACGAGTCGGTCGCCGACGCGGCCCGCACCGCCGACGGCTGGGACTTCACGCCGATGTTCGACAGCGTCGCGCCGCTGCTCGGCCGAGCAGACCTGGCCGTGTGCCACGTGGAGAGCCCGATGTCGCCCAACAACGCCCGCCTCTCCTACTTCCCCGCGTTCCTCGTGCCCCGGGAGCTGGCCGAGGCGATCGCCTACGCCGGCTACGACACCTGCTCGCTCGCCTCCAACCACGCCACCGACGCCGGGCGCGACGGGGTCGTGGGCACGATCGGCGCCCTCGACCGGACCCGGGTCGCCCATGCCGGCATGGCCCTCTCACCGGAGGCCCGCGACGAGGTCACGCTGGTCGAGGCGGGCGACGCCACCGTCGCCCACCTCTCGTACACCTACGGCTTCACCAACAGACAGCTCGATCCTGACGAGCCGTACCTGTCCAACGTCATCGACGAGGCGACCATCCTCGACGAGGCTCGGAGGGCACGGTCCGCGGGCGCGGACTTCGTGATGCTGTCGATGCACTGGGGCACCAACTACACCAGCGAGCCCGACGGCATGCAGGTCGGCCTCGGCCCCCGTTTGCTGGCCTCCCCCGACATCGACCTGATCCTCGGCCACCACACCCACATGGTGCAGCCGGTGGTCCGGATCGGCGGGGAGTTCATCGTGTACGGGTTGGGGAACTTCCTGTCGAACCAGTCCCCGGAGACCTGCGCCGAATGCCCGCTGCCCACCGAGGACGGCGTGATCGTCCATCTCACGGTGACCGAGGACGAGGCCGCCGGCCGGTGGTCGGTCACCGAGGTCGCCCACACTCCCACCTGGGTGGACCGCTCCAACTTCGAGATCGTCGACGTGCTGCGCGACGCCGGTCGCGATCCCGGGCTGCTCCAGGACTCCGCCCGGAGGACCGCATCCGCCCTCCAACTGCTGGGAACGCCGGTCGCGTCGCGGTAGAGTGGTTCGAGTGAGCTTCAAGGTCGGTGATCGGGTCGTGTACCCGCATCACGGCGCCGCTGAGATTGTGAGGCTGGAGAAGCGCGCCGCCTTCGGCGAGGAGCAGGACTATCTCGTGCTGCGCATGACCCACGGCGAGATGACCGTGGCCGTGCCCGCCGACAGGGCCGAGGACGTGGGGATGCGCTGGCCCATCAGCACCGAGGACGTGGACGACCTCTTCGAGGTACTGGCCCGCCGTGACGTGCGCGAGCCCGCCAACTGGTCGCGGCGCTACAAGAACCACCAGGAGAAGCTCAAGTCGGGCGACGTGTACCAGGTGGCCGAGGTGGTGCGCAACCTGGCCCTGCGGGACCGGGCCAAGGGGCTCTCCGCCGGCGAGAAGACGCTCTACAACACGGCTCGCAGCGTGCTGGTGTCGGAGCTGTCGTTCGCGCTCGACGTGACCGAGGACGAGGCGTCGCGCCGGGTCGACGCCGCCCTGAACTAACTGACTCCGGGGCCCGTCAGGCGAGCCGCAGCGGTCGCTCGGCCCTGTTTCCCGCTCTTGTGCGCTGCGCTCACGGGCCGCTCGGGCCACGGCCTCGCGCCGTATGGGCCGAGTTGTCCTGCCTGTTCGCTCGGCCTTCTCAGCGAACCAGTCCGCCGCCGTCGACGATCAGCGACTGGCCGTTGACCATGCCGGCCGCGTCGGAGGCCAGCCACACAGCCGCCTCGGCCACCTCGTCGGGGGTGAGCATCCGGCCGCCGATGTTGGTGGCCGCGATCATCTTGGCGATCTCGGCGTTGTCGCCGATGAAGCGCCGGATCATGGGAGTGTCGGTCGAGCCCGGCAGCACGGCGTTGACCCTGATCCCCCGGCGGGCGTACTCCTGCGCGGCCGCCTTGGTCAGCCCGACCACACCGTGCTTGGCCGCGGTGTAGTGGGGCTGGCCCGGAGCGGCCACGACCCCCGCTCCCGACGAAGTGTTGACGATGGCGCCGCCGCCCTGTTCGGCCATGTGGCGCAGCTCGTGCTTCATGCACAGGAACACGCTGGTCAAGTTGACCGCGATCATGCGGTCCCAGCGGGCCTTGTCGAGATGGTGGAACTCCGACATGTGGTCGGCGATCCCGGCGTTGTTGAAGGCGATGTCGAGGCGGCCGTGATCGGCGACGATCCCGTCCACCATCGAGATGACGGCGGCCTCGTCGGTCACGTCGACGGCCACGGCCGAGCCTCCCGCAGGCGCCCGCGAGGCCTCGTCGATGGCGGCGGCCGTGGCGTGAGCGCCCTCGGCGTCGATGTCGGCCACGACGACGTGGGCTGCGCCCTGCGCGGCGAATTGCTGAGCCGCGGCCCGGCCGATGCCGCCGGCCGCACCGGTGACCAGCACCACCTTGTGATGCGCCAGGCCGCTCACCCCGGAGCGGCGCTGCATCCCGGGACCCAGGTCGCTCACAGGCGCTCGATGATGGTGACGTTGGCCTGGCCGCCGCCCTCGCACATCGTCTGCAGGCCCCAGCGTCCGCCGGTGCGCTCCAGTTCGTGCAGCAGGGTGGTCATCAGCTTGGCTCCGGTGCAGCCCAGCGGATGGCCGAGAGCGATGGCCCCGCCGTTGACGTTGACCTTGGAGTGGGGGATGTCGTGCGCGTGCATCCAGGCCATCGGCACCGGCGCGAACGCCTCGTTGCACTCGAACAGGTCGAAGTCGTCGATGGCCATGCCGGTGCGCTCCAGCGCGTAGGCGGTGGCACCGATGGGGCCGGTCAGCATGTAGATCGGGTCGTCGCCCCGCACCGACATGTGATGGATGCGGGCCCTGGGCTCCAGTCCGTGCTGCTCCACGGCCCTCTCGGAGGCCACCAGGAGAGCGGCCGCCCCGTCGCTGATCTGGCTGGAGACCGCCGCGGTGAGCCGCCCGCCCTCGGTGAGCGTCGGCAGCGACTGCATCCTCTCCAGGGAGGTGTCGCGGCGGGGACCCTCGTCGGTGGTCACGCCGGCGACCGGCTCGACCTCGGCGACGAAGCGCCCCTCGTCGATGGCCTGGACGGCCCGGCGGTGGCTCTCCAGCGCGTAGGCCTCCATGTCGGCCCGGCTGAAGTCCCACTTCTCGGCGATCATCTCGGCGCCCCGGAACTGCGACACCTCCTGGGTGCCGTAGCGCTGCACCCATCCCTGCGAGCCACTGAACGGATCGTCGTGGCCCAGCGGCTCGGCCGCGACCAGCGCGGTTCCGATGGGCACCATGGACATGTTCTGCACGCCGCCCGCCACCACCAGGTCGTTCACCCCGGCCATGACGCCCATGGCCGCGAAGCTGACTGCCTGCTGGCCCGAGCCGCACTGGCGGTCCACGGTGACGCCGGGAACCGCCTCGGGCAGGCCCGCGGCCAGCCAGGAGGTGCGGGCGATGTCGCCCGCGTTGGGTCCGACGTTGTCGAGGTTGCCGAAGATCACGTCCTCGACGGCCAAGGGGTCGACGCCGGTGCGGCGCAGCAGCGCCTTGATGGCGGCCGCCCCGAGGTCGGCGGGATGCACCCCGGACAGCCCGCCGCCGCGGCGTCCGGTCGGGGTCCGGACGGCGCCGACTATGTATGCCTCACTCATCGCAGGTCCCCTCTCGGTTGTCTGTGCGTCGATTATGCCGCATGGCCGGGCCCTGCGAGCCGCAAGAGCCCCTCGGTAGCGTTCGGAGTCCCCGCACACGCCCGCAGAGGGTAACGGTCTCGCATGAGAGCGCCTGAAAGGACCGCCGTGATCAACCGAGAACACGATCAGGACGCCGGCCGCGACTCGGGCGACACTGCGGAGCAGGCCGGGTTCAGGGCCAGGGTGCGGGACTGGCACGACCGTCACGCCACCGCCCGGTCCTACGACGACCTGTGGCGGGTCCCGCTATATGTCGACGAGGCCCGGGGCGAGGAGTCCTTCCGGAGCGGGCGGGCGTGGCAGCGCACGCTGTTCGAGCACGGTTGGGCCGGTCTCACCTGGCCCCGTGCCTACGGCGGAGGCGGGGGCGAGCCCTGGCAGGCTCGCATCTTCTCCGAGGTGGCGGCGGGCTACGAGGAGTGGCCCGGGTTCATCGGCGCGACCATCGCCATGCTCGGGCCCACGCTGCTGCGCCACGGCTCCGAGCAGCAGAAGCTCCGTTTCGTGCCCGGGCTGCTGTCCGGGGAGCTGGCCTTCTGCCAGCTGTTCAGCGAGCCGGGCGCGGGGAGCGATCTGGCCGGGCTGGCCATGCGGGCCGAGCGCGACGGCGACGAATTCGTGGTGAACGGGCAGAAGGTGTGGAACTCGCAGGCCCAGTTCTGCGACTGGGGGTTCCTGCTCGTGCGGACCGACCCCGACGCGCCCAAGCACCGGGGCATCACATTCCTGCTCGTCGAGATGGACTCGCCGGGGATCGAGGCCCGGCCGCTGGTGCAGATGAACGGCTCGGCCCACTTCAACGAGGTCTTCTTCGACGATGTGCGGGTGCCCGCCGCCAACGTCGTGGGCGAGATCGACGGCGGATGGGCGCCGGCCCGGACGGTCCTCCTCAACGAGTCGGCGTTCATCGGCGACCGCACGGGCGCCAGCGTGGTGGCGCCGCTGTCGGAGCTGGCCCGCCGCCACGGCCGCCTCCGCGATCCTCTGGTGCGCCAGCGGCTGGTCGATTCCTGGGCCCGGGAGCGGATGCAGCGCTGGATGGGCGAGACCATCCAGAAGGCGGTGCGTCGGGGCGAGCCGCCCCCGATCGACCCCGGGATCATGAAGCTGTTCGCCGCCGAGTCGAAGCGGCGCAGCGGTGACTTGGCCACCGAACTCGGCGGCCTGGCCGTGGTGGCCGGCACCGGCGAGCCGGCCCGATGGGCCCGTCACGAGCTGATGGGGCGCTACGCGGTGTCGATCGGCGGAGGCACCGACGAGGTGATGCGCAACAACGTGGCCGAGCGCGCTCTGGGCCTGCCGAGAGAGCCAGGCTTCGACCGGGACGTCCCCTGGCGCGACATCCCGATGCACCACCGATCATGACGATGCCCCTCGTCTCAGCCACTCCGAGGCGTCTGCGCCCGTGCGGGAGGCTGCGGAAGCGAGGCCATGCACGGCCTGCGCCGCCACCTCAGGCCGGAGTCGCGTGATCGCACGATACTCAGCGCCATCGTCGCTGGTGAAGCGCCAGTTCGAGGGATCACCGTCTGCGATGACCGCTCGCTCAGGTCCAGGCCGAAACTCCAGCATGACCAGCCGGTGCGGACTCGACTCGAAACCGACGCGGACGGCGTCTCCAGCGGGAGAACGGATCATGGCCGCCGGCTCCCGTGGGTCGAGAACGAGGGGCAGCATGGGGAACGCCCGGCTCGAATCGAGGCGGACGCTGTCGCAGAGGGGCTGCATGCAGAGCCAGTAGCATCCCTCTTCATCTTGAAGCACTACGCCCAGTTCGAGCCTCGGTGGCGTCTCACCAAGGCTGGTTGAGCTCATCAATGAGGCCAAGGACTCGTTCGATGCCTTGGTGCTGCCGACTGATTCCGCCAGATCGCCGACGGCCCGAGACACTTCCCTGTCCGTCATGCCGATCCTTGACAGGCCGTCGACGATCGCCTCTCGGGCCAACTCCGAGTCATCGAGGGCCTTGATTTCG
Source organism: Acidimicrobiaceae bacterium (assembly GCA_028819505.1). Taxonomy (GTDB): domain Bacteria; phylum Actinomycetota; class Acidimicrobiia; order Acidimicrobiales; family Aldehydirespiratoraceae; genus Aldehydirespirator. Next base: position 41,097 of record JAPPLH010000109.1, read on the forward strand.
CCGGAAACGGCCTGGTTGCTCCTCAACCTCTTCGCCAACCGATCGGGCGAGCTGTGCAGCGTGGTGCGCTCAACATAGGCGCGCACGGACTCCTGATCCCAGACTTCCCCTATCCGCTCGTCGTGCATCGCCTGCTCGAAGTCGCTCGCCAACAGCTTCACAAACTGCGGGCCCGCGTCGTCGGGCTCCGGTAGCAGTGCTCTATGCACCAGCACTGCACCGTCCAAGTCTGAGTTGAACGTCGCGAGTATCCGCGGAGCCGCCTCGCGCAGTGTGTTGATACCTCGGAAGGCGAACTCGGGCATTAGTCCCCTGAACATCATCTCGAGGTCGTCTCGGATCATTCCCGGCAGGTCGCGATAGTCAGACGAGGGTTGTCGTCGGGCCTCTCCGCCGGTCAGGGGTGGTCCCGGCTTGCCGAAGACCAGAACGACTGTGTTGCCGCGCCTGAGCACGAAGTCGTCGCCCTGGAAGTCCAGCTCCTCGACGAGGCGAGCAGCCACATCGCTCAAGCTGTGTGCGCCGGTGAACACGACAATCACCCGGAGACGGGACCTGTTCTGTTCGGCGATCTCACCAATGGCACCCATCGTGGCGGAGGCATTCCCGAACAGGAGCCAGTCGAGAATCAACAAGTCGGCTATCTGAGCGCCTCGTAACGCCGTCAGTTCGATCTCAGCGGGATCGTCGGTCGGTTCGACAACGCTGCACACCACGCCCTCCGCGAGGAATGCGCCTACCAGGCTCGACGGGAGCACCGGCGTCTCGTCCTCCGGTGGAGGCTCCACAAGGCCCGGCCCGGGCTCGCTCGGAGGTGCGTCGGCCTGGCTGATGCCGATGTCCTCTAGCGCTCGATAGTCGGGCTCCACGCGGTCGTCGATCAGCAGGGCCGTGCGGAAGTAGTCGCTGATGGCAGTCATCACGGCTGCCTTCGCTGGCGGATCAAGAACTCGGTACCGGTGTCGCAGCTTCCTAGCCCGATCGACCATCCGGACCTGTCGAGGACCTGGCTCGCGATGGCGAGACCCAGGCCGCTGCCTCCCGGTTTGGTGGTGAAGCCGAAGTCGAACACTCGTTCGGCTATGTCCTCGGCGATTCCCGGCCCGGTGTCCCGGTAGATGAGGGTGTCCCCGCTCGTGCTCAGTTCGATGATGCTCTTGGAAGCGTCCGGTCCGGCGCTTTGGATCCAGTACAGGCTGTTGTCGACGAGGTTGATGAACACCGGATAGAACGTCGACGCGTAGCCGATGATCTTGGCGGCTTCGAACTCCCGGCTGGCGCGGATCTCGGTGCGCTCGGCGCGGAGGCGCTCGCGGAACAGTTCGTTGAGGAAACGGGAGATGTCGCTGCCCTTGATGGTCGTCGTGGCGCGTCTCAGCCGCCGCTGCATCGGCGTAAGCAGCGTGAGGTAGCTGTCGAGATGGTCGAAGTCCCGTCGCAGGTCCTCGTAGAGTCCGATCAGCTGCGGGTTCTTCCTCGCCCAGGACCCGACCCTCCGCACATCGCTCCGGATGCTCGCGACCGTCGATCGGAACTCGTGATCGACCACCGCCAGCGCCATGCCCAGCTGCACGTACTCGAGCTGGTCGTCGGCTTGGGCGCGCAACTCGACGATCTCAGCGTCGGCGGCGGCCGCGAGCTCCGCGGGTACCGGGGCGCTGTTAGTGAACACGAGGTCGCTCGCTCGAATGAGGTTCGTGACTCGTGAGAGTTCCTTTCGCGTGTCGGTGGTCAGGGAGTCCAGTACCTGCTCGAATTCGGCCTGCTCCCGTATCCAGCCGGCACTATCCGAACTGCGCGGGTCCGCGACTTGTTGAAGACGATCGTCGAAGTCGGCTAGCAACGTCCGAACAGCCGACCTCGCGTTCGTGTTCAACGCTTCCAGGGCGCTGATCGCTTCAGCTTCGGCGACCGCCATCTGGTCGGTCGCCGCCACGATCTTCGACTTCGCGAACCGCCTTCGCTCCTGCTCGTCTGCCTCGCGTGCAGTCAAGCGAGCCTCCGTGGCCCCGGCGAGATCGTCCACGAGCTCGAGGGCTGGCAGCAGGTACGACTCCTCCACATCCGCCGCACCGCGCTCGACCAACATCATGTCCTGGCGCATCGGTCTCGACGGCGCGAAGCCGTCCGGCTCGTCGAACTCGAGCGGCTCCACCAACTCGCGTAGGGCACGTCTGGCCTGTGCGATCTGTCTCGTGGCCGGTTGGAGTCGGTCAGCGGCCGCGAGTTGCGTGCTGAGGTCCTCGACTATCTCCGATGCCCGTTCCTGGAAGTCGGTTTCGGACAGGTACTCGACGGCTGATGCGAGCCGTGTTCGCAGCCGCTTGCGCCCCGCCGCGGCTTGCTTCTCGCGTTCTTTTCGGAGCCGGTCCTCTCTGACCAGGCGCTCACGGCCCAGTTCGTAGGCTCGGACCTGGGGAGCGTTGGGTCGGTAATACTGCTCAGCCAGTTTCTTGAGCAGGTTGATGAGGAGTTCTCGAAAATCCGAGTAGGCGCGGCCGCGCGTGAAGCCCTCTCTGCCCGCTTTCTCGTGCAGTCCGGGGTTCCGTCGGCTCGTGAGGCTGACGGCACCGAACATCCGCCGGTAGGAGAAGTAGTAGTACCCGGCCCCCAGGGTTCGTCGCTCCTCGATCTCCAGGTAGTCGACGTCGGGGCGACCGTACGGCTGCACCCTGATCCCGTCCATGTAGACGTACAGGCCGCCGAGCCGCTTCAGCTTGGCGTTCATGGCGCCGAACGCTTCTGGGTCCAGCCTCGACTCGCTGGCGTTGCCCTGCACCACTCCGAGTTCGAACGAGAACGGCCCGCAGCGGGGCCGCAGCGAGTCCGGGCATCTGACACTGCAGTCCTCCGCCTCCTCGTCGAAGATCCTGATCGTGCCGAGGAAGTCGCCGTCCTCGTCGAATTCGCCGTGGATGTGGTGGTCCGCCTGCTCGAAGTCCGCCGTTCCGAAGAAGTCGTCGGGCCGCAGCAAGCTCTCCGAGTCGCCGCCGCCGCGATGATCGACGAAGTCGACCGCGAACTCGGGAGTGGATGCCTCGCCGAGCCAGGAGTCGGTGAAGCCGTGCAGCGTCCTCCCGAACAGCGATGCTTCCTTGGATCCGGGCGCGCCGATCTCTGCGGCGAGATCCTCCGACACGGACGAGATCAAGAACATCGTGCCGGCCGGACCGAGCGGCCCGAGGTCGGGCACTGCCCGGAAGGGGTCGTCCGGCAGCGCGTCCAGCGTGTTGTCGATGCCGTCCAACAACCCAGACAAGTGCTTCGCTCGGTACAACCGTCGGAAACGACTCAGGGCATCCGCCAGCGGCGTCTTGAGGCGGGCCACATCGGCCGCGGTCAGCCCCTCGTCGCCGAGTTCGACCAAGCCGACGGGCACTTCGTCCAAGTCGATGCCGGGAAGTTCGAACATCTTCCAGTTGACCAGCGCGGCGACCGCAGGGCAGCCATCCCGCTTGGACACGACCAGTACCTGGCTGCCGAGTGCGCCGATGGCGAATCGGCCGATGCCCTTCTCGCCGAGCTGCACTCTCGGGCTCATCCCTGAGGGCCTCGGCGTCGAGTCCGGCTCCAGCTTCGACTCGGTGGCGATCGTGAGCCACGACCGCTCGAACGTGTCTCGGTCCATCCCCACGCCGTCGTCGCTCACCACGAGGACGTTCTGTGCTCGGAAGAAATCGGCTATCGCCGCGGTGGCGTACGCGTCGTGGGCGTTCTTGAACAGCTCGCTGAGGGCAGTCGGGAGGTTGGCGATCTGCTGCCGTCCCAGCATGTCGACCGCTCGGGCCCGAGCCCTGAACGCCGTCATGCCGCGTGCCTCGTCATCTCGGGAGTGCTGTCGCCGCTCGGTGCTCGCGAGGGCCGGGCGCTGCCGGTCCGGCTGCTCGCGAACTTCGCTGCGTGCTCCATCAGGTGCTGCCCGAATCGGCGGGCGAGCGCGACCGGTACCGCGTTGCCGATCTGCCTCGCCTGCGAAGCCAGGCTCCCGGTGAACTGGAACTCGATCGGGAACGTCTGCAGCCGGGCTGCCTCCCGGGCACTGAGCGCCCGGTCCTGGTCCGGATGGCCGAACCGCCCGTTGCTGTAGCTGATGCACCTCGTCGTGAGGGCCGGGGCCTTCTTGTCCCAGCTCAACCGGCCGTACACGTCGGTGTGGCCACCGAAGCCGCCCCGGTGGCAGTCGGGCCAGAGGTGCCTGGGCCAGTCCCGGCGGTCGCCTCCCTCGGGCGTGGCGCGAATGCGGGCGAGGTTCAGACTCGAGAGCCGCATGGCCCGGTGGCTGCTCACGTCAGGGTGCTCGCGCCCGGCGGCGAGCGGAGGCAGATCGCTGATCCACTCCCGCACTGTCGTATGCGGGTGTTCTGCTCCGAAGCCGTGCGTCGGCGCAGGCATGCCGATCGGTCCGAGACGGCTGGCCACGAAGAGGAGCCGCCGCCTGGTCTGGGGAATCCCGTAGTCAGCGCTGGAGATCGTGTCGTAGGCGACATGGTGGGTCTTTGAGACCTCGTCCACGAACTCGGCGAAGGGGCCCTGCGAAGCGCTCAGCCGCTGCATCCCTGCGACGTTCTCCACGAATATCAGCTCCGGCTGCATGGACTGCACGAACCTGAGGAACTCCAGCAGCAGCAACGAACGGCCGTCGCGGTGCGTCGGCGCGTGGCGGTGCCCGGCGAAGGGCTGGCAGGGCGCGCACCCCGCGAACAGCCTGACCCGGTCCCCCGAAGGCGGCAGCGCAGCATGGACGTCGTCGACTCCGAGGTCGCGGATGTCTCGCTCGATGACGACGGTCTCTGGGAAGTTCAACCGGAACGTCGCGGCCGCATCCGCCTCCCAGTCGACCGCCATCACGGGAGCGATGCCCGCCTGCGCGAAACCCAACGATGTCCCGCCGCAGCCCGAGAAGAAGTCCGCCAAGGCGACATCTGCCCTCATCGGAACGCCTAGTCTCCACTCGCCGGACCGGCGAGCCAGGTGCCGCTCATCTGCACAAATCTAGTGGGGGGCAGCGACAGGCCACCGTCGGCCTGCGGGCCCTGGCCGGTTTCGACCCCACATGCTGCAAGACTGGTCCCCGGTCACGGCACTCCGAGCCGGTGCGGCCCGGAGTACGGTTCGGGTGGCGCAACGCCCAGTCGTGCAATCGTCGGGCGACAGGAAACCCGCCTCTTGAACGGACGGTCGGAAGAGGCCCCGCGGATTGACGAGCGAACCCGGCACACGGGCGGAGCCGTGGCCCGAACGGCCCGTGAGCGAAGCGAACACGAGCGGGAATGGCCCCGCCACACCGCGAGACGCTCTGGATCGGATCTTGTCGGCGCGGGCCTCGCCACATCAGTAGCCACCAACGGCTTCGATCCTGGCGGCCTGGCCGGACCGGTGGTGCCGCCTGTCGCGAGTTGCGCCCTGATCAAAGCTCAGTTACCCTGAAATACAAGAAGACTGTCAATACGCACTCCGAGGAAGCGGAACATGGGAACCTTCAACTGCGCGCTGCGACTCACGAGCATGGACGGGGAGCGGAGCCTGGATTTGGAGGCGCTGGTCGACACCGGAGCGTTCCTCACGACGGTGCCGGGCCGCATGCTCGACGACTTGGGCGTGGACCGAGACGGGAGCATCGAGCTGCAGTTCGCCGACGGGCGGACGGAGCGTTACGACGCCGGGCGGGCATGGGCCTCAGTCGACGGCATGCGCGAGGTCACACGGGTGGTGTTCGGCGGCGACGACTGCCTTGTGCTGCTCGGCGCCTACACGCTGGAGGGTCTGAACCTCGCCGCCGACCCCGTGAACCAGCGCCTGCTGCCCGTGAAGGTGCGCCCCGGCTAGCCGCCCCCGCGGCGGTGACGTGGTCTCGCTGCCGGGATGCGGCCGGAACTTCAAGCAGTTGCCCACCCCATAGGTGGGTTTCTCATTGAAGTTCACGC
>JAPPLH010000099.1 GCA_028819505.1 Acidimicrobiaceae bacterium
TCCACGCCGTGGCCGCCGAACGCCTAGACAAAGGCAGCACCGGCCTGTACCTGTAGCCAGCCGGGCCGACGCCACCGCCAGCCTCAGCGCAGCTCGTTACGCACGGACAGCCTGGGTGTCGTACTGAGCCGCGCGGGCCCTGTGCAGTGCGGCTCGGGCGGCTTGGGGCCCGGTAGGCTCGGCTCTGCCCCCGCCGCCGGTTCCGGCCGTGATCCTGGGAGCAGTGTCAGTTGCTTGCTCCGCCGGACCGAATAGGGGGGCGGTGTCGGGCAGGCGTGCCGGGCCGTGGTGGATGCGGTCGGGGGGTCTGATTGTGTGTTTGCCGTCGCCGGTGTACACGACTTGCCATTGACGGTCGTGGATGTTGTTGTGGCAGTTCCAGCAAAGCGGGATGAGGTTGTCGAGGTCGGTGCCGCCGCCGCGTGCGAAGGGGTCCATGTGGTGGGCATGCACTTTGTTCTCGTCGGGCTCACCGCAGCCGGCGCAGCCACCGTAGAGCGCCATCAGCGCCTGGAACTGCGACTCGGTGGCCCGACGGGTGTTGCGGCCCTTCCACATCGGCACACCCTTGGCGCTGAGCACCAACCCGAACCATGACGACTCGCCCGCGAGCCTCTCGATCACCGAAGCGGGAAGCGGGTCGCCGTCAGCGGTGGAGACCATCAACTTCTCAGCGTCGGGGTCGAGGCGGGCCACCAGCGCAATATCGGCGTACGGCTTGCCGCCACTGGCGGCGGCTCGGGTCATGTGATCCAACGCGTCGGCCATGCACTGCTTCAGCGAGCGCGTCTCGCCGCCGGCGCGGGTCTGGCCCTCATCGGTGCCATGCAGGCCGCGGCCGTTGCCGGCTGCGTCCAGGCCGCGGGCGCGCCGCGTGTCGGCGTCGAACAGCCGGTGGGCGTCGCGGTTGAGCCGGTTGCGGATACGCCGCCCGGTCACCGGATCGAACTGCCCATACAGATGCACCATGCCGTCATCGCCGTCCCAGACCCTTACCGCCCGCCGAGCCCGCAGCCGGCGGTACTCCGCCTCGCCGCCGTCGGCCTGACGCTCAGCGGCCCACCGCTTGGCCTCCTTGGCGAACTGCTCGGGCCGCAGCGACTCCGCCTTGGCCAGAAGATCGCTATCGGACTCGACCTCTCCGACGCTGGTCTTGTCGAGCGCGTCGGCGAGATGCTTGGCGTTGGCGAGAGACACCCGACCATCCTCAACAGCCTCCCGCACCGCAGGCATAGAACCGACCGCCTCGGCGGTCCGCACTTGGCTGCGGGCGTCGTGACGCGACATCCCGGTGCTCTCAGCGAGCACATGAGCCCCACCGTCGCCATGGTTGCGGCTGCCGGCCACGCCCGCCGCGGCCAGAGCCTGCACACTGTCGAGCTTGCCGCGCACCGCCCTGGTCCCAGACAGCACCTCCAGCATCTCCTCCGAGGAGACCACGCCCCCCTTCAGATACTCCAGCAACTCCGAGGCCGCCTCATCAAGCCGCTCAACCAGTTCGATCGCCATAGACCCAGTATCGCACACCCCTATGACATCTGTCAAGCATTTCCAGGCTATGCGAATATATGTCCTGTGTCATCGGCAGAATCCAGGCATGGGCCAGAAGAACGATCCACAACAAGCAACAGGCGTCCGCCGGATGCGCGCTGCCGATCCCCGAGTCCCGACCGCTGCCGCGGATCTCCCGCATAGGCGAACCGCAATGACCGTCGTGACCGCATCAACTGATGCACCAGCTAGGGGGGCCATACACTTCGGGGGCGATGGACATTCAGCAGATCACCGGAACGGCCCGCAAGGTGAGCCAACTCCTGTCGAACAGCCGGTACGGATTGGACTACTACCAGCGCGAGTACAACTGGAAGAAGGCCCAGGTCGAGAGTCTCATCGACGACTTGACCGACCGCTTCCGCAGCGAGTTCGACCCGGCACACGAACGACCCGACGTCGAGTCGTACCGGCCGTACTTCCTCGGGCCGATCGTGACGGTCCAGAAGGGCGGTGTGCGGTATCTGGTCGACGGGCAGCAGCGGATCACCACGCTGAGCCTGCTGCTCATCTATCTGCGCCGTTCGCTGGCCGACACGAACAGCGACGAGCTGTCGTCGCTCGATTCGCTGATCTTCTCGACAAGGTACGGGCGCAAGACGTTCAACCTCGACGTCGAGGAACGAGACCTGTGCATGACGGCGATCCTGAACGGAGAGGACTACGACCCCGACGGGCAGCCGGCCTCCGTACAGAACATCTGGAAGCGGTATGCCACGATCTGCGCCCGCTTCCCCGACGACCTTCAGGGCATGGCGCTCGCGTACTTCTCGGACTGGCTCCAAGACAGAGTGATGTTCGTCGACATCGGGACGCCCAGCCAGGACATGGCTCTGGAGATCTTCGAGACCATGAACGACCGGGGCCTGCGGCTGAGCAGCACCGACATGCTCAAGAGCTTCCTGCTCTCGGAGGTGCGAGACGAGGCCGTGATCGACGACCTCAACACACGTTGGCGGCACCGTGTCGCAGAGTTGGCCGACTTCGAGGAGAATGCCGACGCGGAGTTCATGAAGGCCTGGCTGCGCGGCAACTACGCGCAGACCCAGCGCCAGCGCAAGTCGAAGGCCGCACCCGGCGACTTCGAGATCATCGGCACGGCGTTCCACAAGTGGGTTCGTGACAACGCCGCCAGCATCGGCCTCTCCCGGCCCGACGACTTCCGGCGCTTCGTTGAGCATGAGTTCATGGGCCTCAGCAGCCGCTACCTCGAGCTGCTTCGCGCCCGCTGGGAACCGCCGAGAGGCTTCGAATCGGTCTACCACAACGCCTGCGCCGGTTTCACTCTGCAACTGCCGGTGATCCTCGCGGCCGTGACCCCCGACGACGACCACGACACGTTCCGCGACAAGGCGGCCCTAATTGCCGGCGGCCTCGAGATCTACTTCGTGCGGCGCATGGTGAACTACCGCAACTTCGGCTATTCCACCGTCGTCTACACGATGTTCAACCTGATGAAGAGTCTGCGGAACCAGCCGACTGAGGAGGTCAGGCAGGTCCTTGTCGAATGGCTCGACAGCGAAGACGAACGACTCGACGGACTCCTGAGACTCCGGCTCACCAAACGCAACCGTTGGCACATCCACTACATCCTCGCCCGGATCACAGCCTGGCTCGACCAAGAACTGGGCAGCGCCGGCAGCTTCGCCGACTACTTCGGCGAAACCGACCGCAGGCACCCCTTCGAGGTGGAGCACATCTGGGCCGACCGCTTCGACCGGCACACCGACGACTTCGACCACTCAGACGACTTCCAGCGACACCGCAACAGGATCGGCGCACTGCTTCTGCTGCCCAAGGACTTCAACGCCAGCTACGGCGCGATGGACTACAAGGACAAGGTCGAGCACTACTACGGCCAGAACCCGCTCGCCAGGTCGCTCCATCCCAGGATGTACCAGAACAACCCGACCTTCCTGAGGCTCATCGACACCCACGGGCTGGCGTTCACGCCATTCCCGTCCGCGTTTACGAAGGCCGACATCGACGAGCGCCAAGCGCTCTATCGCGATCTAGCTGAACTCGTCTGGGCCCCAAGCCAACACGGACTCGGCTGAGCCGCTCATCCGAAGTCCGTCGAGCCGCAGCCATCGGCGCACGGCACGTCGCGAACGGCGCTGCGGTAGCGGCCGTCAGGCGGCCGGCGGCGGCCAGCGCCCTAACAGCTCCAGTTCGGCGATGCTGGGAAGGGGCTCCGTGCCGCGTTGGAATGCGACGCTGCGTCGCCGGTACATCCTATGGACGTCGGCGTTGGACTCCAAGCCGAACAGGCCGACGGTGGTCGGACCACGAACTGCGTATACTGATTGTATGACAACCGCTGTTCCGACCAGATTCAGCGCCGACCAGATGCAGACCCTCGACCGGCTGGTCGCCGAGGGGGTCGGCGGGAACCGCTCCGAAGTGATCCGCAAGGCCTTGGACTGCCTCGCAGACTCCGTGGAACGCGAACGGGTGGGGCGGATGATCGCCGACTCGTACCGGCGGCAGCCCCAGAGCGCAACCGACGACGCGATGGCCCTAGCGAACGGAATCGCCATGGTCGAGGCCGAGCCGTGGTAGCCCAAGGAGAACTGTGGCTCATGGAGACCCCCGCCGGCCAGAACCGCCCTGCCCTGGTGGTGACGCGCGATGAGGCCATCCCTGTGCTGAACAGCGTGCTCGTCGCCCCGGTGACGTCCACCGTCCGCGACATTCCCACCTGCATCCCGGTGGGCCGCAGCAACGGGCTCCACAGGCCCAGCGTCGCGTCGTTCGACAACCTCGCCGCGGTGCACAAGTCACTGCTCAAGCGCAGACTCGGTGCGCTCTCAGCAGGCGGCCACCGCCAGATTCGCCAAGCGCTGCGCGCTGCGGCTGCCTGCTGACACCACCTCTACTCAGCCGAACGGGCTCTGCGCAACGCCCGGCCCTGCTCCCGCTACCAGGCCTCGATCCGAGCAAGCCGCCGGTGTGGCAGCGAGGCTCATGTGCGTCGGCGGTGCGCCTGCGTTCCAGTTCTGTTTCTGGTTGGCGTTCGCGTACGGCCGTGCAGCGAAGCCCGATCCCCCGTTGAAGTTCGACCGCACGCCATCTGACAGACACCAGCGAGGGCGTGCAGTCCTCGTTGAAGGGGCGTCAGCAGCTTGCGGAGCGTTCGGCACAGCCGGCGGGAGAGCACGCCCCGACCGGGCTGCAAGCAGAGATTGCCCAGATGAAGGC
>JAPPLH010000024.1 GCA_028819505.1 Acidimicrobiaceae bacterium
GACCTCGGAGGCGACTGCACGCGACTCGGCTGAGGACGTGAAGCTGGTCACCAGCAGCAGAGCCTTGGCGCTGCCGGGCCGCGCCTTGGACCACATCGGCCGGCCGGTTCTGAACCGGCCCCATGAGGAGCCCTCCCGGCATTGGGACCTGGCGCCGGACAACACGTCCACCGGCGTGGCCGTCGACGGCCGGAGGCCGAGCCAGTCGCTCAGCATCGTGCCGAAGGTCCGCGATCCGCAGCTTCAGATGGACATGGTTCCGCCCGAACAGAACGAACTGGTGAACCGGATCCGGGTGATGGTGCAGCGGTGGCGGGCCGACGACTATCCGGGCGCAACCGCGGCCACCCGGCAGTTGCTGTTCCACTGGCGCAGCGAGACCAACGAGCCGAATGGGGCTCCTGCCGGCAGGCAGGCGAGGCGTGCTGGGAGCGGTGACGGTGCGGGTGCTGAACTGGCACGCCCTCCAGCCCCGAGACCGGCTTGGCGAGATGGCGTCGAAGCTCCTGAAGGAACTCGGCAAAGGCGCCGACGACGCCGAGCAGGAAGCCCTCACCGCCATGCGCTCAGCCCCCTTCGACCCTCCCGAACGAGGCCGTATCGCCGTCAAGATCGTCACCGCCACCGGCATGGAGATGACCACCGTCCACAGCACCACTCAGTAGTCGGCGCGGGGCAGACGCTGTGCCGCAACGTACGGTTCCGAGACACTCGGCGTGATGAGAGCGTCCCAGCCGTCATCCCGAAGGCGCCGAATCAGTACCTCGGCAGGCACCTTGCTCCGCTGCGCGCCCCGCGCCCTGCGCCACCCGCCGCGACCTGATTCCTCCACGGGCTCCACGCTGGTGAGGCCAGAGGCCACTGCCGGCTTCGAGTCGGCCGGTCGCCTCCGGTCCGACATGCACATGGAGTCCTGAAGCCTTCAATTTGTGTCGCGGGTCAGGCTCGAAGTTGCCCTGGCAGTGGGCCGAGGAGCTTGCGGGCCCGCCGCGCGACGTCGTCCGCTAGGTCGTGGGGGACGGCCCGAACCCCCAGCGTCTCGAAGATGTGCTTGGCGTCCACGAACGCGGGCGCCGCCTGCGGCGGGAGCGCCGGCACGTAGACCACCTCGATGTCGATGTCGTTGTCGGCATCGAACTCGCCGGTCGCGGTCCGGACACGGCCTCCAGTACTGTGCGCCTCCTGCACGGTCCAGCCCCAGGCCTTCACCTGCTCGGCCAGCGCCGCCTGGTCCGGCACCTGGAAGGACCAGGCCCGTGCCAGCTGCACAACCCGGCCGTTCGCTACCGCGAAATCGAACCTCGTGGTGTGATGCGGAGTCTCCAAGGTGACGCGCTCGCGCAACTCACTGCCTCTTGTGATGTCGAGCCCGCTGTAGGCGCTGCGCAGCGCCGCGAGTGCCGTGTGCTTGTTCGTGAAGGAGCGCTTGCGGGCAGCAGGATCAAGGACCATCAGGTCGAAGATCTGCTCCAGCGCGCCGTCCGCTGACTCAGCGACCATCGGCGCCGGGGCGCTCAACTGAACGATGTTCTGGTGGTCGGCGTGAAGTCGCCACAACCACTCCTCCGTCAGTTCCACGCCGGGCTCGAACAACGAATGCGTAGCCGCTTCGAAGTCGTCGATCTCAAAACCGACGCGATCGATGAAGGACCACACGGCTCCGAGTGAGCCGTGCTCGTCGATGGCGCGGGCGCGTACCGGGTTCTGGACCTGCCGCACCTGCCACTCCGAGGACGCCTCGCTTCCGACGATCGCCCCGACGTTCACGAACTCGCCTCGGGCCGGATCCGGAACGAACCGAATGAGCGAATAGACGTACCTCACAGCGATCCTCCTATCGATTCCAGTCTGTCAGCAACTCGCGGGGCCCTGCTCTCAAGAAACCAGCCCACCCTTTCAAGTTCCAGGTCGCTCACCGGCCACGAATCGGGGATGCCTCCCAAGACCGAGACCAGGTCGTCGCGCGTCAGCGTCCTTAGACGCTCGGAAAATGCGACGATGACCTCCGGGTCCAAGCCGGTTGCTGGCCAACTTGCCACATGAGCTTGCTCCACTCGGGAGATCAGAGCATCAACACTCCATGTCGGGCCGGTCTCGGGCAGGTACCAGCCGTGGTCGTGGCTGTACAGCATGCGGTCCTCGGTCTCGGCATAGAGCCACTGATCGTCGCCGCCCCAGCACCAGTCGTGGATGGCGAACGCTCCGACGTGTCGGCGCGCATTGTCATCGCGGTCGCGGTACAGCAGCGACCGGTGCTCCACAGCGTTGTCGACACCGCGCGACGCATGCGCGTATCCGCTCGTGATCCTGCTGCCGCGCCGAAACTCCCAGCCTTCGATCTCCGGCGGCAGGAAGACGATGGCCGAGGCGCAGACTGGGGCACCGACGAGCGCTCCGACGGCCCCGACCACGGCCTCCGTGACGGTGACTCGCTCGCCCTGGTTGTTGTTGAGAGGCTTGACCCACCACTGCTCGCCATCGCTATCGGCCGCGAGAAAGGTCCCTGATCCGCCCCGTGGGCTCGGCTTGATCGGGACGGTGATGACCGGCGGATCGACAGGCTCGCCCCGGCGGGCCAGGCTGCCCTCCCATCTGTCGAAGTCCGCGGTCACACGCCAACGCTAGCGGCGCGGGCCTTGCCGGACCCCGCCTCCGACCGGCAAACATCGTGGGTCTACGCATCTCCAGTAGCCCTCGCGGGCGGCGATTGCTGGAACAAGTAGCAGGCGTGTCGCGGAGCGGGAGGCGACAGGGCGAGAAGCCGCTGCCCGACCCGCAAGTCCTCGTCCGCATAGTGGAGCCAGCGATACGCTTCGGCAACCCGATCATCGTTGCTCATAGACGGTTGTTCCTGTCTGAAGTGCTTCGTGTAGCACTGTCCCGGAAATGTCGCCGCGGCGTTCGATCTCGGCGGCTGTAGTCACCACTATGTCCTTGCTCGCGGGCAGGTCCCGAAGTTCGCGCCGGATCGCCACGGCGGCCCGGTGCTTGTCGGCGGCTTCCGGCATCACGACGAGGAGGTCGATGTCGCTGTCGGTGTCCGCTTCGCCCCGCGCCCTCGATCCGAACAGAACGATTTGCCGAGGCGCGAAACGGCTTACGATTCGTTCTACTGCGGCGGCGACGGTCCCGTCGGCCATCGCTCCGGACTCAGCGGCCGGGGTTCCCACAGCGGCGGACCTTAGCGGTGCGGGGTCCGGCGGGGCTCAGGGGGCGGGGGCTGTGAAGACGCGCACACGCTCGGGCTGGGCCGCTAGGGCGTCGGCGCTGCCTGGCGCGGGCACGGGCGGGGTGCCGAAGGGCTGCACGGCGGCCACCACGAAGTCGTGGCCGACCGCGAATTCGAGCCACGCCTCGCCGGCGCCGGCGCCGAAGGCCTCAGTCATCGTCTGCCAACCCCAGGACACTCCGTCGGCGGACCATCCAACCCATTCGTCCGGCATCGGGGACCCGGGCTCGGATTCCAGCGGCAGGTCGGTGCCGGGCGCCAGGATCCCCTCGGCCATGAGAGCCTCGAACACCGGCTCGAAGTCCTCGGGCTCGAAGGTGACGAGGTCCTCGCCGGTGCCGGGATCGGTGAAGGTGACCCGCATCCCGGACTCGTCGGCGTCCTCCCGCACGCCCTCGACGGGCTCGTCGCCGTCGAGCTCGTCGGCTTCGAAGACCCGGACCGCCTCGCCGGCGCCCAGATCCCACAGCGTCACGCCGCCGGGCGGCTCGTTGTAGCGCAGCTCGTAGCCGTCGGTTGAGATGCGCACCTCCGGCATGGGCGCGTAGGGGTCGGACCCGTTGGTGGCGCCGGCTACAGGCAGCGGCGCCGCGGTGGCGAACAAGCCCGCCGGGCCGGCATCGAGCTCCACCACCCGGATGCCCTCGAAGCCGACCACCGTCCGGGGCTCGGCGCCGAAAGCAGCCCGTCTCAGGCTCGTGCCCGAGGACTCGTCCACGGCGACCCAGACCGAGTCCCGATGCGCTGCCGCGCCGGTGAGCCCGAACGTGTCGTCGGGTTGCTCGGTCCAGGTCCGGCCGTCGGGGGAGGTCAGGATCGAGCCCTGCGACAGGCTCACGACGTGGATCACGAAACCGTCGCCGGTGGCCGCGCCGTACGCGCCGAGGGTGTCGCGGTCGCCGGGCGCCTCCACAGCCTCTGTTGCCGTGTCACCGTCGCTCCACACCAGCAGCAGCGAGTCGGGCTCGCCGAACAGTGCGTCCCGCTCCTCGCCGGTCAGTTCCAACTCCTCGAGCGTGAACTGCAGCGTCTCGCCCGTGGCGTAGGCGGAGGCATAATCCTCCTCCCCGGACCAGGCCCCGTCGGCACCGGCTCCCGGGCTGCCCGCACCGCCGTCGGAGGCGCTGTCCGCCAGGTCGGGGGTCGCCGGGGCGGCCCGCTCCGCGACCGGGTCCAGGAACACCGTGACCTCGCTGTCGTGGGCGTCGCCGCCCGAGGCCCAACCGCCGGAGGCCCAACCGGCCGCCGAGGTGCCTTCCGGCAACAGGCCGCGGGCCTCGACCAGTCCCTCCACGTCGAGCTGGGCGGAGACGCCGAGAACCAGCACGATGTCCTGCCCCGACACGAGCACCGACGCCACCACGGTGCGGTGCTCCACCCACGGCGACACCGGCGCCGGGCCCGGGGCCGTGTCGAGCTCCAGCTCCGCCCAGGTGGCCGCGCCGTCCTTCGACACGAACACCCGGCTCTCCGCGCTGGCGAAGGGGGGCGAAGGCCGGTCGAACCCGGCCACGACCCACAGGTCGCCGGAGACGGCGACATGGTGGGCGGTCACCCCGGCGGGCAACCCGACCTCTGACCACTCGACGCCGTCGGAGGTGACCACGGTCACCTCCCGGGCGTCGATCTGAGGCAGCTGCGCCACATTGCGCGAGGCGTAGGCGAGCACCCGCCCGTCGCCGAGGGACTGCAGCCCCCACAGGTCCCAGAAGCCGGTCTGCACCTCGCTCCAGGCCAGCACCGGGCCGGTCGACAGCTCCTCCGGAGTGACCGACAACGGCGACTCATCGACGGAGCCGGCCGCCTCGCCGGAGGCCGCGCCGCCGTCGGGGGCTGCTGCGGTCGGAGCGGACGCCGTCGGCGCTGCCGCGGTGGGGGCCGCCGCGGTAGGAGCCGCCGCTCCGCCACCGGCAGCATCGGGGCCCGCCTCGGCCGAGGCCGCCGCGTCCTCGGCCGGCGCGCCGCGGTCGGTGGGCGCGGCCACCACGAACACCTCCGTGCCCGGATCCCCGCCCAGCATCCGCCAGCCCACAACAGCCCCGGCCAGCACGGCCACCGTTGCCGCCGCGGCGAGCACAACCCGCCTCGCGGCCCGTCTGCGCCTGCGGGCCGCGGCCAGATCGGCGATGGCGGCCACCCCGGGGCCCGGACCGGCCCCGGCGGCGGCCACCCGGGCCTCGACGGCCCGGCGCAGCTCGTCCGCGAGCCCCCGGTCCGGCCCGGCCGTGGCGTCTCTGCCGGGGCGGTCTGCGGAGGTCGGGCTGTCGTTCGTCGAGCCGTTTCCGTGCTGTCCAGCGCCCGCCGGGAAGCCGGGGCGGTCTGCGGAGGTCGGGCTGTCGTTCATGGCTCCAGAACCCTTCTGAGATCGGCCAGGCCCCGTGACACCAGGCTCTTGACCGTGCCCGGGCGCACGCCCATGGCCCGCGCGATGTCGCGCTCGGACATGTCGGCCCAGTAGCGCAGCACCAGCGCGGTACGGCGCCGCTCGACGAGCCGGTCGAGCGCGTCGAGCAGGAACTCGCGCTCGCCGGGCGCGACGGGGCGCGGCAGCCGGCGGCCGACCCGGCGGCGCACCTCGCGCTTGCGCAGTTCGCTGCGGGCCCCGTTGACGACCGCGGCCCGCAGGTAGCCGCCCGGGCTGTCGATGCGCCCCCAACGCTCGTACACCTTCACGAAGGCGTGCTGGACGACCTCCTCGGCGCACTCACCGGTGTCCACCAGCGCCCGGGCCAGCCTCACCATCGGCGCGTACTCGACAGCGTAGAAGCCCTCGAACCCCGCGCTCACCGGCGCTTCCCGGTCATGCAAGGCGCTCGACCCACGAGCGGGCGACGATACTGCGGCCATCAACCCCTACGACGCACCATCTGCCCTCCCGGTTCCCGGGAACCCGGCCGGACATCTCTAGAAATCCAGCAGCGATATGCTTAGGCATATACGAACAACCATGAATCTGCCTGAAGGGCTCGGCGAGGAGGCCAAGCGCAACGCCGCGCAACGCGGATTCACGTTCACGGCGCTGGTCGTCGAGGGCCTGCAACTCGTGGTGGGCGGCGCCCCGGAGGGAGGGCCGTGCTCGGCGCTCCCGAGCTACGGCGGCGGGCATCTGCTAGTCGACCTCGCCGACAAGGCGGCCGTGGGCGAAGCGCTCGACGCCGACGGCATGAGATGATCCTGCTTCGGGGGCCTCACCTGGTTCAACCCCGTGCGAGACCGGTGAGAATCGCGATGCGGTCGGCCCGGGCTATCGCGGCGAGGCCCCGGCTCTGGCCGACCGCGCTGGTCGAGCTCGCCCGCTTCGCGCCGGACGGCTGGTGGCGCCGGCCTCCCTTCCTGCCGCTGCCCCGGCCCGGTCTCGTCCGGTTCAGGTCGGAGACCATGCACGGCGATCCCGGCGCCGCTCCCTCGCCCGCCGACCTCGTCTTGTGGCTGGAGTGGTGCCAGGCCCAGAATCGCAGGCAAAGGCACCTGCCGCGACGATCCGGCTAGCCTGCCCGCGATGTCCGGGGTGCTGGTTCTCAACGCCACCTTCGAGCCGCTGGCCGTGGTGAGCGCTCGACGGGCCGTGTGCCTGGTCCTGGCCGAGAAGGTGGAGATGCTGCATGCTGCCGGCCTGGCCTTCCGCTCGGAGCGGCGATCGGTGGAAGTTCCCTCGGTGGTCCGGCTGAGCCACTATGTGAGCGTGCCCCGCCCCCGGCACCGCTCCCCGAACCGGCGGGCGGTGTTCGCACGGGACCGGGACTCCTGCCAGTACTGCGGCGACCGGGCCGAGACGATGGATCACGTGGTGCCCCGAAGCCGCGGCGGGAAGCACACCTGGGAGAACGTGGTGGCCGCCTGCCGGCGCTGCAACGCCAAGAAGCGGGACCGCCTGCCCAGCGAGAGCGGCATGCGGCTCCGGCGGCGTCCCGAGCCGCCGTCGCCGTCGACCTGGGTCGAGATCGCGGCCGGGGGCGTGCCCGATGCCTGGACGGCCTACCTGCAGCCGCGAAACGACCTTCGCACCGCGTGAGCGCGGGACACCGGAGCCCGCGTCGAGCCGAACCAGGGCGGCCGCCGCGGATCGATCCCGCTGCTGAGGGCCGGAGTCCGCGTCGAGCCGAACCCGGTCCTGCGGCCACGGGACGGTCTTCGCACCGCGTGAGCGGGCCTTGCGGGCCGGGTTCGGGAACGCCGGGCGGCTGCCGCTGGACGGTGGAGCGCTTGCACGGCCCGGCGCCGGAACTGCTCGAAGCGGCCGAGCCCCCGATAGCGGCCGCGAGGGTGGCCAGGATCCACACGGTCACCGGCGCGGCGCTCGTGCTCGGCAGCACCCAGAGTCCCGAGGCTGCGGATCAGGCCCGGGCCGCGGCCGCAGGCGCGGAGATCCTGCGGCGCCGCAGCGGTGGGGGAGCGGTGCTGCTGCTTCCCGGAAGCCAGGTGTGGGCGGACTTCTTCGTCCCGGCCTCCGACCCGCTGTGGAGCGACGATGTGGCCTGCGCCGCTCGCTGGGCGGGCGAGCTCTGGTCCGCTGCGGTCGAGCCCTTCGTAGCCGATCCGATCTCGGTCCATTCAGGCCGCCTTGCAGCCGATCGGTGGGGGAGGCTGGTGTGCTTCGCCGGGACCGGCCCCGGGGAGGTCTTCGCCGGCGGGCGCAAGGTCGTGGGAGTCAGCCAGCGCCGCACCCGCTCGCGGGCCCGGATCCAGACCATGGCCCGCCTCGGCCGCCCTGACACGGCCGCGGGCGTCCGGGCAGACGATCGCCGCATCGACGAGCTCGAACTCCTGGACCTCACCGCGGCCGACCGCGTGACAGGCCGGGCGGTGTTGGCGAGCCGATGCGGCTCCGTCCCGGCCACCGAGGACGACTTGACCGAGGCCCTGCTCGGCGCCCTGCGGGCGCAGGACCGAGACGCCCGGTAGCGGTCCCCCCGACCGTCTCGATGGCGCGCGAGCGGGCCGCGCGCTCTCTCTGCGCGCCCGGACTTGCATGGGGGTGCGAAAGGGAGTACAGTGGTTCACTGTGGAGCATTTGGGAGGAACGGCGGATGCGTCGGAGAGGGCCCCGGCACGATTCAGGTGGGTGGTCCCGCCGACGTCTCGCCGGCCCGGAACGCGTCCCGGGCCGAGAGCGTGAGCGCCTGCCATGACCGCCCAGCGCACGCTGTTCGTCGGCGTCCACGAGCACACTCTCGACGGCAAGGGCCGGCTCATCCTTCCATCCGGGTTTCGCAGCCAACTGGCCTCAGGCGCCTACGTCACCGCGCTCGATTCCTGTGTCGGCATCCTGCCGGTCGACGAGTTCGCCGGCACCGCCGAGCGGCTCCGAGCCCAGGTGGGCACCGAGGAGGTAGACATCAACGCGCTGCGGAGCTTCGCGGCCCAGGCCGACTTCGTGGTGCCCGACGGTCAGGGCCGCATGAGGATCCTGCCCCACCTTCGGGCCGCCGCCCGGCTCGAGCGCAAGGTGATCGTCACCGGCATGATCCGCCGCATCGAGATCTGGAACCCCGGCCGCTGGGCGGAGGTCCAGGCGGTGGGCCCCGAGCGCCTCGCCGACGCCATCACCCACGGAAGGGGGATCGCCAGTGCCTGAACGCCGGTCCCCGCTCCCGCAGGCCCACCCCCGCTCCCGACACCGGCCCAGCCGTCCGGGCCCGGCCCGGGACCAGACCACCCACCCGGACCGCGGCAGTCACCGAAGGGCTGTCCGGTCATGTGCAGTTCCCCGATTGGCAGATGGAAGACCCGTACTCCGCCCGCTTGCCATCAGCTCGATCGGGGGAGAAATCCCGACGTGCGCCGTCGGTCGGGGAACTGCAGATGACCGGGCGGTCCCGCGCCGTCCGGCTGCCCGCGAGCCCGCGGTCCAGCAGCCCGCATCCGATCCAGGCTGCCCGCCCGACATGACGGCCGGCGCCGGGGGTGGCGCCGGTGCCTACCACCAGCCGGCAATGCGCCGCGAGGTGGTGGAGATACTGGCCGAGGCGCCCGGCGGACTCGTCGTCGACGCCACGGTGGGAGGAGGCGGACACGCCGACGCCCTTCTCGCCCGCGCCCCGCACCTGCGGCTGCTCGGGCTCGACCGCGACCCCGACGCGCTGAGCGCATCGGCCGCGCGGCTCGCCGCCCACGGCGGCAGGGTCGTCCTGCGCCACGCCAGCTTCGACGCCCTCGGCGACGTGCTGGACGAGATCGGCGTGGGGGAGATCTCAGCCTGCCTGTTCGACCTCGGCGTCAGCTCGGCCCAGCTGGACCGGCCCGAACGCGGCTTCAGCTACCGCCTCGCCGGCCCCCTCGACATGCGGATGGACCCCTCCACGGGCGTGACCGCGGCGGACATCGTCAACCACGCCGACGAGCGGGCTCTCGCCTCGATCCTTCGCCGCAACGCCGATGAGCGGCACTGCCGCCGCATCGCCGCCGCCATCGTCGCCGGGAGACCCCTCTCCACCACCACCCAACTGGCCCGGGTGGTGGCCGGGGCCGTGCCCGCCGCCGGCCGCCGCGGAGTCCATCCCGCTCGGCGCACCTTCCAGGCCCTGCGCATCGAGGTGAACCGCGAGCTGGAAATACTCGAGGCCGCCCTGACCGGCGCCATCGAGCGGCTCTGCGGTTCGGGGCGCTGCGCGGTGCTCTCCTACCATTCCGGAGAGGACCGGATCGTGAAGTCCGTCTTCCGGCGGTCCGCGGGCGAGGTCCCGCCGCCGCGGCCCGGCCTCCCGCCCCCGCCGGGCTCGGAGGCCGCCGTGCGGCTGCTGGGACGCCGGGCCCGCACGCCTTCGGAGTCGGAGAAGGCCCGCAACCGCAGGGCGAGCGCGGCACGACTGCGAGCGGTGGAGCGCCTCTCGCTCCCGGGATGACTGATGGCGCCGCATTCTCAGCGGAGCGCCTCCGTGCGAGCCGCCTCCGTGCGGAGCGCCTCTGTGCGGAGCGCCTCCGTGCGAGCCGCCGGCGCCCCCGCTCCGGGAGCCGAGCGACCGTCGCCGGACCTCGATGTCGCCCGCGCTCCGGGCCGGACCCGGCGCTCCATCGGCGGCATCGGCATGGTGCTGGCACTGGGTCTGTTCGGGGTGTGCCTGGCTCTCGCCGCGCTGCACGCGGTCCTCGTCGAGAACCAAGCCGCCCTTGACGATCTGCTGGCGCGCAATCAGCAGCGCTACGAGCGGATCGACGAACTGCAGGCGGAGATCGCCCACCTCGACTCCCCGGAGGGCCTAGCCGACCGGGCGCACGCCGCCGGGCTGGTGCCCTCGGCCGATTTGGCCGTCCTCACCCCGATCGGCCCGGACCTGCTTCCGCCGCCCGAGGACGATCCTTTCGATCTGGCGTCGTCGGGCCGGCTGCCGGCGCCGCCCGCCGCTCAGCCTCCGGAAGCCCCGGAACTCGGGACAGCGGCCGGATGACGCCTCCCGGGCGGCGCTTCGATGCCTCGGCGCGGCATCCGAGCCGCTGGGGCTCGACCGGCTCGGCCCGGCCCACGGCCACCCTGCCGCTCGTCACCCGCGCCAGGGTGGCAGCCGCCCTGGCAGCGCTGGCGCTCGCCGTGGGAGGGCTCGTCTACCGCATAGTCGACGTGCAGGCCACTCCCGATCCGCGGGTCCTGGAGGAAGTGTCGAACCCCCTCGACGAGATCGTCGTGCCCGCGCCCCGGGGGACGGTGTTCGATCGCAACGGACGGGCCATCGCCATGTCGCTTCCGGCGGCCACCGTGGTCTCCGACCCCCGCATCGTCTCGGACCCCCAGCAGGCCGCCGCCGACCTGGCCGAGGTGACCGGAATCGAGGCGGGAGCGCTGCTCGACAGACTGCAGGGCGACGGCGCCTTCCGCTATGTGGCCCGCCAAGTCGATGCAGAGGTCGGCGAACAGGTCGGCGATCTCGGGATCGAGGGCGTCAGGGTCATCTCCGAGCCCCGGCGCGAGCATCCCAACGGCGGCTGCTCCGCGCTGGCCGCGGTCGGCCGGGTCAACATCGACCACGCGGGCATGAGCGGCATCGAGGAGACCTACGACGAGCACCTGTCGGGCACCCCGGGCCGGGTGATGAAGGAGGTCGGCGCGGACGGCACCACCATCCCGGGGGGTCTCCACGAGGTGACTGCGCCGGCCGAGGGGCGCGACATCACCGTCACCCTCGACCGCAACGTCCAGTACCGGACCGAGTCGATGCTCATCGAGGCCGTCGCCGACGCCGGGGCGTCGTCAGGAGTGGCCCTGGTCTCGCTGCCGGCCACCGGCGAGATCGTGGCCATGGCCAATGTGGCCAGGGGCGCCGACGGCATCGTCGACTGCACGCGGCACAACCTGGCCGCCACCTGGAGCTACGAGCCCGGCTCGGTCTTCAAGCCGGTGACCGCGGCCGCGGCGCTGTCGAGCGGGGCGGCAGCCGAGCATGCGACGATCGAGGTGCCGTCGTACCTGACCGTCTGGGAGCATCGCTTCGAGGACACTCCCACCCATCCCGACGTGGAGTGGACGCCGACAGAGATAGTCACCCGGTCGTCCAACATCGGCACCATCAAGATGGCGCTGCGGACCGGCGAGGAGCGGATGTACCAGACCATGCGCTCCTTCGGATTCGGGTCCCGCACGGCCCTCGACTTCAAGGGTGAGTCCAAGGGGATCCTGCCCCCGCTGAGAGAGTGGAGCGGCCTCAGCCTTCCCAACATGGCCATCGGCCAGGGCCTGGCCGTGACCCCGCTGCAGATACTCCAAGCCTACAACACCATCGCCAACAACGGAGTGCTGGTGCCGCTGAAGCTGATCGTCGACGACGCCGGAGCAGGCCGGGCGCCGACGACGGCGCCGGTGCGGGTCCTCAACGGAGGGGTGGCGGCGACCCTGATGAGGATGCTGACCTCGGTCGTCGAAGTGGGTACCGGTCAGCAGGCCGGGGTGGAAGGCTTCTCCATGGCCGGCAAGACCGGCACGGCCTGGCAGCCCTGCGACATCGGGTACGAGTGCGTCAACGAGAGGAACGAGCTGATCGGCCGCCATCACACCGCCACCTTCGCGGGGATCGTGAGCAACGATGACGGTCCGGCGCTGGTCGTGCTGGTGGTCATCGACCAGCCGAAGGGCGAACGCATCTCGGGAGGCAGGCTGGCCGCGCCGGCGGTGAGCCGGATCGCCGGGTACGCCCTGCGCCAGCTGCGGGTCCCCGCTGAGTCGAGCACCGCCGACGGCGAGCGCCGCCGGGCGGACCCGGCTCCAGTGCCCCCGCCAACGACGACGCTCGCCGACCAGTCGCCGGATTCCGGCGAGTCGCAGACGTGACCGGCGCGGCGGCGGCATCTGCCGGCGGGGCGTGCGCGTGACCGGCGGGACGGCGGCGTGACCAGCGGGGCGCAGACATGATCGGCGGGCGACGGTGTGACCGGCGCGGCGGCGGCATCTGCCGGCGGGGCGTGCGCGTGACCGGCGGGACGGCGGCGTGACCAGCCTCGGCGAGCTGGCGCGGTCTCTGCCGGCCGACCTGCTCCCGCCCGGCGGCGCCGGGGGCTCGCAGGACGTCGCCGGCGCGGCGTCGGTACGGGTCGGCGACGTGGAGCACGACAGCCGGCGTGTCACCGGAGGCGCCCTGTTCGCGTGCATCCCGGGCGCGGCCTGCGACGGGCACCGCTTCGCGGCCGGTGCGGTCGCCGCCGGGGCGGCCGCGCTGCTGGTGGAGCGGCCGGTGCCGGCGAAGGTGCCGTGCCTGCTCGTGGAGTCGGTCCGCCGGGCGGTGGGACCGGCGGCGGCGGCGGTGCACGGGCATCCCTGGAGGCGCCTCGGCCTGGCCGGAGTCACCGGCACCAACGGCAAGACCACGACGGTCCGGCTGGCCGCAGGACTGCTGCGGGCAGCAGGCCTGGACGCGGTCGAGATCGGCACCCTGACCGGCACGCTGACCACTCCCGAGGCCACCGACCTGCAGCGCATCCTGTCCGAGTCGGCGGACCGCGGCGCGAGCGCCGCAGTCGTCGAAGTCTCCTCTCACGGCCTGGCCCAGCACCGGGTGGACGGATGCCGGTTCGGTGTGGCCGCGTTCACCAACCTCGGCCACGACCACCTCGACTATCACGGCTCCATGGACGGCTACTTCCGGGCCAAGGCCCGGCTGTTCACCGGTGAACTGGCCGAGAGCGCCGTAGTGGACGTCACCGGCCCGTGGGGGCGCCGGCTGGTCGAGGCGGTCCCACCGGGGATGCCGCTGGTGACGGTGGACCAGCGCGACATCGACGTCCTCGAGGCCGACGCCCGCTCCAGCGTGTTCCGCTGGCGCGACCAGGTCGTGACCCTGCCCCTGCCGGGGGCCTTCAACCGGGCCAACGCCGTGCTCGCGGCCGAGATCGCACTGTTGCTCGGGCTCAGCCCGGACGCGGCAGCGGCGGGTCTGGCCGGAGCGGCGCCGGTCGAGGGGCGGTTCGAGCCGGTAGATGCCGGACAGGACTTCGCGGTAATAGTGGACTACGCCCATACCCCCGACGGTCTCGGTGCGGTGCTGCATGCGGCCCGGAGCCTCACCGGCGGGCGTCTCACCGTGGTGTTCGGCGCGGGCGGCGACAGGGACCGCGCCAAGCGGCCGGAAATGGGCGCAACCGCCGAGAGACTGGCCGACAGGGTGATCGTCACGAGCGACAACCCGCGCTCCGAGGACCCGCAACAGATCATCGACGACATCATCGAAGGCATGGCCCGCGCCCCCGACATGAGCGACCCGGACCGCCGCAAGGCCCTGCGCCACGCCGTGGCCACGGCCCGGCGGGGCGATGCGGTGGTCATCGCCGGCAAGGGCCACGAGCGCAGCCAGATCATCGGGGGCCGCGCACTCGCCTTCCGCGACCGGGACGTTGCGCGCGAGGAGATCGAGCGTCTGGCGGCCCGCCGCCCGGTGGAGGCCGAGCCGTGATCCGGCTGCTGATCGCGGGCTGCATCGCCATGGTCGTCTCGCTGGTGGGCTGCTGGATCCTGATTCGCGTGCTGGTCCGTTACGGCATAGGCCAGCCCATCCGCGACGACGGCCCCTCCGAGCACCGGCTCAAGTCGGGCACCCCGACGATGGGCGGCATCGCCGTCGTGTTCGCGGCCACAGCCGGGTACGTCATCAGCGACGTGTTCGGCGGCATCTACACCCGGACCGGCATCATCGTGATGGCCACCATCGTCGCCGGCAGCATCGTCGGCCTGCTCGACGACTGGATCAAGGTCGTCGCGGCCCGCAACCTCGGGCTCAACAAGAAGACCAAGATCATCGGGCTGCTAGTCGTCGGGATCGGCTTCGCATGGGCCATGACCGAGTTCACGTCGGCCCACACCACGCTCTCCTTCACCCGCTTCGACAGTCCCGGCCTCGAACTGGGGAGGCTGGGCTGGTCGGTATGGGCCGTCCTCCTGATCATCGCGACCACCAACGCGGTGAACCTGACCGACGGGCTCGACGGCCTGGCCGCGGGCGCCAGCGGGGTCGGCTACGGGGCGTTCATGTTCATCGGCTTCTGGCAGTTCGACCACTACGACGACTACCAGGTGGCCCACGCCTTGGACCTCGCGGTGGTGAGCGCGGCAATGGTGGGCGCCATCATCGGGTTCCTGTGGTGGAACGCCGCGCCGGCGCGGATCTTCATGGGCGACACCGGCTCGCTGGGGCTGGGCAGCGGCCTGGCCGCCCTGGCCGTGGCCACCAACACCCAGCTGCTGCTCCCCATCATCGGCGGGCTGTTCGTCATCGAGACCCTGTCGGTGATACTGCAGATCACCTCGTTCAGGTGGTTCGGACGGCGCCTCTTCCGCATGGCGCCGCTGCACCACCACTTCGAGTTGCAGGGCTGGCCCGAGCCGACCGTCATCGTGCGCCTGTGGATCCTGTCGGGCCTGTGTACCGGCCTCGGACTCGGGCTGTTCTACGGCGACGCCGTCAACACCGGCATAGTCGACTCCATCTCGAGGCTCACACCATGAGGCCGCCCGGAGGCCGGCGGGCCGCGGCCGGCGACCCGTTCGAGGTGCCGGCGGCGCTGCTGCTGGCCGGGTTCGGCGCGGCCAACCGGGCGGTGGCCCGGGCCCTGGCGGCGCGCGGCCGCGACCTCGCCGTCTTCGACGACCGTGGAGGCCCCGATGCGATGGCGGCCGCCGCGTCTCTCGGGCTGGACCTCGAGGTGGCCCCCGACCGGCGGCGCCTGGAGGAGATGGTCCGCTCGGTGGGCGCGGTGATCCCCACGCCGGGCATGCCCGAGCACCATCCGGTCCTGGCGGCCGCCAGGAGCCGCGGCGTGCCCACCGCCAGCGAGTTGGACCTGGCCGGCGCGTGGGACTCCCGGCCCGTCGCGGCGGTCACCGGAACCAGCGGCAAGACCACGGTCACCGAGATGGTCGTGGCCGCGCTGCAGCGTTCGGGCGTGGGCGCGGTGGCGGCCGGCAACAACGATCTGCCGCTGGTGAGCGCCGTCGAGCGAACCGACGTCGACGTGTTCGTGGTCGAGGCCTCGTCGTTCCGTCTCAGCCACAGCCGCCGCTTCGAGGCGGACGCCGCCTGCTGGCTCAACTTCGCGCCCGACCATCTCGACGTGCACGCCGGCGTCGCGTCGTACGAGGCGGCCAAGGCCCGGCTGTGGCAGTGCCTGCCTCCCGGCGGGACCGCGGTCGCCAACCGGCGGGACGCCACCGTCATGAGCCGCCTGCGGGACGACCGGGCCGCATCGACGTTCGCCGGCGAGGGCCGGGCGGACTGGTGGTGCGACGCCGGTGTGCTGACCGGGCCGGGCGGCCCGATCGTGGGCGTCGGCGAGTTGCGCCGGTCCATGCCCCATGACATCGCCAATGCGCTCGCCGCGGCGGCCACCGCCACGCTGGTGGGCGCCACCGCCGACGGAGTGGCCGAGGCGCTGCGCGCCTACGAGCCGGGCGCCCACCGCGTGCAGCGGGTCGCCACCATCGACGGCGTGACGTTCTACGACGACTCCAAGGCCACGACTCCCCACGCCACCGTCGCGGCTCTGCGCTCCTTCGAGGCGGCCGTGCTCATCGCCGGCGGCCGCAACAAGGGCCTCGACCTTCATCCGCTGCGCGACGCGGCCGACCGGGTGAGCTGCGTGGTGGCCTTCGGCGAGGCTGCCGGCGAGGTGGCCGAGGTCTTCGCGGCCGACCGGCCGGTGTTGATGGCCCGGGACATGACCGAGGCCGTGGCGCTCGCCGCGGCCGCGGCCGGGCCGGGCGCGGCCGTGCTCCTGTCGCCTGCCTGCGCCTCCTTCGACGGCTACCCCGGCTACGCGGCGCGGGGCGAGGACTTCGCCCGCGCCGTGAACGCCAGGGCCCGGCCGGCCCGGGAGGGGGCGTCGGAGTGATCGTGACCGAGCGCACCCGCGCCCGCCGGAGGGACCTCGTCGAGGCCCGGGCCCGTCACGCCAGCGCCCGGATCCCGCCCGACGGTCGCGGCCCCAAGCCGCCGATCGGCCGCCGCACCGGCCTGTTCCTCGTGCTGTTCCTGGCTTCAGCGTCCCTAGTGCTGCTGGGACTCGTGATGGCGCTGTCGGCCACCGCCGCGCCGAGCCTGTCGGGCACCGATTCGGCGTGGTCGCTGTTCAAGAGCCAGGCCACGTGGCTGGGCGTGGGAGTGCTGGCCCTGCTGGTGCTGCTTCGCATCGACTACCACCATTGGAAGCGGCTCGCGCCCGTGGGCCTCGGCGTGTCCGTCCTGCTGCTGGCGCTCACCGCCGTTCCCAGCATCGGTCTGAGCGCCAACGGCGCCCGGCGCTGGCTCGGAGCGGGCCCCGTGGTGTTCCAGCCTTCGGAGGTGGCCAAGATCGCCTTCGTGGTCTTCGTGGCCGACCTGCTGTCCCGGCCCGACCGGCACATGGAGGACACGCGGGCGACGCTGGCGCCCGTCCTGATGCTGACCGGCGGGATGGCCGGGCTGCTGATGCTGCAGCCCCACCTGGGCACAACCCTGTTGATCGCCGGGGTGGCCCTGACGATGCTGTACTTCGCCGGGGCCCGGCTCATCCACCTGGCGGCCGCCACCGTGGCGGGGGCGGGGCTGACGGCGATGCTCGTCGCCTACTCGCCCTGGCGCAGGGACCGCCTGCTCGGCTTCCTGGACCCCTGGGCCGACCCGTACGGCAACGGCTACCAGACGCTGAAGTCGCTGCACGCCATGGCCTCCGGCGGCGTCGACGGGCTGGGGCTCGGCGCGGGCCGAGCCAAGTGGGGCTTCCTGCCCTACGCCCACACCGACTTCATTTTCGCGGTCATCGGCGAGGAGCTCGGGATGATCGGCGCCCTGTTCGTCGTGACCCTGTTCGCGGCGATCGCCGCCGCCGGCCTGGGTGTGGCACTGCGAGCCCCGGACCGGTTCGGAATGCTCCTGGCGGTGGGGGTCACGGCCTGGATACTGCTGCAGGCCGCGCTCAACATGGGCGCGGTGCTCGCCATATTCCCCGTGGTGGGAATCACGCTGCCCCTGCTCTCCTTCGGCGGGACGTCGCTGGTGGCGACGCTGGCCGCGATGGGGGTGCTGCTCAACGTGGCGAGACAGATCCGATGAGCCGGACTCGGTCCGGCTCGGGCATCCGGCGCCGCATCGGGACCCGGCCACGTCTGGGAGCGCGGCTGCGTCCAGGGACCCGGTCCCGCGGGGCCCGAGGCGGCACGCAGCCGCCTGAGGCAGCCTCACCCACTCCTACTTGGGCTCTCATTGCCGGCGGCGGCACGGCGGGCCACGTTCTGCCGGGCATCTGCATCGCCCGGGAGATCACTGGCCGGGGCGCCCCGAAGCACGCCGTGCACTTCGTGGGCAGCGTCCGCGGCGTGGGGACGCGGCTGGTCGCCGAGGCCGGGTTCGCTCTCACCGCGCTGCCCGGACGGGGGCTGCGGCGCGGCATCTCCCCCTCGAGTCTGGCCGCCAACGCGACCGCCGCCGCCGAACTCGCCCGGGCCTCCGTCCAGGCGATTCTCGTGGTGATGCGCCGCAAGCCCGCCGTCGTGGTGGGGCTGGGCGGCTACGCCTCGGTCGCGGTCGGCGTGGCGGCCGCCCTGATGCGCGTGCCTCTGGTGATCACCGAGCAGAACGCGGTGCCCGGCCTGGCCAACCGGCTGTTGAGCCGGCTGGCGGCCCATGCGGCCACGGCCTTCGAGGACACCGACCTGCCCCGAGCCGCCTGGACGGGCAATCCGGTGCGGGCGGAGGTGCTGGCAGCGGACCGTCCGGCAGGGCGACCCGCGGCGCGGGCCGCCCTGGGCGTCGACGAGGAGTGCCCGATGGTGGCGGTCTTCGGAGGCTCGCTCGGGGCACGCACGATCAACGAGGCGGTCGCCGGGGCGCTCGACCTCTGGCGGGACAGAGGTGATCTCCATATACGCCACATCGCGGGGCGCCGCTACTACGAGGACCTGTCGGGCCGCACGCCTGCGGCGCCGGCGCGGGCCGTCCACTACGACCTGGTCGCCTACGAGGACGACATGGCGACGGTGTATGCGGCCGCCGACCTGGTCGTGAGCCGGGCGGGAGCCACCACTGTCGCCGAACTGGCCGCGGTGGGAATGCCGTCCGTGCTGGTGCCCCTGCCGGGCGCGCCCGGCGACCACCAGACCGCCAACGCGCGGGGGCTCGAGGCCGCCGGCGGTGCTGTGCTGGTCGGCGACGGCGAACTCGACGCAGCCCGGCTGGTGGCCGAAGTCGACGCCCTGATCGAGGATCCGGGCCGCCTCGACTCGATGGCCTGCGCAGCCCGGTCGCTGGCCAGGCCGGGGGCGGCCGGCGCCGTGGTGGACCTGATGGAGAGCTGCGCGAGATTCCGGAGGCCGAGCGACCCGGAGGCCGCAGGATGAGCATTGTGGACCTCTCGGTTCCCACCTCCATCCACGTGATCGGCGCCGGGGGCGCCGGCATGGGCGCCATCGCGTCGGTTCTGCGGTCCATGGGCCACCGTGTGACGGGATCGGACCTGCGCGACGGTCCGGTGGTGGCCCGGCTCCGCGCCGAGGGCGTGCCGGTCGCCGTAGGCCACGACCCGGCCAACCTCGGCGACGCGGCGGTGGTAGCCGTCTCGTCTGCCATCCGCGACAGCAACCCGGAGGTCCGCGCCGCGCTGGAGCGCGGCGTGCCGGTGGTTGGGCGCCGCGAGATCCTGCCCGCCATCGCCTCCAGCCGCCGGACCGTCGCCGTGGCGGGCACGCACGGCAAGACCACCACCAGTTCGATGCTGGCCCTGGCGCTGGTGGAGGCCGGTCTCGGCCCGTCGTTCATCATCGGCGGCGACGTCAACGAGATCGGCACCGGCGCCATGTGGGACTCCGGCGAGTGGTTCGTGGTCGAGGCCGACGAGAGCGACCACACCTTCCTCTCGCTCGACCCCGAAGTGGCCGTGGTGACCAGCGTCGAGTCCGACCACCTCGAGACCTACCAGAACTCGCCGGCCGCACTGGCCGCGGCCTTCGAGCAGTTCCTGTCCTCGTCCAGCCACCGGATCGTGTGCGCCGACGACGCGGGCGCGGCCCGGCTCGGCGCCGCCGTCGGCGCGACGACCTACGGCACTCGCCCCGGCGCCGACTTCCGCATGGTGGACGTCTCGCTGAAGATGCCCTCCTGCGAATTCGAGCTCTGGTCCGCAGAGACGAGGCTGGGACTCGTGACGCTGCCGATCCCGGGCCTGCACAACGCCCTCAATGCGACCGCGGCGATCGTGGCCGCCCTGGCGGCCGGCTCATCCTTCGCCGACGCGGCCCGAGCTCTGGCCCGTTTCGGCGGGGTGGCTCGGCGCTTCGAGTTCCGCGGCGACGCCGCCGGCGTGACATTCGTGGACGACTACGCCCATCTTCCCAGCGAGGTCGCGGCCGCGCTCGCCGCGGCCCGGACCGGCGACTGGCGCAGGGTGGTGTGCGTGTTCCAGCCCCACCGGTACAGCCGCGTCGCATCGGTCGGCCCGGACTTCGCGGACTCCTTCGTCGGGGCCGACCATCTCGTGCTTACCGGGATCTACCCGTCGGGCGAGGCGCCCCGGCCCGGCGTGACCTCCAAGACCGTCCTGGACGCAGTGCTCGACGCCCATCCGTGGTCGTCGGTGACCTGGCTTCCGAGGCTCGACGAGGTCGCCGACTGGCTGGAGGCTCGGCTGCGCCCCGGCGACCTTTGCCTGACGCTCGGCGCCGGCGACCTGACCTCGACACCCGATGTGGTGATCGAGCGCCTGGAGGCTCGGGCGGCGGGGGTCGGAGGATGAGCGCACCGGAGCGGCGCGCGCTCGGCGGCCTAGAGCGGCGGCTGGCCTCCTCGGCCCTGGGGCGGTCGCTGCAGAGGGACTACGGCCTGGCCCCCCACACCACCTACCGGGTCGGCGGGCCGGCCCGCCTCTTCGTCACGGTGCACGATGTCGCCGAACTGGAGGCACTGGCCGCCATCGTCTCGGACCTCGCGGGCGCCGCCCCGCCCGTCCCGGTGCTGGTGGTGGGGCGGGGGTCCAACCTGCTGGTGTCCGACCGCGGCTTCGACGGTCTGGCCGTCGCCCTCGGCGCGCGGCTGACACGGTTCGAGATCGACGGCCCGGTGGTCGGCGCTTGCGGCGGCGCGCTGCTCCCGGTCGTCGCCCGCGCCTCGGTCGAGGCCGGGCTGACCGGCTTCGAGTGGGCGGTGGGGGTGCCCGGCACCGTCGGTGGAGCGGTGAGGATGAACGCGGGCGGGCACGGCTCGGACATGTCCGAGCCGCTCGTCGACGCGGTCGTCGTCGACCTTCACCGCGGCGCCACGACCGTCCGCGCCGCGGCCGACCTGCGTCTCGGATACCGCAGCAGCATCGTCGCCGCCCACCAGGTCGTCGCTTCAGTAAGGCTGAGGTTGAGGTTCGGGGACAGCGGGGACTCGAGAGCCGCGCTGACCGAGATCGTGCATTGGCGCCGGACCAACCAGCCGGGAGGGCGCAACGCCGGGTCGGTCTTCGCCAATCCCGAGCACGCGGCCGCCGGCGAGCTCATCGAGTCCGCCGGCGCGAAGGGCCTGCGGATCGGCACGGCCGAGGTGTCGGCGAAGCACGCCAACTTCATCCAGTCCGACGAGGGGGGGCGTGCCTCCGACATCGTCGAGGTCATGCGCGAGGTGCGCCGCCGCGTCAGGGACGCTCACGGCGTCGAGTTGCGGGCGGAGACCCGCCTCGTGGGCTTCGAGCCCTGGGAACTGCCGTGAGCACCGTGACCGTCGACCCGCGGATGAAGGCCCGCCGCGTCGCCGTCCTGCGCGCCGAGGGACGCCGCCGCCTGCGGATCCTCCTAGTGGCGCTGGGCGTCGTCGCCGCCGCCGCGGCCGCCTGGGGCGCCAGCCTCACGCCGCTGCTGGACGTGGACCGGCTGGCGGTCTCCGGCATCGATCCGCCCAGGCGGGCCGAGATCCTCGAGAGATCGCAGCTGTCGGCCGGGATGCCCATGGTGTTCCTCGACGTCGACGGCGCGCAGAGGTCCATCGCCGCGCTGCCCTGGGTCAGGTCGGCCCGGGTGTGGAGGGACTGGCCGGCCACGGTGCGCATCGCGGTGGATCCCCGCGTGCCGGCCGCGGCGGTCCCTGCCGGGGGAGGCCGCACGGCCCTGATCGACGCCCACGGGTACGCGATCGGCTGGGGGCCGGCGCCGGCCGGGCTGGACGCGCAGGCCGGCCGGTCCGATCCGGCCGCCGCCCGGGCGGCCGCGCTGCCCAACGTGTCGGTGCCGTTCTCCGGGCGACTCGGCGACATCCACACGGCCGCCGACGGGCCGCTCGCCGTAGTGGCCGCCATGACCGACGATCTGCGCGCCTGGGTGCGGGCCGTCACTCTCGACGAGGGCCGGGACCGGATAGGCCTGGACCTGATCGGCGGCGCCGCCGCGGTGCTGGGCCATCCCGTCCTGATCGACGACAAGATCAGTGCGCTGCGAGCCGTGCTCGCTACAGCTGACCTGGAGTGCATCGCCACCATCGACGTGACCATGCCCGACCTCGCCACCGTGACCCGCCACCATCCCTGCGGGCCCTGACGGGGCATCCAGAGCCCGGACCCGCCGTCATCGCAGTCGCCGGCCCTAAGATGAAGTGAAGGTTCAATACAGGAGGCTGACGCAGCGATGGCCGATCCTCACAACTACCTCGCCGTCATCAGGGTGATAGGAGTCGGCGGCGGCGGAGTCAATGCCGTCAACCGCATGATCGACGCCGGCCTCCGGGGCGTCGAGTTCATCGCGGCCAACACCGACGCGCAGGCCCTCGCCATGAGCGACGCCGACATCAGGATCGACCTCGGCAAGAACCTGACGAGAGGTCTGGGTGCGGGCAGCAATCCCGAAGTGGGCAAGCAGGCCGCCGAAGAGCACATCGACGAGATCCGCGAGGCCCTCAACGGATCGGACATGGTGTTCATCACCGTGGGCAAGGGGGGCGGCACCGGCACCGGCGCGGCGCCGGTGGTGGCCGAGGTGGCCAAGAGCTCCGGCGCGCTCACCATCGGAGTGGTGACGCGGCCGTTCAGCTTCGAGGGCGCCCGGCGGTCGGTGCAGGCCGACGAGGGCATCCAGCGCCTCAAGGAGAAGGTCGACACGCTGATCGTCATCCCCAACGACCGACTGATCGCGATCGCCGACGAGAAGACCTCGATGCTCAACGCCTTCCGCATGGCCGACGAGGTCCTGATGCAGGGTGTGGGAGGGATCACCAACCTCATCACCATCCCCGGGCTCATCAACACGGACTTCGCCGACGTTCGGACCGTGCTGACCGAGGCCGGCAGCGCGCTGATGGGCATCGGCGCCGCCAGCGGCGAAGGACGGGCAGTCGCCGCGGCACGCGCCGCCATCTCCAGCCCGCTGCTCGAGTCTTCGATCGACCGGTCGCAGGGAGTGCTCCTCAACATCTCGGGCGCGTCGAGCCTCGGCCTGATGGAAGTGAACGAAGCGGCCGAAGTGGTGAGATCGGTGGCGCACCAGGACGCCAACATCATCTTCGGAACGGTGATCGACGACGCTTTCGGGGACGAGGTCAGGGTCACCGTGATCGCCGCGGGCTTCGAGAGCGACCGGCAGGGCTACGGTGGCGGCGGGGCCCAGCGCCGCCCGCGGCGGGAGGACCGTCCGGGAACGAGAGCCGGCTCGGGGGAGGGGATGCAGATCGCCGACGTCTTCGCGACCAGCGACTCGCACACCCCGGTCGGCGTCGACCTCAACGACGAGTTCGATGTTCCCGACTTCCTGAGATGAGCCCGACCACGGAGCCGACCATCAAGCGATAGCGCATGATGGATGAGAGTCCGTGGCGTCGTAGCGGTGTTCACTCCGCTCTTGTTCGCTTCGCTCACGGGCCGCTCGGGCCACGGCCTCGCTCGGCTCTCGCGGAGGTTCTCACAGGTCGCCGCCTATTCGCTCGGCCTCTGGGCGATAGCCGCACAGCGGGCGTGAAGTGATCGAGCGGATGGTCCCGGCCGGTGAGGGCCTGGTCGCCAGGATCCGGTGCTCCCAGAGATCGGACGGCGACTTTCGCTGCGACCTCGACGGAGACTCGAGCCCGGACCGTCACAGCCTGCTCGAGCGCAGGCGCCAAACCCTCATGGGCGGGCAGTGGACTTGGCTCAGGCAGGTTCACGGCGCCGGGGTCGTGGCCGTGACCGAGCCGGGCGGCGGTGCGGGTTCCGTGGCCGACGGGGCGGTGACCGGGGTGCCCGCGGCCGTACTCGCTCTGCACACGGCCGACTGCGCGCCCGTGGTGGTGGTGGGCGGCGGCGCGGCCGGCGTGGCCCACGCAGGCTGGCGTGGCATCGTGGCCGGCGTCCTCGGAGAAGTGGTCCGGGCCGTGCGCGACCTGCCGGCACGTCCGGGCCGAACCGGCCTCCGAGCGGTCGTGGGCCCGTCGATCAGGCCCCCGGCGTACGAGTTCGGCCCGGCGGAGTTGGCCGCGGTGGCCGGCGCGGCCCGCCGCGACGTCGGCAGCGTCACGTCCTGGGGCACGCCCGCCCTCGATCTCGTCGCGGCGGTGCGGGGCGCGCTGGGCACGGCCGGGGTGGACGACGTGGAGGATCTCGGATTCGACACGGCGAACGAATCCTTCTTCTCCCACCGGGTCCGCGGCGATCTCGGCCGGCAGGCGACCACCGTCCGGCTGGAGCCCGCATGAGCGCCCCGCCACCGGTCGCGGCCGCGATCGGTGAGCGCTACGAGGCTCTCAGAGAGCGCATCGCCGGCGCGGGCAGCCAGGACGTCACCGTGATCGCGGTCACGAAGGCGCTCGGCGCCTGGGCGATCGACGCCGCGTCCGCGTGCGGGATCGGCGACGTCGGCGAGAACTACGCGCAGGAGTGCGTGGCCAAGCTGGCCGGGGCGACGGCCGTCCCCAAGCCCCGGGTGCACTTCGTCGGGCGGCTCCAACGCAACAAGGTCAGGATGCTGGCCGGATGCGTCGACGTGTGGCAGACGCTCGACCGGCCCGAGCTGGTGCGCGAGGTCGGGCGCCGCGCCCCGGGCGCGGACGCCATGATCCAGGTGAACATCTCCGGAGAGGAGAGCAAGGGGGGCTGCCCGCTCGCCGGGACCGAGCAGCTGGCCTCGATCGCCGCCGAGGCCGGGCTGAACCTGGTGGGATTGATGGGAATCGGTCCGCTCGGTCCGCCCGAAGGGGCCCGGAGCGGCTTCAGGGCGCTGCGAAGGATGGTCGACTCCCTGGGCCTCACGCACTGCTCGATGGGCATGACCGCCGATCTCGAGGTCGCGGTGGCCGAAGGCGCTACCATGGTGCGAATCGGCAGGAGCCTCTTCGGCGAACGTCCCCGCCGCGGCATTCGAGACGTGCCACAATGACACGCACGAACACCGAATCGATAACGGGAGCGACGCGCTACAGTCTCCTCAAGGAGCGACGATGTCGATGCTGAAGAAGGCGATGATCTACCTCGGGCTCGGGCCCGACGAGCACTACGAGAGCTACGAGGACCCGATTCGCTCGTCCCAGACCTCGGTCGCGGCGCCGGGCCGCTATCCGTCCGGCGCCGAGTCGGTCCCGGGCGCGGGAGTGTCGGTGGCCTCGGGTCCGGCCCCGGACAGCGCCGTGATGGGCCGGACGGTGCGGCCCATCAACGTGGTGCCGGCCGGCGACGGAGGGCAGATGGACGACCCCGACGCCGACAGCTCGGTTCGAGTCGTGCACTCGGTGCCCTCCAAGGCGATGAAGCCCCACGCCGTCTCTCCCGACGCGTTCAACGACGCTCAGGAGATCGGGGACCGGTTCAAGTCGGGCCAGCCCGTGATCGTGAACCTTCAAACGGTCGACCGGGACCTGCGACGGCGCCTGGTGGACTTCTCCAGCGGACTCTGTTACGCCATGGGCGGCAAGATGGACCGCGTCGCCGACCAGGTGTACCTGCTGACCCCCGCCGACGTGGAGGTGTCACGGGGTGTCGCCCGTCGCAAGCGCAGCTAGCCGAGCCCCAGGCCCGAGCGCCGGCCCTCACGTCGCGGCGAACGGGAGCGGGGAGCCTGAGGCCGGGTTTGTGGGGCCGGGGCCCGAGCAGGCTGTGAGCGCGGCGAGCAGGATCGGGGAATAGGTGCTCTGGGTTCTCTGCCTGCTTCTGCAGTTCTATGTGCTCGCGATCTTCGGTCGCGTCCTGCTGAGCTGGTTCCCCCTCAACCCCGACGGCGCCATGGCCACCGTGACCGGGTTCCTCTACGCGGTGACCGACCCGGTCATGAAGCCGGTTCGGCGCATGCTGCCAGCGGCGCGGTTCGGGGGCATGGCCCTCGACTTCTCACCGGTGATCGTGATCTTCGGGATCTTCTTTCTCCAGCGGATCCTCAGGGCGTTCGGGATCTGCTAGCGATCTGCTAGCGATCTGCTAGCGGCCGGCGGCGAGCATCCGCCCGAGTGGTCCGTAGCGGGTTCATTGATCCGGACCGTCGACGGGTCCGAGCAGGTGAACGCGTCCGTCGTGCGGATCACGGTTTCTCCGACCTGCCACCAGCCCTGCCACTAGCATCCACCAACTGCGACGGCGCCCGTGGCATCATCGCCCGCATGAACGCACTCAGCGACCTCGCCGCCGAGGTCAAGTTCCGGGAGCGGATGCGCGGCTACGACTACGAAGAGGTGGACAGCTACGTCAAGACGGTCAGCCGCGTGGCCGCTCAGGCCAGAGACCGAATCGCAGAACTCGAGCATCGCCTGGCTCAGTCCGAATCCCAGGACGGCAGCGACGAGGGGGTCGCCGAGATCCGCGAGACGCTGCTGCGCACGCTCGTCCTGGCGCAGCGCACCGCCGACTCGGCCGTCTCGGAGGCTCGGTCCGAAGCGCGATCGATAACCGACTCCGCCAAGGAGCGAGCCGCCAAGACCGTCTCCGAAGCCGAGACGGCGGCCAACGAGCGCCTGCGCTCCGCGGAGGAGCGCGCCGCCCGGATGCTGGCGGAGTCCGAGGAGAGCGGCCGGCTCATCATCTCCGAGGCCAAGCGGACCGCGGCGACCGAGCTGGCCGCCGAACGCGAGCAGGCCCAAGCCGAGTTGCGGGCACTCGAGGCCACCAGGGGCGAGATGGAGTCGGTCGTGGCGGAGATCGAGGCCAGGCTCGACAGCGAGCGGGACACGCTCCGCAGTCTCGCCGTCTCGTTCCAGTCCTTCGTCGAGAAGTTCGAGCCGGTCACCGGGATCGGCGTGGCCGCGGACGGGCCCGAGGCAGGTTGGAGCGCAGCCGCACCGGACGTCGACAGTGCGGTCATCGAGAGTGCCGTCATCGAGGCGGCCGGGGACGCAGGCAGCGCCGGCGAGACGGCCTCGTCGCGGCTCGTGCGCTCCGTGGCGGTCATCGAGGCGGCCGGGGACGCAGGCAGCGCCGGCGGTCACAGCGTCGCCGAGGACCGGCCCGACCCGCCTGCCGCCGCCGGCGACGGTCGAGCCGAGGAGGCCGGCGCCCCTGCTTGCGCCGCGGCCGATCCCGGGCCGCCCGGAGGGTCCGCCACCGGGTTCCTCCCGGACGGGGAGAGCGCCGCCCGGGAGCTTGGAGACGCCCCGGAGGATGTCCCGGCCCCGGAGGATGCCGCGGCCCCGCACGCCGCCGGCGCCGGCAGCGTGCCGGCGGTCGAGCGGGACGAAGCGGCGGGACACGGCCTGCCGGACGAGCGCGGGGTGCCCGGGAGCGACGGCGCCTCACCGGATGCGGTCCGCTTGCAGTCCGTCTCCGGCGGAAACGGCGCCGCCCGCCGGGAACGGGACGGCGCCCGCAGAGGCGACGAGGCCGCTCCGGCCGGACCGGCGACCGTGCCCTTCGGAGTCGACAGCCCGGAACTCTTCGACGTGGACGCCGAGGAGGACGACGAGTTCATCGAACAACTCCGGCAGGTCGTCAGCAGCGATGCGGCGCTGCCCGGCAGGGACGCCGCCATGGCCGCCTTCTTCGACCACGACGCCGGCTCCAAGGCCTAGAGGCGCGACCGCAGCGACATGGCCAAGTCCAAGAGCACGCAATCGGCGGGGTCGGGCGCCAAGAAGGCGGCCAAGCCGCGCTTCAAGCAGACGTTCCTGGACGAGATGCGCCGCAAGCTGCTCAAGGAGCGGGCCAAGTACCTGCACTCGGCGGAGGAGTACCAGGCTGAAGCAGAGTCGCTGCTGGCGACGCGCGAGCCCGGCGACGTGCAGTTCGACGAAGAGGGGGGCGAGGGCACCACCGTCGCGGTCGAGCGCGAGCGCGACCTCGCACTGTCGAGCCAAGCCCGCCACACCGTGAGCCAGATCGACGCCGCCATGGAGCGCATCGAGAACGGCACATACGGCTACTGCATCACCTCGGGTGCGCCGATTCCGGTCGCCCGGCTCCGGGCCATCCCCTGGGCCGCCGAGCGCGTCGAGGTCAAGGCGGGCGGCCTAGGTCGCCGCTAGTGGCATGTCGTGAGTACAGTTGCGGGACCCTGTAGTCCGTGGCGCGAGGTCGGAGACTTGGCAGGTCGCTCAACCAGACCCGTGACACACCGCTAGAGCGCCCGGACCCGTGACCGCCAGAGGCCGAGCGGATGAGCCGCCGAGATCGCGAGGCCCGCAGAGCGCTGAGCGAGGCCGTCGCCCGGGCGGCCCGTGAGCGCAGCGGGCAGGAGCCGGAAACACAAGGTCTCGCCCCAAGGCGGCAGCGACCCCTCCGGGCTGTCTGCCGGCACGGGCCCGGCCCACCGGCATGCTGCCAGAGCCGCGGTCCCGGCCGCGTTGGTGGTCGGGGCCGATCAACTCACCAAGTGGTGGGCGCTCCGGGCCCTGGACGACGGACGTGTCGTCGATCTCGTCTGGACGCTGCGGCTGCGCCTCGTCTTCAACACCGGGGCGGCCTTCAGCAGCTTCCAGGGACTCGGGCCGCTGCTCGGAATCGCCGCGGCGGCGATCGCGGCAGTGCTGCTGTTCAACCGGAGGCTGGGCGCCGACCGGTGGTCGGCCACGGCAGCCGGCTGCATCGCCGGGGGAGCGCTGGGCAACCTCGCCGACCGGCTGTTCAGGTCCAGCGACGGCTTCCTGGAGGGCGCGGTGGTCGATTTCATCGACGTCCAATGGTGGCCGGTGTGGAACGTGGCCGACATGGGCGTCGTGCTCGGAGGTGTGGCGCTGTTCTGGCGCGCCTGGCGGCGAGCGGGATGACTCCTGCGGGGGAGACCGTCGGCGCACGTCCAGGCCGCCGGGTTCGCGTCGGCGGCGGCCGAGCGGGATGACTCCTGCGGGGGAGACCGTCGGCGCCGCTCTCGACGGCCTCAGGCTCGACCGGGCGGTGGCGCTGGTGGCCGACGTGAGTCGCTCGGCGGCGGCCCGGCTGGTGGCCGAGGGCGGTGTGCGCCTCGACGGAGCGGTCATCACCGCCGGCGCCCGGCGCGTCGCGGCCGGCGAAGCGCTGGCGGTGGACATCCAGCAGCGGGACGATCCGCTCCCGCGCCCTGATCCCGAGGTGGACTTCACGACGGTCTTCGAGGATTCCCATGTGATCGTGGTGGACAAGCCCGCCGGCCGGGTCGTGCATCCCGGCGCGGGGCACGACCGAGGCACCCTCGTCAACGGACTGCTGGCCCGCTACCCGGAGATCGCGGAGGTCGGCGACCCCTACCGGCCCGGGATCGTGCACCGGCTCGACCGGGCGACCTCCGGGCTCCTGGTGGTGGCCCGCACCGACCGGGCCCACCGGTCTCTCGTCGAGCAGATGCGACGCCGTCACCCCGAGCGCCTCTACTCCGCTCTGGTCAGGGGTCACCCTCAAGCCGATGCGGGGGTTGTCGATGCCCGCGTGGGCCGGTCGAGCCGCAACCCGATGCGCATGACCGTGACCGACCGGGGCCGCCCGGCCCGGACCCATTACGAGGTTGAGCGGCGCTACGTCGAGCCGGCGCTGGTATGCCTGCTCACCTGCCGGCTGGAGACCGGACGCACCCACCAGATCAGGGTCCACCTCCAGGCCATCGGCCACCACGTGGTCGGCGATCCGACCTACGGCGCGGGGCGCGGCGGCGACGCTCTCGGTCTGCGGCGCCCGTTCCTGCACGCCCGTTCCCTGTCGTTCAGCCATCCCGTCGGCGGGCACGCAGTTCGGGCCGAGTCGCCCCTTCCCCCTGACCTGGCCGGGCTGCTCGACGCTCTCAGCCCCCTCGGCGACTGTTGAGCAAAGCCGGTTCCGCGCCGCATCCGAGCGTCTGACCTCGGGTTTCGTGATCCTGGAATCGCGATTCTGCGACTTGCTTCCAGCTCCCCCGGCGGCTAGCCGTACGCACCGAACCAGGCGTCGTGCAGGCGGCCGTAGACGCCGCTCTCCGCAAGGTCGAGCAGCGCGAGGTTGACTCGCTCGCG
Organism: Acidimicrobiaceae bacterium; assembly: GCA_028819505.1. Lineage (GTDB taxonomy): Bacteria > Actinomycetota > Acidimicrobiia > Acidimicrobiales > Aldehydirespiratoraceae > Aldehydirespirator. The sequence goes on from JAPPLH010000024.1 coordinate 29,980, forward strand.
CAACTCGGCGTCGTGCTCGCTGAGAATGAGTCCGTACTGGACCCGCTGGAAGTCCGGCCCGACGGCAGACACTTCGCCGGCGCCCTCACGGGCTGCGTGGTACCGGAGAACCGGAGCGTCGAACACGACCGCTTCGACCCCGCCCTCCGACAGCAGCAGGTAGGCGTCGTCGACGCGGTCGACGACAACCGGCCCCACCCCGATCGAAGGAAGGTACGACTCGCCGGCGGAGTGGACCACGGTGGCGACCCGGCGACCGGGGAGGTCGTCCGGTCCCGAGATCTCCGATCGCAGCTCGCTGACGGCCAGCGACGAGGCGATGGCCGCGGTGAAGCTGGCGAAGACCAGAGTCCCCAGCGCGATCCAGATGAGGGCGAGCACCCGCCCCCTGGTGCCGCGGGCCACCTTGTCGCCGTACCCGACGGTGCTCATGGTCACCACCGACCAGTAGAAGGAGTCCCAGATGCCCTCGCGGTAGGGGACCGCGAAGTCGGGATTGTGCCGGCGCTCCAGCCACCAGATCATGTGCGCGGCGACCAGCACCGCCAGCCCGAACACCACCAGCAGCCAGGGCAGGTCCGACGACGCGACGGCGCGGAAGAAAGACAGGATCCGGTCGTCGAGGCCCCGGGAGTCGTCGGAAGTGGTCAGGATGGTCAGGCCGGAGTCGAGGACGGGCACGGAGAAGTCGGCGACCTCCTCGCGCGCGCCGGTGATCGCTACCCCGCCCAGCCCGACCTGCGCGGCGCCGCGGGCGATGTCGTCGATCTGTTTGGCGACCGTGTCGACGGCATGGATCTCCACTTCCATGCCGAGCTGCGCTCCGACCAGGCGCACGAGCTCCACCTCGAAGCCGCTGTAGGCGCGGTCCTCGTAGATCACGAACGGCGGCAGCGGGCGGGCCGCCACCCTGAGCGTTCCCGACGCGGCGGCGTCGCCGGCCTCGTCGTCGAGGGCTACCGCGTCGGGGTCGGCGGTCTCGATCCAGCGGGTGACCGCGGCCAGGTTGGCCTCGATCCACTCCTCGGCGTGTCGCCGGATGTCCTGGGGGTCGCCGCCGAGCTGCACCATGCGGATGTTCTGGGCAGAGATGTCCTCCAGCGGGATCACCACCTGCTCCAGCAGCCGCCGCACCGATGGGTTGGCGTCCAGGAAATCGGAGTTGGCCACCACCCGTATGTCGTTGGGCGGCCAGCCGGTCTGGCATGGATCGTCCGCGCACCCGTCTATCCCGGCGATGGCGGTGCGGTCCAGCGCGGCCGCCTGGTCCGGCGGCAGTGACGGGAACGGGACCTCGAGCCACACGGCGTCGCGCCCGGGGACCAGCTCGCCGATCGTCCAGTTGGGGGTCCAAGTGTAGTACAGCACCGGCCGGCCGTCCCGGTAGCGGGCGATGGCCTCGGAGATGAGAGGCGAGTAGTCTCCCTGGACCTGCTCCACGGTTCCTGTGAGCCCGAAGGCGCTCAGGTGATGGTCGATCGTCGCGGCGCACGACCACCCGACCTCGCACCCGACCAGGTCGGCCCGGCCGTCGCCGTCATGGTCGAACAGCCCGGCGACGGCCGGGTCGGCGAGATCGCCGAGGTTCGTGATGCCGTGGGACCCGGCCGTGGCCGCGTCTACGAAGTAGCCCTGGAGGGCGCCGTCGTCGACCTGCGTGCCCACGACCTCGACCGAGTCGACCCCCTCGAGGTAGGAGTCGTGCAGCGGGAACCACCCGCTGGCCCAGAGATCGACCTCTCCCGCGGCGACGGCCTCATAGAACTCCGGGTTGCCCATCGTCACCGGGCCGTCCACCCGGTAGCCGAGCCGCTCCAGCAGGAGCCTGTACACCTCTGCCTGGAACCAGCCGGTGTCCCAGGAGGGGCGGGCCATGCGAACCGCGGGCCTGTCGCCGGACGCGCCCTGCGCCGCCGCGGCGCCCCCCGGAACGGCCAGAATGAGCGCCGCGAGCACCACGACGGCGATTGAGGCTCGGCGCATGGGCGGCACCCGCATAGACGTGGCTCAAGGCTAGCCGAAGACCGGGTCCCGCCGGAGCGGACTGCATGGAACCCGGCACGGCGCCGGCAGGTGTGCTAGGGTCGCGCCGCCTGGTTCCGCGGGGCGCCCGAGTGCGCCCGGCGTCCAGGTGCCCGACGAAGCGACCAGAAGGGGACCGCGATGGGTGCCGAAGACACGGGGGCGGAGGTGGATCCGCGGATCCACCGCAGCCCTGATGACACCGACATCAACCTGACCGAGGCGACGCTCGCCCTGCACGACTGGGAGGAGGAGGAGGAGCGCCGCCGCGAGGAGGCGATCGCCAACCGCAAGTCCTTCGAGGGCCTGCAGGTCGATCCCGACATCGACTTCTACCCCGAGGTCTCCGACCGGGAGCCCGGGGACCGCAACATCGTGCGGGCCGGGTTCGACATCCACCCGCAGGTGACGTTCTGGGCGTCGGGGTTCCTGGTGGTGTTCATCTGCCTGTCGATATTCGTCGACGCCACCCAGGACGTGTTCAGCGAGATTCTCGACTTCATCAACGAGTCGCTCGGCTGGTTCTACATCCTCGACTTCAACATCTTCGTGCTGGTGGCGATGTACTTCGCCTTCAGCCGCTACGGGAAGATCAAGCTGGGCGGGCCCTTCGCCCTGCCGGAGTTCTCCACCGTCTCCTGGTATGCGATGCTGCTGTCGGCGGGGTTGGGCATCGGACTGATGTTCTGGGGGGTCGCCGAGCCGATCTTCCACTTCACGTCTCCTGCGCCGCTGTTCGACGTGGAGCCGGGCTCCATCGACGCGGGCAAGGCCGCGCTGGCCACCACCTACCTGCACTGGGGCATCCACGGTTGGGCCCTGTACGGGCTGACGGCGCTGGCGCTGGGGTTCTTCGCCTACAACCGGGGCCTGCCGCTGACGTTCCGGTCGATCTTCTACCCGATCCTCGGGCCGAGGATCTACGGCACCTGGGGCCACGTCATCGACATCCTGACGGTCATCGCGACGCTGTTCGGGCTGGCCACGTCGCTGGGCTTCGGCGCCCAGCAGGGGGCTGCCGGCCTCAACAAGCTCTTCGGGCTGCCCGACGAGACATGGTTCCAGATCGTCCTGATCCTGGCCATCACCGGCTTGGCCACCATCTCGGTGGTCGCCGGCCTCGATGCGGGGGTCAAGCGGCTCAGCGAGCTGAACATCTGGCTGGCGGGCGCCTTCCTGGTGTTCCTGCTGCTGGTGGGACCGACGCTGTTCATCCTGTCGCTGTACACCCAGAGCCTGGGCTACTACGTCCAGGTCCTGCCGGAGTTCGCGTTCTGGAACGCAGCCTTCCAGGAGACCCAGTGGCAGGCCTGGTGGACGATCTTCTACTGGGGATGGTGGATCTCGTGGTCGCCGTTCGTGGGGATGTTCATCGCCAGGATCTCCAAGGGCCGCTCCGTGCGCGAGCTGCTCATGGGAGTGATCTTCCTGCCGTCGATCCTGTGCTTCCTGTGGATGTCGGTGTTCGGCGGCTCGGCCATCAACCTGCAGATGACCGGCGAGCGCGACGTGGCCACCGCGGTCAACGACAACGTGGCCACGGCCCTGTTCGACATGCTGGAGGCCTTCCCGCTCACCGACATCGTCTCCTTCATCGGAGTGCTGCTGCTGATCTCGTTCTTCGTGACCTCCTCGGACTCCGGCTCGCTGGTGGTCGACCACCTCACCTCAGGCGGCAAGCTCGACTCGCCGAAGCCCCAGAGGGTGTTCTGGGCCGTGATGGAGGGCGTGGTGGCCATCGCGCTGCTGATCGGCGGCGGACTCAGCGCCCTGCAGACCGCGGCCGTCTCGATCGGACTGCCGTTCTCGGTGATCCTGCTGATCATGTGCTGGAGCATGAAGAAGGCCTTCGCCGAGGAGCTCGACCTGCTCGAGAGCCACTACGACGAGCAGATCTTCCGGGCCCAGCACAGCGGCCTGATCGCACAAGTGAAGGACAGGCTCGTCGAAGGGCCGAGGAAGTGACGGGCCCGCTCGAGAACAAAGGAGGCTCGAAATGAGAAACCAGAGACGCAACGCCATGGTCCTGGCCGGAGCGTTGGCCGCCCTCGTCGTCGTGGCCCTCGTCGTGATCTTCAGCGGCGAGGAGGAGGACCGGACGGTGAGCATGGCCCGGGCCAACTGGTCCAGCGGCTACATGCAGGCCGAGATATACGCGCAGCTCATCGGCGAGCTGGGCTACACGGTCACGGACCCTGCCGACCACACCCTCAACCCGTACTCCTTCTATCCCGCGCTGGACAGCGGGCAGTACGACCTGTGGGCGAACGGCTGGTTCCCCACCCACGACATCTACCTCACGTCGGAGACGGCCGCCGGGCTGGAGTACGACCGCAGCATCGAAGCGGTCGGGCAGCAGGTCGAATCGGGTGCTCTCCAGGGGTACATGATCGACAAGGCCACCGCTGACAGCATGGGAATCACCTCGATGAGCCAGCTGGCCGACGCGTCGGTGGCCGCGGTGTTCGACCAGGACGGCGACGGCCTCGCCGACCTGATCGGATGCAACGAGGGCTGGGGCTGCGCGACGATCATCGACAACCACATCGCAGAGCTCGACTGGGGCGACAATGTGGAGCAGGTGTCGGGCGCCTACGGCGAGCTGATGCAGGGAGTCCAGGACAGGGTGGCGTCCGGCGACCCGGTGCTGTTCTATGCCTGGACGCCCAACTGGACCTACGAGGCGCTCGCACCGGGCGTCGACGCGGTCTGGCTGGAGTCGCCCGCCCTCGAGGACGACGAGGGCGCCACCGAGGTCCGCGGCCTCGCCGGCTGCTCCGGCAACCCCTGCAACCTGGGATGGCCGGTCAACAGCATCCGTGCGGTGGGCAACAGCGAGTTCCTCGATGACAACCCCGACATCCGGCGGCTGCTCGAGCAGGTGCAGATCCCGCTGGCCGACATCGCCGCCCAGAACGCTCGGGCGAACCCCGACGCCGAGGCCGACGCAGCCGCCTGGATCGCCGACAACCGGGCCCTGGTGGACATCTGGCTGGCCAACGCCCAAAGCTGACCGGCGGCCTTCCCGGAAGCGAGTCCGTATAGGCCGAAGCGAGTCCGTATAGGCCGGCCCGTACAGGCCGGAGCCCTATACGGACTCGCCGTCGGCCGGCCAGGGCGCCTCCCCTTGGGCCATGGCGGTGATCTGGGCCAGGGTGAAGGAGTCGAGGAACCGGCGCATGTGCGAGCCCGAGGCCGACCAGATCGCCAGCAGCACGCACTGCCCCTCGTGGTCGCAGGCGCCGTCGGTGTGGGGCTCGCCGAAGTCGCCCGCGGCGATGGGGCCGTCGACGGCCCGCACGATCTCTGACAGCTTGATGTCGGCCGGGTCGCGGGCCAGCACGTAGCCGCCGCCCACCCCCCGCTTGGAGCGCACCAGGCCGGCGCCCTTCATGGCCAGGAGTATCTGCTCCAGGTAGGGCTGGGGCAGCCCGGTGCGCTCGGCGATCTCCCGCACCGAGGTGGGCGTGTTCTCCCCGTGGAGCGCGAGGGACAGCAGGGCCCGGGATGCGTAGTCCCCGCGTGTCGACACCCGCATGGTGGCATCCTAGGTGCCGTGGACCGCCCCGAGCCTGCCGCCTCGCGCCGAGAGCCGGTCCTGCCCGCGTACGGAGGCGGCTGCGTGGCCGACATCGTTCCCGCGGTCCTCCAGACCGGCCTCCAAGGACCGCCGGGCCCGCTGCCCCCGGAGGTCCTCGAGGCCCGGGCCGTGGTGCTGCTGATCCTCGACGGGCTGGGCGCCGAGCAGCTAGCAGCACGGCCCCGGACCGCTCCGACGCTCCACGAGATGCACGCGTCCACGATCACCACGGTGGCGCCCAGCACCACCGCGTCCGTTCTCACCTCCATAGCCACCGGCGTCGGGGTGGGAGAGCACGGGATCGTGGGATACCGCATCCGGACCGACGACGGCAACCTCAACGTCCTGAAGTGGAGAACGCCCCAGGGCGACGGCCTGGAACGCCACCCGCCCGAGCGGTTCCAGCCGGTGGCCTCCTTCGGCGGCCAGCGCCCGCCCGCGCTCCAGAGGGACGCCTACCGCAAGTCGGGCTTCAGCCGCGCCTACCTGCGCGACGCTCGCCGGTTCGGGTACAAGATGCTGTCGAGCCTGGCGGTCGAGGTTCGGCGGCTGCTGGCCGCTGGGGAGTCCTTCGTCTACGCATACTACGAGGGGCTGGACGTCGTAGCCCACGAGCACGCCTTCGGCGAGCACTACGAGGCCGAGTTGCGGGCCTGCGACCGGCTGATGGCCGATCTGCTCACCGCCGTTCCCCGCGGCACCGCGGTGGTGGCCACATCCGACCACGGCCTCGTCGACTGCTCCGGCGGCCTGGTCAAGATCGACCGAGCCGTGCTCGACTGCGCCCGGGCGGAGTCGGGCGAGGCCCGCTTCCGCTGGCTGCACGCCCGGCCGGGACGGGGCCGCGAGCTCTACCGGGCCGCGGTCGGCGCCCACGGACACCAGGCCTGGGTGCGCACCGCCTCAGAGGTCATCGACGAGGGCTGGCTCGGCCCTGTCGTGACCGAAGCGGCCCGGTCGCGGCTGGGCGACGTGGCCCTGGTGGCACAGGATCGCTGGGCCTTCGGCCACCCCGACGACGGCGGCTCCAAGATCGTCGGCCGCCACGGCTCGCTCACCCCGGCCGAGATGCTGGTGCCGCTCCTCGTCCACGTCTCGTAGGGTTGGACCGTGACCGACTCCGCTGCGACCTCGCCGGCACGCCCACCCGTTCGGCGGGCCCACGTCTCGTAGGGTTGGACCGTGACCGACTCCGACACGCCCGAGCCCGAGGTGCTGGCCGCGGAGGTGGTCGGGGTCGCCGACGGCGACGAGATCAACGAGACGATCGACCATCCGGCCAAGGTCATGCGCATCGGCACCATGCTCAAGCAACTGCTGGCCGAGGTTCGCTCCACCGACCTCGACGAGGCCAGCCGGCAGCGGCTGCGCGAGATCTACGAGACTTCGGTCGGGGAGGTCGGCTCGGCCCTGTCGCCGGACCTGCGCGACGAACTGGCGAGGCTCGCCTCACCCTTCGACGGGGCCGAGACCCCGTCCGCCACGGAGCTCCAGGTCGCCAAGGCCCAGCTGGTGGGGTGGCTCGAGGGCCTCATCCAAGGCATGAAGGCGATGCTTCTCGCCCAGCAGATGAGCGCCCACCAGCAGCTCCAGTCGATGCGGGGCGAGCTGCCGCCGGGCGCCGATCCGCACCAGCGACCCCACCCCGCCCCCGACGCCGGCAGCCGCCACGGCACGTACCTCTGACCGTTCGGCAGGGACAAGCCCCGAGGGGCCGCTCGGCGCGACGGCAATGCCGGGCATGCAACGCACGGGCATGCAAAGCAGTTGCGCGAGCTGTTCGAGAGCGGAGTATGGTGCGAATCACAGCTGTGTGATTCATCCACAGATCCCTCAACACCCCGTCCACAGCGGTCCACAGGAGGCGCAGTGGCTGACTCCTTCGTCCACCTCCACACCCACACCGAGTACTCGATACTCGACGGAGCATCCCGGCTCGACGACCTGATCGCGGCGGCCGCCGCCGACGGCCAGCCGGCCCTGGGCATCACCGACCACGGCAACATGTACGGCGTCCTCGACTTCTACCGCAAGTGCCACCAGCACGGCATCAAGCCTGTCATCGGCCTCGAGGCCTACATGGCCCACGAGTCGCGCTTCGAGCGTCCCCCGCGGCGGGGCCGGGTCGACGACTCCGGCGGCGACACCGACGGCGGCGGCAAGCTGTACTACCACCTGACCCTGCTGGCCACCGACAACACCGGCTACCGCAACCTCATAAGGGTGGCCAGCCGAGCCTTCCTGGAGGGCTACTACTACAAGCCCCGCTGCGACTGGGAGACGCTGAACGACCACTCCGCCGGCCTCATCGCGACCACCGGCTGCCTCGGAGGCCAGGTTCCCCAAGCCCTGCTTCGGGGCAACCCCGACGAGGCCCTCGCCAAGGCGGCCCGGTTCCAGGAGATCTTCGGCCGGGACAACTACTACGTGGAGATGCAGGACCACGGCATACCGGAGCAGCACCAGATCAACCCGCAGCTCCTCCGGATCGCCCGCAAGCTCAAGGCGCCCCTGCTGGCCACCAACGACAGCCACTACACCCACCGCCACGACGCCGAGGCCCACGACGCCCTGCTGTGCGTGCAGACCGGATCGCTGCTGTCCGACACCGACCGCCTCAAGTTCCACGGCGACGACCACTACCTCAAGACGGCTGCGGAGATGCGCCGGCTCTTCGCCGAGATCTCCGACGCGTGCGACAACACGGTCGCCATCGCGGAGCGCTCCGAGGTCGAGATCGAGTTCGGCACCCCGCGGCTGCCGCACTTCGAGGTGCCCGAAGGCTTCGAGGACGACCGCGCCTACCTCGAGCACCTCACCCTGGCGGGGGCTCGCGAGCGCTGGGGAGACCCCCTGCCGGCCGCGGCGGCGGAGCGCCTGGCCTACGAGCTCGAAGTCATCAACAACATGGGGTTCGCCTCCTACTTCCTGATCACCTGGGACCTGATCGCCTACGCCCGCAGCCGGGGCATCCGGGTGGGCCCGGGCCGGGGCTCGGCCGCTGGGTGCGCGGTGGCCTACAGCCTGCGCATCACCGACCTCGACCCGATCCGCTACGACCTGCTGTTCGAGCGGTTCCTGAACCCGTCGAGGGTGTCGATGCCCGACATCGACATGGACTTCGACTCGCGTCACCGCGACGAGATCATCCGCTACGCCTCCCAGAAGTACAGCCGCGACGGCAAGGACCACGTGGCCCAGATCATCACCTTCGGCCGGATCAAGGCCCGGGCGGCGGTGCGCGACGCGGCCCGCGTCCTCGGCTACCCCCACTCCCTCGGCGACCGCATCGCCAAGGCCATGCCGCCGCTGATCCTGGGCCGCGACACCCCGCTGCGGTACTGCTTCGAGGACTCCGAGGAGTACCGCGACGGGTACCAGGCCGCGGCCGAGCTGCGCCAGATGTGCGAGGCCGACCCCGACGCGGCCAAGGTGGTGGATACGGCCCGGGGCCTCGAGGGCATGCGCCGCCAGGACGGCATCCACGCCGCGGCCGTGGTGATCACCCCCGAGCCCCTCATGGAGTACATGCCCATCCAGCGCAAGCCGGATTCCGGCGGCGACCCGGGCGCCGCCCCGATCGTCACCCAGTACGAGATGCACGGCGTGGAGGACCTGGGCCTGCTCAAGATGGACTTCCTGGGCCTGCGCAACCTCGACGTCATCACCGATACGGTCCGGCTGGTCGAGCGCACCAGGGGCGCCGCCATCGACGTCGACGCCGTCCCGCTCGACGACGACGCCACCTTCGCGATGCTGCGGGAGGGCGACACCGTCGGCGTGTTCCAGTTGGAGAACCCCCAGGTGCGCTCGCTGGTGCGCTCGCTGGCGCCCACCGCCTTCGACGACGTCTGCGCGCTGGTGGCGCTGTACCGGCCCGGCCCGATGGCGGCCAACATGCACCACGACTACGCCGACCGCAAGAACGGCCGCCGGCCGGTCGAGTACTTCCACGACGACGCAGAGGCCATCCTGTCCGACACCTACGGGCTGATGATCTACCAGGAGAGCGTTATGCGGGTGGCCCAGAAGTTCGCGGGCTACTCCCTGGCGGAGGCCGACTCGCTCCGCAAGGCGATGGGCAAGAAGATCCGCTCCGCCATGGCGGCCGAGGAGGAGAAGTTCGTGGCCGGCGTGGCCTCCAACGGCTACGAAAAGGGCCTGGGCGCCCAGCTGTTCAGGATCATCGAGCAGTTCGCCGACTACGCCTTCAACAAGAGCCACAGCTACGGCTACGGGCTGGTCGCCTACCAGACCGCCTTCCTGAAGGCCAACTACCCGGTGGAGTACCTCGCGGCCCTCCTCACCAGCGTCAAGCGCAAGCTGGAGAACGCGTCGGTCTACCTCAACGAGTGCCGGCTGCGGGGCATCGAGGTGCTGGTCCCCGACGTCAACCGGTCGGCCTCGGACTTCACTCCCGTGCCCTACCACGGCGAGGAGGCGGCGTCCGGCCCGGGCCGGATCGTCTACGGCCTGTCCGCGGTGCGCAACGTGGGCGAGGGCGTCGTGGAGCGGGTGATCGCCGAGCGGGAGGCCGGCGGCCCCTTCGAGTCCTTCACCGACTTCGTGGAGCGGGTCGACATGGACATCCTCAACAAGCGCACCGTCGAGTCTCTGATCAAGGCGGGCGCCTTCGACTCGCTCGGCCATCCCCGCAAGGGACTGCTGAACGCCCACGACCGGATCATCGACATGACGCTGAGCATGCGGCGCGAGCACGAGGCCGGCGTGATGTCGCTGTTCGGGGAGCCCGACGACGGGCCCGCCTTCGACGACAGGCCCCCGATCTCCGACGTCGAGTTCGAGCGGATGCAGAAGCTGGCCCACGAGAAGGAGATGCTCGGCCTGTACATCTCCGACCATCCGCTCAAGGGGATGGAGGCCCGCATCCGCCGCCAGGCCGACTGCACCATCGGCGACCTCGCCTCCGGGGAGACCGACAGCGACGACGCCGGCTGGCGGTCGGTCGGCGGGGTGATCACGGGCCTGCAGCGGCGCTGGACCCGCAAGGGCGAGCTGATGGCCTCCTTCGCGCTGGAGGACCTCGAGGACAAGATCGAGGTGCTGGTGTTCCCAAAGGCCATGTCCGAGCACGGCCCGAAGCTGGCCGACGACGCGGTCGTCGTGGTGCGGGGACGGCTCGACACCAAGGAGGACTCGCTCCGGTTCTTCGCCAACGACGTCCACTTGGTGGAACGCGCCGAGGAGGATCTTCCGCTGCGGGTCAACCTGCCGCCGGAGCACCAGAGCGACCGGCGGCTGCTCCAGCTCAAGTCCGTGCTGTGCGCCCATCCCGGCGACTCTCCGGTGGAGCTCCTGCTGGGCGGCCGGCGTGTGGCGAGGCTGCCGGAGGACTTCGCCGTGGACACCGCCAACGGCCTGCCGGCCGAGTTGAGGGAACTGCTCGGCGCGGAGGCCATCGCCGCCGGCTGATCTCTGATGCGCGGCTGATCTCTGATGTGTCTGCCCGAGCGCTCGCGGCGGCGGGACTGCTCGGCGCGGAGGCTGGTCCGCGGAGGCGTCTTGTGCCCGGCAGGGCCGCCGCCGGCGCGAAACGGCGCCCGGAAGGTTGCGAAACCGGCCCGCGCCCCTGAGACTTGAAGGCGGACGGTACGGCAAGCGACAGGGGTGGAAGCCGTCATGGCGATCGCGATCGAGACCAGGGACTGCACAGCGCTGGGGGATTCCGATCTGGCCGAGATGGCCGATCTCTGCACTGTCTCCTCCAACGCATACGAGGTGGGCTCCCTGTCCAAGCAGGCCGAGGCCTGGGTGCTGGTGACCGAGGCCCGCGACAACGGCAAGCTGCGCGGCTTCTCGTTCTGCACGCTGGAGCGCATCGGCGGGACGCCCTGTGTTCTCATCGGCGCAGGCCACACCTGCCGCACCACCCGCCGCGCCACAGTCCTGAGAGGCATCGTCACCGACCAACTCCGCCGGGCCGCCCTGTCGTTCCCCGACGAGGACGTCCTGGTCGGCATGCAGATCAACGATCCGGGCGCCTTCGAGGCCTTCAAGAACCTCCACGACGTGGTGCCCCGGTCGGGCCACAAGGCGACCGGCGAGGAGCGGGCATGGGGCCGCCGCCTCGCCAAGCGCTTCGGCATCGGCAGCCTCAGCTACGAGGACCGCATCTTCACCACCCGCGGCAAGGGCGGCCCGCCGGTGGTGCTCGACCACGCCAGCCTCAAGCCCCAGCAGATCCGAACCGAGACCGCCGCGCTGCTCGACGGCCTGGTCCGCGATGACGGCGACACGCTGATCGTTCACGGCTGGGTGATGGCCGAGGAGCTCGAGAAGCTCCTGTAGCCACAGGCCGAGCGCCCGCAGCCGGCGCGGCGGGGCCATGGAGTTCGAGCGGGCGGTCCGGCGGCGCCGGATGGTGCGCTCGTTCTCGCGCGAGCCGGTGGCGCCGGGCGTGGTCGACGAAGTCTGCGACCTGGCCCGCCGGGCGCCGACCGCAGGCAACACCGCGGGGGTGGAGTTCCTGGTGCTGGAGGGGCGCCACACCGTGGCCTACTGGGACGTGACCCTGCCTCCGGCGCGGCGGGACGGCTTCGCCTGGCCCGGGCTGCTGGCCGCGCCGGTGCTGATTGTGGCGTGGGTCGATCCGGGCGCGTACGTGAGCCGGTACCGCGAGCCCGACAAGGCCCGCACCGGCCTGGGCGCCGGCGAGGAGGCCTGGCCTGTGCCGTACTGGTTCGTGGACGGCGGGGCCGCGGTCATGACCATGCTGCTGGCCGCGCGGGACCGGGGGCTGGGCGCGGCCTTCTTCGGCATGTTCGACCACGAGGACGCGGTGCGGCGTCGCTTCGGTGTGCCGCCCGGGCGGCGAGGCGTGGGCACGGTGGCCATCGGCCGCCCGTCCGGCGACGACCGGCCCAGCCAGTCAGCCCGCCGGGGCCGCCCCCCACTCGACGAGGTGCTCCACCGGTCCGGTTGGTAGCGGCCCGCGCTGGTGGTGGCGGTACACGCCGGCACGGTATGATCTGGTCTGACTAGACTATATTCTGGAATGCGGCAAAGAGCGAGGGCAAAGAGCGAGGAGGAGCAGCAGATGAGCGAAGCCGTGATCAATGTGTACGAGGCCAAGACCAACCTCTCGAGGTTGCTCGACCGCGTGGAGCGCGGCGAGGAGATCGTTCTCGGGCGCGCCGGGCGTCCGGTCGCCCGGCTCACCGCCTACCGGCCCCGCCGCACGCCTAGGGTGCCCGGACGGCTCGAGGGCCAGATCGAGATGGCCCCCGACTTCGCCGACACTCCCGAATGGCTGATCGAGGCCTTCGAGGAGGGCTGGTGAACCTGCTCATCGACACCTGCACGCTGCTCTGGTGGGCAAACAAGGATCGACTGTCGCCGGCGGTGTCGCAGGCCGTAGCGGACCCCGACAACCGCGTGTGGGTCAGCGCCGCGAGCGTGTGGGAGATCGGCATCAAGCAGTCGCTCGGAAGGCTCACGGTTCGCGGCGACCTCGACGCCGTCCTCGAAGAGGACTTCGAGCACCTGCCGATCACCTTCGCCCATGCCCGCCGCGCCGCCCAGTTGCCCCTCCATCACCGCGATCCGTTCGGTCGGATGCTCATCGCCCAGGCGCAGGCGCAGGATCTCACTCTCGCCAGCCGCGACCGCCGCATCAGCAGCTACGACGTCGCGCTGCTGGTGTCTTGAGTTCACCGCTACGGGCCAAGAGCGCTACGGGCCAAGAGAGTGTCCAGGTCCGGCTTCACGCCACTGTCCCCCGGGTTCGGGCTGTGGAAACCCTCGAGCCCGGACGTCCTCACCCTGGAATGGCGGACCACCACCCCCATGGAAATGCCCGGCCGCCTGTCGGCACCGTCGAACTGCTGACGTCCGACGATCCTCCGGCCGGGATTGTCGAGTGACTCCGGGGACTGGCCGCGTCCTGGCCGCAGAGGGCCGGACAGCACGGCTGCGCCGTTAGCCTGCATTGCGATGGCACCGGCACGGGTCCCGCTCGTCGACTACCTGCGTCTTGAGCCGGAACCGCACCTGGTGGCCCAGGAGTGCATTAGCTGCGGGGCGCGGTTCTTCGACCGGCGCAACGCCTGCGCCCGATGCGGCAGGACCGAGTTCGCGCCGGCTTCGGTCGACGGCTCCGGGGAGTTGAGGGCGTTCACCATCGTGCACCGGGCCGCGCCGGGCATCCCGGTGCCGTTCGTGTCGGCCATCGTCCGCACCGACGACGGCACCTGGGTGCGCTCCAACGTGGTGAACTGCGACCCGACGCCCGATGCGGTCAAGCTCGGCATGAGAGTCCAGCTCATTACGCACACGATCGGCGCCGACGACGACGGCACCGAAGCCGTCGCCTTCGGCTACGAGCCGGTCTGAGCCACACCCGACACCGTCGCACCGATATCAGGGAGGAACCACGACATGGCAGCCCAGATCTCTCCGGACAGCGTGTGGGTGCTGGGCGCCCACATGACCCGCTTCGCCCGCTACCCGGACCGCGACCTGATCGACCTGGCCTCCGAGAGCGCCATGGCCGCGCTGGCCGACGGCGAGGTCACGGTGGGCGACATCGACGTGCTGGCCTGCGGATCGCTGTTCCAGGCGTCGGGCGCGGTGGGCCAGCGCATCCAGAAGCAGATCGGCCAGACCGGCGTGCCCGTCTACAACGTGGCCAACGCCTGCGCCACCGGCGCCACCGCCATCCGCACGGTGATGATGGCCATCAAGGCGGGCGAGGCCCGGATCGGGCTGGCCGTGGGCGCCGAGCAGATGGGCAAGATGGGCCTGCTGGGCGGCGCCACCAAGAAGGAGAAGAAGGTCTTCGAGCCGTCCGGGCGCTACGGCGCGGTGACCGGGGTGGACGGCCATCTCGGCACCGAGACCATGCCCGGGGTGTTCGCCCAGGCCGGCACGGCCTACGCCCACGACCACGGCGGGGTGGGCTTCGAGCAGTTCGCCAGGGTCGCCTACAAGAACCACCTGCACTCGACGCTGAACCCGCTGGCGCAGTACCAGAAGGAGTTCTCCATGGCGGAGATCATGGAGTCCCCGATGATGAGCTACCCCAACACGCTGCTGATGTGCTGCCCGACCGGCGACGGCGCCGCCGCGGTGGTGCTGGTGTCGGGGGAGCGGCTGGCGTCGATGCCGGCCCATGTCCGCAAGCGGGCGGTGAAGGTGTCGGCGTCGGTGTTGACCTCGGACCCCTTCACCGAGGACTGCCAGGTGCAGCCCGACGTCAACACGCTCACCCGCAACGCCGCCGACCAGGCCTACGAGGCTGCCGGGGTCGGGCCGGAGGACCTCGACCTGGTGGAGCTGCACGACTGCTTCGCCACCGCCGAGTTGATCCACTACGACAACCTCCGGCTGTGCGAGCCGGGCGGCGCCGGGGACTTCATCGACTCGGGCGGACCGTTCCGCGACGGCGCCACGCCGGTGAACGTCTCCGGCGGGCTGATCTCCAAGGGCCATCCCATCGGCGCCACCGGCGTGGCCAACGTCTACGAGGTCACTGCCCACCTCCGGGGCGAGGCCGGCGACCGCCAGATCGAAGGAGCCACAGTCGGCCTGGCCCACGTAATCGGCCTGGCATCGGCCTGCGGAGTCCACATCCTCGAGAAGGCCGCCGCCTGACCCATCCGGCCTGCCCGCAGCCCTGTATCCACTCTTGGCGCAGCCCTGTTTGCATTATCCTAGAAAATCTATCATTCAGAGACAGATATTCAAGGATAATATGGCGGAATGGTTGACGACGAGCCGAGCCGCGCCATGATCGGTGGGCCAATATGAGCGGGCCACGGTGAACGCATCGACGGTCGCCGGCGACTCCTTCGTGGCGCGTCCCTCTGAGACTGAAGTACTGCGAACCGCCATTGCACGATCGCCGGTGACCCTCCTGACCGGCCCGCGGCAGGCAGGCAAGTCCACGCTGGCGCGGCGGGTGGTTGCACCGTCTCCGGCAGCGATGTTCGACCTCGAGGACTACCGAGATTTGGCGCGGCTGGCCGACCCGATGCTCGCGCTGAGCGATCGGGGCGAGACGATCGTGATCGACGAGGCGCAGCGGATGCCGGAGTTGTTCCCGTCGCTCAGAGTGCTCGTCGACGAGAACCGCCGTCCGGGTCGCTTCGTGGTGCTGGGCAGCGCCTCGCCCGAACTGACGGGTCTGGGCGCCGAGTCCCTGGCTGGGCGGGTCGCGAAGATCGAGTTGTCGGGCTTCCGGCTCTCCGATGTGGGTGTCGAACGCTTCGATGACCTGTGGCAGCGCGGCGGCCTGCCGGAGTCGTTCCTCGCCGCCAGTGAGCAGGCGTCGAACGCATGGCGAGACGACTACATCGCGACGTTCCTGGAACGGGACTTGGCCAGTTTCGGGTTCCGCTTCCCGGCCACGACGATGCGGCGATTCTGGACGATGCTCGCCCACTGTCACGGCCAGACTTGGAACGCGGCCGCGATCGCCCGGTCCATCGACGTCTCAGCGACGACGGTGCGCCGGCTCGTCGATGCGCTCACCGACGCTCTGGTCGTGCGCCAGCTGCCGCCCTGGTTCGCGAACGTCGCGAAGCGGCAGGTCAAGGCGGCTCGGGTGTACGTCCGCGACTGCGGCTTGCTGCACCGCCTTCTCGGTATCGGCAGCCGGCTGGACCTTGAGCGTCACCCCAAGCTGGGCGCGAGCTGGGAGGGCATGGTTGTTGAGCAGTTGCTGGCCCGCTTCGGGGAGGCGACGGCGGCGTTCTGGGCGACTCACAGCGGGGCCGAGATCGACTTGCGCCTCGAGATCGAAGGACGGGTGATCGGGTTCGAGATCAAGCGCACCGACCGGCCCTCGACCACCAAGTCGATGCACAGCGCCCTGGCCGACCTCGA
>JAPPLH010000064.1:0-19707 GCA_028819505.1 Acidimicrobiaceae bacterium
TGCTGCCAGTTCGCGTTGTGGTCGGGGTTTGAGGCGGAATTGGCAGCGTGGTGCATGGTATGCGTGCATTGTGCTGCCAGTTCGCGTTGTGGTCGGGGTTTGAGGCGGAATTGGCAGCGTGGTGCACGGTATGCGTGCATTGTGCTGCCAGTTCTGCGGTGCGGGGCGGTGGCTCTAGCCTGAATGGGTGTCCGGGTTCGTCGATGAGTGCAACCTTCATGTCACCGCGGGTGATGGCGGGGCTGGGTGCGTCGCCTTTCGCAGGGAGGCTCATGTGGCCCGTGGCGGCCCATCGGGCGGCGACGGCGGCCGCGGCGGGGATGTCTGGCTGGTCGCGGACCGCAACGTGGCGTCGCTGCTGGCCTTCCGTGACCACCCTCACCGCCGGGCCACCAACGGCAAGCACGGCTCGGGCAACAATCGCCACGGGGCGCGGGGCGACGACCTGGACGTGAGGGTCCCGGTCGGCACCGTGGTGCTCGACCACGGCGACCATTCGCAGCTTGCGGACCTGTCGGCTCACGGCGAGCGCTGGCTGGCGGCCGGCGCCGGTGAGGGCGGCAGGGGAAACGCCCGGTTCCTCGCCAACCGGCGCCGGGCCCCGGCCTTCGCTGAGCAGGGCGAGTTCGGCGAGCGCCGCTGGCTTCGCCTGGAGCTCAAGCTGCTTGCCGACGTTGCCATCGTCGGCTTCCCCAACGTCGGGAAGTCGACGTTCATCAGCCGGGTGTCGGCGGCCAAGCCGAAGATCGCCGACTATCCCTTCACGACGCTGGAGCCCAATCTGGGCGTGGTCCGGATCGACGACGAGTTCGAGATGGTGCTGGCCGACATCCCGGGCCTGATCGAGGGCGCCAGCGAGGGCCGGGGCCTCGGCCACCGCTTCCTGCGCCATGTGGAGCGGGCCCGGGTGCTGCTGGTGCTGATCGACCTGTGCGAGCTGGCCGACTGCCCGCCCGACGAGCAACTGGAGGTGCTGTTGCGAGAGCTCGGCCGGTACCGCCCCGAGCTGGTGGAGAGGCCGAGGCTGGTGGTGGGCAGCCGAGCCGACACCGCGCCCGGCGAATCCTTCGGCTCGGGGCCGGTCGGGCGCCTGTCCTCTGCTACCGGTGAGGGCGTGCCGGAAGTGCTCGGTGAGCTGAGCCGGATGGTGACCGGGGCCCGCCTCAACGAGCCGGTCCTCGAAGTCGCGGTCGTGCACCGGCCTCTGCCGGCTGCGCCGGAGGTGACGGTCCGTCGCGTCGACGCCCGCGTCTGGGCGGTGGAGGGACGGGCCGCGGCTCGGGCGGTGGCCCTGAGCGATCTCACCGATCCCGGCGCACTGGCCTATGCCCAGGATCGGCTGCGCAGCCTCGGGGTCGAGCGTGCCCTGGCCCGGGCCGGAGCGGCCTTCGGCGACGAGGTCCGCATCGGCGACTTCAGCTTCACCTACCAGGACGACGCCGAGGCCGTCGTGACCGGTACGGGCAGGTCGGGGCGATGACCGCCGAGGGCGGTGCGACGGTCGACGCCGGCACGCGAGCGGCGGGCCGGACGATCGTGGCCAAGATCGGCACGTCGTCCATCACCGACGCGGCCGGCGCCATCGACCGCGCCAGCATCGAGAAGTTCTGCTCTGAGGTGGCCGACCTCAGATCGCACGGCAACCGGGTGGTCGTCGTGACCAGCGGCGCCATCGCGGCCGGGCTGCCCGAGCTGGGCATGGGCGGCGACCGGCGACCGGCGAGCATGGAGACGCTCCAAGCGGTTGCCACCGTCGGCCAGAGCGCGCTGATGGGCATGTACCGGGAGGTGTTCGCCCGCTTGGGTGTGGTGGCCGGCCAGGTGCTGCTGGTCCCGCTCGACTTCGTGATCCGCACCCAGTACGTGCATGCCTCGTCCACCTTGCGCAGGCTGCTCGATCTGGGCGTGGTGCCCGTCGTCAACGAGAACGATGCGGTGGCCGACGACGAGATCCGGTGGGGCGACAACGACCGCCTGGCCGCGCTGGTGGCCAACCTGGTCCAGGCCGACCTGCTGGTGCTGCTGACCGACACCGCGGGGGTGCTCACCGAGGACCCACGCCGCAATGCGAGTGCCTCGCTCATCGAGGAGATCGTCGAGTTCGACCAGCATCTGGAGAGCCGAGCCGGCGGCGCCGGGACGCAGCGGGGCAGCGGCGGCATGGCGTCCAAGCTCACCGCGGCCCGGGTGGCGTCGCTGTCGGGTGTGCCCACCGTCATCGCCGACGCCAAACGGCCCGACGTGCTGGCCGACGCCGCGGCCGGGGTCGCCGGGGTGGGGACGCTGGTGCGCGCCTCCGCCCAGCGGCTGCCGGCCCGCAAGCTGTGGATCGGCTTCGCGGTGGGTGCCCAGGGCGAGATAGCGGTGGACTCGGGTGCTAGGGCCGCGCTCGAGCGGGGCAAGTCGCTGCTGGCCATCGGGGTGAGGTCCGTATCTGGCGCATTCGACGCCGGAGCGCCGGTGGAAGTGCGCGAGACGGACGGCGAGGTGTTCGCGAAGGGCCTGGCCCGTCACAGCGGCGACGAGTTGCGCACAGCGGCCGGCCGCCGGCGCGAGGACCTGCCGCCCGGCGCGCCCCACGTGGTGATCCACGCCAACGACCTGGTGGTGCTGCCCAACTCCTAGCCACCCAGCCACTGGCTACGATGTTCCGTGAACGGCCCCGGCATGGATGAGGCCAATGTCTCAAGAAACCGACGACTCCCTGCATGTTCCCTCCCTGCGGATCGAGGGCTTCCGCGGCATCGACAGCCTCACCATCAACCGCCTCGGCCGAGTGACACTGCTAGCGGGCCGGAACGGCACGGGCAAGACAACCGTGCTGGACGCAGTCCGCATCTTCGCCGACCGCGGCCGGCTGTCGTCCCTGACCGCGGTGCTAGACCGCAGCGAGGAGTATGCAGGACGCGTGAACGGCGAGAAGGACGTCAGGCAAGTCCCTGACTTCGGGGCGTTGTTCCATGGTAGGCAGGCAAAGACAGGCACATCGTTCAGGATCGGCCTCGACCGTGACTCGCAGGCACAGCTATTGGTCGAGGTGTCGTCGACCGACGACATGCCCGAAGAATGGATGTCAACGCTGCGGAAGCTGTCGCTGAGCGCTCAGGTGCTCAGGATCGCGTTCGGACAGTTCGAGGAGTTCTTGCCCGTGTTTGACGAAGACTTCGCCGCCGGGCGATGGGGATGGCCGCGTCGCCTCGTCCCAGATGATGATGGGAGGCCCAAGGCTCTCAGGGCCGAGGTGCTTGGTCCTGGGCTGCTCAACAACCTGGACCTCGATCAGCGGTGGGGGGAGATTGCACTCACCGCGCAGGAGCCGGTAGCGATTCGCGCCCTGAATCTGGCGGTGAGTCACCGCGTCGGCGGTGTTGCAGTGGTCTCCGGCGGCACCCGCACCAGTTCCCGTTCCCGCCGAGTATTGGTCAAGCTGGAGGACGGCGAGAGGGTTCCCTTGAGGAGCCTCGGAGACGGTGCCGTGCGGTTGTTCGGTGTTGCGGTTGCGTTGGCAGGAGCGGCTGGAGGCCTGCTGCTCGTCGACGAGGCTGAGAACGGCATCCACCATTCGCTACAGCACGAGTATTGGCGTCTGGTGCTCCGCGCCGCAGCGGACAATGCCGTCCAGGTCATCGCAACGACTCACAGCTGGGACTGCATCAGGGGTTTCTCGTCGGCTTCTCGCAAGAACGACGATGTGGACGGAATCGTGGTTCGTTTGGAGCGCGACGATGGTGGTCTCCGCGCGGTCGAGTATTCCGAAGAGGAGCTGGAGACGGCCACAGGCCAGGGCATAGAGGTCAGGTGACGTCTGGGTGGCCCTGCCTGGTGGAACCTCTGACCGCGTGCTGCTCGTAGAGGGGCCGGATGACGAGCATGTCGGGGCCTGTGACCGGTGCGCCGTTGATCGCGAATTCCTGACGGCCAGGGTCCGGCCCGACTATGAAGCCGCGCCAGATCCGCTCCAACTAGCTGATCTCTTTGCTGGCGGTGGTGGCCTCACGATTGGGGTCGCGGAAGCAGCGCTCCGGATGGGACGTGGAACGGAGGTCGCCCTCGCAGTCGAGAACGACGATCGCGCCGCCGACATCTACGGGCTCAACTTCCAGCGCGCGAACCTGGTGCGCGCTAGCGTCGAGGCATTGTTCGACGGCGAGCTGGCAGCTCCGTTCACAGCCTCGGAGAGGGGCATCGCCCTTGCCGTAGGTGAAGTCGACGTGCTTGTCGCCGGGCCTCCGTGTCAGGGGCATTCGAACCTCAACAACCACACCCGGCGTGAGGATCCCCGCAACGCCCTGTACTTGAGGGCAGTGCGCGCCGTGGAGGTGCTTCGGCCGACTCTCGTCGTAATCGAGAATGTCCCCACCGTGCGACATGACAAGGGTGGTGTCGTGGAACGCGCGACTCAGGTCCTTGAGGCCGCCGGGTATTCGGTCGCTAGCGATGTGTTTCGCCTTGTGGAGTTCGGTGTGCCTCAGCGGCGGCGACGGCACATCCTTCTGGCAGCGATGGATGAGCGAATCGATCCGTCCGTCATGGGCCGCTTAGGTTCGACGTGCGATGACCACGCTGCGCGGTCCGTGCGCTGGGCGATCGAGGATCTCGTCGACCAGACAACGGAGTCCGGGCCCGACGCAGCCTCAAAGCCGGCGCCTGTCAATCTTGAGCGGATGCAGTGGCTCATCGATCAGGACGAGTACGACCTTCCGAACCCGATGCGCCCGAAGTGCCATCACGGCTCGCACAGCTACACCTCGATGTACGGGCGGCTGAGATGGGATGCCCCCGCGCAGACGATCACGACCGGGTTCGGGTGCATGGGCCAGGGCAGGTTCGTGCATCCGGCGAAGCCTCGAACGCTCACGCCCCATGAGGCAGCACGCTTGCAGACGCTGCCTGACTTCTTCGACCTCGACACTCGCAAGGGTCGAGGGGTTTGGGCGACAGTGATCGGCAACGCTGTGCCGCCTCTGTTCATCGTGCATCTGCTGGCGCCGCTGCTCGGCGCGCTTCCCAGCCGAACTGTCCGAGAGACTCGACTCGTTGACTTGACGCCGCACGAACCACCGGTGCCGCTGGCACTCATCGGCGATTCGGTGAGTTAGCGGTGACCGCACTCGGCTCCGCCGATGCGGAGACCTTCGTCGCGTGGATGCTCAAGGGTGTAGTCGCTGACGCACGCGGCGACCGCGTTCAGGAAATGGCCGTCGCGCCAGCTGGGAGGCTGTGGCTGGGTCGTCTCGCTCCCGAGATCGTCGTTCAACAGAGCCGGCTCGGCGAGCGCGGCGAACGTCTTGAGCCATGCGAGGTCGGACTTCGGCTGCGTCTGAGCGAGTTTGACGGCCGCACCGTACGATGCACTGGCCGTTTCGTTGTTTGGCATGAGATCAACAGCGACGGCGAGGCTGATTCGCCGAAGTGGCGCAAGCGTGGCCCCATCGAGGTGACAGCCGATCTCCGGACGCCGAGAACCACCGGCATTATCGAGTCCGCAGGCCGAGACGGCTTCGCTGCCGCGCTTGGGGCGGTCGGCGCCGATGGCATCATCTGTGAGTTCCACTCGGAGGTTGAGATCGGCAAGGACGGCCCGGAACTCGTCGTCACGCTAGTGAACCTCTCGCCGGAGGAACTACCGAGATGGGACACCAACGTCTACGAGGCGCGCCTCTTCGTCAACGCCGGCGAGACGCTGCCCTTCACGCTTGACAACCTTCCGGACTCGTTCCGCTACGACCGGCGGATCAGCGCCTACGGAGTGAACGGCGGCGTGAGGCAGAGCAATGCCACGACCTTCTGCACCACTGACGTCGCGGTATGCGACCAACCGAGACCCACATACTGGGACGACGACCTCGGCCCACCTCCCGACATCACCTTCACGAACCTCGCCGCAGACCCCATTCCCGCGCTTCGCCACCTTGTGGACGCATGCGAGAGTTGGGGCGCCGATCACTGGGCACCAGCAGTCCTCACCCGCCGTGCCGGCGACGAGGACTGGGACGACGGCATGCGGGGCGAGGCCGACGCCGAGGCGACCGAGTTCTCTGAGGAACTTGATCGGCTTCGACATGGATTGAGCCTTCTCGAGGCCAACGACAGTCTGCGCCGGAGCTTCCGGCTCGCCAACCGAGCCTTCGCGCGTTCACCGCTCGTGCCGCACTCTCAATGGCGTCCCTTCCAGCTCGGCTACTTCCTGGCCAACATTGCATCCCTCCTCGATGACACCCGAGACGGAGGTCGCGGCGTCGTCGACACGTTGTGGTTCGCAACCGGGGGCGGAAAGACCGAGACGTACCTGCTGTATGTCCTCACAGCCGCCTTCTTCGACCGGCTACGGGGCAAGCGTGAGGGCATCACCTCCTGGGGGCGGTTCCCTCTCCGGATGCTCTCGCTGCAACAGACTCAGCGCTTCGCCGACGTACTTGCTGCTGCCGAGCTCACACGCCGCGAGGAGCAGATCTCCGGCCATGAGTTCTCCCTGGGATTCCTCGTGGGGTCCGCCGGGACGCCCAACAGGATCAGGCGAGGGACCGACCAACGCCCCGGCGAGCCCGACCCCAGCGATCCCCACATGCCGGAGCGCTACAAGGTGCTGCTGCGCTGCCCGTTCTGCGCCAACGACAACCTCCAGATGCGCTTTGACCAGGAGCGCTGGGCTCTAGACCACGTCTGCACCGCCCAGGACTGCCCGCGAGAAGGCGTCCAGCTCCCGTTTCGCATCGTCGACGAGGAGATCTATCGCTCGCTGCCGACTGTCGTGCTCGGGACCCTCGACAAGGCTGCAAGCGTCTCAATGCAGGCAGCGATGCGCTGCCTCTACGGCACACCCTCTGGCCGCTGCTCCGAACGCAAGCACGGCTTCACCTACGCCCCCCGCCACGCGTCGCCCGGAGGTTGCCTATTCCCCGGCTGCCGGGCCGACTCGGCGCCCCTGGCCCAGGACGCCCACCTGTACGCGCCGACGATCCGCATGCAGGACGAACTGCACCTGCTGCGTGACAGCCTCGGCGCTGTTGACTCGCATTACGAGGCACTCCTCGACGCGCTGCAGGACCACTACGGCCCGGCGCCGAAGATCATCGCCTCATCGGCGACACTTGCAGGACACGACGAGCAGGTCGCCGCCCTCTACCAACGCGAGGGCCGAACGTTCCCCCGTCCCGGACCGCAGGCGGGCAGGTCCTTCTGGTCACGGGACACAGAGGCGCTGGCTCGCCGGTTCGCGGGCCTAGCGCCGCGCGGTGTGACTCTGGAGTACGCCACCGACCAGCTCACGGAGTCGCTTCAGCGAGTGATCCGGCGAGTCGTCGAAGACCCCGAAGCCGCTGCGGCTGAAATTGGGGTCGACGCAGCAGCCCTTCCCGAACTGGTGCTCAACTACGGCGTCGATGTCGTCTACGGCTCCAACCTCAAAGACGTTGAAGCCGTCGCAAGGTCCTTCGACTCGCAGATCCAGCTTGACCGGCCGGTCAACGCAGCGACACTCACGGGACGCACCCCGCTGGACGAGGTGCGCACGACCCTGGCGCGCCTAGTCGACCCCGAGCAGGACTTCTACGAGCGCATCCATCTCGTCGCGGCGTCCTCGATGCTGTCGCACGGCGTCGATGTGAACCGCCTCAACGTGCTCGTCATGCTCGGGCTGCCCCTCGCAACCGCGGAGTTCATCCAGACGACCTCGCGGGTCGGTCGATCCCATCCGGGGCTCGTCGTCGTGTTGCACAAGATCGGGCGAGAGCGCGACGCGGCCGTGTACCGGACCTTCCCTTCCTTCGTAGCCCACGCCGATCGCCTCATCGACCCCGTTCCGATCACCGCTAAGAGCCGGCGGGTGCTCGAACTGACCTTCGCCGGTCTAGTTCAGGCCCGCCTGTACGGCATCCACGAACCGGCCGCGCTCGCAGCTGGACTGAGCCAACTGACGACGCCCGCGACGGTCAAGCGCGCCTTCGCGCGGCTGCCAGTGCACGAAGCCAGCGAGCTTGCGGCCTTGGTCGAGATGCTCGGGTTCGACGGGCCGCTCGACGAGAATCTGCGCAACGACATGGCCTCGTACCTGCGGGAGTTCTACCGGGCACTGAACGACCCGGCCAGTACCGCGACCTGGGTCAGCGAGCTGTTCCCGACCGGCGCGCCGATGCGCTCTCTGCGAGACGTCGAAGAGCAGGCACCGGTGGTCTCGAGGGGAAGCAGGTCGTGAGAGTCGAACGCGGCGCCTCGCAAGTCCTCTTCGGCTTGCTTCCCGGCCAGACCGCCGATCTCGAAGGCCGCATCTGGAGAGTCATGCGATGGCTTGACCCGGTGCCGATTCCACTCGACCAGGATGCGGTGCGCGCCGGTCTGCTGCACGCCATCGCTCCGTGGGTAACCGCCGGCAAGGACGATGGCCTCGGACGTGATCTGCATGCCCGTGCGACTGTGGAGGTTGTCAGACTCAACATGGACCGCGGTGTCCTCGTGGAGCCCTTCCCCCAGCAGTGGCGCTGCAAGCAGTGTGGCAGCCTTGCCTCCAAGCGCGACGAGCGATGTTCCTGCGGCGGACGCTCTCGCGCCCAGATGCAGTTCGTCACCTATCACGACTGCGGCGCATCGGGGGCACCGACACTGCCCCGATGCCGCACCCACAATGCAGTCGCCGTCCGGCTGCCGGGCACCGCGACGGCACGAGAGCTT
This sequence comes from Acidimicrobiaceae bacterium, assembly GCA_028819505.1. Lineage (GTDB taxonomy): Bacteria > Actinomycetota > Acidimicrobiia > Acidimicrobiales > Aldehydirespiratoraceae > Aldehydirespirator. Next base: position 8,668 of record JAPPLH010000064.1, read on the forward strand.
CGGTTCTTCTGCCCGCAATGCCGCACCGAGCTGACATCAGGAGGATTCCCGTTCCAGCCATGCTCATGCGGCGACGGCGGGAAGAACTTGACGGTGCATCGAGCGGCGGTCGTCTTCTCTCCCCGGTTCGCTGTGCTTGTCAATCCGCCCGATCCTTCCGATGCCGCCCATCTGCGCGCCGCTGGAGGAGGAGCGCGAGCCCTGGAGTGGATCCTCAACGGAATGGACGCCGACGATCCCACCTCGGGAAGACAGACGTTCGCCGGCCTCAGAGACACCCTTCGACAGTCGGGCCTTTCCGACCAGGCTGCACGAGATCTCGCTCAAGCCGCGGTCGACAGGGGCGAGGCAGACGCCGGAGACGGCACCGCCGACATCGGACTCCCCGACTCCGTTCGCGACAAGGCGTACGAGGAGGCCTTGAGTCTCGCCTCAGCAGTACGTGGCGGCCGCACCCGCGTCAGCGACATGGTGGACGGAACGACAGCACCGCTGCGCACCCTGTATGAGGGCGCCTACTACGACGCAATGCGACGTGCACACCTAGAGGGCGTCGAGTTGCTCGACAACTTCCCGGTCGCAACCCTCGCCTTCGCCTATACCCGTGGCGATCTAGCCCCGGGCGCGGCGCGGCTGGTCCCGTTCCGTGAGCGCGGCGGACTCCGTGCCTACGGATCGCTGACCCGCACAGAGGCGCTGCTGTTCCGTCTTGATCCCCTGCGCGTTTACCAGCACCTCAGGCGAGCAGGGCACCGCCTCCCGGACGTACACGACCCGCAGGGCGCGCGACTGGCGCTGCTAGAGCGCATCGGAATCCCCCATCCCGCCCAAGAGGACCCCCAAGCACTCGGCGGTGATCTGCTAACGCTCGTCCACTCCTATGCACATCGAACCGTTCGCCGCTTGGCGTCCTTCGCCGGAATCGAACGAGACGGACTAGCCGAATACCTCCTCCCCCACCACCTCTCCTTCGTCATCTACGCTGCATCGCGCGGCAACTTCGTTCTTGGCGGCCTTCAAGCAGTCTTCGAGACGAGCCTGCATCGATTCCTCCGAGACCTGGTCGAAGGCGAGTCGCGATGCGCGCTCGACCCGGGATGCAGAAGCGGCGGCGGTGCCTGCATGGCCTGCCTCCACCTCGGCGAACCGTCCTGCCGCTGGTTCAACCGCTTCCTGAACCGCTCCGAGCTCTTCGGGTCACAGGGATTCCTCAAGGAGAGCACCTGAGATGGACGACGCCGAGCTAGTCGGCGGAGCCCTCCACGACGCACCCGACCCCCGCCTCGCGGCGCACCAGCTAGCAGACCTGCTACTCACACCTCTCGCGGACTCCGCCGCAGCCGCCCAAGTCGGCCTGGCCCCCGAACTAGTAGAGGTACTGCGCGCCCGCCTCGGCGACGACCCGGACCGAGTCACCACCGCGTGTCAACAAGGAGCGGCCTGGGTCCTCGGACGAAGATCTGTTGCTGTCCAAGAACCATGGGACCTTGTCGCGTCCCTGCCCGCGGGAACGGACCTGCCCACTGGCCTCAACCGCACAACCGGCGAGACCATGGTCCAACTCGTCGTAGAAGCCGCAACGACCCTGAGGCTGGCCACCCCCTTCATCGACCGCCCAGGAATGTCATTCCTCTGCGAACCCCTCGCGGCGGCAACGGCGCGCGGTGTGGGAGTCGAGATCCTGGTGCCGACTCGCTCCTCCCATGCCGACGACGCCCTCAACATCCTCGAGAACGCGATCATCCGTGGCGGATCCATCGATCATCTCCAGATGTCGCGATTCCGCACTGATGCACCGTGGGCACACCTGAAGGTCCTGACGGCCGATGCCTCGGTCGCCTACATCGGCAGCGCGAACATCACACGAGCGGGCCTCGCCGGAACCAACCTTGAACTCGGCGTGCTCGTGCGCGGCAGCAGCGTCCAAGCCGTAGAGCGAGTTCTCGACGTCTACCGAGAGTCAGGAGCATCGACGTCTTGAATCGGCGGAGATCCACTGTTCCGCCCGGGGCGTAACGGGAACCGCGAATGTTCGTCCACGAGCCGGGGTTGCCCCGCCTTGCCCCGAGCGTTCACGAGGGTGCGGTTCCGGTGGTTGCGGGTCCACTTTTTCCACGGCCTGCCAGGGCGCTCATCCCCAGGATGACCCACTCCTTAGCCACTGAGGCCAGCGTCGCTCGGCTTCAGTCCCCACCGGTTGTGGACCGCGGGATCTCCTGCGGTGCCGGCGCGGGAAGGCCGAGGTTCTCCCTTATCTGGTCGAGGCGGGCCTTGGCCTCCTGATTGCGGGCTGCGGCCTCGATCTCCAGCATCCGGCCCTCGGTGCTGCCTTCTTCCACCAGTTCGGCCGCGCCCTTGGCCTTGGCGTAGCGGGCCTCGATCTTGTCCCGGACCTCGGCCAGGGTGGGCACGTCCTCGCCCACGGCCTCCGACAGGGTGCTCATGGCCTCGTTCATCTGCTCCTGCATACGGGCTTGATCGATCTGTCCGAGCAGCTTCTGGCGCTCGCCGAGCTTCTCCTGGAGGCTCAGTGCGTTCTGCGACACTGCCGCCTTGGCCTGGTCGGCAGCCTCGGATGTCTGGAACAAGAGGCTCTTGAGGCTCTCGATCTCCTCCTCGAGGGTGATGAGCCGGCCGGCCAACTGCTCGGCCGCATTCGTGTAGGACGCCGTCTTGGCCTCATCGCCGGACTGGGCGGCCTCCTCGGCCATCCTGATCGCCTGACGGGCGTTGCGGTTGACCCTCTCCAACTCGGAAAGGGCCCGGTTGAGCCGGATCTCGGTCTGCTTATGGTTGGCGATCACGTTGGCGGCCTGATCCCTGAGGCGGCGATGCTGCTCGCGGGCCTCACCAATGGCCTGCTCAAGCTGGGTCTTCGGGTCCGCCTTCTCCTCCCAGCGGCCCCCCAGCCGGGCGGTCAGGTACCTCCAGCGGCGCTTGAGGAGTCTCCACATGGCTACGACTCTACTTCCCCCGGCGGGTCACAACTCGACGGCCTCGTCGGCGCTGGTGGCCGTCGTGAGCTGAACCGTTCGATGTGGTGGGGTTCGCCTCCCTCGGCGGGAGCAAGGAGACTTGAACATTAGTGGTCAGGATTCTTGTACATTACAGGTGTGGCAAATTGTGCATCAGGATCCGCTCGCCGATCTGGGTCCAGCAATGCGGCAACCGGCGGGTACCAGGCCGGAACCCACTTCGAGCGTCGCATCGCGAGCGAGATCGAGGACGCTCTCGCCTCGGCCCGCATCGTGGTCGTGACCGGCGCGCGCCAGGTCGGCAAGACCTGGGCAGTGCGCCGCGTCGTCGGCCCGGCGGGAACTGTCCACTATCTCGACGACGAGACCACCAGGACGGCCGCGCTGACCGATCCCCACGGCTTCGTGCAGTCCAGCGCGGGCTCCCCTGTGGCGATCGACGAGATACAGCTCGGCGGCGACGCCCTGATAAGGGCGATCAAGGCCCAGGCCGACGCCAGCGACCGCCGTGGCCAGTTCCTCCTGAACGGCTCGGCGGACTTCCTCACCGTGCCGTACATTACGGAGTCGCTTGCCGGGCGGGCCGTGTTCCTGACGATGCTGCCGCTGTCGCAAGGAGAGATCGCCGCGACCGGCGACGGACTCTTGGACCGCAGCTTCGAGGGTCAGGACCGGCTCCTCGACCTGGGCGCCTCGTCGCTGCGGATGGCCGACTACCTCGAGCTGATCTGCCGGGGCGGCTTCCCCGAAGCGGTTATGACAGCCTCACGGCGCGCCCGTCACAGATGGTTCAGCGGCTATGTGTCGTCGATGGCGACCCGGGACATAGCCCGCATCGACGACATCCGCAACGCCGACCTGATCCCGAAACTGCTGCGGATTCTGGCCGCCCGGACCGCAGGCGAGTATGTGACCACGACGGTGGCCCGCGCCGCCGATTGCGACCGCCGCACCGTGGAACGCTATGTGTCACTGCTTGAGATGACGGGCCTGGTCCATCGCCTTCCAGCCTGGTCGGCGAACCTCACCGCCCGCGAGTCACGCCGCCCCAAGATCGTCCTGTGCGACACCGGACTCTCTGCCCACCTGATGCGCAAGGATCCGGAGTCCCTGGCTGCGGTGACCGATCCGGCCCGCGGCCCGCTAGTGGAGACGCTCGCTGTGAACGAACTGCGCAAGCAGTCGCTGCTGTCGAACCGCCAACCCGACCTCTTCCACTACCGGGACCACCGCGGCGCCTTGGAGGCCGACCTGGTGACGGAGGCTGCGGGCCAGCTGGTGGCTTGGGAAGTCAAGGCCTCTCTGTCGGTCTCACTGGCCGACGCCCGAAGCCTGAGCCGGATGCGGGACCGGATCGACCAGGCAGGACCGGGAGCGTTCAGCAACGGAATCGTCCTCTACGCCGGCGGTGAGCCGTTCTCACTCGGCGACCGCCTCACCGCGCTTCCCCTCTCTGCCCTGTGGACGGCACCAGCCTGACCGAGTCCACCCGGGAACTCCCCGCTCGCTGCCACTCGCGCAGAGACATCCGAACGAGCGCCGATGTCCGAGCCGATGCTCTGTCAGGTGCGAGGTCGCTCTCGTGGAGGCGGATCGTCGTCGCGCCCCGGCCACAGCGCCCTGCGCACGGGACGAAGCAGCAGGTGGGCTTCGGCCAAGCCGCGGCGGTAGGCGACCACCGTGTACACGCCGACGGCGAACGCGGTGGCAACGGGGGCCGAAAGGAGCAGCGGCCAACCGCCGATCAGGAGCTTGAGCGCGGCGGTGGCAGCGAAGGCCACCGCCGCGGCCGTCGCCGGATCACCGAGGGCCGAACGGACCGCCTCCTGGGTGCGGAGCCGCCGGGAGAGCAGGAAGATCTCGGTCCACGCCGCGACGGCCGATCCCAACGCCAGCCCTACTGCGCCCAACCGCACCGCATCGCCCAGCGCCCGCTCGGCCTCGGGCAGCGCCCATGCCAGTCCGATGCCCTCGGCGGCGCTGAGCACCCGCTCGCCGCTCACCACGACACGGTCGAGGGGGAACATCACGACCGTGCCGACCGCGGCGGCCACCGCCACCCGGACCGCGGCGATCCCGGCCGGGCCGGCCGTGTCGCCCCGGGCGTAGCAGACGTTCTGCAGCACCCGGCTCACGCCGGTGGCCGGCAGTCCTAGGGCGTAGGCCCCGACAACGAACCACACCAGCACGGTGTCGGCCTCCGAGAACACGCCGCCCTGGAACAGCAGCCCCACCACCAGGTCGCCGGCCGCGATGTACACCGCCGCGGCCAGCAGCATCCAGAAGGCGACCTTGCGCATGGCGGACCGCGAACGGGTGGCCAGCGCGACCGGATCGTCCGCCTGCCGGGACATCTCCGGCAACTCGGCGGCGGCCACGCTCATGGCGAACAGGCTCACGGGCAGCGTGTAGAGGATCTGGCCGCGGTACAGCGCCGCCATGGCGCCCGTGGCGAGCAGTGACGCCAGCACCAGGTCGACGTACGCCGACACCTGCACCACGCCGCGGCCCAGCACCGCCGGGCCGAACCGGCGCCGGATCTCGCGCAGGCCGGGATGGCCCCGCATCCATCGCAGCCGCAGTCCCCGGGCCAGGCGCACGGTGAGCGGCAGCTGCACCAGCAGCTGGGCCAGCCCGCCGCCGGCCACGCCCCAGGCCAGGGCTCGGGCCACCCCGTCGAGGTCGAAGGCCAGGATCCAGGCCACCACCAGCGCCCCGACCTGCACCGCGTTCCACAGGACCGGGGCCGCGTACGACACGAAGAAGCGCCGGTGGCTGTTGAGCACCCCGAGGCACCACGCCGACAGCACCGCGAACCCCGTGCCCAGCGCGGTGATGCGCACCAGCGAGACGGCCAGATCGAAACGGTCGTCGGTCAGCCCGGGCGCCAGCACGAAGGTGACGGGGCGGGCCAGCGTGACGATCAGGGCGACAGACAGCCCCACCACGGCCATGAGCGCGGCGGCCACCGCGCCGGCCACCTGGCCGGGGTCGGTGGGGCCGTCCTCGTCGCGGGCGCCCTCGTCGAGCAGCCGGCTGTACACGGGCACGAAACTGGCCGACAGGACGCCCTCGCCGAGCAGGTTCTGGAGCATGTTCGGGATGCGCATGGCCACCGCGAAGGCGTCGCCGGCCGCGGTGTTGCCCAGCAGCCGGGAGGCGACCGTCTCCCGCCCCAGTCCGGCGAGGCGGCTGAGGCCGATTCCCAGCGCCACCAACACGGGGCCCGACGCCCGGCGGGGCCGCCTCGGCTCAGTCACTGCTAGGAGAGTCCATCACTGTGCAGGGGGTGAGGCTAGCCGCTCGGATGCACGGGCCCGGGAGGGCCTCGACCGGAAAGCCGCCGCCGGCGGCGGGCGTCGCGTCTGCGGGTGCAGGATTGCCCGCAGGCTCGTTGTGTGCAAGGATGTGTGCAAGGATGTGTGCAAGGATCCGGTGTGTGTGTGAGCCGCGATCCGCCGGGCTGGCGCGTAGATCCGACGGCCGCTCTGTTGTGCGGCGCGGGCTGCGGCGCGGGCTGCGGCGGTGTTCGCCGGCGTTGGCAGGGGCCGTGTTGGTGGCGGGGCAGTCACCTGCCGGGGCTGCGCCGCCGGACCGGCTGCCGGGAAGCGGCGAGCTGGTGGCGGTGGCTCCATGAGACGCGGAGCGGCTATTCGTAGTCTGCCGTCATGGTTGTCGAATCTCCTGCATCGCGGCCGGTCGCACGCTGCCGGTGAGAGCAGCGAGGCACTCCGAGATCCTGTCGGGGATCATCGACGCGAGCGAGGCAACTACTCGGGCGGCACGATGCCGCGGGTCTAGCTCGTCGACGGCGCGCTCGAACGCTCCGGGCACGGCGCCGGCGATCCCCGCCACCCGGTCGACGCCCTCGGAACGGCCCAGCCCCACCGCCGCCGCCGTGGCACGCCATGCCTGCGGGCTGCCGGCTGCGAGGATGCGCGGGTCGTCGAGCGCCGACATCGCCAGGGAGTGCGCCCTGTAGTGGTGCGGATCCTGGGGCATGACCGACCAGACGTCATAGAGCGGAGCGAGCCGGGCGGCGTTCGGTCCGAGGAGGATGCTGTAGTTCTTGGAGTGGGCGTCGGTGTTGCAGATCAGCCAGCTGAAGGCCAACGCGTCGAAGAAGGCGGCCGCGTCGCGGGCGGGCTCGGTCGAATGGTCCCGCAGCAGCCGGGCCAGGCGCTCCGGGCCGTGACCGCGAGGGCGGCCGGAACTGGAGCGCTGATAGATCGACGCCCCGTAGTCGCCTGCTGCCTGATGGAGGTCCTCCTGGTGGACACGGCGCAGCTCGCCGCCGGCGTCGCGGACCCGGTCGAAGCGTGTCACGACCAGCACAGTGTGGCCGGCCCATGTCTGCAGTTCGGTCTCAGCGGCGTCAAGCCCCGAGTAGCGGGCCGTCGCGAGGCACAGGTGCTCGTTGACGGACTGTTCGGGATCGCCGGGCATGGGGACCTTGAGAATGTGGGTCGACGGGTGCGAGCCGTGCGGCTCGCCCCATCTGGCAGCCTCGGAACGGTCCCTGTACAGGGCGGTCTTCGCGAACGCTCCGGCAAGGCTGAAGGCGCTGCAGCGGAGCCGGCGCCCCCACAGCCAAGCGTTGCGCACCATCTCGACGACCATCTCCTCGGTCTGTGCCGGCGTCAGCCATTCGACGCCGCCGGGCCGCTCAGCCTCGACGAGCGTTTCGGGGCCGCAGAACTGCACCGCTCCCGCGCACTCGAGCCCCACCGCGGTGGCCAACAGGTCGAACGGCTCGACCGAGGCCGCCCCGTGCTTGGCGGCCCAGTGGCCGCGCACGCGGGAATGCCCGGGCAGAAGCCCCTCCATCCAGCCCTGCACCCTCGCGCCGGCGAAGCTCCGCCCCGTCAAAGGCATGCTCAACGACAGCGGCACGGACGCGGGCCCGCTCGCGTAGGGCTCGTCGTAGACGAACGACAGCGGACCGTCGCCGCCGGCACGGGTCACGTGTCCGGCCGTCCGGCCCGACAGCAGGACCGTGAGCTGTGCCGTGCTCACTGTGGCGGTGCCGCTCTCGTCTGTTCGAACACCAGGTCGACGTCGGTGACCGGCCGCTGATGCACCGCCAGCGACAGCCCCAGCACCGCAGCGACCCGCATCACGCGGACGAGGCCGAAGTCTCCCTTGGAGTTCTCGAACTCCGACAGCCACTGCACCGACACCCCGCAAGCCTCCGAGACATGTCGCTGCGTGAGGCCGAGGTCACGGCGCCTGCGCGCGAAGACACGCGACAGCGCGCCGATCTCCCGCAGGTCCGAACCCAGCGCCTCGACGGGGTGCGGGTTCACATGCACGGCAGCGCCTCCCCTCGGATGGTTCGTCATCGCTGGTAGACGAATACAGCGAGCATACAACCTAACTTCGCATATACACGAAGTCTTGAACCGGGCGCATGATCTTCGTCGAAAGACGAAGGCAGCGACTCGGCCTGGCGGCTGAGCGCCGCAGAGGCGCATGTAGCCTGCCGACATGGGACAGTGCCGCCAACCTCGCGGACACGGGCGGCGACGACCCGCAGGCCGGGGCTGGGCCGCACGCCGGTCTGGGCTGCACGGGCGGCGACGACCCGCACGCCGGGCTGGGCCGCACGCCGGTCTCGGTAGTCTGAGACGGTGAGCAGTGCCGTCACCACCGCCGCTGCGCCGGCCGCGCCGTCGGGATCGACCGCAAGGCCCGGTGTCGGTTCGACCCCCGAACCGCCGGTGACACCGGTACCCGAACTGGCCGCCCGGGCCAAGGCCGCCTCCAGGCTGATGGCGGCCGCGTCCACCGCGGCCAAGGACGCCGCGCTCGCCGCGGCCGCCGACGCGCTGGTGGCCCGCACCGGCGAGATCTGCGCGGCCAACGCCGTCGACGTCGCCCGGGCCGAGGCCGACGGCACTCCGGCGGCCCTCGTGGACCGCCTCCGCCTGTCGCCGGCCCGCATCGAGGCCATGGCCGACGGCCTGCGGCAGATCGCGGCCCGCCAGGACCCCATCGGCGAAGTGGCCGACGGCTGGGTCCGGCCCAACGGGCTGCGCATCGAGCGGGTCCGGGTCCCCCTCGGCGTGGTGGCCATCATCTACGAGAGCCGCCCCAACGTCACCTCCGACGCGGCGGGCCTGTGCCTCAAGTCGGGCAACGCCGCCTTCCTGCGGGGCTCGTCGTCAGCGATCACGTCCAACCTGGCCATCGCGGCCGCCATCCGCGACGCAATCGACTCAGCCGGCCTGCCCGCCGACGCCCTCATCCTGGTCGAGGACACGTCGCGGGCCGCCGCGGTGGAGTTCATGCAGCAGAACGACTGCATCGACTGCCTGATCCCGCGGGGCGGGCCGTCGCTCATCGCGTCCATCCTCGAGCACGCCACCGTGCCCGTGGTGATCGACGGCGCCGGCAACTGCCATGCCTACGTCGACGCCACCGCCGACCTCGACACCGCGCTCGACATCGTCGTCAACGGCAAGACCCAGCGGCCGGGAGTGTGCAACGCCCTGGAGTCGCTGGTGGTCCACTCGGCGGTGGCGGACGAGTTCCTGCAGAGGGCCGCAGCCGCCCTCGACGGCGTCGAGCTGCTAGGCGACGAGCGGGCCCGCCGGGCGGTCCCGTCGATGGGGCAGGCCACCGCGGCCGACCACGCCACCGAGTTCCTCGACCTCAAGATGTCGGTGAGGGTTGTGGACACCCTCGACGAGGCCATCGCCCACGTGAACGACAACGGGTCGGGCCACTCCGAGACCATCATCACCTCCGACATCGCGGCCGCCGACCGGTTCACCACCGAGGTCGACGCGGCCGCGGTGCTGGTCAACGCGTCCACCCGGTTCGTGGACGGCGAGGAGTTCGGCTTCGGCGCCGAGATCGGGATCAGCACCCAGAAGCTCCACGCCCGGGGCCCTATGGGTCTCGACCAGTTGACCACCCTCAAGTTCGTCGTGCGCGGCGAAGGCCACATCCGCTAGCGGCCCACCGGGGACTGATCGCAAGTGTCGCACCGCTTCACCGACGTCGACGCGGTCCGTGAGGGCCTCTCCAAGGTCGACTACCTCTGCGACTCCGGCCTGGCCGGAGTGGTCTACCTGGCCGACCGCCTCGACAAGCCCGTGCTGGTGGAGGGCCCGGCCGGCACCGGCAAGACCCAGCTGGCCAAGAGCGTGGCCGAGATCACCGGCAGCCGGCTCATCCGCCTGCAGTGCTACGAGGGCCTCGACGAGGCCCGGGCGCTCTACGAGTGGAACTACAAGAAGCAGCTGCTGCGCATCCAGACCGAGCGCGAGGCCGACGTGGAATGGGACAACATCTCCACCGACATCTTCTCCGACGAGTTCCTGCTGACCCGGCCGCTGCTGGAGGCCATCAGGGCCACCGACCCGATCGTGCTGCTGATCGACGAGGTCGACCGGGTCGAGGTGGAGACCGAGGCCCTGCTGCTGGAGATCCTCAGCGAGTACCAGGTGTCGATCCCGGAGCTGGGCACCATGGAGGCGGTGCAGGTGCCGCTGGTGTTCCTCACCTCCAACAACACCCGCGAGCTGAGCGAGGCCCTCAAGCGGCGCTGCCTGTACCTGCACATCGACTACCCGTCGATGGAGCGGGAGAAGGAGATCGTGCTGGCCAAGGTCCCCGACATAACCGAGAACCTGGCCGACCAGGTGGCCCGGGTTGTCCGCTCGATCCGGCGGCTGGAGCTCAAGAAGCCGCCGTCGGTGTCGGAGACCCTCGACTGGGCCCGCACCCTCGTGCTGCTCGGAGTGCAGCACGTCGATGCCGACGTGGCCGCGGAGACGATCAACATCCTGCTCAAGTACCAGAGCGACATCACCCGGGCGGGCAAGGAGCTGGCGACCGTCGAGGGCCTCGACGCCTGACCGGATGGGCGAGGGGGGTCAGGGCTCGGCTGTGACCGTCGCAGACCACGCGTCCGTAGACCACGTCGGCGGCCTGCCCGCCGCGGCCGGTGATCCGCTGCTGGACCTGCTCAACGGCTTCATCGCGGAGCTGCGGGCGGTGGGAATCCCCGCCAGCCTCACCGAGAACCTCGACGCCATGGAGGCGGTCAAGCACATCC
>JAPPLH010000064.1:19807-44631 GCA_028819505.1 Acidimicrobiaceae bacterium
ATCCCCGCCAGCCTCACCGAGAACCTCGACGCCATGGAGGCGGTCAAGCACATCCCGGTCGAGGACCGCGACACCTTCAAGTACGCCCTGGCCGCCACGCTGGTCAAGAACCAGGCCCACTGGAAGGCGTTCGAGACCGTCTTCGAGGTCTACTTCTCCCTGAGGGGGGCGCAGTACGAGATCACCGAGGACGATCTGGAGGACCTCACCGACGACGCCGACGGCGAGATCGCGGCCGAGGGCGACCGGGGCTCCTCGGGCGACATGCTCAGCCCCGAAGAGCTGGCCGAGATGCTCTACCGGGCCCTGATGCGGGGCGACGCCGAGATGATCCGGGCCGCGGCCCGCCAGGCCGTCCGCCGCTATGCGGGGATGGAGCCGGGCCGTCCCGTCGGCGGCACCTACTACCTGTACCGCACGCTGCGCAACCTCGACCTCGAGGGCGTGCTGGAGCGTCTCATGGACGTCGACCAGGAGACCGGGGGCGACGTCGACGACTTCGAGATGCGCCTGCGGCGCGACACCTACGAGCTGCGCATCGCCGAGCTCAAACGCCAGATCGAAGCGGAGATCCGGCGCCGGCTGGTGGCCGACCGGGGAGTCGAGGCCATGGCCAAGACGCTGCGCAAGCCGCTGCCGTCCGACATCGACTTCATGCACGCCTCACGCGAGGAGATGGCCAGCCTCCGCAAGGCCATCTACCCGCTGACCCGCAAGCTGGCCGCCCGGCTGGTCCGCAAGCGCCGCCACGGGCGGTCCGGGCCGCTCGACTTCCGCTCCACGGTCAGGCACTCGCTGTCGTACGGGGGCGTGCCGGTGGAGCCGAAGTTCCGCCACCCCCGCCCTCACAAGCCCGACATCATGGTGGTGGCCGACGTGTCGGGGTCGGTGGCCGCCTTCGCCCGCTTCACGCTGCACCTGGTGTACGCCATATCCAGCCAGTTCTCGAAGGTGCGGTCGTTCGTCTTCATCGACGGGCTCGACGAGGTGACCCAGTACTTCGAGGGCACCGACGACATCGCGGAGGCGGTCCACCGGGTGAACACCGAGGCCGACGTGGTCTGGGTGGACGGCCACTCCGACTACGGCCACGCCCTCGGGGTGTTCTGGGACAGCTACGCCAACGACGTCGGTCCCCGGACCACCGTGCTGATCCTCGGCGACGCCCGCAACAACTATCACGCCCCCGAGAGCTGGATCGTCAAGGCCGTGAGGGAGAAGGCCCGCCACCTGTACTGGCTCAACCCCGAGCCCCGCAGCTACTGGGACACCGGCGACTCGATCGTGGGGGAGTACGCCCCCCACTGCGACGGCGTGTTCGAGGTCCGCAACCTTCGCCAGCTGGAGGCCTTCGTAGACCGCCTGGCGTAGTTAGACATATAAATGAACCAAAAAATATCTACAAAGTTGTAAATAGATTTAGAGTGCCTTACCGTTCAGCGGGTGGGGCTCCTGGATGACATCTGGACTGTTCTGGGAGGGCGACATTCTCCATCGGCTCGTCGGAGCGACCCGGACTGATCCACCTCCGCTGGCACCGTTGCGGAACCCACGAAATCCTGCCGTGACTGCGTGCCGTTCGCTATGGGCCCGCGGCGGGGCGGGTCGGGTCGACGCTTGCGAGCGGGTGCCTGCCGCGGCTGTGGATGCTCAGTTGGTGACGGAGATGGTTTGGCGGGTCAGCGAATCGTCGGACAGCTGGTCGACGAGGTAGCCGGCCAGGTCGGCCCGGCTGATCCGGCGGGTCGGGCCGGTCTTGGTGGCGGTCACCGAGCCCGTGGCGGGCTTGTCGGTGAGGACGGCCGAGCGGACGATGGTCCAGTCGGCACCGCTGCGCTCGACGACGGCCTCCTGGGCGCGGTGGTCGGCGATGATGTTGCGCAGCATCGTCTTGAACAGCAGCCGCGAGCTCCACGGGATCTGGGCCCAGCTGTCGCCCACCCCGGCCGCCGACAGCACGACTAGGCGGCCGACGCCGCAGCCTTCGGCGGCGACCACGATGTTGGCCGTGCCGTCGGCGAGGGTCGTGGCGTCGCGCAGGCCGGCGCTGCCGAGGCAGATGACCGCGCCGTCGCAGCCCTCGACCGCGGCGCCGACCGCGCCTGAATCGAGCACGTCGCCCTTGAACACGATCAAGCCGGGCTGAGGGTCGAGCCTGTCCGCGGACCGCCCGAAGGCGGTGACCTCATGACCGTGCTCCAGAGCCAGCCGCACGACGTGTCGTCCCGTCTTCCCGGTCGCCCCGAACACGATGACTCGCACGCTTCCTCCCAACCGGCATTCGGGCGCTCCCACCATAGCCCCGATCCGCCGCGCCTAGGATCAGGCAGGGCAGCATAGAACAGCTTGGATGCATGAGGGAGAGCCAGCATGCCAGAGGTCATGTTCCGGCTTCGTTTGCCGGAGGGCGCAGGTGTCGCAGGCGCTGCGATGCTCGTCGCCTACCCGAACGGCACGTACCGCACGGGCCGGACTGACGCCGGTGGCGAGTGGTCGCTCGACCTGTACCGCACGGACCAGGAGATGACGGTCCTCGCGGCGGCGCCGGGCCATCTGCCCCTGAGCAGGACCGTTGTGCCCGACGAGGGCCCGGTCGAGCTTGCGATGGAGCCGTCAACGAACGGGCGCAGTTCGGTGCTGTTCACCAAGAGCACCGGGCACATCCCGGGGGTCGAGGGACGGCTGAACCCGATCAACGACGGGCGCATCTACTTCTACGCCGACAACATCGCCGTCGACGGCCGGGTGGCCAACCCCGCGCCAGTAGAGATCGGCGAGCCGCTGCATCTGATCGACGTCTACGGCGTCGAGACCGAGATCCGCTTCATTGTCGTGACCGCGCAGTTCTCACTGATCGAGTACACCGAGCCTCGCCCGTTCGGAGCGCAGCCATGACCACCCGGGAACGCCATCAGGAGATCTGTGAGCAGTTCCTCGCGCACGCCGAAGAGGAGTACGGCAGGGGCGACTACCTGCAGGCTGCCGAGAAGGCATGGGGCGCGTTCGCTCACTGCATGAATGCGATTGCAATCGACGAGGGCTGGGAGGTCGGCAGCCACCGCAAGCTCATTGCCAACGCCAAGCGGCTCATCGACCGTCAGCCAGAGCATGCCAAGGCCAGGCGCCTGCTCCTCGCCGCTGTCGAGTCCCTGCATGTGAACTTCTACAAGGAGTTCATGTCGCAGGACGCGGTGAGAGACGGAATCGACAACGCCGGCGACCTCATCAAGGCGGTCAAGGGCTTGGCTAGCCAGTAGCAGCAGGGAGGGGTCCGGCAGACGCCGTGCAGCGCCGGGGCCTGGCTCAGCGGCGGTCGGAGAGCATCTCGGCCACGCGGAAGGCTAGGTCCACCGACTGGCGGCCGTTGAGGCGGGGGTCGCACAGCGTCTCGAAGGCCTGCTCGAGGTCCTCGTGGCTGATGTCGTCGGCGCCGCCGACGCACTCGGTCACGGCGTCGCCGGTCAGCTCCACGTGCACCCCGCCGGGCCATGTCCCGCAGGCGTGGTGGGCCGCGAAGAAGCCGCTGATCTCGGCCAGCACGTGGTCGAAGTCGCGGGTCTTGCGCCCCGAGGTCGACGTGTATGTGTTGCCGTGCATCGGATCGCACGCCCACGCCGCCGGATGCCCCGAGTCGCGCACGGCCCGCAGCAGCGGCGGCAGCAGCGCCTCGATCCTGTCGGCGCCCATCCTGGTGATGAAGGTCAGCCGCCCGGGAATGCGCCGGGGGTTGAGCACCTCGCACAGGGTGAGCACCTCGTCAGGCGTGGCGGTGGGCCCGATCTTGCAGCCGAGGGGGTTGTGCACGCCCCGCAGGAACTCCACGTGGGCGCCGTCGAGCTGGCGGGTCCGCTCGCCGATCCACAGCATGTGGGCCGAGCAGTCGTAGGTGTCGCCCGTCAGCGAGTCCACCCGGGTCAGGGCCTCCTCGAAGTCGAGCACCAGGGCCTCATGGCTGGTGTAGAACTCGACCTCGTGGAGCTGCGGCGTGTTGGCCGTGGTCACCCCGCAGGCGGTCATGAACCGCAGGGCCCGGTCGATCTCGTCGGCCATCTGCGAGTACCGCCGTCCCGCCGGCGAGGTGGCCACGAACTCGCGGTTCCAGCTCGACACCTGCGACAGGTCGGCGTACCCGCCCCGGGTGAAGGCCCGCAGCAGGTTCAGCGTGGACGCGGCCCGGTGGTACGCGGTCAAGAGCCGGCGAGGGTCGGGCAGCCGCTCGGCCTCGCTGAAGCCGATGTCGTTGACCATGTGGCCCAGGAACGACGTCAGCTCCACCTCGCCGACGGTCTCGGTGGGGCTGGACCGGGGCTTGGCGAACTGCCCCGCGATGCGGCCCACCTTCACCAGCGGCACGCCGCCGGAGTAGGTCAGCACTATGGCCATCTGCAGGATCACCCGCAGCTTGTCGCGGATCGAGTCGGCGGACGAGTCGAACGACTCGGCGCAGTCGCCGGCCTGGAGCAGGAACGCCTCGCCGGCGGCCACCCGGCCCAGCAGCCCGGTCAGGGCCCGGGCCTCGCCCGCGAACACCAGCGGGGGCAGGTCGCCCAAGGCTTTGGCAGCCTGCTCGAGCTCGGCCGGGTCGGGCCAGGCCGGCTGATGCTTGGCGGGCTTGGCCCTCCAGGACGAGGGCGACCAAGTGCTGCCGCCGGCGAAAAGGGTCAGGTCTTCGCCGGTCATCGCATGCTCAGGCCGCGTCGACCGTCTCGGCCAGGCTCAGCTCCTCGGCGTGCTCGCGCACGGCGTTGATGGCGCGCTTCACCAGGCGGCGGGCGGCCTCGGCGGTGACGCCCAGCTCCTCGCCCACCTCTCGGTAGGAGCGCTTGATGCCGTCGGAGAGCCCGAAGCGCTGCTCGACCGCGTACTTGGCCCGGGGCTCGAGGATGTCGAGCAGTCCGGTCACCATCTCCTCCTCGGCCTTGGCCATCACCTCGAGCTCGGGTCCCGGGTTGGCGTCGGGCAGCAGGTCGATGAGCTCGTTGCTGTCGTCGTCGCCGATGGTGCGGTCGAGCGAGGTGGGGGTGGTGAGCCGGTGCAGCCGGGCGTGGTCGTCGTCGAGCTCGTCGCCGTCGCCGTAAACCTGGCGCAGCGCGGCGCGCAGCGACGCCGACCGGTCGCCGGGCAGCCGGACCAGGCTGGCCTTCTGGTCGAGGGCCCGTCCGATGGACTGGCGGATCCAGAAGGTGGCGTAGGTCGAGAACTTGAAGCCCTTGCGCCAGTCGAACTTGTCGACCGCGTGCTCGAGGCCGAGGTTGCCCTCCTGGATGAGGTCGAGCAGCTCCATGCCCGGGGGCAGGGGATAGCGGCGGGCCACGCTGACCACCAGGCGCAGGTTGGCCCGGATGAACCGGTCCTTGGCTGCGGCGGCCTCGCGGATCGCCCTGTTGATCTCGCGGCCGGTCTCGCCCTCCTCCTTGCGGAGTCGGGCCTCGACGCCGCGCTCGATGGCCTGCGAGAGCTCGCGCTCCTCTTGGGCGTTGAGCAGCGCGACCGCGCCGATCTCGTTGAGATACTGTCCTACTGAGTCGCTCATGTCTGATTCACCTGGCCGGCCCCGCTCGCGTCGGCAGGGGCAGGCTTCTCGCTTTCTTTGTGGGGAGGATTCGGTGCCGGGCGCACACCCTCCGAGTGCGCTACTCCAGCCCAGACGAACCAATATAGACTAGGTGCTCGTTCCCGGCAAGTCAAGGCGCGCCGCCGCGCGCGGTGTGACATTGGTCACGCGCCCCTCGGTTCGAGCGGCCCGTGAGCTCAGCGAACGCTAGCGAATTCGCGACGGAACACTAGCGGGCGTCGCCGGATCGTAAACTGCCCGCTGTGCCGCGGCCGGACCCTCCTCGCATAGGTGTGCTGGGAGGGACGTTCGATCCGCCCCATTTCGGCCACCTGGCAGCCGGTCTGGAGGTGCGCCACCGGCTCGGTGCCTCCAGGGTGCTGTTCGTGGTGGCCAACGATCCATGGCAGAAGTCCCGGCTGCGGCCGGTGACGCCGGCCCGTCTGCGACTGGAGATGGTGAGGGCCGCCGTCGGCGGCCTCGACGGGATCGAGGCGAGCGCGCTCGACATCGACCGCGGCGGTGAGAGCTACACGGCCGACACGCTGCGGGAGCTGCGCGGCCTGCACCCCGGGGCCGAGCTGCTGATGGTGGTGGGCTCGGACACCGCCGGGGGACTCGACACCTGGAAGCGCCCCCCGGAGCTGCGCGAGCTGGCCACCACGGTCGTGGCCGAGCGGCCGGGGCCCTCCGGCGGGCGTCCCCCGACCGGATGGCCGGCCGTGGCGGTGGAGGTCCCCGCGCTGGACATCTCGTCGTGCGACATCCGGTCCCGATTCGCGGACGGACGGCCGGTGGAGGCGCTCATGCCTGCCGCGGTGATCGAAATCGTCCGATCCGCAGGCCTGTACCGGTGCGGTCGCTGACACCCGGCCGGCGCCTGCCTCGCCGGCGTCGCCGCCGGCCAGCTCCCCAGTCCCACCCGTTCTGGCGCCTCGTCTTTCCGGGAGTGGTGGTCGCCGCGGGGATCGCGGTCCTGCTGCTGGCTCTGACGGGCGGCCGCGCCGTTCTCAGGACCACCGTGGCCAACGTCGAGGAACACTTCGTCATCGAGCCCGACGAGCCCGGATACGTGGAGTTGGTGGAGGCCACGCCCACGCTGCTCTCGCTCCACACCCACAACGGCGCCCTGGCCGGTGTCGCCTTCATGGCGCTGACGGGCATAGACGCGGGCGGCGGCGTGGTGCTGCTGCCGGCCGACCTCGTGGTGGCGCCCCCGGGCGGCTCTCCCGAGCAGGGCGAGCCGCTCGCCGGCACACTGGCGCGGGGAGGGGTGGAGGCCGTCCGGCAGGTTGCCGAGGACATGTTCGGCCTCGGCTTCGGGCAGGTGGTCGAGGTGCCCACCGAGGGGCTCGCCCGCAGCATCGGCCCCGCCGCGCCGCTGCCGTACCTGTTGGTCGATGATCTGATCGAGGTGGGCGCCGACGGAGCGCAGCGGGTCGTCTACCCGGCCGGACGCTACGAGCTGGCCGCGGCCGACGCAGCCGCCGTCTACGCCCACCGCAACCCCGACGAGGCCGACGGCAACCGGGCCCAGCGCCAGCGGGCCATGTGGGAGTCGTGGCTGGGGGTCATCGGGCGGGCGCCGGTCCACGAGCCCGCGATCCCCCCGTCCGACTCTCCCCTGGCCCCATTCCTGCGGGCTCTCGGAGCAGGCACTACCGTGGTGGAGGTTGTTCCCTTCGAGTCCGTCGCATCCGGTCCCGGCGCTGCCCCGGTCCAGTTCCTGGGCGCGGAGAGCAGGGCGTGGCTGAGGGCCGAGGCCCGGGAGCTGGCCCCCTGGCCCCAGCAGCCGGAGTCGTTCCTGCGCCCCAGGGTCCGGCTGCTCGACGGCACGGGCGATCCAGCCATCCGGGACGCGCTGGCTGACGATGTGGTCGCGGCCGGAGGAGTGATCACCGTGATAGGCAACGCGGACGCCTTCGGTGTGGAGGCCACGCAGTTCGCCTACCATCGCGAGGAGCTTGTGAACGACCCCATCACCAACTCCATCGCCATCGAGCTCGGCGTCGACATGACTCTCATGGAGCTGGGCGAGAGCGGGGCCGACGTGGTCGACATCACCGTGACGGCCGGACTGGACCAGGCGGCGCGGTGACGCTTGGAGCAAGCCCGGCCGATCGGGTCGCTCCGGCCGTTTCGCCTCCTCTGGTCGACGGCGCCTACGCGCGGCGCTGGGCCGCGGCCGCGGCGGCCGCCGCCGACGAGCGCAAGGGCGTCGACACCGTGGTCATCGACGTCGGCGACGTGCTGGTGGTCACCGACCTGTTCGTGATCACCCACGGCAACAATGCGCGCCAGGTGCGCTCCATCGCCGAGGGCGTCGAGAGGATGGTGAAGGAGGCGGGCGGACCGTCGCCGCTGCGCATCGAGGGCGCCGACGACCGCCAGTGGGTGCTGCTCGACTACGGGCCGTTCGTGGTACACGTCTTCGACGCTGAACGGCGCTCCCTGTACCAGCTCGAACGGCTGTGGGGCGACTGCGAGGTGCTCGACTGGCAGGCCGCGACCGGCGGGCCGGCGCCCGCGCCGGACGCCTGACCCTCGGTGACCTCACCTCCCGTGACGTGCTGCGCCGGGCGCCCGCGCCGGGGGGGCCGCGCCGGACGCCCGACCCGGCCGGCGGCGGGCTACCAGCCGGCGCCGGCGTCCGGCCCGTCGTCGAGATAGGCGGCGCCTTCGTCGCAGTCGGCCTGCACCGGGCACCACCTGCATGACGGACCGGGTGACACCGTCGGCCGGCGCCGGCCGGACGCCAGCTCCACGTATCTGTGGGCGCCGTCGATCACGCGCTCGGCCGCCGACAGCAGCAGGTCGCGGGTGACCTCCTCGGGGTGGAACTTGCCCTGGTCGAGGTAGTAGGTGGCCAGCAGCCTGGGCGGCAGGATGCGCAGGGCCTCCAGCAGAGCGTAGAAGCGCAGGTCCTCTCGATGCGAGGGCGAGAACCTGCCGGTCTTGAAGTCGATGACGACCTTGCCGGCGACCGTCCCCTCGGGTTGGCCGAGCGTGAGGTCGGGCTTGCCCGACAGCACGATCAGTCCGTCGTGCAGCTCTGCCCGTATCGGGCTGTCCGTCGTGGGCCTCCATCGGGGCTTGAGCGGGGGGAAGCACTCCAGGAACTGGGTCGCGGCCGCACCGGCTTCGGCTCGCAGCTCGGCCCGCGCGGTCTCGTCGCAGCGCTCCAGGTAGTCGGCGATGCTCCTGTCGGCGTTCTCCAGGCGGGCGATGGCCTCGTCGACCAGCTCCAGCGGCGATGCCTCGCCCCGCCAGTGGACCGACAGCTCGATGGCCTTGTGGGTGACCGTGCCCCGGGCGGCGGGGATCGACCATTGGAACGGCTCGGTGAGCTCGGCCATGAACTTCCGCTCGCATCCGAGCGCCTGGGCGAGCGTGTACTTGCTCAAGTAGAGGACCTCGTCGTCGAACCGGTCTGAGCTGATGGTGTCGACCAGCGGTTCGAGGCGCTCCTCCAGCAGGCTTCGCAACTCGTCGCGCAGGCCCGCGTCGAAGGTGGGACGGTCGCCCTTCGGGGCGCCGAGCAGGCTCACCACCTCCTGCTGGGCCGGGTTGTAGGCGGCTGCTTGCATAGCGTTGCGGGCTGGGTCGGAACACTTCCAGCGAAGTGAATGTCACACCCCGGCGCGACCATAGTTCTCGTGGGAATGACATCGCTCGACTTCGGCGCCGCAGCCCGCTCGCTCGCACGGGCGGCGCGCCTGCGCGGGCTGGTCGTGCCGGTGTTCGCCAGCCCGCCGTCCCGCCCCGACCTCCACCGGTCGATCCGCCGCCGCAACGGGTCGCCGGTGGTGTCGATCCGTCTCCGAGGCCGGCCCCGGGGAGCGGTCCTGTCCGACATGATCGAGGGGATCGTGGTGGCCAACTATCTCGAGGACTCCAAAGCAGACCTCGTGCGCTCCGCCCTGTGGCTGGCCATCGACGGCGAGGGTGAAGACGGTGACGCCGGCACACTCGCCCTGCGGACGGAGGTCGCCGAGACCGCTCCGTCCTCTCCACCTCAACCCAACGCAGCCGCCGCGGCGGCCTGACCTCGCCGGGTCTGGCGGTCAACGGGCCACGGGCTACCGTGACGGCGTGCCCGGGTGGCGCAATTGGCAGACGCGGCCCGCTTAAACCGGGCTGTCCTAACGGACATGTGGGTTCGAGTCCCACCCCGGGCACCTAAAACCACCCCAAAACTAGCCTTTGACCTGCAGGAATGAGTAACTCTGCAGAGACAGTCGTGGCGCGTGAAGCGGCGCGTCTTGGGCGCGTGGTGGTCTTGTGGCGGCGCGCGCCAACGGCGCGTTGTTGCCCCGCCGCTGAGGCCCGCTGTCGGAACTGATCCCGCCCTCGCCCGGTGAATCTGTAACCACCCGCCACATGGCCAGCTTTCTCCGGCCCTGCAACCCGGCGGCCGGTATCCTTCACAGTGATGCTCACCGAGGCCCCCGGAGCGCCGACCGTCGACGACGCCCGCCGCGCCGGGCGTGAACTGGCCGACGCCGGCGCGTCCAGGGTGCTGCTGTTCGGCTCGGTAGCCCAGGGTCAGGCCCAGCCCGACAGCGACATCGACCTGGTGGCCATCTTCGACGACCTTGACTACACCCGCCGCTTCAGCCGCCAGCTCGACCTGCAGACCGCCGCGCGGGCCTGCACCGGCCATCGGGTGCAGGTCCACGTCACTGACTGGCCCGAATGGCTCCACCGCACCCGAAGGGTCTCGGCGTCCTTCGAGGCCGGCATCGCCGCCGAAGCACAGGTGCTCTATGCCCGCCCGGCCGCCGACGTGACCTGGGACAAGGAGATCGGATTGCCCGCAGACGACATCCAAGAAGCCCTCGGCCGTCTCGACGAGGCCGCCAAGGCCCTCAACGACCTGCTCGGCCACGCCCGCCTCAGCGAACTCGAACAGGAGTCGCTCATCGCAGCGGACCGCGCCTCGGCCGACCACTACCGCCACTGGCGGCTCATCAACGCCTGCCAGAGCGCCGCGATGGCCATCGAGACCTCCCTGAAGTCGCTCATTGCGCTCACCGGCGAACCCGTCAGACGGATGCACGACATCGACTACCTCCTCGACCGGGCCGGCCCCCACGCCGGCCAAGCCCGAGCCGTCCTCGAGCCCCTCGCAGCGAGCAGCCCCGACGACGAAGGCAATCTCTACGGACACGTCACCATCTGGCGCAGCGCTGGTGCCTACCTGGCCGATCACCCCGAGATCGACCTCGCCACCACCAGCCGTCTCGCCCCGAGCCTCGCCACCGCGGCGGCTCAACTCGTCACCATCGCCGCTGCCCAGCTCGCCCACGCCACGGACCCCGAAGCCGTGCAGCCCGCCCGGCGTGTCATCGCCGCTGTCACTGCCGCCCTGGGTGACCGCGACCTCATCGAAGGCCAGCCCCGCGGCCGCACCATCACCCCCGCCGACCACGGTCCCAGCCTCGCCTGACCAACAGGGCGAGGGCTCGCGGGCTTGGGCCTCTGTCACGCCTTGGGGAGCTTTGCCAGCCATTGGTGGATGACGTGGGCGTGGCAGCCGCGGCCCGGTTGTCGTTGAGGCGTCCGCCATGATGAGGCGCTGGAGTTCATTGCTGCCGCCGGCGAGGTATCCGATGAGTCGGCGATGGGTGAGAGGCTGCTGGATCGGATGGTGTTTGTCCGCAGTCGGCGTGTCTTGCAGCGACTGCTGACCGAAGAGGGGCCAGTGACGGTGCTGGTCCTTGCTGATCCCGAGCTTGGCGCTGAGGTTGTAGTAGTAGGAGGGCGCGTGGGTCTACAGTCCCAGCACGGCTCGCAGACCGTCGTCGATGGCATCGGTGAGGGCGTCAGGCAACTGTCCCGCATGGTCCGTCAGCCAGGACCGGTCGACCAACTCCAACCCCAGCGGCACCGCGACAGAATCCTTGGGCAGACCCGTCGCTGCTGACTCGAGCAGCACGTTGCCGGCGAGGCCGGCTCTGTCGAGGTTCGAGGTCAGTGGCACGACATGGGTCTGCCAAACGTCGACACCGAGCACGTCGCGGGACGACACGACGACACACGGTCGGCGCCCGTCGAGGGTGATCCCGTACACCGCGCCGCGCGCTACCACGGCGCAGATCGCTCCATCCGCTCAGCTATGGCGCGTGCGTCCCGCTCGGTCAAGGCTTCGCCGGCTGCGAGCGCGGCGTCGGCCAAGAGCTGTTGGGCGAAGGTCGTCGTCGTCTGAGCCGAGTGGCGGCGAAGCTGGTCGGTCACCCACCTCGAGAAGGGAACGCCTAGGCTGTCGATGATCGGCACCACGTCGTCGGGCACGCTGATCGTCTTGTTCGGCACGTACGTACCCTACATACGTGCAATGGGCTCATGCCCGACGGGGTGGATGCTATGACAAGAGCTGGGAGCTTCCTGGCGGAGCTGACCGGGGGGACGTTCCGGGAGTGGTCGCAGGAGGTCGTGACCGCCGACCCGCTGGCGTTCGGCGAGGAGCAGGCCTACGCCACCCGGCTGGCAGAGCTCCAGGCTGACGACCCGCTGGCCGAGGCGTCCAGGGTCGGATTCGGTGCGATCGGTGGCCACGCAGTCGTGTTGGTCTCCAGCGACTACGAGTTCGTGGCAGGCACGCTCGGCATCGCCGCGGCCGAACGGGCAGCCCGCGCCTTCGGGGTCGCCACAGTCTCCCGGAGGCCGGTCATCAGCATCTGCCAATCGGGCGGGACCCGAATGCAGGAGGGCACGCCCGCCTTCATCAAGATGCTGTCCATCGGCGCGGCCATCTCCGAGCATCGCGAGGCCGGGCTTCCCTATCTGAGCTACTTGATGGATCCCACGATGGGCGGGACCCTCGCGGCGCTGGGCACGCAGGGCCATCTCGTGTGGGCTGCTCCGGGTGCTTCGATCTCGCTGACGGGTCCCCGGATTGTGGAGGCAGTCACCGGCCGCCCGTTTCCACGCGACGAGATAAGCGCCGAAGCCGGTCTGCGGCGGGGACTGGTCGACGACATCGTCCAGCCCGGCGAGCTGGCCCTCCGCATAACTGAGTGGCTTGACATCGTCAGTCCCAGAGTTGCGGCCCCTGCGATCTCGGCGAGCCCGTCAGCTCCGGCACCGGTTGAGACTCAATCCCAGCCACCGCCCGACGCATGGCGCAGCGTGATTCAATCCAGGGCGCGAGACCGCCCGTCGATCGAATCGGTGATCGAGGCATCGGGCGCGCCCCTGATAGAGATTCGCGGCGACCGCGCTGGTTCCGACGATCGCAACCTGCTCGCGGGATTCACCAGTCTCGGGGGCCAGCCCGCCGTCGCGGTCGGCTTCCGCAGGCCGCAGGGCCGCGGGGCCGAGGTCTCTCCCGGCGGCTACCGCAAGGCGCAGCGGGCGATAGCCATCGCGGAGGAGCTGGGTCTGCCCCTCGTGTCCTTCATCGACACCAAGGGCGCAGGCGCAGGCGTCGACGAGGAGTCCGAGGGCCTCGCCCATTCCGTCGGCTCTCTCATCCGCGAACTCCTGGGGGTGCGGATACCCACCGTCTCAGTGCTGATGGGGGAGGGCTCGGGGGCCGGAGCGATCGCCCTGGTGGCTGCCGACTCGGTGATCGCCCTCGAGAATGCGTGGCTGGCGCCCATCGCCCCGGAGGCCGCCTCGGCCATTCTCTTCCGCAGCACCGAGAGGGCGGCACACATGGTCAGGGGGCAGGCGGCCGACGTTGCGGCGCTGCGAGGCGAGGGTCTCATCGATTCTGTAGTGCCGGAAGGACCCACAGCGGCAGAGACCTCGGCGATGCTGGTCGACGCCGTCGCCGGCGCGTTGCGCAAGAAAGCGGCGATGCCTCCGGAGGAGCGGCTGCTGGCTCGCCGCGCCAACGTCAGGTCGTTGGCACGCCAGCATCTGACCATCCGCGAGCCCGCGCCATCCCTGGACGTCGAGAGCCTCCCGCTCGATTGACGCCTGACCGCGCCCGGCGGATCCGCGCCTGCATGGGCACGCCCCACATGAGCGTAAGGTACGCAGGTTGCACCCCTGAAGGAGGCATCAATGGCTGGTTGCGCGTTCGTCGGGCTGGGAGTCATGGGCTATCCCATGGCCGGGCACCTGGTATCAGCAGGCCACGACGTGACGGTCTACAACCGCACGGCATCGCGGGCCGAGGCCTGGGTGGCCGAGCATGGCGGCACGGCCGCCCCGACGCCCGCGGGCGCGGCCGCGGATGCCGGGTTCGTGTTCGTGTGCGTGGGCAACGATGACGACGTTCGCTCAGTGACTCTCGGCCCTGGTGGGGTTCTCGAATCGATGGCCCCGGGGTCGGTCCTGGTCGATCACACCACCGCATCGTCCGACCTGGCCCAGGAACTGCACGCCGCGGCGGGCGAGCAGGGCGTCGGCTTCGTGGACGCGCCCATCTCCGGGGGTCAGGCCGGTGCCGAGAACGGCGCGCTCACCGTCATGTGCGGCGGTGATCAGGCCGACTTCGACCGGGCGCAGCCGGTGATCGACGCCTATGCCAAGGCGGTGACCCTGCTGGGCGGTCCGGGCAGCGGCCAGCGCACCAAGATGGTGAACCAGATCTGCATCGCGGGACTGGTTCAGGGCCTGGCCGAGGGGATCGACTTCGCCCGCCGGTCCGGGCTCGACGTCGAGCAGGTGGTCGACACCATCTCGCAGGGAGCGGCCGGGTCGTGGCAGATGGCCAACCGGGGCGTGACCATGGCCCGCCGCGAGTTCGACTTCGGCTTCGCCCTCGACTGGATGCGCAAGGACCTGGCCATCTGCTTCGCCGAGGCCGAGCGTGTCGGCGCCACCCTGCCGGTCACCGCGATCATCGACCAGTACTACGCCCGCCTCCAGCGCCAGGGCCGCGGCCGCTGGGACACCAGTTCCCTAATCGAGCTCCTCGTCGACGACTAGCCGGTCCGGCTGATCCGGGGATGCGAGGCCGGGTCAACGCTCGGCCAAGACTCTCTGAAGGGTGGCCCTCGCCGCTCCGGGCCCCGCCCGTGGTCTTCGTGATTCCTGTGGCGGCGGGTTGGGGCCTTGTTCGGGTCCGGATCTGAACAGCGGGGGATCGTCGGGGGCTGCGGCCGGTCCGAATATCACTCGGTCGGGTGGGTGCAGGGTGTGGTTGCCATCGGGGCTCTTGTGGATCTGCCAGCCGTCCCGGTGGATGCGGTTGTGGCAGTCCCAGCAGGCCGGAACGAGGTTGTCGAGCTTGGTGGGCCCGCCTCGCGACACTGGTTCGATGTGGTGGGGTTGGCAGATGGCGAAGTGAGTTCCGCAGTGGAAGCAGCCGCCCCATCGGGCGTTGAGGAACTGGCGCTGCGCCCTGGTGGCGGTGGGTCGGGACTCAGTCCGCCAGATGGGCTTGCCGCGGCGGTCATATATGAGTCCGGTGAGCTTGGCATTCGAAGTCAGGGTGTCGAGCACCTCGGCGGGAAGCCTCGTGCCGTCGGGTAGCTCGGCGACAAGCTTGGCGGTGTCGTCGTCGACGTGGGCGACCACGCAGATGTCTGCGAACGGCCGGCCCGCGCCGCCGCTGCCGTTCCCGGCGGTGAGATAGTCCAGTGCGTCGGCCATGCACTGGTCGAAGCTCCGCCTGCCGGCGCCATTGGCCTTGGCGTTCTTCTTGTCGGCGTCATGCATCCGTGCGGCTTCGGCGCGCAGCCGGTTGGCGATCTGCTTGCCAGTGACGGCGTCGAACTCTCCGTGCAGGTGCACCATCCCGTCGTCGCCGTCCCACACCCGCACCCGGCGCCGGGCTCGCTGGCGGGCGTGCTCGGAGGCCCCGTGGTCGCCCTCGCGCTCCGCAGTCCAGCGGCGGGCTGCCCGCCTGAACTGTTCGGGACGCATCGACTCGGCCTTGGCCAAGAGTTCGCCATCGGACTCCACAGCCTGCGCGCCGGCCTTCTCCACCGCGGCGGCCAACTGTTTGGCGTTCGCCCGGGTCACCCGTCCCGACTCCACCGCATTACGAACCGCAGGCAGATGCCGCAGGGTCTTGGCGGTCTTGATGTGACTGCGGGCCTCACCGATCGGCAACCCTGCAGCAGTGGC
Source organism: Acidimicrobiaceae bacterium (assembly GCA_028819505.1). Lineage (GTDB taxonomy): Bacteria > Actinomycetota > Acidimicrobiia > Acidimicrobiales > Aldehydirespiratoraceae > Aldehydirespirator. The sequence goes on from JAPPLH010000064.1 coordinate 35,388, forward strand.
CAGCACCTCCGCACCGCCGTCGCCGTGACGCTCGTGTCCCGCAATCGACGCCGCAGCCGAAGTCTGCGCGGCCGTGATCATCGCTGACGCCGACTTCAGCGCCGGCATCGCCTCGCTCATCTCCTCACACGACGCGGACCCGTCATTGACCTGCGCCAAGATCCTCTTGGCCGCGGCCTCAACCCGTCGGGCGTCGTCGATCAGCATGAAGACATCATCTCACACCGGTGTGACATTTTCAAGTATTTACATCAAATATCAGCATATATAACTATAAATTAGTTTCAAGGTGATCGATCCAGGGCTGCAGCATCTCCAAGACTCGGAGGCTGCCGCCGCGCCCGCAGAGACTCGGCCCTGTCGCAGGGGGTCTGTAGTCTCGCCGCATGGCAAGAATCGGGCATCTGAAGGTATCGGCCAAGGGGCGGATCCGGCTGCCAGCGGCGCTCCTCGCCCGGTGGGACCTGCAGAGCGGCGGTGAGATCGCCTGCCTCGATGTGGGCGACGCCGTGCTGCTCTTTTCCGGTGGCGTGGAGGCTCCCGACAGCGGGCCATCGGAGCCCTTCACCGAAGCGCGTCGGAGTGCCGTCGTTGCTCGAGGTTCCAGCTGGCCGCCTCCCCGCAAGGAGCGGATCTCATTCAGCGTTGGAGGAGATGTCTGGAACGTGCCGTGGGGCCGGCACGACAAGTTCGGAACCGCGGCCTACTGGATCGACCAGACCATCAGCGGCGGCTACGACGATGACGACGCCTTCGAGACGATGGACTTCAAGACGGCGACAGTGTGGGGCCTGCTCCACGGCCATGGCGTCGTGGCCGAGGTCGCAAACGCCTACCTAGACGAAGTGATGGCCCTATTGAAGGACGACGAGGCTCCGTCGGCGGCCGCGGTGGCCGAAGTCCTCGCCACGCCGATCAAGGGCTTCGGGCTCTACAGGTACCCCAACCGGAAGGCCGACTTCATCTCGGAGGCCGTCACGCGGCTCATCTCCGACCCCCCGCCCCACGGCGTCGACGCTCTGCGGTCCTACCTCTTGCAGCTACGAGGTGTCGGACCGAAGACGGCGGCACTAATTGAGAGCGGGTTCAGAGGCCCGCACGCCGAGGTCCATGTGAACGACATCCATCTGAGGAGAGCCCTGGTGCTCAGCGGGGTGTTCCGCTCCCACTGGGACGTCGATCAGCACTACGACCGCTTTGAGGCGGCGTTCCTTCAGTATGCGCGCCACGGGAACGTCCCGCCGGTCGCGCTGGACTTGTGCATCTGGGAATTGGCGCGGGATGCGGGTTCGGAGGCCTTCGACCAGTCCGGCTGACGGCTAGCTGCCGGCAGCGAAGTTGGCGGAGGCGAACTCCCAGTTGATTAGGTGCTCGATGAAGGCGTCCACGTAGGCGGGTCGGGCGTTCTGGTAGTCGAGGTAGTAGGCGTGCTCCCACACGTCGATGGTCAGCAGGGCCCGCTGACCGTGACGCAGCGGCGTGTCGGCGTCGTCGGTGTTGACGATCTGCAGGCCGTCGGCGCCCGACACCAGCCAGGTCCAGCCCGACGCGAAGTTCCCCACCGCGGCCGCGGCGAACTCGGTGTTGAAGGCGTCCAGTGAGCCGAAGCTGCGCTCCAGAGCGGCCAGCAGCTCGCCCGTGGGCGCCTCGACGCTCCCCGGGCTCATCGAGTCCCAGTAGAAGGCGTGGTTCCAGGCCTGGGCCGAGCAGTTGAACAGCGCCGACGGCACGTCGGCCGCGGCCACGATGTCCTCGAGGGAGGCGTTCTCGAAGGCCGTCCCCGCGATCGTGTTGTTGACGCTGGCCACGTAGCCGGCGTGGTGGCGGCCGTAGTGGAAGCTCATCGTGCGCTCGGAGATGTGGGGCGCAAGCCCGTCGAGCGGATAGGGGAGGGGGGCATGCTCGATCGTCATTCAGGCGCGCACTTTCGGAGGCGGTAACCGGGGGCTACCGGTGAATATACGCCGGACCGGCGATCAACCGGCGAACAGGTTGGTGGGCTGCCCTACCGCGTCCACGTCGGCGGCGAACAGCGCCCCGGCATTGGGCTCGCCCTCGGTGCCGACGCCGGCGATCGGCTCCCGCCCGGTGGTGATGTAGAGCGTGTCCAGATCGGGCCCGCCGAAACAGCAGCAGGTGGCCTGGGGCGAGCCCGGAGTAGCCACGGCCTCGAGCGGCTCGCCGGCGGGCGAGAAGCGCTGCACGTGATAGCCGCCGAACATCGCCACCCAAAGGCAGCCGTCGGCGTCGACTGTCATGCCGTCGGGCGCTCCCGCGGTGCCGTCGAAGGTCACGAACGGGCGCCGCCCCTCGATCTCTCCTGAATCGGGGTCGTAGTCGAAGCGGTCCACCCGGAACGTCAGCGTGTCGATGTAGTACATCGTGGACCGGTCGGGGCTCCAGCCGATCCCGTTGGAGATCATCACCTCGGAGAGCACCCGCCGGGCCGTGCCGTCGCCGTCCACCCGGTACAGCGAGGCCACCGGCGCACCGGGCTCGGCATTGCTCATCGTCCCCTGGAACAGCCGGCCCCGCGGGTCGACCGCACCGTCGTTGGCCCGGTTCGACTCGGGCTCGCCGGGCAGTTCGATCACGGTCTCTATGGCGCCGACCCGGTCGGTGAGCGCCACCGAGGGCCCCAGGCCGAGCGCCAGCCCGCCGCCGGCGCGGGGGGCGGCGTTGCCGACCATGTCCGGGTAGCGCCACAGCCCCACCGGCCGGCCCGTGTGGTGATCGAAGCGATGCACGGCCTTGCCGTTGATGTCGACCCAGACGAGCAGGCCCTCCACCGGCGACCACACGCAGCCCTCGCCCAGACGTGCCCCGGCGGCATGCACGACCTCTGCGTCGATCATCTCAACTCCCGCCCGGCAGACGGGCTGCCGAGTCGATAGGAGGCCGCGCGAATTGGCGGACCGATCCGCTCCATACGGGGCGAGGCCGTGGCCCGAGCGGCCCGTGAGCGCAGCGAACAAGAGCGGGAATGGAACCCCCGCGCCGCGGCGGGCTTCCACCTGTTCGCGGACGCTCCAAGGACCACGTCGGCGCCGAGCCGGGTGCGCATGTCGACCGAGACCATCGCGGCTCCGAACTGTCCGGGGGCCGCCAGCGTACACTTCGGACCACAGGCGGGCGCGACGGCGATCCCGGAGCACGCGGCGCCGGGTCGAGCCGGCGGCCGCCCGCCTGCCGGGACCATGGACGAGGAGAACCAACCGATGGGCGGGCCACACAGCGACGCGACCGAGCGGTACACGATCATCTCGTCGGACTGCCATGCGGGCGGCAACATGGCCGCCTACGAGGAGTACCTCGACCCTGCGTGGCGCGACGAGTTCAAGGAGTGGCGCGGCGCCTACCGCAACCCGTACCGCGACCTCCAGGACGACGGGCGCTCCCGCAACTGGGACGACGACCGGCGCCTGAGCGAGCAGTACGCCGACGGCGTCGTGGCCGAGATCACGTTCCCCAACACCGTCCCGCCCTTCTACCCGACCGGCGCCCTGATCGCCCGGCCCCCGTCGGACCGGGCCGACTACGAGCGCCGCTTCGCGGGGATCACCGCCCACAACCGCTGGCTGCGGGACTGGTGCGCCCGCTACCCCGACCAGCGCTGCGGGCTGCCCCAGGTCTTCGCCGAGGACCTCGACGACGCGGTGGCCACCCTGGAGTGGGCCGCGGCGGAGGGGTTCCGCAGCTTCCTGCTGCCCCACGTCCCGCCCGACAGCGAGCTCCCCGGCTACTGGGATCCCCGCTGGGACCGGCTGTGGGCCGCGGCCTCCGACCTCGGCCTGATCATGACCCAGCACGGCGGCAACGGCGGACCCGACTACGGCAAGGCGCCCGCCGCGGGGGTGGTCTTCTTGATGGAGGTGCCGTTCTACTCGCACCGCAACCTGGCCCACCTGGTCATGTCGGGCGTGTTCGAGCGCTTCGGAAAGCTGCGCTACGTGATGACCGAGCAGGGCGTGGCCTGGCTGGTCGAGGAGCTGCGCCGCATGGACGGCTACCACCGCCAGATGCGCCACGGCCGGGTCGGCGAGCTCGGCTTCGCGGCAGACATCGTGCTGCCGATGAAGCCGTCGGAGTACTTCGACCGCAACGTCTGGATCGGGGCCAGCTTCCCGTCGCCGGGCGAGGCGGCCGCCATCCGCAAGGTGGGGGTACACAAGGTGATGTGGGGCAGCGACTACCCGCATCACGAGGGCACCTACCCGTACTCGCTGGAGAGCCTGCAACGGGCGTTCAGCGACTGGGACGCCGGCGAGATGAGGGCGCTGCTGGGCGCCAACGCGGCCGACCTGTACGGCTTCGACCTCGACCGGCTGGCCCCGTTGGCCGCCGAGCACGGTCCGTCTGTGGACCAGGTCGCGACGCCGCTGGCGGAGATCCCGGCCGAGGCCACAAGCCCCGCCTTCTTCAAGCCGTGACGGGCACCTCCTCCGGGGCCGAGAGCGCCGGCGCAGTCGATCCGACTGCGCCCTACGCGGGCTTCGAGGGCACCGTCGGCAAGATCTTCTCGACTTCCGAGCCCCACTGGCCTGAGCCGGTGATCCCGCCGTCCGGGGCGCCGAACGTGATCGTGATGATGGCCGACGACCTCGGCTACTCCGATCTGGGCTGCTACGGCTCCGAGATCGACACCCCGGAACTGGACCGGCTCGCGGCCGAGGGTCTGCGCTACACCGACTTCCACGTCAACCCCATGTGCTCGCCTACCCGGGCGTCGCTGCTGACCGGGCTCAACTCCCACATGGCCGGCATGGCTCAGGTGGCCCACAGCGACCCTGGATTCCCGGGCTACAGCCACGAGCTGCGGGACAACGCGGTCACCGTCTCCGAGACGTTCCGCGACGCGGGTTGGGCGACGTTCATGCTCGGCAAGTGGCACCTCACCAAGGAGGCCCACCTCAGCGACGGTGCTCCCAAGGCCAGCTGGCCCCTGCAGCGGGGCTTCGACCGCTACTACGGGATCCTCGAGGCCTTCACCAACTTCCACCATCCCCACCGCCTCTTCGCGGACAACCATCACATCGACGTCGAGCGCTACCCGGACGGCTACTACTTCACCGACGACCTGACCGACCAGGCGATCCGGATGGTGGACGAGCTGCGGACCTCGCACCCGAGAAGGCCGTTCTTCATGTACTTCGCCCACGGCGCGGTCCATGCCCCGCTGCAGGCCCCCGCCGCCGACATCGAACGGTTCAGGGGCCGCTACGCCGCCGGCTGGGACGCGCTGCGGGAGCAGCGGTTCGAGCGCCAGCAGGAGCTGGGCGTGGTGCCGCCCGGCGCGGTGCTGCCGCCGCGCAACACCGAGGAGCTCCACGAGGTCGGCCCCTGGGACGATCTCGACGACCGGTCCAAGGAGCTCTTCGCCCGGTACATGGAGGTGTACGCGGGGATGGTGCACAACGTCGACCGCAACTTCGGGCGCCTGCGCCGCCACCTCGAGGCCATCGGGGAGTGGGACAACACCATCGTGCTGTTCACCAGCGACAACGGCGGCTCCCGGGAGGGCCAGTACACCGGCACGTCGGCCTACTTCAGGACCCTGCTCTCCCAGGTGCGCACCACCGACCTGGAGGTGGTCGACACCGACTACGCCCGCCTCGACCTGCTGGGAGGACCCCGAACCCTGGCCCACTACCCGATGGGCTGGGCCATGGTGTCGTGCACCCCGTTCCGGCTCTACAAGATCAACACCCACCGGGGCGGCCACAGCGTGCCGTTCATCGTGAACTGGCCGGCCCGGTTCGGCGCCGCCGGCGTGGGGCTGGCCGGCGGCATCCGCACCCAGTACCAGCACGTCACCGACGTGTTCCCGACGCTGGCCGAACTCTGCGGCGTGACCGTCCCGACCGCACGTCACGGCGTGCCCGCGCCGGACCCGGCCGGGGCCAGCTTCGTCTCCACGATCACCGACGCGGCCACGCCGTCCACCCATCCCGAGCAGTACTACGAGAACTTCGGGCACAGGGGCTTCTATCGCGACGGCTGGTCGGTGGTGACCTGCCACCGGCCCCGGAGGCCCTTCAGCCAGGACCGCTGGGAGCTGCACAACCTGGCCGAGGACCCGACCGAGACCCGCGATCTGGCCGCCGAGTACCCGGAGAAGCTGGACGACATGCAGCAGGCCTGGGACCGGGCCGCGTGGGCCAACCAGGTGTTCCCCCTCGACGAGGGCAACCAACTGGTGAGGATCCTGCGTCCGCCGTGGTACGACGATCTGGCGGCCGAGACGACGCTCAGGCCGGGAACGCCGACGCTGGAGCGCTGGCGGTCCCAGCAGCTGATCTTCCAGAAGAGCTTCGACATCGATGTTGCCCTTAGCTGGCGGCCTGGCGACGCCGGGGTGCTGGTGGCCCACGGCGACCAGGGCGGCGGCTACATGCTGTACGTGGAGCACGAGCGGCTGTTCCTGGCCCACAACGCCTACGGAGACATGACGGTGCTGGACTGCGGCCCGCTGGCCGAGGGCGCGTCGAGCGTGCAGCTGGCCATGGAGAATCCCGGCAATCTGGTGTGGAACGCCTCCGTCAACGTGGACGGCGACACGGTGGGGGAGGCTCCCGGGCTGGTGTCGCTGATGGCGATGGCTCCCTTCGAGGGCATCGACGTCGGCGTCGACCGCCGCTCGCCGGTCAGTTGGGACGTCTACGAGCGCCACGGCCCGTACCCGTACTCGGGCCGGCTGGAGGCGGTGACCTACCGGCCCGGCGAGCTGGCCCCCGACGCGGGCTCTCTGTGGCTCGACTACATCAAGGCCAACGGAACCCGCTACGAATAGCGTCTCGTCCGGCCACGGTTCTGCCCCCGCGTAGCGATCTGGCGGCCCAGCTCGGCCAGCTGCTCCTCGGCGTGGCCGAGGGTGAGTTCCATGTGGCGCGCGGCCAGGAAGTGGCGGTGCAGGGGGTAGTCGCGGTCGACTCCCACACCGCCGTGGACGTGCACCGCGGCGTGTACCACCCGGAAGCCGCCCTCGCAGGCCCAGTACTTGGCGATGGCGATCTCGCGGTCGGCGGGCAGGCCGGCCGACAGGCGCCAGGCAGCCTGGCAGGCGGTCAGCCAGATCGCCTCGGAGTCGATGTAGGAGTCGCCTGCCCGCTGGCTCACCGCCTGGAAGGTGGCGATGGGCCGGTCGAACTGGTGGCGCTGCTTGGCGTAGCCGGCGGTCGTCTCGATGGCGGCCCGGGCCGCTCCGGCCATCATCATGCACAGCCCCACATTGGCGTGCCGCTCGATGAAGCGGACGATCTCCGCGCCGTCGGATGCCGCGCCGTCGGATGCCCCGCCACCGAGCAGCGCCTCAGCGCCGACCCGCACCCCCGACAGTTCGAAGCGGGCCTCCGGGCGGCCGGTCGTCACCTCCACCGCCAAGCGATCGAGGCCTTCGGCGCCGGTGGGCACCAGGAACACGCCGACCTCGCCGTTGTCGAGACGGGCCGGAACCAGCGCGACGTCGGCGTCGAGGCCTCCCGCGACCAGGTCCTTGGTGCCGTCGAGCGTGAAGACGTCGTTGCCGGCCCGCGCCGACGTGGTCGGCTCATCCGGGCGTGCGCCGTCCTCAGCCAGGGCGGCGCACGCCAGCACCGACCCGTCGGCCAAGCCCGGAAGCCAGGAGGCCTGCTGGGCCTCGGTGCCGTAGGCGGCGATCGGCATGGCGCCCATCACAGCGGTGGTCAGCAGCGGCACGGGCGAGGCGTGGCGACCCACCTCCTCCAAGGCTGCCGCGGTGGCCAGGAATCCCAGACCGAGGCCGCCGTGCGCTTCAGGCACGACGGCGCCGGCGACGCCGGTGCCGGCCAGCGCGGCCCACGCTTTGCGGTCCACATGGTCGCCCTCTGCGACCAGGGCCTTCAGACGCTCGTGCGAGGACACGTCGGCCAGGACCTGAGCGGTCAGGTCCCGGATGGCCTGCTCCTCCTCGCCGAGTTCGAAGTCCATCGGTCGGTCCCCTGCTAGCGGGAGGCTCGGGGGTAGCCGAGGCCGAACTGCGAGATCAGGTCGCGCTGCATCTCGTTGGTGCCGCCGCCGAACGTCAGGATTACGGTCGAGCGGTACATCATCTCCAGGCGGGTCAGGTATCCGGGCGAGCCCTCCACCACGTAGGAGCGCTGGCCGTAGACCTGCATCAGCCTGCGGTAGGCGTCGACGTAGAACTCGGTGCCCGACACCTTCACCGCGGAGGAGTCGGCCACGAACCCGGCGATGGTGTCCATGTCGGGCTCGGCTCCGTCGATCTTGTTGGCCACCGTCCAGGCCACCTTCCAGTTGGCCAGCCGCAGGAACTCCAGCCTGGCGGCCACCTCGGCCAGGTTGCGCTGCACCCACGGCTCGTCGATCACGTAGGCGCCGTCGGCCCGCTTGGCCGACCTGGCCCATTCCACGCACTCCTCGAAGCGCTTGGTGACCATGCCCGACGAGCAGATCGTCACCCGCTCCCGGTTGAGCTGGCTGGTGATCAGGCCCCAGCCCCGGTTCTCCTCGCCGATGAGGGTGGACGCCGGCACCCGGCAGTCGTCGAAGAAGGTGTGGTTGATGTTGTGTGACGACAGCAGGTCGAGGGGCTCGATGCTGATGCCGGGCGTGTCCATCGGGATGCAGAACAGCGAGATGCCCTTGTGCTTGGGCACGTCGGGGTCGGTGCGGGCCGCCAGCCAGATGTAGTCGGCGTCGGCGGCCAGTGACGTCCAGGTCTTCTGGCCGTTGATCACGTATGTCTCGCCGTCGCGCACCGCCCGGGTGGTGAGCGAGGCCAGGTCGGTGCCGGCGTCGGGCTCGGAGTAGCCGATGCAGAAGGTGATCTCGCCGGCGGCGATGCGGGGCAGGAAGAAGTCCTTCTGCTCGTCGGTGCCGTACTGCATGATCGTCGGGCCGACGGTGTTGATGGTGAGCATCGGGATCGGCGCGCCCAGCGCCACCGACTCGTCGAACACGATGAACTGCTCCACCGCGGAGAGGCCCCGTCCGCCGTACTGGACCGGCCAGCCCACGGCCAGCCAGCCGTCGGCGCCCATCTGGCGCACGATCCGGCGATGGGCCGGACCCACGCCCGGCTCTTCCGCCAATGCCTCCCGCACGCCGTCGGTGAGCAGCTCGTCGTAGTAGGCCCGCAGCTCGTCCCGCAGCGCTTCCTGCTCGGCCGTGTACCCGATGTGCATCGCTACCTGCCCACGCTGCCTGCCACGGTTCGTGGCGGTGCCGTTGGCCTTGATCCTAATCTGGGGTCATCCAGCCGGAA
>JAPPLH010000122.1 GCA_028819505.1 Acidimicrobiaceae bacterium
ACATCCAGTTGTCCGGCGTGCTCGTCACGTCCAGCCCGTCCTCAAGATCTCGGGTTGGTCATGCGCGGTGTACGCGTAGTACCAACCCGAGAAATTGCCGTAGTCCCGGTCCCCAAGATCTCGGGTTGGTTATGGGTGCTCCAGCCACCAAAACCCACCCGAGAAATTGCCGGACGGCTTGCGACGGTCACTCCTCGTCGGAGGCTTCGGCGGCCCGGTCCCGGATCTCGGCCACCACGCCCGGATCGGCCAGGGTGGTGGTGTCGCCCAGATCCCGGCCGTCGGCCACGTCCCGCAGCAGCCGGCGCATGATCTTGCCCGAACGGGTCTTCGGCAGATCCGGCACCAGGAACACCGCCTTCGGCCGCGCCGTCGGCCCCAGCTTGGTCGCCACGTGCCGGCGGACCTCCTCCCGCAGCTCGTCCGACGCCGCCGCCGCGCCCACCAGGATCACGTAGCCCACGATGGCCTGGCCGGTGATGTCGTCCCGAGCGCCCACCACCGCCGCCTCGGCCACCGCCGGATGGTCCACCAGCGCCGACTCCACCTCGGTCGTGGAGATCCGGTGGCCCGACACGTTCATCACGTCGTCCACCCGGCCCAGCAGCCACAGATAGCCGTCGGCGTCCACCCGGGCGCCGTCCCCGGCGAAGTAGCGGCCCTCGAACTCCGACCAGTACGTCTCGCGGTAGCGCTCCGGGTCGCCCCAGATGCCCCGCAGCATCGACGGCCACGGCCGGACGATGGTCAGATACCCGCCGCCCTCGGCCACCACGTTGCCGCCGTCGTCCACCACCTCGGCGAACACCCCCGGCAGCGGCTGCGTGGCCGAACCCGGCTTGGTGGTGGTCACCCCCGGCAGCGGCGTGATCATGTGGCCGCCGGTCTCGGTCTGCCACCAGGTGTCCACCACCGGGCAGCGCTCGCCGCCGATATGGCGGTGGTACCACATCCACGCCTCGGGGTTGATCGGCTCGCCCACGGTGCCCAGCACCCGCAGGCTGGACAGGTCCCGGCCCGCCGGCCACTGCTCGCCCCACTTCATGAACGTGCGGATCGCCGTGGGCGCGGTGTAGAGTTGGGTCACGCCGTAGCGCTCGACGATGTCCCACAGCCGGTCCTTGGCCCAGCCGGCCCGGTCGCCGTCGCGCTCGGCGGGGCGGGGTGTGTCCGGCGTGCCCTCGTACATCACCGACGTGGCCCCGTTGGCCAGCGGCCCGTACACGATGTAGCTGTGGCCGGTCACCCAGCCGATGTCGGCCGCGCACCAGAACACGTCGGTGTCGGGCCGCAGATCGAACACGTAGCGGTGGGTGAACGCCACCTGGGTCAGGTACCCGCCGGTGGTGTGCATGATCCCCTTCGGCTTGGCCGTCGTGCCCGACGTGTAGAGCAGGTACAGCAGCTGCTCGGAGTCCATCGGCTCGGCCGGGCAGTCGGGGGCGGCCTCGGCCATCAGGTCGTGCCACCACAGGTCCCGGCCCTCCACCATCGCCGGGTCGGTGCCGCAGCGGTCCACCACCACCACGTGCTCCACCGACGGGGCGCCCGCCGACAGGGCCAGATCGACGTTGGGCTTCAGGGCCGACGGGGCGCCCCGGCGGTAGCCGGCGTCGGCGGTGACCACCAGCCGGGCCTCGGCGTCGGCGCAGCGGTCGGTGATGGCGTCGGGCGAGAAGCCGCCGAAGATCACCGAATGGGCCACCCCGATGCGGGTGCATGCCAGCATGGTGACGGCCAGCTCCGGGATCATCGGCATGTACACGGCGATGCGGTCGCCCCGGCGCAGGCCGAGGCGCAGCAGCACGTTGGCGAAGCGCTGCACGTCGTCGAGCAGCCCGGAGTAGGTGATGGTGCGGGTGTCGCCCGGCTCGCCCTCCCAGTGGAAGGCGACCTTGTCGCCCCGGCCGGCGGCCACGTGGCGGTCGAGGCAGTTGTACGACACGTTGAGCTGCCCGCCCAGGAACCACCTGGCGAACGGCAGGTCCCATTCCAGGGTGGTGTGGAAGTCGGTGTGCCAGTCGAGCAGGTCGCGGGCCTGGCCGGCCCAGAAGGCCTCGAAGTCGGCGGCGGCCTCGTCGTACATCGACCGGTCTCTGGCCTGGGCCGCGGCCGCGAAGTCCGCCGGCGGCGGGAACGTGCGGTCCTCGGTCTCGTAGATCTCGATCGAGCCTTCAGCCATTGGTCACTCCTCCTGGTTGCCTAACCGCCGCGTTGCCGCCGCGTTCTGTGAGCAGATATGCCGCCTGGAGCGGCTTCGTTGCTCACAGAAATCTGCCGCCGCGTTCTGTGAGCAGATATGCCGCCTGGAGCGGCTTCGTTGCTCACAGAACCCTCCGCCGGCCACCGCTAGCCGCCGACGGGGACGGTCTCAGTGTGACGACCCGAGCGCAGCACCGTGCCCGGCAGGGCGTCGGTGGCCTCGCCGTCGACCACGGTGATGACGCCGTTGACCATCACCCGGCGCACCCCGGTGGCCTCCGACCACAGCCGCTTGCCGTCGCCGGGCAGGTCGGCCACCAGCACCGGCTCGAGCGCGCCCACCGTGTCCGGATCGAACAGCACGACGTCGGCGTGGCAGCCCTCGGCGATGCGGCCCCGGCCCTTCAGGCCGAACAGCCGGGCCGGCACCTCGGTGAGATGGTGCACCGCGTTCTCGAGGGTGGTGAGCCGGCGGCCCCGCAGGCAGTCGTCGATCCACGCCGTGGTGTAGCAGGCGCCGGCCATGCGGTCGAGGTGCGCCCCGGCGTCGCTGCCGCCGATCATCACCGCCGGATGCTCCCAGGCCTCGGCCCGCAGCCGCCAGCTCTCGGGATCGTCGTCGGTGGGGGCGGGCCACAGCACGGTGCGCAGGTCGTCGGCCAGGCAGACGTCCACCAGGCAGAAGAAGTCCCGCCGGCCCCGCTCCCGGGCGATGTCGCCGACGCGGCGGCCCTTCAGGCCCTCGTTGGCGGCTGAGCAGGTGTCGCCGATGCGGTAGTCGGACCAGCCGGTGAGGCGGCTGAACACGCCCGCCTCGGGTCCGGCGGCTGAGTTCTCGAGGGCGATGAGGGTCTCGGGGCGGCGCAGGGCCTCCATGCGCTCGGGTACGGGGAGGCCGAAGACGTCGGGCCAGCCGGGCAGCATGTGCAGGGCGCAGAACGTGCCCAGGCTCATGTTCATGCCGACCAGGATCGGCATGGTGAGCGCGATGACTACGGCGCCTGCGTCGGCCGCCTGCTCGCAGGCCGCTATCTGGTTGCGGTAGTCGTCGGGGCGGGCCGAGTCGATGGTGAGGACGTTCCAGTTGAGGGGGCGCCGGGCCTCCAGCGACATGCGGGTCATCAGGTCTGTCTCTTCGGCGCTGAAGCCCTTCATGCAGCCGTCGGCGACCCACTCCAGGGTGGTGCCGTCGTGGGTGGCCGTCTCCCGGCACAGCTCCAGCACCTCCTCCTCGGAGGCCCAGCGGCTGGGCACCGGCCGGCCGTCCCAGTCGTTGTGGGTGTAGCTGCGGCCGGTGGAGAAGCCGAGGCCGCCGGCGGCCAGCGACTCGGCCAGCAGGGCCCGCATCAGGGCGATCTGGTCGTCGTTGGCCTCGTGACCGACGGCATCGTCTCGCATGACCGCCCGCCGGAGCGCGCAATGTCCCACCATGAAGCCGGCGTTCACGCCGATGCCCCGGTTCTCGACGGCCCGCAGGTAGTCGGCGAAGCTCTCCCAGTCCCAGGGCACGCCCTGTTCGAGGGCGGCCAACTCCATGCCCTCCACCTTCACCATCATGCGCTTGAGGTACTCGCCGTCGGACGGGTGGCTTAGGGGGGCCAGCGAGAAGCCGCAGTTGCCGCCGACGACGGTGGTGACGCCGAACGTGTTGGACGGGGTGGCCCTCGGATCCCAGAAGATCTGGGCGTCGTAGTGGGTGTGGGGGTCGATGAAGCCGGGGCACACGACCAGGCCCTCGGCGTCGACCGTTTCGGTGGGGTCGGCGTCGGCGAGCTCGCCGGGGTTGGCCACGGCCACGATCCGGCCGTCGGAGACCGCGATGTCAGCGGGCCGGGCGGGGGCGCCGGTGCCGTCGACGAGCGTGCCGCCGGTGATCAGCGTGTCGAGCATTGCGCAGAGAGTAGCCGTGGCACGGTGCCGGGGAATCTCGGGTCGGAAACACGCGGCCAACACCCAAAACCAACCCGAGAATCCGTCGGACCCACGCACCGGGAATCTCGGGGCGGAAACACGCGGCCAACACCCAAAACCAACCCGAGAATCCGTCGGACCCACGCACCGGGAATCTCGGGGCGGAAACACGCGGCCAACACCCAAAACCAACCCGAGAATCCGTCGGACCCACGCACCGGGAATCTCGGGGCGGAAACACGCGGCCAACACCCAAAACCAACCCGAGAATCCGTCGGACCCACGCACCGGGAATCTCGGGGCGGAAACACGCGGCCAACACCCAAAACCAACCCGAGAATCCGTCGGACCCACGCA
>JAPPLH010000016.1:0-36612 GCA_028819505.1 Acidimicrobiaceae bacterium
ACCAGGCCGCCAGATCCGCCCATGACTCGCTCTCGACCCGCAGCCACAACTCTCCAGCGGAGATGTGCGACCCGACCAGCGCGTCGCCCAGCGCGCTGCCGGCCCGCTCCAGGAGAGCCTCGGCCTCGGCGTCCGCCGCCGCTTCTGCGGCGTCGGTCTCGGATGGGGCGGTGTCAGTCGACGACAATCGGCTCACCCCTCCAGCGCTCCCCCATGTCCTCGTTCTGGATGCGCTCCTGCAGCATGACGATCCCCTCGAGCAGGGCCTCGGGTCGGGGCGGGCAGCCGGGCACGTACACGTCGACCGGGATGATCTGGTCGACGCCCTTGGTGACCGAGTAGCTGTCCCAGTAGGGGCCCCCGCAGTTGGCGCACGACCCCATGGAGATCACGTACTTGGGGTCGGGCATCTGCTCGTACAGGCGGCGCACCGACGGCGCCATCTTGTCGGTGACGGTGCCGGAGATCACCACCAGGTCGGCCTGCCGCGGGCTGGCCGGCAGGGGGATCACGCCAAGGCGCATCACGTCGTAGCGGGGCGAGCCGAAGGCCGCACCCATCTCGATGGCGCAGCAGGCCAGGCCCCACTGGTACACCCACAGCGAGTACTTGCGGCTCATGCTGAGCAGCGTCGACAGGGGCTTGGGGACCTTGCCCGACTCCACTAGACCCATCGGGCGCACCCCACGAGACCCCGCACCGTCATGCCCGTCGCAGTACCCTGTTGCGCCCACTTCATGGTCACGAACTCGCAGGCGGGGAGCTTCCAGCGCACCGTCACACCCATCTGAGCATTCTCTTGCGCCAAGCGTAGAGCAGGCCGAGGAGCAGGATGAAGATGAAGATGGCCATCTCGACCAGACCGAACAGGGCGTAGGCCTCCAGGCGGGCGGCCCACGGGAAGATGAACACGGCCTCCACGTCGAACAGCACGAACAGCAGGGCGAAGACGTAGTAGCGGATGTTGGCCTGCGACCACATGTCCCCGACGGGGTCGACGCCGGACTCGTAGTTCTCGACCTTCGCCGGGGTGGGGCGGGACGGCCGCAGGATGCGGCCCGCACCCAGGAGCGCGGCCACGATGACGGCGCCGACAGCCCCGAATATTCCGACCGTCAGATAGGTGCGCAGGAACTCCGACACGGGCCGGAAGCCTACCGTCGAGCCGGCCTGCTCGGCGTTGTCTCCCGCTCAAGCCCGCCGCCCGCTCACCGTCACTGCGCTCACCGGCCGCTCAAGCCCAGGCGCCTCGCAAGCTCACCGGCCGCTCAAGCCCAGGCGCCTCGCAAGCTCGGCCTCTCAAGCCCCGGCGCCTCGCAAGCTCGGCCTCTAGCCGAGGAGCACGACCCGGCGAGCCATCCAGGCCGCGCAACCCGACAGCAGCACGGCCGGCCCCGGGCGCCAGGCCACGACCGCCAGCCGCATCGCGGTCGCGTCGCCGGCGGACGGCACCGACAGGACATTGATGATCGCGAGCACGCCGAGAAGGGCCACCGCAACCGACGCCCAGTAGACCGACCGCCGCAGCCGGGGGACCATGTCGGAGGCCGGAGTGGTACACACCGCCACGGCCGCGCCCACCAGCAACAGCCCGGTCGTGGCGTTGACATTGGTGAGAGCGCTGTGAAGGTCGTCCCACCACGGGTAGCGACGATCGATCCCGGCATACCGGATCATGGGCGCGGCCACATGCAGCAGCGCGGCGGCCAGCAAGACCACGACCAGCACCTCCCGCGCCTCGTCCCAGGCCACCGGCAGTGGCCGCCGGTCGCGCTCGCCAGCCACAGCGAGAACGTACCCGCTCGCGAGACGGGGATGCGGGAAGGTAGGCGAAGGCGCCTAGAGAACCGGAGGGGGTGGGCGCAGACCTAGGAGGTGGTCAGCCCCCGACCCCGGCTAGCGCATCGGCGCGCGATCCGTGGACCGGGATGATCTTGTCGAACCCACTGATCTCAAAGATCTCCCGGATCGAATCGGACAGCGAGCAGACGGCCATCTTGGCGTTCTGCTTCTGGAGCGTCTTGGCCACGAGCAGAACCACGCGCAGGCCGGCGCTGCTGATGTAGGAGATGCCCTCGAAGTCCAGCACCATCCCGGTGTCGTCCGGGCTGATGGCCGCCTCGAGGGCTTCGTGGAACTCAAGGGCATTGGCACCGTCGACGCGGCCCTCAGCCATCGCAATCAACGCTCCCCCCTGCCTGTCAGTGCTGATGTTCAATGGTCCGCATCTCCTCGGTGTCGCGATCAGACCGTCGGCTAGCCGTGGCCGCTGACTGAGCGACATAGTAACCCCCGCGCGCGGCGCGCGCCTACCGTGCCGTGACAGGTTCCCGTCCGGCGCCGGTCCCGGCGGCGTGCCCGCCAGATCGCCGACCCGGCCCGGCGAGGCCCGGCGGGGCTCGGCGGAGTATTCTCGGCGCTCTCTCGACGCGGGCTACGGGGAAGGGCCGGGTGCTGCTGGACGTATTCCTTCCGATCGGGCTGCTGATCGTGGTGGCCAAGCTGCTCGAGGGCGCCCTCAGCCGTTTCGGGCTGAACTCGATCATCGCCTTCACGCTGACAGGCGTGCTGCTCGGTCCGGCCACGGGGATCGTCGAGCCTCACCACGACCTGAACCTGTTCCTCGAGATCGGCATCTTCGTCCTCTTCTTCATCGTCGGGCTGGACGAGATCGACGTTCCGGGCTTCGTGGCCACGATGCGGGGGCGATACTTCGCGGCGGCCGTCATCTCAGTGCTCATCTCGCTCGTGGCCGCCCTCGTCGTCACATCGGACATCTTCGGCGTCGATCTGGGGCTGGGCCTCGCGTTCGACGAGGCCCTGGCGCTGGCCGGGATACTGTCGTTGTCGAGCCTCGGCCTCGCGGCCAAGGTGCTTTCCGACGCCGGTACGCTCAAGCAGCCCATAGGGCTGAAGATCTTCACCATCGTGATCATCGCGGAGATCGCCTCCCTGCTCGTGGTGGGATTCACCATCGGGGAGCACGGCCCAGACCTGACCGCAGTGACGGTGTTGACGCTGCTGGGCAAGATCGTCGCCTTCGTCGTGGTGGCCTGGCTGCTGTCAGCGAAGATCCTGCCTGTGGTCATCGTCTACTTGCAGCGCATCTTCAATGTGCCGGAACTGTCCTTCGGCCTGCTGCTGGGAGGCCTGTTCCTGGTGGTGGTGGGCGCCGAGAACATGGGGCTGCACGGCACCATCGGGGCACTGTTGTTCGGCGCCGCCCTGTCGGGACTGTCGCAGGGCGTGCGCGACGACATCATGCCGGGCATGCGGAGCGCCTCGGAGGGCTTCTTCGTCCCGCTGTTCTTCGCCTCGGCCGGCCTGTACTTCGACTTCTCGTTCCTGGAACTGGATCCTCTGACGGTGTCGGCTCTGGTGCTGGTGCCGCTGGTGGGCAAGTTCGCCGGCGCCTTCATCGGTACCTACGTCACCCGGCTCGACGCCCCGTTCGCGCTGGCGACCGGCCTGATGTCGAAGGGCGTGGCCGAGATCGCCTTCCTGCTCGTGCTCCACGAGAGCGGCGTCATCCCCAAGGAGATCTTCTCGCTGCTGGTGCTGACCATGTTCGGGTACATCCTGTTCATGCCGGCGATCCTGAACTTCGCGGTCAAGCGGACGGTGGTGCCGGAACATCCCTCGCTCCCCGGCGCGGTGGCACCGTCGTTCGCCCGCTATGCGCTGGAAGGCGTCAAGGTCCGCACCGTGCTGGACACCACCCGCGAGTATCCGGCATCGGACACGTCGGTGGTGGACTTCATCGACGCCTGGACGGCGCCCAACCAGCACGACTACCTGGTGGTGGACGACGGCATGGTGGCGGGGATCGTCTCGACGAGCGGGCTCCACTCGGTTCGCCGGGGCTCCCATGCCGCCGCCACGCTCGGCGAGGTGATGCGGGCCAGCACGCTGACCGCCCGGCCCGACGAGCCGATCCACGACGCGCTGGAGCGGATGACCAACGCGCCGCAGACGGTGATCCCGGTGACGGACCCGGAGTCGGGACGCTTCCTGGGATCGGTCACGAGCGCGGACGTGAGCCACCTGGTGGTGCTCATGGACGAGATCCAAGCAGAGCTCGAGCAGATGGACGCCGGGGAGCCCTAGCGGGCAGCGGTGCCGTACACCAGTGGGAACCTCGCGTCGTCGGCGGGGTATGCGCCCGTCACAGCCGATATCACCGTTCACAAGTATGTCACTGCGGTCTACGCTGCCGTGCATGCCCATGGTGTTCGCCGGCGTCTGCAGTCACGCTCCGGGCATCGTCGGGCGCGCCGACCAGGCCGACCCGGATGTGAGGGACAGGGTCCACTCGGCCTACGGCGAGATGGCCGAGGCCCTGGCCGAGGCCCGGCCCGACGCCTTGATGGTCGTGGCCGCCGAGCACTTCGGCAACTTCTTCATGGACAACATGCCGAGCTTCGCCGTCGGGATGGCCGACTGCTACGAGGGGCCCATCGAGGATCCGGGGTGGCTGGGGATCGAGAGGTTCGTGGCGCCGGGCGATCGGGACCTGTCGCTGCGCCTCATCACCGAGATCATGAGAGCGTCGGACGTGGCCTACGCCGAGGAGTGGAAGTTCGATCACGGGATCGCGGTCCCGCTCCACTTCCTGACCCCCGACTACGACCTGCCCGTCATACCGGTCAACATCAACTGCCAGGGCCCTCCGCTCGCCCCCTATGAGCGGGTGTGGGCGTTCGGCGAGTCCATTCGCAGGGCCGCCGACAGCGTGCCCGAGCGGGTTGCGGTCGTCGGGACCGGCGGCATCTCCCACTGGCCGGCGACCCCCGACTCGGGGAAGATCAACAAGGCCTGGGACCGCGACTTCCTCGATCGCTGGTGCCGCAACGACCGCGAGGCGCTGCTCGACTACGACGACCGGTCCGTCTATACCGAGGCCGGCCAGGGCGCCTTCGAGATACGCACCTTCATCGCCGTAAGCGCGGCGGCGTCAGGGGCGCCCGGAACCGTTCACTGCTACCAGCCGGTGCCGATCTTCGCAGTGGGCTGCACCATCGCCACCTACGACCTCTCGGCCGCTGCCTGAACTTCGGGCAGTCAGCCGCACCGGCGGCGGCAAACCGCTCGGAGTTCGCCGGCATCGGCGGCGTGCCCCTCAGCCCGTCCCGCGACAGCCGCACCGCAGGCGGTCAACCGCTCGGAGTTCGCCGGCCGACCGCAGCCGTGTGGGCGTCGACACCCTCGTACCCGCTGAGGGCGTACACCCCGGCCCGCACGGGGCCGTGCTCGGAAACGCCGTCGCGCATCCGCTGGAGGTAGTCGGCCCACCCGATCTGGTGCAGGGCGGCGAAGTGCATCAGGATCTGCCCGTTGACCCCGAGGACGTAGAGCAGACCGATATCGGGTTCGACGAGCGCCTCAACTTCCTCCTCGTCGAGTTCGTAGGAATCGAGCGCCTCCCGCCGGTCGGCGAGGTACGCCTCCTGAAGGTTGCGGTCGCGGTTCAGCTCGTAGAGGAACTTCTGGACGTAGTACAGGCTCATCGTGCCCAAGCGTAGAGGCGGCCCGCTGCCGGCCTGACGCCCCCGCTAGCGCCGCGCGGGGACCGGGTGGGCGTCGTAGGCGTCGATCCAGGACTGCACCTCGGCTTCGTCGCCGAAGTCCACGCCGTCGGCGATCATGCCGGCGAGGATGTTGGTGGTCGCCGAGCGCTTGGACGGGTCGGCCGCATTGGCCCGCATCTCGAGGAACGACTCACGGGCCTTCGTGACGTTCATCTCCAGCAGTTCCTCGTCGAGTCCCCGCCATTCGCCGACGAAGCGCAGCCACTTCGGGAACACCGACTCCACCATGTCGAGCGACTCGTCGTCGCACACGACCTCCGCCGGTATCCAGGCGACCAGGAGCATGGCGACCCGCAAGGGGCTCCAGCGCAGCGGGTCCATGTCGCACCACCCGTCGACGAAGCGGCAGGCGTTGTCCACCACCCACCCGGCACCGTCGCGGACCATCTCGGGCGCGGCCGCGAAGTGCTCGTCGAGGAACACCTCGAACAGGTCGTCGATGTCGTCGGGGTCCGGCGGATCGCCGAAGGGCGATGCGCCGCCCTCGGGGAGCAGCCCGACCCGCTGGTCTATCAGCGCCCGCATCTTCTCGTCGTCGCGGTCCTCGTCACCGGCTTCGTCGTCGCCCGGGGGCCAGGCACAGTCGCGCCACTCCAGCCCCTCTAGAGCCACCGCCCGAGCGTCGGCCAGGCTGATCTCGCTCACCGAGGAGTGCGGCACGGCCTCCACGGCGGTGGCCACGTCCTCGGTCGCCGGGCCGTACAGGAAGCTGCGCGCCAGGCCGCCCTCCCACGCGTTGACCTGCATGCCGATGCCCCAGACCTCTCCGTCACCGCGCACATAGTCGATCCACAGGGCACGATCGTCGCCCCACGCGTCGGCCAGCAGCAGAGCCCGGCGAGGCACGACGTCTCCGAGCATGCCGGCCCACTCCGGCACGGCCGCGCCGCCCGCGGCGAGCTCGGCGAGCAGGTTGCGGGCCCGGCCGCGCTGGCCGGGGGGCCCGTAGGCGCCGAGGGCGGCCGCCACTCCCGCCGCCGCGGTCGGATCGGAACAGCGCCGGGCCGCCGCCAGCGCTCGGGACGCGTCCATGAGCGGCTCTTCGTCGAGGCCCTGCGGTCGGAACATCGACAGCATCGCCGACGCGGTCATCTCGGCATCAGTCAAGTCGTCGCAGTCGCGGAAATTCTCGGCCGCGTCCCGCATGAGCACCTCCTCGGCGGCCGGCCGGCCGCGCACCGGTCTGTACCCGGGTCTGGTTCCCTTCGGCGTGGTCCTGCCGCCGCGGCAGCGGCTCTTCGGACGTGGCATGGTCGTCACTTCCTTGTTCGGGTCCTCGTCGCGGCGAGCGCCAGTCGGGCACCCAACCGCCAGCGCCCCCGGTTCTACCCGCGGGCCACCAGCCGAGGGGGGATGCCGCCGCCCATCCTCGCCCTATGCCGAGTGGTGAGCGCCCTGACGACTCTGGAAGGCATCGGCGAAGCGCCCGCGAAGTGCGTGGAGGCATCACCACCGCGCGCTGCATTACCACCGCGGGCCGCGCTCCAACAAGCAGTGCTGGCTACCCGGGGCGACGCTGAAGCAAACGACAGCCGCTAGCCATCTAGTCGGGTCAGAGGTTGGCGGACGAGCCTGTCACGCCTGATCCTGACGCCAGACGCCATCCGCCTCGTCCGTTGGCTTGGGTGCAACGGACGACCTTCCCCGCATCAAGCAGTTTGTGGAGGATCCCTTCGGTGATGCCATCGTGCCGGGAGTGACCATGCGCCCTGTAGATGCCCGCGCGGCGGCTGATCTCAGCACATCCGAGGCACTGACCTGAGGCCAATACCCCAACGACGGCGCGCTCGAGAAGCTGAATCCCCACAAATGCGTTGCAGTGCTTCATAAGCGGACCCTAACCGAACGTGCAACTATGGAACAATGGAAGCGGGACACGATCGGGGGACCTCTGGAGGCTTCCAGCGGACCCGGCCTGGGGACAGCGAGTCCGAGGAGGCGGGGTCCGCGGATCTTGAGAGTCTCAAGGCCGAAGCCGTGAGCCAGGCTCTGGCCGCTGCCGCGGCAGGCGAGGGGGTGGTGCAGGCGATTGAGCGCTTCGCGGATGCGGGAGGCGATCCCCGCGAGGTGCAGGAGGCGGTAGCGCAGGCTGTCGGCAGGGGAACCGGCATCAGCGACTTTCTGTCCTCGGAAGCCGAATTCATCGCGAGCTGCCTCCACGATGCAGCTACCAGCGCGTAGACGGGTGGCCATGGCGCCACACTCGCCGGCTGCCCGTCGAGGCCATGCATGTCGCTCAGCGGCGAAATCGGCGACCGTTCCTGCGCAGCAGCTCACGAGTTCGTCGCGGGATAGCTCGAAGACTTCCGGACGCGCCGACGGGTTAGAGGGAGTCGCCCAGGCGGGCTCGGAGTTCGGCGAGCTCGGCTTCTGCGGCCCGTCGGGCGGAGGTCTCGGCGTCGGCTCGGGCGGCCTGCTCGTCGGCTCGGGCGATCTGGTCGTCGTAGTCGAGGAGCCAGGCGCCCGAAGCGATGTCCCACAACCGCAGCTTGGGCGGCCGCCAGCACAAGTCCAGGCCCAGCACCTCGCTGCGTCCGCGCAGCCCGTCGCCGTCGGGCACCACCTCGATCGGCGCCCAGCGCCCCGACAGGCGCCGCTCGCCCTCGAGCGGCCTTCCCAGCAGTTCCCCGCCGGTCGGGTCGAGGCGCCAGTACTCGTCCGCGCCGAGTTCGGCGTACTTGGCCGGCTTGACGTGAAGGTCGGTGCGCACCGTGTTGGGCGACGCGATCTCCAGCGCGAAACACGGTGCCGCGCCCGCCTGCCACACCTTGTAGGTGGACTCGCCCTCCACCGCGGCGACGTCGACTCCGAACGCGACGGCCACATCCGGCGCGACGACCACTCGGGGGTCGCCCTCGCGGTAGTAGACGTTGATGTCGCAGCACACCCAGGCGCCCTCGATGCCGCGCCGGTCGAACCAGTCTCGCAGCGCCAGAACCAGCTCCATGCGGCGCCGCGTCTGCAGGTCTCCTTCCGGCATCGGGGGCCCCTCCGGGTAGTAGATCTCCACCTCGGGAGGACCAGCCACAATCGAGCTCATCAGCGCACCTCCAACTCGCTCCGGCCACGCTACCCCGCATCCCGACATCACACCTCCCATACTCATTCAAACAGACTGAAACAGAATCAAATAGAATGTCACACGCCGGTCATGCCACTTCCACCGACCGGCACCGGGCTGGTGCTCTGTCAAGCAGCCTCGATGTCGAGCCCCAGCGCGGCCGTAGCCGCCTCGAACCGCTCCGGTGCGCCTGACGCCGACATGACGGGATTAGGCCTCGGGCTGCTCCACGATAGGGAGCGGGATCAGGCTTCCGAACTCTCCACGAACGGAGCCGGGATCAGATCCTCGTACATCTGGGGGTCGGGGGCATATACCCCCATCTTGCCATTGCGCTGCTCGACCACTCCTGTGCCGGTCTGGTAGGCGATCAGGTGAGCCTGCTTGGCTGCCCGTCTCAGCGCGGCCGTCACGCCATCCTCCCAGTGCTCGCCACCAAGTCGTGTGCTGTCTCCTTCAGGAAGACCGCAGCCAGTGTGGTCCGTCACGGGTCACCGCTCCTTTCGACGACAACCGGAACCCGGCCTCGGTTGTCGTACAGGATCCACCGATCAACGCTAGCAGCGTAGAGGCTCGAGAAGTTCTCCAGCCCGGCCTCGAAGCGTCGGCGCACCACATCCTCGGGGATGTGGTGACCACCCTGCTCAACGCGTCGCCGCACTCGCCTTATGGCGTCCTCCGGCGAAGGCAACGAGAGGAACAGCAGGGTCACCAGATAGCCGTCGCAGCGCCACTGCTGGATCCGGCGGCGATAGCTGCGCCCGGCCAGGGTTGTCTCGAAGGCGAAGCTCTCGCCTGCGGCGGCGAGCCTGTCGATCTCGGCCAGCATCAGCCGGCCCGCCTGGATGTCGGAGTGGCGCGATCCGAACGGGGCCAGCCCGGCGGCGATCATGTCGGCGTTCAGGAACGGCAGACCCCGAGCTTCGAAGCGCAGGTAGGTGAGCGCGAAGGTGGTCTTGCCGGCACCGTTGGGCCCGGCGACAATAAGGATCTCCTTGCCGACCACTGCCGACGGAGACTACATGAAGATCATCAGAATCCTGCTGCCGTGCTGGACAGGGACTCCAGCAGGCCGGGGACGATGCCGGCGGCGATGGTGAACAGCACGGCTACCACGATCACGGATGCTGCTCCCAGACCCATCGCGGGCGAGGCGTCGTCGGCGTCGGAGCCGTCGGAGCCCTCGTCGCCGAAGTACATGGCCACCACTACCCGCAGGTAGGCGAAGGCGGCTACCACCGCGCTGACCATGGCCACGATGGCCAGCCAGTACGAACGGGCCTCCACGGCCGCGGAGATCACCGAGAACTTGGCCACGAAGCCCGACGTGAACGGCACGCCGGCCTGAGCCAGCAGCAGGATCGTCAGCCCCAGGGCCAGGGCCGGCTTGCGGCTGCCGAGCCCGGCCAGGGCGGCCAGGCCGGTGCGGTCGTCCGTCCGCCCCGACAGGACGGCCACCACGGTGAAGCTCCCGACCGCGATCACCGCGTAGGCGGCCAGGTAGAACAACACCGCGGCCACGCCGGAATCGGAGGCCGCCTGCACGCCGACGAGGATGAACCCGGCGTGCGAGATCGACGAGTAGGCCAGGATGCGCTTGGCGTCGCTCTGGACGGCGGCCAGGACCGATCCCACCGCCAGGGTGGCGCACGCCAGCGCGAACACGGCCGGTCGCCAGTCGTCGGCCCGCACCCCCAGCGCCTCCACGAACACCCGGATCAGAGCGGCGAACCCGGCCGCCTTCACCGCCGAAGCCATCAGGGCGGTCACCGGCGTCGGCGCGCCCACGTAGGTGTCCGGCGCCCAGGCGTGGAACGGCACCGCGGCCACCTTGAAGCCGAGGCCCACCAGCAGCATCGCCAGGCCAGCCAAGAGCATCGCGTCGCGAAGCACGATGTAGGTGTCGAGATAGCCGGCGATCCCGTCCAGGCTGGTGGTGCCGGTCGCGCCGTACACCAGGGCGATCCCGAACAGCAGGAACGCGGTGGAGAATGCGCCCAGGACGAAGTACTTGAGACCGGCCTCCAGCGACTCGAGGCGGCGCAGGTTGAGCGCGGCCATCACGTAGGCCGCGATGGACATGGTCTCCAGCCCCAGGAACAGCACGATGAGATCGGCCGCCCCGGCCATGACCACCGCCCCGGCCGCAGCCAGCAGGATCAGCACGCTGAGCTCCGCGCCGGCGACTCCGACGCGCCGGCAGTACCGGGGAAGGGTCGGAGCGGCCAGCGCCACCGAGCCCAGAACCACCGCGGCCACGAACAACGCCATCCGGTCCATCACAAGCTGGCCGCCGAACGCCTCGACCTCCGCGTCCCGCTGCCACAGCACTGCGACCGAGACGAGGCCGGCCACCGCCACCGCGAACGTCCAGACCGCGTCCAGCACCTCCGGCTGGAGAACTTGCTGAGGCAGATGCCGACCCGTCGCGTCCGGATCGGGGCCTTCCCGCTCTTGTTCGCTGCGCTCACGGGCCGCTCGGGCCACGCCCTCACCCGCGTGGAGCGGCGCCGCTCGCCTATCCGCTCGGCCTCTGGGCCGGCTCGGCACCAGCGAGCGGACCATCAGCAGCACCAGCGCGCCCGCGGCGGGCAGGAGCACCGGCAGCAGGCCCGCCCAGTCGACGGGAGGCGTCCGCACCGGGAGCTGGGCCAGCACCGCGCCCGTCATCCGCCTTCCTCACTGTGTTCGGCACCGCCGCCGCCGCTGTCGCCGCCGCTGTTGCCGCCACTGTGTTCGGCACCGCCGCCGCCGCTGTCGCCGCCACTGTGTTCGGCACCGCTGCCGCCGCTGTTGCCGCCACTGTGTTCGGCAGCGCCGCCGCCGCTGTCGCCGCCACTGTGTTCGGCACCGCCGCCGTTGTGGTCGGCCTTGTCCGTCGAGCGGGCCAGGTCCTCGAGGCTCACGGAGGGATGCACGTCGGCCACCGGCTCGGCGAAGCCGGCCACATTGTCCCCGACGTGGGCGATGATGGCGTCCACCGCCGGCTCGATCCGCTCGATCACCGGCTTGGGATAGACGCCCATGAACACGATGGCCGCGATGAACGGCGCCATCACCAGGCCCTCACGCCAGCGCAGGTCGGGCGTCTCCGCGTTGGCGCCGGTAGCGGGGCCGTGGAACACCCGCTGGTAGGCCCACAGCAGGTACACCGCGGCCAGGATCACACCCGCAGCCGCGACCACCGCCCACCAGCGGTGGGCGTTGAAGGCGCCCAGCAGCACCAGCAGCTCGCCCACGAACCCGTTGAGGCCCGGCAGCCCGACCGACGACAGCATCACCACCATGAACACCGCGGCCAGCAGGGGCGCCGGCTTCTGCAACCCGCCGAGCTCTGATATCTCGCGGGTGTGGCGGCGCTCGTAGATCATGCCCACCAGCAGGAACAGCGCCCCGGTGGACACGCCGTGGTTCACCATCTGCAGCACGCCGCCGGTGAGGCCCTCGGTGTTGAGCGCGAACGTGCCGATCACGATGAAGCCGAGGTGGGCCACCGAGGAGTAGGCCACCAGCCGCTTGAGGTCCCGCTGCATGGCCGCGGCGACAGCGCCGTAGATGATGCCGATCACCCCCAGCGTGATCATGAGCGGCGCGAAGTACACCGACGCCTCCGGGAACAGGTACAGGCCGAACCGGACCAGGCCGTAGGTGCCGAGCTTCAGCATCACCGCGGCCAGGATCACCGAGCCCGCGGTGGGCGCGTTGGTGTGGGCGTCGGGGAGCCAGGTATGCACCGGGAACAGCGGCACCTTCACCGCGAAGGCCAGGGCGAAGGCCAGGAACAGCCAGCGGGCCGTGTCGGTGGCCAGCACCTGCGACTCGGCGATGGCGGTCAGGTCGAATGTCACCGCGCCGCCCGAGGCCTCGGAATGCAGGAACGCCAAGGCCACGATGGCCACCAGCATCAGGGCCGAGCCGAACATGGTGAACAGGAAGAACTTGATGGCCGCATAGGCCCTCCGCCCGTGGCCCCAGCCGCCGATCAGGAAGTACATGGGCACCAGCACGATCTCGAAGAAGACGAAGAACATGACCAGGTCGAGCGCCACGAAGGTGCCCAGGCAGCCCGCCTCCAGCACCAGCATCCAGGCGTAGTAGGGCTTGGGCGAGTGCTCGGCGTCGACGCCCACGATGGCCAGCGGGAAGATCAGCGCGGTCATCACCACCAGGAACAGCGACAGCCCGTCCACGCCCACCTGCCACGAGACGCCCCAGCCCGGGATCCACTCGTACTGCTGCCAGAACTGGAAGACCGCCGCGGAGCCGGCGTCAAACTCGGCGAGCACCCACACCGCCAGAACCGCCGACACGGTCGAGGCCACCAGCGCTACCGGCTTGAACAGGTCGGGCCGGGTCCGGGGCATCGCCAGCAGCACCAGGGCCCCCGCCACCGGGACCAGCACGAGCACGGTCAGGGCGGCCGGGAAGGACGTTGAAGCCAGCGCGCCCATCTAGAAGCTCGTCCTGACGAGGAACCAGACCAGCAGCGCGACCGCGCCGGCCGCGGTCAGCAGTGCGTACGACCGGACGAAGCCCGACTGCACCCGCCGCAGCAGGGCGCCGCCGGCCCGCACCGAGCGGCCCACGCCGTCCACCGCGCCGTCCACCACGTTGGCGTCGAAGGCGGCCACCCCCTCGAAGGCCCGCCGCCCCGGCCCGCCCACGAAGCGGGTCCACGCCTCGTCGACGTAGAAGGCCCGGGCCGCGGCCGGCAACTCCACCCGGCCGGCCGGCAGCCGGTGCTGCAGGTACACCGCCGCCGCGCCCGCGATCCCGATGACCGCGCCGGTCATCGACACCAGCGCCAGCAGCCACTGGGCCCCGCCGCCCAGGCTCAGGTGGGCCTCGTTGCCGAACAGCGACGGCTCCAGCCACGCCCCCAGGAAGTGAAGGTCCTTGGTGAACGGCAGGTTGAGCCCCCCGGACAGGGCCGCCGCGCCGGCCAATACCACCAGCGGCACCGTCATCAGCCGCGATGGCTCATGGGGGTGGGCCTCGTCGCCGTGGCGGGCCTCGCCGTAGAACGTCATGAACACCAGCCGGCTCATGTAGAAGGCGGTCAGCACGGCGGTGACGATCCCCACTGCCCACAGCGCCGGGCTTGCGTCCCACGCGTAGGCCAGGATCTCGTCCTTGGACCAGAACCCCGCGAACGGGGGAACCCCGGCGATGGCCAGCCAGCCCACGATGAACGTGACCGCGGTGACCGGCATGGCGGTCCGCAACGCGCCGTAGCGGCGCATGTCCTGGTCGCCGTCGAGGGCGTGGATCACCGAGCCGGACCCCAGGAACAGCAGCGCCTTGAAGAAGGCGTGGGTGACCATGTGGAAGATGGCGGCCACGTAGGCGCCTGTTCCGACGGCCAGCATCATGTAGCCGAGCTGGCTGATGGTCGAGTAGGCCAGCACCTTCTTGATGTCGTTCTGGGCCATGGCCGCGCCCGCCGCGAACAGGGCGGTGGCCACGCCGACCCAGGCGATCACGTCGGGCGCCCAGGCGTCGGCCACGGCGATCAGCGGGTTGACCCGCACCATCAGGTAGACGCCGGCCGTGACCATGGTGGCCGCGTGTATGAGCGCCGAGACCGGGGTGGGGCCGGCCATGGCGTCGGGCAGCCAGATGTAGAGCGGCAGCTGGGCCGACTTGCCGGCCGCGCCCACGAAGAGCAGGATCACGATGGCCGTCGCAGTGGTGGACGGCAGCGAGCCCGCCTGGCCGAACAGGTCCAGGTAGCGCACCGACCCCAGCGCGCCGAAGGCCCAGAACATGGCCAGCATGAAGCCCCAGTCGCCCACCCGGTTGGTGATGAAGGCCTTCTTGCCCGCGGTGGCGTTGGCCTCGTCGCTGAACCAGAACGAGATGAGCAGGTAGGAGCAGACGCCCACCCCCTCCCAGCCCAGGAAGGTGAGGGCCAGGTTGTCGCCCAGCACCAGCACCAGCATCGAGAAGGCGAACAGGTTGAGATAGACGAAGAACTTCGAGAAGTCGCCGTCGCCGTGCATGTAGCCGATGGCGTAGAGGTGGATGAGGGCCCCCACCCCGGTGACGAACAGCGCCATCGTCACCGACAGCGGATCGACGAGCAGGCCGGCGTCGACCGAGAAGTCGCCGGCCGGGACCCACTCGAACAGCGTGACGACGAAGCGGCGCTCGGCCGGGTCGCGGCCCATCAGGCTGAAGAAGACAGCCACGGAGGTCACGAAGGCGCCGACCATGGCCGCCGTCGCCAACCAGCCGGCCCGGGGCTCGCCGAGGCGGCGGCCCAGCGCCAGCAGCACCGCGAAGCCGGCCAGCGGGAACGCGCAGATCAGCCAGGCGGCCCCGAGCATCTTCAGAGGCCCCGCTGATGGACGAGCGAACCGGGCCCATACCGGCGGGGCCGTGGTCCGAGCGGCCCGTGAGCACAGCGGACAGGGGAGGGAACGACAGCGCTGCACTGCGAGAGTCTTGCGAGCAGTCCGCGCATGCTCTCAGCCCTTCAGAAGCGAGACGTCGTCGGCGGTCGCGCCGGAGCGCCGCCGGTTGATGGCCACTACCAGTGCGAGACCGATCACCACCTCGGTGGCCGCCACCACCAGCACGAAGAACACCGCGACCTGACCGCCCACGTCGTTGAGCCCGGCACCCAGCGCGACGAAGGCCACGTTCACGGCGTTGAGCATCAGCTCCACGCACATGAACATCACCAGCGGGTTGCGCCGCACCAGCAGCCCCACCCCGCCGATGGCGAACAGCGCGACCGACAGCGCCAGGTACCAGCCCACAGAGAGCCCGGCCAGGTCCATCATGTCTCCTGCGCGGCTGTCTCCGCCGCGGTGGACCCATCGGAGCGCGACGCCCGCCTGGTGAGGACGACCGCCCCCACCACGGCCACCGTCAGCAGGGCCGCGGTGATCTCCACCGCGAAGGCGTACTCGCTGAACAGCACCCGACCCATGCGCTCGATGTCGGTGGCGTCGCCGTCGAGCGCCCGGTCGCCGCCGGCGCGGCGCAGTCCGGTGAGCACGTCGGCTCCGGTGACGACGACCGTTCCCAGCACTGCGGCCAGCGACACGCCGACGACGGCGGCCAGCGGCCGCTGCCCGAAGATGGGCTCGATTCTCAGTTCCTCGGCCTTGTCGACGCCCAGCAGCATGATGACGAACAGGAAGAGGATCACGATGGCGCCGGCGTACACGACCACCTGGACCGCGGCCAGGAAGTGGGCGTCGTTCAGCACGAACAGCACGGCCACCCCCACCAGCGTCTGCACCAGGAACAGGGCGGCATGCACCGGGTTGCGGCTGGCCACCACGCCGACCGCGCCGGCCAGAATGATCACCGCCGAGACGACGAACACCGCCTCAGCCATCAGAGCGCTCCTCCCCAGCGTCGGCGGGCTCGGCCCCGGAGGGCATCTCGTTCGACGGCAACGGCGACTCCTCCCCAGCGTCGGCGGGCTCGGCGCCGCGCACGCCGTAGCCCAGCTCGCCGGACCAGGACACCTCGCCCACATAGCGCTGATCGCCGGAAGGCGACGTGGCCCGCATCCAACCGGAGGTCAGGGCGTCGTCGCCCTCCCGCCAGTCCTCCCACGGCATCCGGCGGGGCCGGCCGTCGTCGCCCACCAGCAGCTCGTCCTTGGTATAGATCGCGTCGTCGCGGTTGGTGAACGAGAACTCGAACAGCTTCGACTCGGTGATGGCTTGGGTGGGGCAGGCCTCCACGCACAGATCGCAGTGGATGCAGCGCAGGTAGTTGATCTCGTACACGTAGCCGTAGCGCTCGCCCGGCGCGACCGGATCGTCGGGATCGTTGTCGGCGCCGCGGACGTAGATGCAGTCGGCCGGGCACACGCCGGCGCACAGCTCACAGCCGATGCACTTCTCCATGCCGTCGTCGTAGCGGTTGAGCACGTGGCGGCCGTGCAGCCGCTCCGGCTTGGGCCGCTTGACGTCGGAGGGAGAGTCGTCGAAGCCGCCCCGGTAGTCGGTGGTGACCCGGGGCAGGAACAGCTGGCGCAGGGTGACGGCGAAACCGTGCAGGTAACCCATGTCAGGCCCTCTCGGTGGCCGGGTCGGAAGGCTCGTCGGAGCGGGCTGCCTCGCGGTCGCGGGCACGGCGCCCGCTTCGCACCGCCCGGACCAGCAGTAGGGCCGCCGCCGCGAACACCAGCAGCGAGACGATGGTGACCGCGGCCTCGTTCCAGCCCCGCTCGCGGCCAACCTCCAAGGCGGTGAGGAACAGGAACCAGCCCAGCGCCACCGGTATGAGCGCCTTCCACCCGAGGTCCATGAGCTGGTCGTAGCGGAACCGGGGCAGCGTGGCCCGCATCCACACGAAGCAGAACAGCAGCACGAACAGCTTCAGGAAGAACCAGACCACGCCCCACGCCCAAGCGATGTTCACGCCGCCAAGCTCGCCAACGAGCACGGGGCCGGCAGGTCCGCCGAAGAACAGGGTGACGATGATGGCCGACATCGTGATGGTGTTCATGAACTCGGCCAGGAAGAACAGCGCGAAACGGATGGACGAGTACTCGGTGTGGAAGCCGCCCACGAGCTCCTGCTCGGCCTCGACCAGGTCGAAGGGCGGGCGGTTGAGCTCGGCGGTGCCCGCGATCATGAACACGATGAAGGGCACCAGTCCGGTGACGATCACGTTCCATCGCGGAACGACGCCGAAGTACCCCTCGGCCGCCTGCGCAACCACCATGTCGTGGGTCGACAGGCCCCCGGTCACCAGCACGATGGACGCCACCGCCAGACCCAGCGCGGCCTCGTAGCTCACCATCTGCGCCGACGCCCGCACCGACCCAAGCAGGGGGTACTTGGACCCCGACGACCAGCCGGCCAGCATCACGCCGTAGACGGCGACCGAGCTCATGGCCAGGAACAGCAGGATCCCGATCGGCGGGTCGGCCACCTGCAGGTAGGTGGCGCGACCCCACCACTCGACCTGGCCGCCGTTGTTGAAGTCTCCGCCGAGCGGAATGATGGCGAAGGCCAGGAAGGCCGGGATGAGCGACAGGTACGGCGCCAGCTTGAACACGAACCGGTCCGACCGGTCCGGCACCAGGTCCTCCTTGAAGAAGAGCTTCGTGCCGTCGGCGAGGGTCTGCAGGATGCCGAAGGGCCCGGCGATCGTGGGCCCGAACCGCTGATGCATCCCTCCCAGCAGCTTGCGCTCGAACCAGATCATCAGCATCACGGCCACGAGCAGGAATGCGAAGGCCACCACCGCCTTGGCCAGCGTCAACCCGACCTCCACCAGGCCGATGTCGCCGGCCAGCATGGGATCGGCGGCCAGCACGAGGATGCCGCTCACCGGGCTCGCCGCCTCCATCCGACGAACTTCAATGGGTTAGCCACCTCTGAGGTGGTCAACTCATTGAAGTTCGGTTCCAGTGCGCGACTCACCGGGCTTCCACCTCCACCACGGTGATGTCGGTGCCCGTGGCGATGAGAGAGTTGGCCGGCGCGCCCGGCGCCAGCCAGTTCACCCTCAGCGATCCGGTCGGCACGCCGGCGTCGGCGGCCAGGGTCGCCTCGATGTGACCGAAGTCGGAGACGACCCGCACCGCGGCGCCCTCGCCTGTCCCGGTTGAGGCGAGGTCGTCCGGGTTGATGCGGGCGGACGCGGCCGGGGCCAGGCCGCGGCTCGACGGGCAGTGGCGCAGCATCGTGCCGTCGTCGTACATGGTGCGGGTGGCCACCAGCAGGAAGCTGCCGTCAGGCGCTCCCCCGAGTGCGTCCTCCCCGCCGGCGGGCCCTGTCGCAGGCACCGTCCGGCCGGCGGGGCGCCGCCCCAGCGTCGGTCGCCCCGATCGGCGCCACCCCCCGGCCTCGCCGGCTGCCTCGCGGGCCGGCCGCAGTAGCACTCCTTCCACGGGGCTCGCCTTGAGGGACTCCTCGGTGAGCGATGCGTGGACCTCTGAGACTCGGGCCATTTCGGCTCGGATGGCCTCGGGCGAGTCGAGGCCCTCGGCCGAGCCCGGTTCGAGCCGTTCGGCCAGGTCGGCCGCGATCATCCAGTCGGGACGGGCCGTTCCCGGCGGGGTGACCTTGCGGCTCATCGGGCTGACCCGGCCCTCCAGGTTGGTGAAGGTTCCGTCGCATTCGGTGGGGCCGGCGGCCGGAAGCACGATGTCGGCGGCCAATGTGGAGGAGTCGTTCAGGAACAGGTCCACCGCCACCACGAGCGCCGCTCCTCGCAGGCCCCGGTAGGCGAGGTCGCGGTCGACGAAGTCGTTGAGGGGGTCGGCGCCGACGAGCACGAGCACGTCGATGTCCCCCCGGGCGGCCGCCCTGAGAACACCGGCGGCATCCAGCCCTGCGGCCTCCGGAAGCCGCGGCCAGGCCGCGACCGTGGGCCCGAGATCCTCGGCGTCATCGAGCTCCGTGCGGCCGGGCAGCAGCCCCGGTGCCAATCCTGCCTCCAGCGCGCCCATCACGTTGCCCCTCCGCAACGCGGGCAGGAAACGTACCGACGGCAGCGCTGACAGTTCCGCCGCCGCAGCTTCGACCACCTCTGCGCCCTCGGCCAGCGAGGACCGACCCAGTACCACAGTCACCTCTCCGGCCGCAACCGCCAAGGCTCGGGCGGCCGACTTGATGCTCTCAGCATCGACCCCCAGGGCGTCGGCAGCTCCCAGAAGCTCTCGCAGTTCCTCAGCCTCCAAGAGCTTCTCGCCCGCAGCAAGCTTGTCCAAGATCACGTCCGATTCAGCGGCCTCCACGATCTCCGGATCGGTCGCCAGCACCAGGGCGCGGATGAGCTGGGCGGTCGTGCCGGGGCGGGGATGCAGGGAGTACTTGGCCATGTGGGACAGGCCGGTTTCGCATGGAGTGACTTCCACCAGCTTCACGCCGTCGTAGACGACGGCATGGCGCAGCCGCAGGTACAGGGCGCCCAGCTCCTCCTTGGGGTCGGGGCCGACCAGAACCACGGTGCCGCCGGGCCGGCAGGCATCGTCGATGGCCGCTCTGGGCAGGCCGAGGACCACGGCGGGGTCGAGACCGTCGCCGAGCTGGGCGTCGACGTTGTCGGTGCCGATCACTCCCTTGGCCAGCTTGGCCCACATGTACTGGGCCTCGTTGGTGAGCCGCGCGCCGCCCAGCACGGCCACACGCTCGGGCGGCGCCGCGCCGACCGCGTCCGCGAGCCGGTCGAGAGCCTCCCCCCAGCCCGCCGCCCGCCACTCTGGGGCCCTGATGCCTGCTGGGTCCCTCAGCATCGGCGCGGCGAGGCGCTCGGCGCTGTTGAGAGCCTCGAAGCCGAAGCGCTCCTTGTCCGTCAGCCAGCCCCAGTTGACGGCGTCGGCGTCGGTGCCCAGAACCCGCAGCACCCGGTTGCGCGACGCCTGCACCGCCACCCTGGCCCCCACGCTGTCGACCCAGGCGGTGGACAGCGTCTCGGTGAGATCCCAGGGCCGGGCCTTGAAGCGGTACGGCGCGGCGGTCAGCGCGCCCACCGGGCAGATCTGAACGGTGTTGCCCGAGAAGTACGAGGCGAAGGGCTCGTCGGGGAAGGTGTTGACCTCGGTGTGGTTGCCGCGGCCCATGAAGTGGATGAGGGGGTCGCCTGCGACCTCGTCGGCGAAGCGGGTGCAGCGGTCGCAGAGGATGCAGCGCTCGCGGTCGAGGTAGACGGTCTCGCTGATGGCGACGGGCTTGGCGAAGTGGCGCTTCTCCTCCACGAAGCGTGTCTCCCCCGGCCCGTAGGCCATGGTCTGATCCTGCAGGGGGCACTCGCCGCCCTTGTCGCAGACCGGGCAGTCGAGAGGGTGGTTGACGAGCAGGAACTCGAGCACGCCGTCCTGGGCCTTCTTGGCGACCTCGGACTCGGTCGACACCTCCATGCCCTCCGACACCGGCACCATGCACGAGGGCTGCAGGGCGAAGCCCCGCCCGGTGTCCACCTCCACCAGGCACATCCGGCACATGCCCACCGGGCTCATCCGCGAGTGGTAGCAGAACCTCGGGATGTAGGTTCCGCTGCGCTCGCAGGCCTCGATCAGCATCTCGCCCGGCCTCGCCTGCACCGCGGCGCCGTCCACCGTGATCTCCACGGTCGCCTGGGGCTCCACCGCGGTCATCGGCCGGCTCCTGCGACGGCCACCTCGATGGGGATCGGGTCTCGGCGGGTGATCTTGGACTCGTACTCGTGGCGGAAGCGGCGGATGGTGGACACCACCGGGGCCACCGCGGAGGGGCCGAGCGGGCAGATGGTGGTCTGGCGGGGCGGGAACGGCACCGCCTCCTGGCCGTTGTGGGCGGCTGCCGGGTACGGGCCGGGGCTGATGTTGTCGCCTATGTCGAGCAGCAGGTCGATGTCGGAGGGCCGGCCTTCCCCGTCGAGGATGCGGCGCAGGATCTGTTCCAGCCAGGTGGTGCCCTCGCGGCACGGGGTGCACTTGCCGCACGACTCGCGGGCGAAGAACTTCACCACCCGCCAGGCGGCCTTCACCGCGTCGGTGGTGTCGTCCATGATCACGATGGCGCCCGACCCGAGCATCGACCCGGCCGCGCCCACCGGTCGGGCCTCCAGCGGCAGGTCAAGGTGCTCGGGGAAGAACCAGGGGGCGGAGCCCCCGCCGGGGATGAACATCTTCAGTTCGTGCCCGTCGCGGATCCCTTGGCAGAAGTTGTCGCCGTAGATCAGCTCGCGGAAGGTGGTCACCCCGTGCTCGACTTCGTACACCCCGGGGCGGCGCAGATGGCCCGACACCGCGAACATCCGCGTCCCGGGCGACGACTCCGACCCGTGCCCCTTGTAGGCATCGGCGCCGTTGACCATGAGCCACGGCAGGTTGGAGAGGGTCTCCACGTTGTTGACGATGGTGGGTTGGCCGTAGAGGCCGACCGCGGCCGGGAAGTACGGCGGCTTGAGTCGGGGCATGCCCCGGCGGCCCTCCAGGCTCTCGATGAGCGCGGTCTCCTCGCCCACGATGTAGGCCCCCGCGCCCCAGGCCATCACGATGTCCACCGAGAAGTCGGTGCCGCAGATGCCGCGCCCCACGTAGCCGGCCTCGTAGGCCTCGTTCAGGGCGGCCGCGATGCGCTCCTGGGCCACAGCCATCTCGCCCCGCACATACAGGAAGCACTGCTGCAGTCCCAGCGCGTAGCAGGCGATCAGGCACCCCTCGATGAGCTGGTGGGGATCGCGCTCCATGAGCAGGCGGTCCTTGTAGGTGCCCGGCTCGCTCTCGTCGCCGTTGACGACGAGGTAGTAGGGATGCTTGCCCGGTGGCAGGAAACCCCATTTGACACCGGCGGGGAACCCGGCGCCTCCCCGTCCCAGCAGGGTCGCGGACCGCACCTCGTCGTGCACCGCGGCCGGCGTCATCTCCAGCGCGGCCCTCAGCCCCTCGTAGCCGCCGGTGGCGACCGAGCGCTCCAGGGTGAAGGAGTCCTCGTGGACGAACCGGCCCGTGATGAGCTTCGGCCCGTCGTTGTGTACGTAGCCCGGCGCGTGCTGGATGTAGCCAGCACCGGCCGACCGGTCCGGCAGCGGCGCGGGATGGCCGCCGGTCGCGGACGGCGTGCCCATCAGCCGATCGCCTCGGGGTCGTGGACAACGACGATGTGCAGAAACCCGGTCCCAAACCGGAATAGTGCACACAGACCGTCAACGGCGGCGGGATCGACCATCAGCCCACCGCCTCGGCTTCGTTGCGGGCCAGCCAGACGGGGGCCTCGCGGGCCTGCTCGGGCGGAAACACCCCGGCGAGGCGCTCAGCCGGTACCGACTGCCGCACCTGGGCCAGAACACCGTGGCCGGCGATGCCGGTCCGGCCGGCGCGCAGGTCCTCGACCAGGCCGTCGAAGTCGGCTGGGGTCACCCGGCCGCGGTAGCGGTAGTTGACCTGCAGGCACGGCGCCTCCGTGCAGGCTGCGATGCACTCCGCCTCCTCGACGGTGAACATTCCGTCGTCGGTGGTGCCGCCCACCTCCACCTCAAGCGACTCGCAGGCGTGCTCCAGCAGCTCCTCGCCGCCCCACAGCAGGCACGAGATGTTGGTGCAGACGTTGACCAGGTACGTGCCCACCGGCTCGAAGCGGAACATCTCGTAGAAGCCGGCCGTGCCCTTCACCTCGGCCGGCGTGGCCCCGACCAGCTCGCCGACACGCCGCATGGCATCGTCGGTCAGATACCCGTCCTGCTCCTGAGCCAGGTGCAGCAGTGGGATCAGCGCCGAGCGGGGCCGAGGGAACCAGCTGATGATCTCAGCAGCCAGCGCCTCGTTGGCAGGACTGAGCGTCACCGGCCCGCCTCCTGCATAGACAGGCGGCGGACGCCGGTGCTCGACTTGCGAGTGAGTAGGGCGAAGCCCGTGCGAGCAAGCGAGCACCGGTGGCCGTCGCCGGGGTGGCCGTCGCCGGGACGAACGGGCCTCACCGGTCCACCTCGCCCATGATCGGGTCGACCGAGGAGATGATGGCCACGCCGTCGGCGATGAGGCCGTCCTGCATCAGGTGCGGCAGGGTCTGGAGGTTCACGAAGCTGGGCGCCCGCACGTGCACCCGGTACG
The DNA here is from genome assembly GCA_028819505.1 of Acidimicrobiaceae bacterium. Lineage (GTDB taxonomy): Bacteria > Actinomycetota > Acidimicrobiia > Acidimicrobiales > Aldehydirespiratoraceae > Aldehydirespirator. The sequence continues at coordinate 23,162 of JAPPLH010000016.1, forward strand.
GCACCGACGTGCCGTCGCTCACCAGGTACACGCCGAGCTCCCCCCGGGGTGATTCCACCGCGGCGTAGGCCTCCCCCGGAGGAACCTTGAAACCCTCGGTGAAGATCTTGAAGTGGTGGATCAGCGCCTCCATGGATTCGTCGATGCGGGCCCGGGGCGGCGGCGTCACCTTCTTGTCCTGCGTCCGGTAGTCGCCCGAGGGCATCGCGTCGATGATCTGCGAGACGATGCGCAGCGACTCGCGGATCTCGTTGAGGCGGATCGCGTACCGGTCGTAGCAGTCGCCGTGGGTTCCCACGATGACGTCGAAGTCCACCTGGTCGTAGAACAGGTAGGGCTCGTCGCGCCGCAGGTCCCAGGCCATGCCAGCGCCGCGCAGTATCGGCCCGGTGGCCCCGAGGGCGACGGCCTCGGCGGCGCTGATGACGCCCACGCCCTGGAGCCGCTCCCGCCAGATGGGCTGGCCGGTCAGCAGCGTGTCGTACTCGTCGAGGCGGGGCTCGATCAGCTCGATCAGCTCCGACACGTCGGTCCGCCAGCCGGCGGGCAGGTCGGCGGCCACCCCTCCGGGCCGGATGTAGTTGTGGTTCATGCGCAGGCCGGTGACCTTCTCGAAGAAGCGCAGCACCTCCTCGCGCTCGCGCCACCCGTAGATCATCATCGACACCGCGCCCAGGTCCATGCCGTTGGTGGCCATGAACAGCAGGTGCGAGCTGACCCGGTTGAGCTCGCACATCAGCATGCGGATCCAGGTGGCCCTCTCGGGCACATCGATGCCCAGCAGCTGCTCCGTGGCCAGCGAGAACGCCAGCTCGTTGAACAGCGGCGAGGCGTAGTCCATGCGGGTCACGTTGGTGCCGCCCTGCAGGTACGTGAGATTCTCGCCGGTCTTCTCCATGCCGGTGTGGAGGTAGCCGATGACGGGCTTGGAGCGCAGCACGGTCTCGCCGGAGAGCTCCAGCATCAGCCGCAGCACGCCGTGGGTCGACGGGTGGGACGGACCCATGTTCAACAGCACCAGCTCGTCGTCGCCGGGGTCGTCGGGGTCGCCGCCGATCTCCGCGGCCTCGGCCTCCGACATGCGCAGCACCGCGGACCGCTCGCGCCGGCTGACCCGATCGGCGCCCGCTGCCGGCCCGGCCGGCATGCCGGTCTCGGCCGACTCCGGGGAGGCCTCGCCGGCGGGAACGGTGCCAGTGATGCTCAACGCGGCCTCTGCTTCACCTGACGTTGGAGGCGGCCTTGAACTGCACCGGTATCCGGCCGCTGTCGTAGTCCTTGCGGAGCGGATGTCCCGGCCAGTCCTCAGGCATCAGGATCCGCGACAGGTCCGGGTGACCCTCGAAGGCGATGCCGAACATGTCGTAGACCTCGCGCTCGAGGCTCTCCGAGCCGGGCCACAGATCGAACAGGGTGGGCAGGGCCGGGTCGTCGGCCGGGACCTGCACCCGCATGCGCAGGCGCTCGAGCCGCTCGTGCGACATCAGGCCGGCCACCACCTCGAACCGCTCCGGCTGCACCCCCTCGGGCAGGCTCCGGTCGGCGCCGTACGTCAGGTAGTCGACGGCGGTGAGGTCGATGAGCTGGTCGAAGCCGTCGGCTCGGGCCGCCGCAGCCACGTCGAGCCACCGGCTTGGTGACGGATGGATCACCGCCTGGCCGCGGGACGGCCGGTCGGCCCCGACCGGGGCGCCGTAGCGCTCAGCCATCTCGGCCGCGGAGAGGACGAGCGAACGCGGGGCCGTGGCCCGAGCGGCCCGTGAGCGGAGCGAACAGGAGCGGGAATGACACCGCCTCGACACGATGGGGCCTCATCTGTCGGTGCTTCCTCTCAGAGTGGCGGTCGCCGTCTGGCCGTCGATCTGTCGAACCGTGATGCCGGCGCCGCCGGACTCGCCGGCGGCTCGGCGGGCCAGCAGCTCCCCGGACAGGATCTCGTGGTGGAGCGTGAAGATGGCATGCATAAGCGTCTCGGGGCCGGGGGGGCATCCCGGCGCGTACACGTCCACGGGCACCACCTGATCGACGCCCTGAACGATGGCGTAGTTGTTGAACATGCCTCCGCTGGAGGCGCAGACGCCCATCGAGATGACCCACTTGGGCTCCATCATCTGGTCGTAGATCTGGCGCAGCACCGGAGCCATCTTCTGCGAGACCCGGCCCGCGACGATCATCAGGTCGGCCTGGCGGGGCGAGGCCCGGAAGACCTCCATGCCGTAGCGGGCCAGGTCGTAGTGGGCCGCGCCGGTGGCCATCATCTCGATGGCGCAGCAGGCCAGCCCGAAGGTCGCGGGCCAGAGGCTGCGGGCCCTGGACCAGTTGACCAGGTCTTCCAGCTTGGCCGTCATGAAGTTGTGCTGGATGGCCTTCAAGCCGTGCTCCCGCAAGCCGGCGACCTGGTCGGAGACGCCCATCACGCCACCTCCGGCGGGGTTGGAACGCGGCCCTCGAGTCCCACCCGCCGCACCGTCGTGCGAGCTGTGCGGGCCGCGGACACGATCCCCTCATCGGGCCCGGTCTCCTCGGCGGTGCCGGGCGGGCGCGGGGACTTCGACGCCGGCCCCCATTCGAGTGCGCCGGCTCCGATCAGATAGACGAACGACTCGAACACCGCGAAGCTGAACACCAGCAGCACGACGAGGCCGAAGAGGCCCAGCCCGCCCCTGGCTACGGCGTAGGGGTAGAACAGCACGATCTCCACGTCGAAGACGATGAAGATCATAGCCACCAGGAAGAACCGGACCGGGAACCGTTCAGGAGTGCCGCGCGAGGGCACGATCCCGCACTCGTAGGGATCCAGCTTGGGCACCGTCGCCCGTCGGGGAGCCAGGAGGCCTGAGGCGACGAAGCTCCCCGCCGCGAACAGCGCCGCCAGCGCGAACAGCGCGAACAGGGGGAGGTACTGCCCTAGCACCGCTCAGGCGTCCACCCGCAGGTCAACGTTCCCCCGCATCTCAGGCGTCCGCTCGTGCTCCCGCCTCGCGCTGACGCCAGGCCAGCTTGTCGCGCTCGTGCAGGAACAGGCACAGAGCCGCGAAGATGCACAGCGAGCCGAGCGTCACCAGCGCCGGCCTGAGGCGGAGGTTGCCGAGGTCGCGGACCATGATCACCGAGATCACCGGCTTCGACTCGTCGACGACGGGCCGCGGCGGGGGCTGGCCGGGGAGCAGCTTCTGATGGACCACTTCCTGGACCTGCACGATCCCGTAGCGGGTGGGATGGGTGATGGTGACGGCGGTGCGTATCTGGGTCCAGATCCGGTCGAGGCGGTCCGGGTCGTCGGGCAGGCCCCGCTTGCCGCCGACGGTGTAGGCGTCGAGCAGCTTGAAGTCCTCCTGGGCCGTGAACGCAAGGTCGGGGCTCTCCAAGAGCATCGCCACCGCGGAGGCCTGGGCCTCACCCGCTTCGGCGGTGGACAGCAGCGTCCAGCCTCCGAAGTCCAGCCGCCCGGAGGACTCGGCGCCGGCGATCACACCGGGCGAGACGGCGGCCAGCTCCGACAGCGTGGTCGCCCTGTTGCGGGCCAGCTCGTCGGCGACCAGCGCCTCGATCTCGGCGGCGTTCAGCCCTTCGATCTGATCGGGGGTGAGCGTGTCCCGGGTGACCAGCCCGAACTCGGCCTGGGCCACCGGATCGTCGGAGTCCAAGACGAGATTGAAAGCCGACGGCAGCTCACTGGCATCGGGCAACGCCGTGGCCTGCTCCAGTGCGGCCGCGTCGAGATCTCCGACGTTGATCTCCCTCAGCTGCCAGGTGGGGGCACTCCCGGCCCAGCCGATCCCGTAGATCCACCAGACGAGGGCCATGATCACCATCCAGCCGAAGAACCCGGTCACGGCGACGAGCGTTCCCAGCCGGGTGCCGGTGTTGAGCGCGAGCAGCAGCCAGACCGAGCCCATCAGCACGACGACACCCGCGAAGACCGCCATGAAGCCGCGGATCTCCGGATCCCAGGCAAGCCCGGCGATCAGGTCAAGGGCTTCCATCTAACCGGTCCCTTCCACCGGGCCGACGGCGTCAAGGGCTTCCATCACAGATTCCTCTCGAAGGCGACGATGGCGTCTATCTGGTCCTGGGTGAGCGTGGCCGGGTAGGTCACACCGAGGGAGTCGTCGGTGCGGGGACCGAAGCCCGGCATCTGCCCGTTGCCGCCCGAGCCGCCCCGGCCGTAGGTCTGGCCGACGGTCTGGCCGGCCGTGATGAAGTCGGCGTGCAGCCCGGCCGTCTCGAACTGGTCGAGTGTGCTGCCGCCGGTGAGGTTGGGTCCGAAGAACCCGCCGCCGACGCTGTAGGCGTCGAGGATCGGGCCGGCGTGGCCGTCGATGCTGTCGTCGCCGTCGGTGGTCGCGTCGAACGACCAGCCGTAGGTGTGGCATCGGGCGCAGCTGTAGGTGCCGCCTGCGGCCGGGTTGTTGAACAGGATCTCGCCGTAGGTCCGGTAGAGCTCGCTGCCGGGCGCCTCGCCCGAGGCGAGCAGTTCCAGACCGGCTCGGCGGATGCCCTCGGGGCTGCCTTCGAGCGACTCGTCGGCGGCCAGCGCCATGGCCCGGGCCTCCTCCACTGCGGCGTCGACGGCCGCCAGCCACCCGTCCACGGCCGCGTCGTCAGTGTCCACACCGAGATGCTCGGCGATGCCCTCGCGCACGCCGGTGTCGACGATGTCGCGCAGTTCCGACTCGGGGATCTGTATGCGCCGCATGTAGTGGATGAGGTATTCGATCTGCTGTTCGGTGAGGGGGCCGCCGCCGGGTGCGCCCCACGCGGGCATCACGTTGTTGCGCCCGTAGTTGAGCACGTGGCGCACCTCGTCCTCGCTGTGGCGCGACAGCACGGTGTTGAGCGACGGGGCCGCCCAGGCCACCGTGGCCACGAAGTTGCCCTCCGCGTCGGTGATGGTGACCGGCGCGGAGCCGCCCGTGCCCTCGGCGCCGTGGCACTGCTGGCAGTCGGAGCCCTCGGTGTAGAGCTCGCCGCCGCGGTCGGCGAAGATGCGGTCGGTGTCCTTGATCAGGCCCTCGTGGCGCCCGGGCTCGCCCAGCCAGTAGAGGGGCAGCCCCACCCCGATGATGGCCAGCATGGCCAGCCCGGCCAGCAGCGACTTGTCGAGCTTGGTGCCCTCCAGCTCCTCGTCGGGCAGGTAGGGCCTGCGGTTGGGGGCCAGCTCGATCTCGCTGCCGACCTCGTCGCGCGAGGCGCGCGCGTTGAGGATCAGGTACACGACGTACCCGACGAACACGAGGGCCAGGATGACGAACCCGACGGTTCTCTGCGTGGATGCGGCTAGGAGCATGCGCGGCGGTGGTTCCTACGGGTCGGGTCGGGCGGTCACTAGTGGCCGGTGGCCTGGCCGATGCAGGCCGGCCCCTCGGCTTCCTGGCCGGTGGTGTTGGTGCCGATGGGCGGTCCCTGGATGATGGTGCCGGTGTCGACGGTGAGCGAGCCGTCCGCGCCGACCTCCACCGCGAAGCGGTCCATGCCCCGCGGCGCCGGCCCGCCCCGCTTCTCGCCCACCTGGTTGTACTTCGAGCCGTGGCACGGGCACTCGAACCACTGCGAGGTCACGCACTCGGGCACGCGGCAGCCGAGATGGGGGCACTTCTGGTACAGCGCCACGATGCCGCCGTCGAGCCCGAGGTCCTGGCCCGCGGTCATCCCCGCCAGTTCGGGCGCCGAATAGGAGGCGACGGCCTTCTCCACCGCGCCGTTGGGGTACTCGGTGAGCCACATCCGGCCCTCGGGCTTGTACAGGAACCCGGAGTTGTCGCGTATCTCGGCCAGCAGATCGCTCACCAGGCCCACCTTGATCTTGGAGCCGAAGCCGCTGGCGCCCTGCGGCCACAGGAAGGCGATGCACGCCACGCCGAACCCCGACAGGCTCAGGCTCATCAGCATCACGATCGTCCGGTTGAAGAACTGGCGGCGGCTCACCCCGATCGTCTCGGGATCGGGCGGGACGTAGGGCACGGGCGGTCCCCCGCCGTCCCTCTGCGCCAGCGCGCTGCCGGCCCGGGCGGCGGCCGCGGCCTTCTCGACCTCCCGGCCGGTGGGCGGCGCCACGGCCCGCAGGGCCACCGACGACCGGTCCCGGCCACGGGTCTCGCGCGACAGCATGCCGATGGCGGCGTCCGACTGGCGGCGGCGGACCGCGGCGAGCACCGCCACAACGGCCAAGACGACCAGGGCAGCCAGGGCGATGTAGATCATCGGTTGCCTCCTCGGACCGCGGCGAGCACCGCCACGACGGCCAGGACGGCCAGGGCAGCCTGGGCGATGTAGATCATCGGTTGCCTCCTCGCAGGGGGCGGTCGGACGGTTCGCCACAGGCCGAGCCTGCGAGGCCGTGGCCCGAGCGGCTCGTGAGCGCAGCGAACGAGAGCGGGAAGCGAACGGCGGGTGCGGGCGCCACGGTCACAGCTCGAAGAAGAGTCCCGCTTCCCAGGGGAAGACGAAGTTGAAGCCGGGACCCCTGAAGAAGGAGCCGATGATCACCAGCACCGCCCAGAACATGAGGTGGATGGTCATGAGGCTGATGGCGAACTTGCGGTCCTCGGGCTTCTTGGACGGGTTCTTGTCGATGTAGGGCGCCAGCATCAGCGCCAGCAGCCCGATGCCGGGAATGGTGACGCCCGCCACCATCGGATGGAACATCGTGAGCAGCTCCTGCAGGCCGAGGAAGTACCAGGGCGCCTTGGAAGGGTTGGGCGTCTGGTTGTAGTTGGCCAGCTCCAGCAGCGGTGCGTTCACGAAGATCGAGAAGATCAGCGTGAACGCGGTGATGAACAGCGCGGCCACGAACTCCACCACCAGCAGGTGGGGCCACACGTGCACCTTGTCCTGCGGCTTGGACTTCACGTCCTGGATCGAGCCCGACTTGACCACCGTGAGCAGGCGCTGGGTGTGCCCTCCGGGGCCGGTGGCCGGCATGGCCGCCGGTGCGGTCGGCGGGGCGGCTACGGCCACTCCGCCGCCGGCCGCGGCCGCGGCGGCCTCCGGGGCGTCTCCGGACGCTTGGGCGCGGGCTGCCACCGAGCGCTCCAGCAGGTGGGACGGGATCTTGCTCGCCGCCTGCTGCTGGGCCTCGGCAGCGCCGCCGCCCGGGCCTGCGGCTGCGGGCCCGCCGGCCGCGGCGGCCTTGGCCGCCTCAGCCTTGGCCCGGGCCTCCTCGGCCCGCTTGCGCAGATGCTCGGGGATCTCCACCATCGTCGCCTGCCTCTACCCGTACAGCCCTTACAGCGGACCCGAGATGCCGCCGTCCTTGCGGACCCGCCAGAAGTGGACGGCCAGGAAGATCACGAGCACGAACGGCAGCATCAGCACGTGCAGCACGTACCAGCGCAGCAGCGTGTCCGTTCCGATCTCGACCCCGCCGAGCAGCACGAACCTTACCTGGTCGCCGAACACGGGGGTGTAGCCCATCATGTTGGTGCCCACGGTCACCGCCCACAGAGCCAGCTGGTCCCACGGCAGCAGGTACCCGGTGAACGACAGCAGCAGCGTCAGCTTCAGCAGGATCACGCCGATGACCCAGTTGAACTCCCTGGGCGGCTTGTAGGCCCCGTGGTAGAACACCCGGGCCATGTGCAGGAACACGGTGATCACCATGAGGTGGGCGCCCCAGCGGTGCATGTTGCGGACCAGCAGGCCGAAGGTCACCGAGGTCTGCAGGATGTAGATGTCGTCCCAGGCCTGGGCCGCGGTGGGGCGGTAGAAGAACATCAGGAAGATGCCGGTGACGGTCTCGAGGATGAACAGGAAGAAGCTGAGGCCGCCCAGGCACAGGGTGTAGCTCACCTTCACCGCGTGCCGCTTCACCTTCACGGGGTGGAGGTGGTACAGCACGCTGTTCATGATCACGTAGGACCGGTTCCGGGGGCTGTCGGTGTAGCCCTTGCGGAAGATCGACCCGGGCCGGAAGATCGAAGTCCAGGCCTGCGATCCCTGGACCTGGTCGCCGAGCTTCGTCATCTGGGCGGCCAGGCGCTCCGGCAGCGGCGCCCTGCGCTCGTCGGTGTCGATGGCCATGGGTCTCCTGCGGATCGAGTCGTGGGTGTCTGGCGGGTACTAGGCGAGCCGCATCCCGTAGCCGTAGCCGTGGGAGTTGGTTCTCTGGTGGGGGTCGCCCCCGGGGGGAGGATCGCCCATCTTGCCGAGAACGATCACGCCGGTCGGGCAGCGGTCCACGCACAGCGCGCAGCGGGTGCACACGTCGTCGTCGATTGTGAAGATCACCTTGTCGGCGGGGTCTATGCCCGGCAGTTCGGTGCCGACGGCCTCGTCGACCGCGTCGGTCGTGACCATGAAGATGCACTTCCACGGGCAGATGTCGACGCAGCCCTCGCACATGATGCACTCCGACTGGTCGATGTGGATGAACTGCTTGGGCTTGACCGCCTGCGCGAGCCAGGCCGCGTCCACCTCCTGCAGCACGTAGTCGTCCCGGAACTCCGGCATCGGCGGGTTGGCGTCGGTGGTGGTCACGCCTCCGACCCCTCCCGCACCAGGGGGCGTCCGAAGCTGGACAGCTCGACCGCCTCGGCGGCCTCGGCCGCCTTGCCCCGGTTCTGCCACGCCATCCACAGCCACACCTGCGCGCCGACGCCGACGACGTAGATCCCGCTGGCGATGATGTCGCGGATCACCACGTAGGTGATCGTGAACGGGAAGCTGCCGCCCTGTGCCTGGGCCCGCAGGATCCCTCCGGGGCCCACGAAGAGCTTGTCCGTCCGCCAGTTGAGTTCGTTGTCGGCCCAGGTGAGCCACTGGTGGGGCACGACCCCGTACACCCAGAACATCGCGAAGAAGACGATCATCGACCCGAACATGGCCTCGCCCCAGGTGACCGGGGTCCCGACCGGCCGGCGCTTCGCGTAGGCGAGGATGGCGCCGACGAGTGCGACCGTGACCACGATTGACAGGGCTAGGGCGACCACCGGCACTCCTCGGCGACGACTACTGACGGCTGGCAGTGTAGTCCGAGCAGGATGCACCCTCCCCGGACGGGCGTAGGTCTATCAGTGCAAGGCGCCCGAACCGAACACCGGTCGCCGTGACGTGGGCTTCGGACGCCCGCCCGGGCGCGGCGCCGGCGGAGAGATGGCCATCCCCAACTTCCCCGAGTGGCAGCCGTCTCTCCGCCGGAACGGCCTCTACAATAGCTGAAACTGAACAACATCCAAGCGTGCTTCGGCGAGTCGTCTTCAGGCGTGCGCAACCGGGCCGCCGGCGGCGTCCGGATCGGTGAGCACGGTCCTCAGCCCCGGAACTTCGAGGCGTAGCCGATGCGCATGGCGGGGCGGAAGATCAACTCGGTGGCCGCGTACATCGATCCGAGAATCCCGTCCAGCACTCCGGCGGTCAGCTGCGAGACCGGTGTGGCGCCCGACAGGAACACCGCGTCCTCGGGCCCGATCTCGAGCTTCAGGCCGGTCAGGCGCCGGTTGCGGCGCAGCAGGTGCTCATAGAAGCGGGCGTGATTCTCCTCGGGTGCGGGCACCAGGTAGGTCTCGTAGTGCAGCGTGCGCTGGCCGAGGGTGAACCAGATCGTCCACACATCCTTCTCCTCGCCGTGGACCCGCACGTACCACCGTCTCTGGTCCTGCGGGCCGCGTTCGACGGCGTCGATGGCGGGGTTCGCGTCCGACGCGGCTCCCAGCCACGAGTCCACTCGCCGCTCCAGAGCGTCGAGGTCCGCATCCGATGCGGGCGGCGCCTGGGTCATGGGATCGGGACTGTCTCGGATCGGCTCGGCCTCTCAGACCGTGCAGTCCAGCGGGACCCGCGCCGAGAGACCGGCGAAGATCCTGCGCAGCCGGGCCGCGGTGGCAGGCCAGGAGTAGCGGCCCGCCATCTCGGCGCCCCGACGGGCCATCGACGAGGCCAGCGCGGGATCGTCGAGGATGGCGATCACCGCCTCGGTGTAGCGGGCCGGGTCGCGTCCGGGGATGCGGAAGCCGCTGCGGCCGTGGTCCACCAGCGTCCGCAGCCCGCCCACGTCGGCCGCGACGACGGGCACCCCGCAGGCGGCAGCCTCCAGTGCGACCAGGCCGAACGACTCCGACCGGCTGGGCACGAGGCACACGTCCGCGGCCCGGTAGTAGGTCGACAGCAGGTGGTGCGGCTGCGGGGGAACCAACGCGACGCGTCCTTGCAGGCGGTGGCGGCGGACGGCCCGTTCGAGGCGCAGGAGCTCGCGCTCGCCGTCGGGACCCGAGGCCCCCCCCACCACCAGGAGCTGGGCGCCCTCGTGGCGGCGGCGAAGGCCGGCCAGGGTCTCAACGGCCACCTCGAGGCCCTTCAAGGGCTGTATGCGGCCGACGAACAGCAGCACCGGGCCGTCGCCCAGCCCGAGCGCGGCACGGGCGCCCCGGCGCGACCCCACCGAGAACACCGCCCCGTCGACGCCGGGCGCCACCACGTCGATGCGTTGGGGATCGGCGCCGTACAGTTCCGCGAGTTGCTGCAACTCCGTCACGGAGTTGGCCGTGATGACGTCGGAGCAGGCGATCACCTCCGCCTCGGCATCGATCCGGCGCTGCGGCTCCAGGTCACCGGTGATGGCCTTGACCCGGGCCAGCGTGTGGAAGGTGGACACCAGCGGCAGGTCGAGCTCGTGCTTCAGGCGGTGTCCGGCCACCCCCGACAGCCAGTAGTTGGCGTGCAGCACGTCGACCGGGTGCTCCTGGAGCCATGCCCCGACGCCGACGGCGAAGTCCTCCACCACGCCCGGAAGCGACTCCTTGGACAGTCCGGATGCTCCGGCAGCCACATGCACGACCCTGAATCCCGGCTCCACGTCGACGACGGTGGGCGCGTCGCTGTGGCGCCTCACGAACACGGTGGCGTCGACGCCTGTCTGGGCCAGCGCGGAGACGAGTTCCCGCACGTAGACGTTCATCCCGCCCGCGTCGCCCCGTCCCGGCAGCACGAGCGGAGATGTGTGAAGCGACAGGACCGCGGCGCGACTCACGAACGACGGAGGATATCTGTCGTCTGCTGTCTCCCGCTCCGCTCGCCGCGCTCACCCGCCGCTCGCGCCGTGGGCCTCCCGCTCCCGCTCGCCGCGCTCACCTGCCGCTCGGGCGGTGGGCCTCGCAAGCTCGGCCTCTGTTGGCTAGCCGCCCGAGACGGGCGGCAGCACTGCGATCTCGTCGTCGTCCCCTACCGGCGCGTTGGGCGCGGTCGGCTCGCCGTTGCACCACACCTGACAGGTCTCCAACAGCCCGGCGAAGTCATGGCCATAGCGGTCGCAGGCCTCCTCCAACACCTCCCGCACCGTGGCGCCGGGCACCATGTCGCGACCGGTCCCGGCCGCCTCCCGAGCCGATGCGAACAGCCGCAGACGCGCCACGGGGGCCATGGTAGCCAGAGCTCGCGAGCATCCGCGGCCTGCCGATGCCGCCGGGTTACGGTCGCTCGCGATCATGGTCAATCTTCTCGTCGTCCGCCACGCCGAGTCCGTCTGGAACCTCGACGGCCGCTGGCAGGGTCACGCCGACCCTCCGCTGTCGGCCGCGGGCGCCGCTCAGGCGCGGGCCGCAGCCGCCAACCTGGACGGTGTCGAGTGCGTCGTCTCCAGCGATCTCGACCGGGCTCGCGGGACCGCGGAGATAATCGCCGAGTCGGTCGGCGCCGGGCCGGTCACCACCGATCCCGGATGGCGCGAGCGCGACGTCGGCCTGTGGCAGGGGCTCACCAGCGAGCAGATCGAACGGGACTTCCCCGGCGATCTGGCCACAGGCAACTATCCGGCCGGCTGGGAGAGTGACGCATCCTTGATCGAGCGTGTGTCCGACGCCGCTCGCCGCATCGCCGACCGAGTCCCGTCGGGCGACGTGCTGGTTGTCTCACACGCCGGAGTCATCTATACACTTGAGAGGCATTTCGGATGCGCCTTCGAGCGCATCGGAAACCTCGGTGGTCTCCGGGTCCAGGTGCAGTCGGGTGACATGCGCCTGCAGGACCGAATCGCGCTCACTGGCGACGGTGCGTGCCTCACGCCCACAGCCGCGACGGAGCGACGATGAGCCTTGCCGACACACCCCTCGGCGGCGCCGATGAGCCGCCCACCCCCCCGAGCCTCCCGCCCGTGCGGGTGATCCGCAGTTCCAGGCGGCAGAAGACCGTGTCGGCCCGCATGTCCGACGGCATGCTGGTCGTGCGGGTCCCGGCCTGGACGACGAAGGACGAGGAGCAGGCGCTGGTGAGCAAGGTCCTGGCCCGATTCGAGGAGAAGCAGCGGTGCGGCCACCTGCCGCTGGAGCCCAGGGCCCGAGAGCTCGCAGCCCGCTTCGGCCTTCCCGAGCCGCGCTCGATCCGGTGGTCGTCCCGGCAGCGCCTGCGCTGGGGCTCCTGCTCGACCGGAAGCGGCGACATCCGGATCTCGACCCGGCTGGCCGAAGCACCCCCCTGGGTCCTCGACCATGTGATCATCCACGAGCTGGCCCATCTGGTCGTGGCCGAGCACTCACCCGAGTTCCACGCACTCGTCAACCGGAACCCCTGCGCGGAGCGAGCCGAAGGCTACCTCATGGCCCTCAGCGACCTCGGCGGCACGACGCCGGCGTCACAGGACGCCCTCGCCAGCTGAATCTCCTGATCGACTGTCGCCGGCCGCGGGATGGCCGGCTGAGTCTTCGAGTCGGGCCGCCAGCGCCTCCGCGCCTTCAAGATCGTCGGAGTCGAGCGCGGCGAGGGCTGCGTCCACTGTGTCCAGGTCGCGCTCGACGCCCTCGAACTGCTCCGCACGGCGAGCCCTTCCGGCATCCGGGGGCGGGGGGAGGCTCGCCTCGCCGGTGACTCGGCCCTCCGGGGGCACGGTTCCGCTCGCCTCGCCCATGCCAGGAGGGTAACCGCGACGCGAGCCCCCGAGATCTGAGAGACTGGGGGCCGTGGCTCTCAACGTTCTCGGCGGCGAACTGCAGCCGTGCTCCTTCGACCCGCTCACCGGATGGTTCCGCGACGGCTGCTGCAACACCGACTCCGGCGACCACGGCGTACACACGGTGTGCGCGGTGATGACCGCCGAGTTCCTTGAGTTCTCGAAAGCCGCAGGCAACGACCTCTCCACCCCGCAGCCCGCCATCGGCTTCGACGGACTGGCGCCGGGCGACCACTGGTGCCTGTGTGCGCCCCGCTGGGCGGAGGCGCACGCGGCCGGGGCCGCTCCCGGGGTCGTCCTGGAAGCGACCCACGCCCGCACGCTGGAGTGGGCCGACCTCGCCGACCTCGAAGCTCACCGCCACACCGGCGAGCCGGCCTGAGGCCGAGCCTGAAAAGCCCCCGGGCCCGAGCGGCCCGCGAAGGCAGCCAAGGTGAGCGGGCACCACGCCCGAGCGGCCCGCGAAGGCAGCCAAGGTGAGCGGACACCACGCCCGAGCGGCCCGCGAAGGCAGCCAAAGTGAGCGGACACCACGCCCGAGCGGCCCGCGAAGGCAGCCAAAGTGAGCGGACAC
>JAPPLH010000016.1:36712-36801 GCA_028819505.1 Acidimicrobiaceae bacterium
CACGCCCGAGCGGCCCGCGAAGGCAGCCAAGGTAAGCGCGAGCCGACCTGAATCGTCGGGTCGCTGCCAGAATGGGGGGCGGGCCGCTA
>JAPPLH010000016.1:36901-42521 GCA_028819505.1 Acidimicrobiaceae bacterium
AGCGCGAGCCGACCTGAATCGTCGGGTCGCTGCCAGAATGGGGGGCGGGCCGCTAGCTCATCGGGTAGAGCAGGAGACTTTTAATCTCAAGGTGCCGGGTTCGAGCCCCGGGCGGCCCACCGACCGGAACCCGTGCGGCCAGCGGTACCCTTCCCTGGCGTGGAGTGGAACCCGGAACCCCAGGACCAGGGTCCGTTCTGGCCGGGTGCCGCCGAGAGGCGCGGCCCGAGATGGGTGCCGATCCTCGTAGCCGTCGCGTTGGCGATCGTTGTCGTGGGCGGCCTGATCTGGTGGCTCGGTCGGGACGGCGGAGACGACGGTGATGCGCCGGCCGCCTCGGAGGAGGCCGAGGAGTCGAGCCAGGACGACGAAGCCGGCGAGGCCCCCGCCGTCGACGCTGACGACGGTGCCGGGAGCGGGAGCCTCGAGGACGGGAGCGCCGAGAGCGGGACCGCCGGGAGCGGGACCGCCGGGGATGTGACGACCACGACCTCCACCTCCACCACCACGACCACTACGACCACGGTCCAGGCCACCACCACCACGATCACGACCGTGCCGCCGGACAACCCGGAGCAATTCGGCCCGCCGACGCTCAGCAACCGATCCACCGTCTCGACCGTCGGCCTCGACGAGATCCACTTCGGGATGACGGTCACCGCGGCCCAGCAGGCCGCGGGGACGGTGCTGGTACCGGCAGGACCGACCGGCGCCTGCTATCACGTCGTCCCCCACGACGCTCCGGAGGGGATCGTCTTCCTGGTGCACTCGGGCACCATCGAACGAGTGGACATCAACAGCGGGCCGATCACGACCCGCTCCGGTGTGGGGGTCGGGTCTCCCGAGAGCATGGTCACCGACCTCTTCGGCGACAGCATCGAGCGGGAGGTGCGGGTCGACGGCACCGTCGACCTGGTCTTCGTGCCGACGAGCGCCGGAGACCGGAACTACCGGGTGGTGTTCAACATCTCCGAGGGCGCGGTGCGGGCATTCAAGTCCGGGCGCCTGCCCATGGTGCTGCTCGACACCGGTTGCGAGACGCCTTAGCCAGAAGGCGGCGAGCCGCTCAGGAGGGCGATTCGCGCTCGTAGCTGCGGCAGTGGATCTCGAACTCCCCGAAGCCGACCTCGGTGGCCTCGCCCGTCTCCAGGTTCAGATCCTGCACGAAGCGGATGGCCGAGGCGCGGATCACGTCGTCCTGCAGGTACAGGTCGAGCGGGCTGTCCAGCGACGGCTCGATGAGCGTCCCGTCCGCCAGGCGAAGGCCGACGTACGGATCGACGAACGAGGCCTCCAGGTACAGTTCCACCAGGCCGCCGGAAACGGGATCGTCGCCCGCCCCCAGCACCACCACGTCACCGGCGCCGCGGTCATGGCAGGCGACCGCGAACTCGTACTGGGCGTCGCCGATCTTGGCTGTCCCATCGGAGCGGCGAGGCTCCGGCGGCGCGGCGGTCGGGGTCACGACCTCTCCGGAGACGGCCTCCTCGCTCACCAGCGGTCCGTCGGCGGTGTCGGCGCAGGACGACGCCGCGGCGGCGGCTCCGGCGACCGCCAGCACGGTGCCCAACAGCCTGCCGAGCGCGCGGCGACACCGAGGCGACATCGCGCAACGCTACGCTCCCGACGCTGGACGCGCCGCATCAAGCGCCCCACCCAGTCCCGCTGTAGGGTTGGACGGTGCCGTCCCAGAGCGATCTACGAAAGCGTCGGGTCCGGGCCGCCAGGCAGCCGGCCGGCAGCAGGCAGCGCACCAGCCCCCGCCGGGACCGGCGGCGGCGCCTGGTGGCGGTGGTTGCGGTGCTGGTGGTGACGATGATGGTGGCCTCGCTGGCCGTGGGCCTTCTGGCCTAGGGGCGCCGCGGCCGATGAGCACGCCGAAGCGGGAGCGCCAGCGCGAGAACCGGCGCCTGCGCCTGGCCGCCGACGAGGCCGCCGCCAAGAAGTACGCCACCCGACGGCGCGTCAGGCTCATCGGCATCGCCGCGGTGGTGGTGGCCGCGGCGCTGGCGGTGCTCGGGTTCCTCCAGCGCGACGACCCCGGACCCGAGCCCGACCCGGCCGCCGAACCCGAGCCCGCCGCCGAACCCGACCCGGCCACCGAACCCGCCGCCGAACCCGAGCCCGCCGCCGGACAAGACACCGAACCCGAGCCCGCCGCCGAACCCGAGCCTGCCGCCGAACAGGGCACCGAACCCGAGCCTGCCGCCGAAGCTGCCGCAGGATGTCCTGCCGCCGACGGATCCAGCCCGCGCGTTATCGACTTCGACGGCCCCCAGCCCATGTGCATCGACCCCGAGGCTCGCTATGTCGCCGTCTTCGACACCAGCGAGGGTGAGATGCGATTCGAGCTGACCGCGTCGGAGACTCCGCTGACCGTCAACAACTTCGTGACGCTGGCCCGCTGGGGCTACTACGACGGCACCCTGCTGTTCCGCACCGACCCGTCCATCGACATCGTCCAAGGCGGCTCGCCCCACACCAACGACAACCGGGATCCGGGTCCCGGGTACACGATCCCCGACGAGCCCGCCTTCGGTGCCGACCCGGAGACCGGCGCGCTCACCGGGCCGTACCGCTACCGGCCCGGCCAGCTCGTGATGGCCCGGTCAGCCGGGCCCGACTCGGCCAGCGCGCAGTTCTTCCTTACCACCGGCCCCAACACATCCAGGCTGGACGGCCAGGGCACCTACGTGGTGTTCGGCCAGACCGACGATGCCGGACTGGCGGTGGCCCAGTCGATAATCGGACTCCACGAGCCGGGCGGATCGCTGGGCGGGGCGCCGTCGCGCGACGTCACCGTCCACTCGGTGACCATCGAGGAGACCTGAGCGAGCCTCAGCCCGGATCCGCCGGCCGGATCAGAATCTCGGGTCTGTCCTGGGTGGCATATCCACACAGCCGGCCCGGGACCGTCGGCGCCGGGGCCGTCAGTGCGGTCCGGGCTGCCGATTCTCCAGAGTGACGGCGGTACCTCCGCGGCGGGCCTCGACCGTGCCGCCGAGCACGGTCCAATCGTCGGGGCTGGACGATGACGCCAGCACCTCCGGCCCGACTTCCGAGCACACCGCCGCGCCGGACTCCAATGCCATGAACAGCAGCGGCGCCGGGACCATGCGCCACAGGCGCCGGCGCCTGTCGCGGGGCCAGTTCTCCCAGCCCGCGGCCACCACGATGCCGTCATGAAGCCCCAGACCGACCGTGAGCGCGCCGCCGCGGTCGTCCACCATCGAGGCGCACACCGCAGCCGCAGCCGCGCCCGACCAGACGATGTCGGCACCCCGCCCCCGAGCGGCGACCATGGCATCCAGCAGCGGCGTCGCCTTGACCGCGCTCACGAAATGGGCGGGGGATCCGTCCAGCACGAGCACGCCGTCGCACTCTGCGATCGGTCCGGACGCCTCCGGGTCCAGGGCCTCCGACCGCCGCAGCACGCTCACGACCGAGTAGTCGAGGGCCAGTTCGCCGGCCCAGGCGCCGATGCTGGAGGCGAGCGCGTCGGGACGCCGGAAGGCGGCCGCCACCGTCACAACCGCGACCGAACTGCAGCCCGTCAAAGCACGGCCCGCGGGCGTGCCCGCGTCCAACTCGCGGCCACCGGCGAGGACGACCCGGCTCACGGCGCCGACCGACCCGGCCTCAACGCCCCGGCAAGAACGACCCGGTTCATGGCTCCTCGGACCGGGGTGTGGCGCGCCGGGCTCTCAGCACGACGTACTGGCGCCACTCGGGCGGGACCGATCTCGCCTCGCGCCGGTGGATGTCGGTGACAACCAGACCGCGGGACCGCACGGCCGTCACCACGTCGCGGCCACGGGT
Source organism: Acidimicrobiaceae bacterium (assembly GCA_028819505.1). Taxonomy (GTDB): domain Bacteria; phylum Actinomycetota; class Acidimicrobiia; order Acidimicrobiales; family Aldehydirespiratoraceae; genus Aldehydirespirator. The sequence continues at coordinate 40,721 of JAPPLH010000016.1, forward strand.
GCGGCGCAAGGGCGACAGCCGGCGGGATCGAGCGGTCAGCGACATCGGGAATGCCCTGCGGCAGAGCCCGGCCGGCTCCACCATACCGATCCAACCCTCGTCGGCCAGGACCCGCTCGATCGCGGCGACGTAGTCCTCGATCGAAGCCAGCCCGGGCGTGCACATGAACGACAGGACCGTGTCGTAGCGAGCACCTCTGCGGCTCTCGGACCGCAGCGCGGCCTCAGCGTCTCCGGCCGGCACGCTGAACACCCGGCCCGCCGCGGTGGCGGCCAGCGCCCGCCAGCGCTCGTCCGCCCCGTCGAGCAGGGCCTGGGGTGCCGTCAAGTCCCGCTCCGCGGCCCGGGCGCCGGTGGCCATCGTTCCAACCTACTCTCTGGGCCGGAGGCCGAGATTGCGCGGCCGTGGCCCGAGCGGCCGGTGAGCGAAGCGAACACGAGCGGGAGACACCATGTTTCGTCGCGATGCAGCAGCCGCCATCCACGGGATGCCGTGACGATGCCCGCCGGTACGAGACAGGACGATTGCCGCTGGGTCTTCCCGGATCCCTCATGGGGCGACGAGTCGGGGCTGGTGGCGGTGGGCGCCGACCTGGCGCCGGCCACCCTGCTGGCTGCCTACGGCCGGGGCTTGTTCCCGATGCCGCTGGAGCCCGGGGGCCGCATCGGCTGGTGGTCCCCGCCCGAGCGCGGCGTCCTCGAGCCCGACGGGCTTGCTGTGAGCCGCTCGCTGCGACAGGCCTGCCGTCGCTACGAGATCAGGGTCGACACCGCCTTCGCAGAGGTCGTGGAGGGCTGCGCCGATCCGGCACGGCCCCATGGCTGGATCGATGCCCAGATGCAGGCCGCGTACGTGCGGTTGCACCGCGCCGGCTTCGCCCACAGCGTCGAGACCTGGCGCGACGGCGAGTTGGTCGGCGGGCTCTACGGCGTCGCCGTCGGCGGGCTGTTCGCGGGCGAGTCGATGTTCTACCGGGCCCGGGATGCCTCGAAGGTGGCGCTGGTGGCCCTGGCCGGCGGCCTGCGCGACGGCCGTCCGAGGCTGATCGACGTCCAGTGGGCGACGCCGCACCTGCTGTCGCTGGGTGTGACCGCGATCCCTCGCCGGGACTACCTGCGCCGCCTGCCCGAGCTGCTCGACTCCCCGGACCCGGCCCTGTTCATGCCCGGCCGCGGCTAGTGGGGACCACCGTTGGGCGGCTCACCATCCGGAGCTTCAGCGGCACCAGGCGCGTGCCGACCGGGTCGACCGCCAGCAGGAGCGTCTCCAGCGTGAGTGCCCCGAGCAGAGGCTCGACGTCGTCGTTGCCGAAGAGCACCAGAGCCGGCGCGGTGCGTTCGTCGACGGTCGCCATGGCCAGGCCGACATCGCGGTCCACCAAGCTTCCGTCGGCCAGCTCGAGGGTGTAGGTGTCGAACGGTTCCACCTCCAGTTCCTTCAGCAGCTTGGCCGGCACCAGCGTGTAGAAGGAGCCGGTGTCGACGAGCGCCTCCATCTCCACCGAGCGCTCGCCATCCATGCTCTCGAGCCGCAGAGCATGGCTGAAAGTTCCCACTGTTGACCTCCCGCTACTGCGATCTTGAGAGATCAATGTATCAGAGTATTTTTCATTGCCAGCCGCCATGGCCCTGGCGGGTCCGCCAGGGCCGTCCCGCGTAGCGCCAGCGGGGTGACGGCGCCGGCGTCGTCGCCCCGTTCGGCTGCGGCCAGAGCTCGGACTGCAGCGCCTCGACCGCGGCGACGATGGCGGCCCGCTCGGCATCGGTCGGCTCGGGGGTGATCGACAGGATCCGGAGCCCGT
>JAPPLH010000100.1:0-2966 GCA_028819505.1 Acidimicrobiaceae bacterium
GTGACGGTCTTGCGGCCGAGGCCCGACGCCTCGGCGATCTGCCGCAGCGAGGCGCCAGCCCGGTGGGCGACCCGGATCATGCCGTCGCGGATGGCGATCTCCTTGCCGGCCCGCTCGGCACAGAGGCCGACCACGGCGAGAGCGGTCCCGACCTCGTAGTCGAGGCCCGACCGGTACTTCTCCATTCTCGCGATTGCGGCGGACACGTCCGCTTCGGTGTAGCTCATTGCTCCTCCTGAAGGCCGGCGGCCAGCTCGTCCCGGATGCTGAGGAGGGTCGCGAGGCGCGGCGTCAGTTCGGCGACCGCCTCGGCAACATTGAGATGAGCGACGACCATCCCCATCAGCTCCAGCGCTTCGATCCGCTCCAGCTCGACACGCACCATTGGTCCATTCTATACCACTAGTGGTCCATGTTGCACCACTATGGCCCGAGAAAGATCAGCTGCGGGGCCGGAGGTGGTCGGGGTCGTAGACGGCCTGGCGGTGGCGGGCTGCCGGGCAGGGGGTGCCGAACACGTCGATGGTGAACCCGGTGTCGGCGGCCGCGAACTGTCCCTCGACGTAGCCGAGGCAGACCCGGGTGCCGGTACGGAAGCCCGTGCCGAGCCCCATCGAGGCCGACACACTCCCCGCCGCGGTGAGGCAGACCCGGGTGCCGGTCCGGAAGCCCGGGCCGGCCGATGTGACGTAGCCGGCGGGCCGGCCGTCGATCCGGATGGTGGCCGACGGCGGCGGATCGCCGGACTCGCCCGGCAGCAGCCCGACGTCCACGGTCCAGATCCCGTAGCTCCACTCCGCCGGCCGCCGGCCGGCCTCAAGCGCGGCGGCCCGGCCGATGAACTCTCCCTTGTCGAGATGGACGAAGCGCTCCAGGCCGGCGTCGAAGGGCGTGTACTCCACCCCGAACTCGGTCTGCCAGCCGTGGTAGCCCTTCTCGATGCGCATCGAGTCGAGGGCGTACGACCCGAAGTCGCCCACGCCGAGGTCTTCGCCGGCCTCCCGCAAGGCCTCATAGAGGGCGACGAGGTCGGCGTCGTCCACATGCAGCTCCCACCCCAGCTCGCCGACGAAGCTGACCCTCAGCGCGGTGGCCTCGACGCCGGCCACCGTGATCTGCCGAGCCGACATCCACGGCGCCGCCGCCCTCGAGAGGTCATCGTCGCAGAGGCGCGACAGCAGCTCGCGGCTGGCCGGTCCCATCACCATCAACGTGGCGGCCCGGCGTTCGCCCAGCCGCAGCTCCACGTCCTCGCCGGGGCGGAGGCTGCGTCGCAGCCAGTCGAAGTCGCGTTCGCGGGCCGCCGTCGGACCCAGCAGCAGGTACCGGTCCGGGTCCGGGCGTGCGATGGTGGCCTCGCTCCACACGGTCCCGTTCGGGCGCAGCATGTAGGCCAGCCGCACCCGCCCCACGTCGGGGAGCCGGGTGCAGAAGACCCGGTCCAGGAAGCCAGCCGCCCCCGCGCCGGAGACCTCGAAGCGAGAGAACCCCGCGTGGTCCATGATGCCGACCCGGTCCCGGACGGCCAGGCACTCGTCCCGCACCGCGCCGTGCCACGGCTCGTCGCGGTAGCTGGCCGTCTTGTGGCTGTAGCGGGCGGTGGACGAGAACCAGAAGGCCCGCTCCCAGCCGGCGACCTGGCCGAAGTTGGCTCCCCTGGCCGCGAGGGTGTCGTACAGCGGCGACCGGTGTACCGGGCGGGCCGACTCCCAGATCCGGTGCGGGAACGGCTCGGCGTACTGGTGCTCGTAGAGCTCCCGGACCCGCACGTTGGCGTAGCTGCGGCGCCCGCTGCCGGCCAGCGCCCACGAGCCGAACCGTCGGGGATCCCAGGGCCACATGTCCCATTCGGTGTCGCCGCCGGTGATCATCTCAGTCAGCGCCTTGCCGGCCGCGGCGGCGTGGGTGATGCCGATCTGGACCCCGGCCGCCAGGTAGAAGTTGTCGAGCCCGGCGGCGGGACCGACCAGCGGGCTGGCGTCGGGGCTGTAGGCGATCGGCCCGTTCACGAACCGGGCTATGCCGACCTCGCCGAGCAGCGGCACGTGGGCGGCGGCCCGGCAGGCCACTCCGGCGATGTCGTCGGTCGAGGCGGCGAACAGGCCCGAGTCGAACACGTCGGGCGCGCCGGTCTCCCACACGGTGCGGCCCTCGTGGCCGTAGCTGCCGAACAGGAAGGCGTCCTGCTCGCGCCGCAGGTAGAACATGATCTCGGGGTCGCGCACCAGCGGCAGCCCGCCCCGGCGGGCGGCCAGCTCAGCGACCGGCCCGGTGACGAGGTACTGGTGCTCCAGCACGGCCAACGGAATGTCGGTCCCGGCCATGCGGCCGACCTCGGCCGCGTGGAACCCGGCGGCGTTGACGATGATCTCGCAGTCGATGGCCGCCGGAGCGCCGCCGGCGACCAGATGGACCCGCCAGTCGCTGTCATGGCCCGGCCCCAGCGCCTCGATGCCGACCACCCGGCTGTGCCGGCGGACCCGGGCTCCGAGCCGCCTCGCCCGGCGGGCCAGACCGTGGGCCAGGCCGCTGGGGTCGATGTCGCCCTCATAGGGATCGAGCAGGCCGGCGATCACGGTGCCGTCGTCGCGCCAGAAGGGGTGCATCGCCTCCATCTCGGCCGGCGACACCAGATGGAGGTCGAACCCGAGGCCGGTGGCGATGCCGATGACGTGGTGGAAATGGTCGATGCGCTCGGCGGTGTGGCCCGGCCAGAACGCCCGGGTGTGGCGGTAGGTGATGGGATCGTCGGGGTCGGCGGCCAGTTCGGAGTAGAGCCGCCAGGCGTAGTTGCCGGCCCGCTGGCCGAGCCAGCTGTTGGAGACGGTGGGCACGTTGCCGGCCGCGTGCCAGGTCGACCCGGCGGTGAGTTCGTGCTTCTCGACCAGCACGGCGTCGGTCTGGCCGGCCTGGGCGAGGTGCCACAGGATCGAGCAGCCGACCGCGCCGCCGCCGATGACCACGAT
>JAPPLH010000100.1:3066-9705 GCA_028819505.1 Acidimicrobiaceae bacterium
GGGCGAGGTGCCACAGGATCGAGCAGCCGACCGCGCCGCCGCCGATGACCACGATTCGGGCCCGGTCGATGTCACCCGGCTGAGTCACTGGAGGGTCACAGTCGGGCCGGCTGCGGTCGGCTGGGGTGCGGCGGTCACGGTTGGGCCGGTATCAGGATGTCGAAGGCGGACCGGATGGACTCCTCGGCGCCGGCGGGCAGATGGCCGGGACGGCCGGCGGACAGGATGTCGCTCACCCGCCGGCGGGCCCGGTCCCAGATCGCGGGCCGGCCCGCGGTCTCCCAGTCGGCCACCGAGGCCCGGTCGCCGATCGTGGGGTACACGTACTCGGTGCGCATCAGGTCCAGCGTCTGCGGATGGCCCAGGTAGTGGCCGTCGCCGGTCACCACCGACTCGACCATGGCGAGATCGAGAGCGTCCTCGGTGACGTCGATCCCCCGGACCGAGCGCAGGATGGCGCCGCACATCTCGTCGTCGATGACCAGCGCCTCCGGGGAGGCGACCATTATCGATCCCAGCATCCCGACCGAGAGCTGGACCATGTCCGCTCCCGCCTGGGCGGCCAGCGCCACGGTGTAGCCCTTCTCGTAGCCGGACTGTGTGTCGGCCACCTTGGCGTCGGTGATGCCGGCCGACACGGCGTTGGGCAGCCCGAGAGCGTTGAGCAGTTGGGCGGCCCCGGCGGAGGCCACCGCGGCCTCCCCTCCCCCGCCGGTCATGGCGCCGGTGCGCAGGTCCGACACGAACGGCATGAAGGCGTGGATGGCCGGGTGGCCCGGCTTGATGGCGTCGATCAGCACGACGGCGGCCAGGATCTCGGCCAACCCTTGGGCCAGGGCGCCGGCGAGCGAGGCCGGGCTGGTGGCTCCTGCCTGCCCGGCGGAGCAGGTCTGCACCACCATGCCGCGCCCGACGGCGGCCTCGATGATGTCGCATCCCTCGCCGCTGAACCGCAGAGGCGGGACGACGTGGACCGCGACCGCCATGCAGAACGGCCGCCGCGAGAAGGGGCCGTCAGGACCGAGGGCGAGATCGAACAGGCCGACGACCGCATCGACGTTGTCGGCGGTGGTGAAGCTGACGCCGGTCGGCTTGCTGGTGGCGGCCACACAGGCGAAGGCGGTGTTCAGGTCGAGGTCCCGGCCGGTGGGTGCGTCCCGGCCGACCAGGGGGCGCAGGCCGTAGTGGATGTTGGGGCTCGCGTCGACCACCCTCATCATCGACCACAGATCGGCCAGCGTGGAGGGGCGGTACGCCCCGGTGGCCGCGTCGAGCGTCTGGACCGCAGCCCCGCCGGTGCCGATGTGTACCGTACCTCCGCCGATGGTCAGCCCCCGGTCCTCGGTGAAGCCGGGCAGATCGACCCGGGAGGGCGACCGCTCGACAGCCGCCTCGACCATCGGCCGGGGAAGCGTGAGCCGCCCGTCGCCGCGCTCAACCGCACCGCCTGCCACCAACCGGTCACGGGTGCTGGCCGGTGCGCCCGCCAGCCCGACATCGGCGAGGATGGCGAAGGCGTGCTCGACGATGGCGTCGCAGTCGCGGCCGGACAGCGGCCGGTAGGCGCCTCCCCGCGGCGGAGGAGTGGTCGCTGCCGCCGGCTGAGCGGCTTGCCGGCTCCGGCGTCTGGCCATCGGTAGAAAGTCTGCCAGCCGAGACCTTCCTGAACGAGTTCGTGCAGGCGATACGGGCTCCGGCGTCTGGCCATCGGTCGAAGCCTGTCAGCGCAGTCCGGGGCGGTCAGCGGGTGGCCGGTCCCGACGCGGCCGCGCTGATCGTTGAATCACCCGACGCTGCCGTGGCCGAGATCGTGGCCGGATGGCCCTCCCGCTTCGACACCGCCCGTGCCGCCGCTCTGGGTTTCGCGGCCGGCGCCGCCTACGACGACATCATCCAGGCCTACATGGCGGACGACGCATGACTGAAACCGGCGAGTATTCCCCCGCCGGCCAGCGGCGCACGGTGAACCTGTCCGGTCAGACCGGTTTGACGTTCCGAGCTTCATCTCCCTTACGGCCGGGCCCGATGTCGAATTCGACTACCTGCCCTTCCTCAAGGCTCCTGTAGTTGTCGCCGACGATGTTGGAATAGTGAACGAAAACGTCGTCACCGTCGTCGCGCGAGATGAAGCCGAAGCCCTTTTGGCTGTTGAAAAACTTGACAGTTCCTCGCACTGATTCTCTCTCCTCAACCGGACTCCGTGTCCAGCGAACATGTGAGTGTACGTCGGCCGACGCCAACTCGGACGCGCGAGGGATCAGCCGATGGCGCGGCGGAGCATGAACTCGTAGGTCCCGTCGCCGAACCACTGCCGGATGAACAGCGCCGGCTTTCCCAGCATTCCCTTGACGTACCCGCTCCCGTGAGCAGCACTACCTCGCTTGTGGCTGCTCGTTCCGGCCTGAGCGTTCCGACGACGATCCGATCAGCGATTCCAATGCGGCGTAGCTGACGACGGGAGAAACAGCCGTGGCCTCCGTCAGCGACGCCGGGTCGAAGGCGCCCCGGTCGACGGCCAGCACGGCCAGGCCGGCCGCTCGCGCCGACGCGATCCCCGCGGGCGAGTCCTCGACGGCGACCACCACATCGCGTGCCAGCGCGGCGGCCGCCTGCCGGTACGGGTCCGGGGCCGGCTTGGGCGACGCCGCCTGGTCGGCCCCGACGATCTCCTGAACCAGCCCGACCAGGCCGGTTCGCGCCAGCGCGGCCTCGACGTCGGCAGAGGTGGAGTTGGACGCCACCGCGACGGGGATGCCGCGGGCCTGCAGTTCCCGCAGCGTTTCGAGCGCGTCGGGGTAGCAGGTGAGGCGGTCTTGCTTGGCCGCCGCGAACGCGTCCGCAAACCGTGCGCCGAGATGCGCCAACTCCGGCTCCGGCAGCCACTTCCTGAAGTAGCTGACGCTCTGCTCGTCGGTGCATCCCGTTATCGCCCGCAGGTCCGCCAGCGTCAGCTCGATCCCGTGGTCGCCTGCCAGGACGCGCCACACCTCCCATCCGAGTTTTTCGGTGTTGACCAGCACGCCGTCGCAGTCGAACACCACGCCGCAGTCGGCAGCACCGGTCATCGAAGCCGTCGCCGGCGCCTGAGGGCCGCTCGCATCACGGTGGGGTACCTCCCAAGGCAGCCTCGGCCGCGGTCAGTGGTTGTGGCGGGGAAGGCCCTTGGTGCGGGAGGTGTCCTGGTACTTCAGTGCGGGGCGCAGGACCATGCCCTCGTCCATCTGGGTGACCATCGACCGCTGGATCTCCTGCCAAGGGGTGTGCGACTCCGGCACCGGGAAGCCGCCCGAGGCTTCGAGCTCGGCCCGGCGCCGATCGATCTCGGCGTCGTCGACGAGCATGTCGGCCCGGCCGCGGCGCAGGTCGATGCGGATCCGGTCGCCGGTCTGCAGCAGGGCCAGCCCGCCCCCGACCGCGGCCTCGGGCGAGGCGTTGAGGATCGAGGGCGAGCCGGAGGTGCCCGACTGGCGGCCGTCGCCGATGCACGGCAGCGAGTGAACCCCCCTCACCAGCAGCGCGGCCGGGGGCTGCATGTTGACCGCCTCGGCCGCGCCGGGGTAGCCGACCGGCCCGACGCCGCGCACGATCAGCATGCAGTGCTCGTCGATGTCGAGGTCGGGGTCCTCGATGCGGGCCCGGTAGTCCTCGGGACCGTCGAACACGACAGCCCGGCCCTCGAACGCGTCGGGGTCGTCGGGGTCGGACAGGTAGCGCTGCCGGAACTCGTCGGAGATGACGCTGGTCTTCATGATGGCGCTGTCGAACAGGTTGCCCGACAGGTGTACGAAGCCGGCGTCCTCCACCAGCGGCTCGTCCGCGGTGCGGATCACGGCCGGATCGGCGATGCCCACGCCCCCGCAGTTCTCGCCGATGGTGCGGCCGTTGGCGGTGACCGCGTCGGGGTGGGGCAGCAGCCCGCCCCTCATGAGCTCGCCCACCACCGCGGGCACCCCTCCGGCGTGGTGGAAGTCCTCCCCCAGGTACTCCCCGGCGGGCATGAGGTTCACCAGCAGCGGCACGGCCAGCCCGTGCTTCTGCCAGTCGTCGTTGTCGAGGGCGACTCCCAGGTGGGCGGCCACGGCGTTGAGGTGGATCGGGGCGTTGCTCGACCCGCCGATGGCGGAGTTCACGACGATGGCGTTCTCGAAGGCCTGCCGGGTCATGATGTCGGAGGGGCGCAGGTCCTCCCGCACCATCTCGACGATGCGCATCCCGGTGCGGTAGGCCGTCTGGCCCCGCTCCCGGTGCGGCGCGGGGATGGCGGCCGAGCCCGGAAGCTGCATCCCCAGCGCCTCGGTCAGGCTGTTCATGGTGGTGGCGGTGCCCATGGTGGAGCAGTAGCCCACCGACGGAGCGGCCGAGGCCACCAGGTCGATGAACTCGGCCTCGTCGATCTCGCCGGCGGCGTAGAGCTCGCGGGCCTTCCAGATGATCGTGCCCGAGCCGGTGCGCCGGCCCTCGTGCCAGCCGCTGAGCATCGGGCCCACCGACAGCGCGACGGCCGGCAGGTTGACGGTGGCCGCGGCCATCAGGCACGCCGGGGTGGTCTTGTCGCAGCCGATGGTGAGCACCACCCCGTCGAGGGGATAGCCCTGCAGCACCTCGACGATGCTGAGGTAGGCCAGGTTGCGGTCGAGCGCGGCGTTGGGCCGCTTGCCGGTCTCCTGGATGGGATGGACGCCGAACTCGAAGGCGATCCCGCCGGCTTCGCGGATGCCTTCCCTCACCCGTTCGGCCAGCTCCAGGTGGTGCCGGTTGCACGGCGACAGGTCCGAGCCGGTCTGGGCGATGCCGATCTTGGGCTTGCCGGACTGGAGCTCCTCGCGGGTGAGCCCGTAGTTGGTGTAGCGCTCGATGTAGATGCCCGACATGAGCGGATCGTCCACGATGTCGAACCAGGCCGCCGACCGCAGCCCGCCCCGCCCGGGCGCCGGATCGGGGCTGGACGCGCCTGCCGGGTGTAGCGGGCCGGGTTCGCCGGAGCCGGGGGAAGCAGCCATCGCAGCCACGCTACGCCCTCGCCCCGAAACACGGCCAAACAAGCCGGGGCGCTCCGGCTGCGGACCGGCCAGACATGCCCGCGGCCTTCACCCCCGAGAGCTGAACGCCGAGGTCCCTGCAGCAGAATCTCGGTACGAATTTCTGGGAGTCTCAACATGGCGATATCATTCTTGATATCATGTGGTCGGTCGAGTTGGAACCAGAAGTCGAGCAATGGATCGATTCTCTGCCGGCGAGAGAGTTTGCGAGGGTGCTCGCCGCCGTCGAGAGGCTCTCGGAGCGTGGCAATCAACTGCGGGGACCGGTGTCGCGGTCGCTGGGAGAGGGACTGCTGGAGTTGCGCATCGACGTTGGCCGCGCCCAGCGGCGCATCACCTACTACTTCGCGGCGCAGCAGCGGATAGTGCTGCTGACCGTCTTCCGCAAACAACGACAAGCCGAGCCGGCCGAGGTCCGGCGCGCCCGCCAAGCCATGCGGCGATGCATCACTGAAGGACACACCGCCGAGGAGGACGACTGATGGGTCGCACAACGATTGAGGAGCTGCGCAACCGAAGGCTCGTCGCCATGACCACCGCCGAGCGCGCTCAATTCGACGAGGCCATCGCCTCGGCTCGGCTGGCCATCGAAGTGGGAGAGAAGGTCCGCGAGGCCCGGGAAGCGGTTGGCCTGAGCCAACGCGAACTGGCTGCTCGAATGTCCACCAGCCAAGCGGCGGTAGCCCGTCTCGAGGCCGGCGGCACAAGCGCAACCCTCACGACCCTCCACAAGGCCGCCGCCGCGCTGGGCCTCGAACTCAGCATCGACCTGGCTCCAGCAGGCTGACCAGAGAACCTGCTGACAGGCTGGCCCCAAGTCAGCGGTCGCGTAGGCCTTTGCCGGCGAGGATCTTGGGGGTGCACCTGTCGATGCGGGCCTCGCGGGTCTCACCGCCGGACCAGTGGGCGTCGGGCAGCGGTCTCGGTCACGGCCACGGTCTCGACCTCAGGGCTCACCGCCGGACCAGTCGGCGTAGCCGGAGGCTCCGTCGGCCTTGGTGACACGGTCGCCGACGCGGATCGCGCCGGGCTTCACGACCCGGGTGTTGACGCCCCGGAGCCTGAGCTGCATCCCGGTCTCGGAGTTGACCCAGCGCATGGCGGCGAGTCCGAACCGCTGGACGAACTTCCCGCACCCGGTGTGGGGCTTGGCCGTCACCTCCAGCAGCGCCTCGCCGACGGCCAGCCGCGTGCCCTCCGGCAGGTTGTCGTGGCTGAGGTCGAGATCGGCGTAGAGCTGGTCGCCGGCCCGCGGCCAGCGGTCGACCGGCCCGGCGATCACGTCCAGCACGCGTGAGTTCATGATGGTCACCTGGGCGAGGATGTCGGCACGTCCGTCCTCGGAGCGGGAATTGCCCCTCGGCGCCCAAGTGTCCCCTACCAGGCCCGACTCGGTGTCGAGGACGCCCTCGCCGATGGTCTCGCGCTCGTCCACGTCGGGCCGGCGGACGATCAGCCGGAGTTCGCCGCCGTCGGACGGCGCGCCGCGGACGTGCTCCAGGCCGGCGTCGAGTTCCTCGGGGGTGCGGTGCGTCATGGACGCAGAGGCTACGCCCAACCGCCGTCGACGGAAGCGAACAGGCTCCAGCAGCGACACGAA
>JAPPLH010000100.1:9805-42442 GCA_028819505.1 Acidimicrobiaceae bacterium
GTCCAGGCACCGAGAACGACACTACGCCCAACCGCCGTCGACGGAAGCGAACAGGCTCCAGCAGCGACACGAAGTCCAGGCACCGAGAACGACACTACGCCCAACCGCCGTCGACGGAAGCGAACAGGGCCTCGATCTCCGCCGACCATTCGGTGCGCCACGAGGCCTTGGTGGTGTCGTCGATCCAGGAGGCGTCGATCCCGTTGAGGGCCATCTCCTTGAGCGTGCCGAGGCTGAGACCCATCTCGCGGTGCAGGCGCACGTACTCGTTGGCAAGGTCCGACACGAACATGGCGGGGTCGTCGGAGTTGACCATCAGTTTCAGGCCGGCGGCGTCCATCTGGCGGATGGCGTGGTCGGGGGCGCTCAGGTCGCGCCAGATGGTGGTGTAGCCGGTGGTGGTCGGGCACACGGTGAACGCGATCTGGCTCTCGGCGCAGCGGGCCAGCAGGTCGGGGTCGTCGACGACGTGGTAGCCGTGGTCGATCCGCTCGCAGTCCAGCAGCTCGATGGCGGCCCGCACGTTGCCGGCCGGTCCGACCTCGCCCGCATGGGACGTGCGGTGCAGGCCGTGCGCGGCGGCCGCCCGGTAGGCGTCGACGTAGTCCTCCGACGGGAACCCGATCTCGTTGAAGTCAAGGCCGACACCGATGATCTGCGGGTCGGGGTGGGCGGCCACCATCTCCACGAACTCCACCGCCCGGGCCGGGCCCAGCTCGCGGTTGATGGCCGGGACCAGGTTGCTGTCGAGCCCGCGGTCGGCCTTGATGTCGGCCATGCCGCCGAGCACGCCGGCGAGCATCGTCGGGTACTCGACGCCCATCTCGAAGTGCGACTCCGGGCTGAAGAACAGCTCCACGTAGCGGGCGCCGCTGTCGGCGCAGCGCTCCAGGCACTCGTAGGTCACCAGCCGGAAGTCGGCCTCGGTCTGTATCGACCGGCACACCAGCGAGTAGATGAGCAGGAAGTCGGCCAGGCTGTCGTACTGGTACAGGTCGGCGACCTCGTCATGGGGCGGCAGCTCGAGGCTGTGCTTCGCCGCCAGGGACGCGAACGTGGCCGCGTCCACAGCCCCCTCCAGATGCAGGTGCAGTTCGGCCTTGGGCATCTGCCGAAGCGCGGTCTCAACGTCCATTTCATGCTCCCCGCTGCCGGTGGCGACCCTGTCCGGGTCAGGCCTGCGGCCGAGCATACGCGGTGGCCCCCGCATGCTCCGGAGCGGGGCGCCGGGCCGTCAGCGGTCGGTTCCCGAGCGTTCACCGGGTCGTATCGGAAATCTCGGCGCGAAATTGTGTACCTGACACCCATTTCCCTCCCGAGATTTCTGGAGCCGGGAGCGCGACGGTCTGTCGGCGCCCCCCAATAGCTTGAGCCAGTGAGCGCTAGCGAGCCGACCGAGCGGGAGGATCACCAGCAGGCGGGTCCGGCTCTGGACAGGCTGCCGGAGGACTGGGACCGGGCCCTGGCAGTCGTAGCCCATCCCGACGACCTGGAGTACGGCGCCTCGGCGGCCGTGGCCTGCTGGACGGCGGCGGGCAAGGACGTCCGCTACGTGCTGGCCACGCGGGGCGAGGCCGGCATCGACTCGATGCCACCGGATCAGACCGGTCCGCTGCGCACCGCCGAGCAGGTGGCGGCCGGGGCCGCGGTGGGGGTGGAGGTGGTCGAGTTCCTGGACCACCCCGACGGCCTGGTCGTCAACGGGATCGAACTGCGGCGGGACCTTGCCGCGGCGATCCGCCGTCACCGGCCCGAGGTGATCATCGGGTCGAACTTCCGCGACCGATGGGGAGACTCCGGGCCCTGGAACCATGTCGACCATCGGGAGCTCGGCCGGGCCCTGCCGGACGCGGTGCGGGACGCCGCCAACCGCTGGCTGTTCACCGACGCGGGCGAGCCGTGGGACGGCGTCCGCTGGATCGCCTTCGCCGGCTCGCCGGCCCCCACCCACGCGGTGGACGTCACCGACCACATCGCCGAGGGCGTCGCCTCGCTGGTCTGTCACAGCACCTACATCGACAACCTCGGCGAGGGCGCGTTCGACCCGGACGCGTTCCTGCGCGAAACCTGCCACCGGGTAGGCGGGACTATCGGCGTGCAGTTCGGAGTGGCCTTCGAGCTGATCCCGGTGTGATCGCCCGCCGACTCGACAATCGACTCGACAATCCAAGAGTCCGGCTCTGAGTCCGCCGTGACCGGGACCAGCGCGAGAGCGCTGGTTCGCGAGAGCGCTGGTTGTAGTGGGAACAGTGATGTCTTGACATTGCGATGTCGACAAGGCGGCCGTGCTGTGCTGGCGGCTGGCGGCTGGCGGCTCGCGGGGAGCGACGGGCTACAGGGCTGGGCCGGTGCTCTGGCGCACTACCAGCTCGGGGGTGATGTAGACGTCGTCGGCGCAGGCCGGGTCGTCGATCACCTTGAGGAGTTGGGCGATCAGCTCCCGTCCGAGGGTCTGGGGCGAGTGCCGCAGCGTGGTGAGCGGCGGTGACATGAAGCGGGCGGCGTGGATGTCGTCGAACCCGACGATGCTCAGATCGCCCGGCACGTCGAGTCCGTGGGATGCAGCCGCCCGCAGGGCGCCCATGGCGAGCATGTCGTTGAAGGCGACCAGCGCCGACGGCGGGGTGCGGTCGTCGAGCAGCTGGCTGGTGGCCTCGGCCGCGGCGTCCTCCCTGAAGCCGCTCGGGATGATGTGAGCCGGCTCAGCCTCGATTCCGTGGTCGGCCAGGGACCGGTGGAACGACGCGATGCGCTGTCCGGCGATGGCGTGCTCCAGCGGCTCGGCCAGGCAGCCGATCCGGCGGTGGCCTAGGGCGACCAGGTGGTCCACCGCCGGGCGGAGGCAGTCGGCCGTCTCGTTCACGGCCGGATGCCCGCCGAGGTCGTCGATCCGCCCGAACGTGACGAACGGGACGCTCTGCTCCCGCAGGTATCGGACGCGGGGATCGTCCTCGGTTGCCCGCAGCACGACGAAGCCGTCGACGCGCTGGGCGGCGACCGCCCGCTCGTACGACACCGTCGGGTCCTCGTCCACCAGCGGGGTGGAGAGTTGGAGCTCGCAGCCGTTGCGGGCCGCCTCGTCGACCAGCGCCGTGAGGAGCTCCCCGAAGAATGGGTCCGAGAAGCGCTGGCTCCTGGTGGAGAGCACCAGGCCGATCGAGTTGGTCCGGGTGCCGGGCATCTTGAGCCGTCTGGCCTCGAGGTTGGGCGTGTACCCGATCCGGTCCGCCGCCTCGGTCACCCGGGCCCGGGTGCGGGCCGACACGTCGTGGCGGCCGTTCAGCGCACGCGAGGTCTGGGTGACGGACAGGCCCGTCTCCCTGGCGACGTCCCGCAGTGTCGGTCGCGTCCTGGCCCTCACGCGGGTCCCCCAGTCTCGGGATCGGCTCGACGACCCCGTGAATCTCTCGCCGTTCCGCTTGACAGCGGATTCGGCTCGCACTATGTTCCAGCCGACTGTATATCCGAAACGTTTCGGAATGCAAGTGTCCACCACATAGTGCTCATCAACCCTGAGTGCCCTAGGAGGGAAGAAACCATGAACCGACGACACGAGTCAGCCGGAGGCAAGGGACGGCTCTGGCTGCTCCTGGCCGCCGTTCTCGCCGTCTTCGCGATGGTCGCCGCGGCCTGCGGCGACGATGACGACGACGGCGACGGCGCGGCGGCGCCGACGACCACCGCAGCCCCAGCCGCCCCGGTCGCAGACGACGAACCGGAGGCGCCCGCGACCACCGCGGCCCCCGAGGCCCCGGCCGCGGACGACGAGCCCGAGCCGGAACCGGCGCCTGAGGAGATGGCGATGGCCGACGGTTCGGGCGCGTCGTTCGTCAGCACGCAGTTCGTGCCCGTGGAGGAGGCCGAGAAGCTGCGGTCCATCCTCGCCCCCAGCAACATCGACTTCACCGGCGTCGAGGCGGGCCCGACGATCGACCAGATCCTGGCCGGCGCGGGCGCCATCGACGTGCTCGGCGCGCTGCACGGGACGTTCCCGCCGCTGGCCAACGAGGACGCTCTCACCAACATGATCGACGTGCTCGACGACCTCAGCGCGGACCGGTCGTTCGCCCCGTCGTTCGTCGAGTCGGGCCTGCTGGGCTCCGAGGACTTCCTGGCCTACGTCCCGTGGGCCCAGGCGACCTACATCATGGCGGCCAACAACCAGGCGCTCGACTACCTGCCCGCGGGCGCCGACATCGACGACCTCGCCTGGGAGGACCTCGCGGCCTGGTGCCAGGCCATCATGGAGGGCGAGGGACGGCCCCTGTGCGGCCTCCCCAACGCCGGCCTGTTCCACCGCTTCCTGGAGGGGTACCTGTGGCCCTCGTTCACCGGCGGGATGGTCTCCGAGTTCCGCAGCGCCGAGGCGGCCGACATGCTCAAATGGGCCCGCGACGATCTGTGGCCGACCATGAACCCCGAGTCGATCAACTACGAGTTCATGCAGGAGCCACTGCTGGCCGGCGATGTGTGGGTGGCCTTCGACCACGTCGCCCGCCTGATCGACGCCTTCAGCACCGAGCCCGACACGTTCGTGGCCTTCCCGACCCCGTCGGGTCCCGCGGGCCGCGGGTTCATGCCCGTGATCGTCGGCCTCGGCATCCCGGCCGACGCCCCGAACCCCGACGAGGCCGTCGCCGTCATCGAGTACCTGACCCGCCCCGGCATCCAGGGACAGGTTCTCGCCGACCTGGCCTTCTTCCCCGTCGTCGAGGGGGTCGACACCACCTCGCTGCCGGCCGGGGTCGCCCTCGAGGCCGAGGCGGTCGAGAAGCTGGCCAACGCCCCCGACGCGCTGGCGGCGCTGCTGCCCGTCGGGCTCGGCGAGCGCGGCGGCGAGATCAACCAGATCTTCCGCAACGCCTTCGACCGGGTCGTGTTCGACGGCGCCGACATCCCCACCGTGCTCGACGAGGAGGGCGACGCCCTCCAGGCCCTGATGAACGAGACCGGCGCCCCGTGCTGGGCGCCCGATCCGGCCAGCGACGGGCCCTGCGTCGTCAACCCCGCGGTCTAGTCGCCCGAGCGGCCCCGAGTGGCCTCTCGCTCCGGCCGGTGTCGGGGCGAGAGGCCACCTGCTCTCCAATGGTGACCACCGACACGGCCCGGCGGCGATGAGAGCGCCGCCATGAGAGTCAGAGCCTGGCGGCGCCACATGGTCCCGTACCTGCTGATCGCGCCGGCGATCGTGTACCTCGCGCTGTTCTTCGCCTACCCGATGTACGAGGGCCTGGTGCTGGCCGTCTACGACGAGGACGCCGTGCTCCCGGTCCGCGCCGAGCCGACCCTCGACTCGGCGGAGGTCGCCGAGATCCCCCAGGGCGGCGCGCTGCTGATCCTCGACCGCCAGAGCCAGGCGATGATCGACGACGACGGGGCCACCGACCTGCTCACCGAGCAGTGGTTCCGCGTCAGCGGCACCGGAGATACCGGCGCAGCCGTGGACGGATGGGTGTCCGAGGCCCGCATCCGGGTGCGGTCCGAGGACGCCGCGGGCAACCCGCTGGCCGGCACGGTGCGGCCCAGGCTGGGCCAGTCGGCCGATCCGTTGACCGACGTGCACGCCGAGCCCAACGACCGCAGCGGCGTGGTCGGCCGGCTGGAGCAGCGGGCGCCGGTGGAGATCACCGAGGTGGCCGTCCTCGAGGTCTGGTTCCTGGTGCGGCCGGCCGACGACCCCGGAGAGGCGGCGGGCTGGGCCCCCTCCCGGTACCTGCAGGTGTTCGACGACGGCGAGCGGGGCCGGGTGCACCGGGGGACGGCCGGCGAGTTCACCACCGCGTTCATCGAGCGCATGGTCGACGACCGGTTCTTCGGCCCGGCCCTGCGCACCACGCTGCTGATCATGGCGCTGCTGATCCCGCTCCAGCTGGTTCTGGCCCTGGTCATGGCTCTCGTCATCCACGCCCGCATCCGGCTCAGCTCCGGCTTCCTGTACGTCTTCGCGCTGCCGATCGGGATGAGCGACCTCGCGGTGGGCATCCTGTTCTTCTCGATCTTCACCGGCAACGGGCTGCTCAACAGCGTCCTCGACGGCCTCGGCATCATCGACGGGCCATTCGCGTTCTTGACCGCCGAGACCACCAACTGGATCATCTTCGCCATCGTGCTGGCCGAGCTGTGGCGGGCGACCTCGATCGTCATGGTGATCCTGGTGGCCGGCCTCCAGGCCATCCCCGACGAGACCCTGGAGGCCGCCGAGCTGTTCGGGGCCGGCTACTGGCAGCGGGTGCGCCACATCATGCTGCCGCTGCTGCGGCCCAGCATCCAGGTGGCGCTGATCCTGCGCACGATCCTGGCCTTCCAGGTCTTCGCGGTGGTGATCGCCCTCAGCGGCGGCGACGTGGTCACCGTGCTGGCCAACGAGTCGTTCCGCCAGTACTACGACCTGCGCAACGACAACGTGGCGTCGGCCTACGCCCTGTTCATCCTGCTGCTGTCGATCGCCAGCGCGGTCTTCTACCTCCGGTCGGTCCGCGCCGAGTCGGAGGTCCGGCCGACATGAGCTCCACCGCCCCCGCCGACCCTCCGGCCCAGGCCGACGCCCCGGCGACGCTGCCGCCGCTGGACTCGCCCGAGGTGGTCGAGATGCACCGGCGCATGCGCCGGCGCGCCGGCCGGGGGCGTCGGCTCACCTACGTGGCGGCGGTGCTGATCGCGGCGTGGATACTGCTGCCGATCTACTTCGTGTTCTCGATGGCGTTCACGACCCAGGAGACGGTGCGGTCCTACCCGAAGAACGTCCTGCCGTTCATCCCCTTCTCGGCCGACACCATGCAGTTCTTCCTCGAGTCCGAGGGAGTGCTGCGGGGCCTGTGGAACAGCATCGTGGTGGCCGTCATCACGCTGGTCCTGTCGACGGTCATCTCCATCCCGGCCGGCTACGCCATCGCCCGCTACCTGTTCCGGGGCCGCGACCTGTTCCGGCTGTCGGTGCTGGCCGTGCGGGCCTTCCCGATCGTGGTGCTGTCGATCCCGCTGGCGGTGCTGTTCCTGCGGGCCGGGGTGTTCGACAGCGTCTACAGCCTGGCCCTGATGCACACGGCGCTGGCCCTGCCCACGTCCATCCTCGTCATATCCAGCGTGTTCGCCAGCGTGCCCTACGAGTTGGAGGAGGCCGGCCAGGTGTTCGGGGCGACCCCCTTCCAGTCGTTCCGCTACATCGTCGTGCCGCTGGTGCTGCCCGGGATAGCGGCCTCGGGCCTGTTCTCGTTCGTGCTGTCGTGGAACGAGGTCTTCGCCGCGGCCGTGCTCACGATCGACAACCGGACGCTGCCCGCGCTCGTCCTGACGTCGCTGTCCTACTCCCCCGACGCCTTCCAGTTCGCGGGGAGCTTCTTCCTGATGGTGCCGTCGATCGTCTTCATGTTCTTCATCCGCCGGTACCTGTTCAACATGTGGGGACAGGTCAGCAAATGACTGGAGGGCGCCGTGGCTGAGATCCGGCTGGAGCATGTCACCAAGAGCTTCGGCGACAAGGTCGCCGTGCATGACGCCAGCCTGACGATCGCGGACCGCGAGTTCCTGGTGCTGCTGGGGCCGAGCGGATGCGGCAAGACGACCCTGCTGCGCGCCATCGCCGGGCTGGGCATGGCCGACTCCGGTCGAATAGCCATCGGCGGCCGCGACGTCACCTACCTGCCGCCGGGCCGGCGGCAGATATCGATGGTGTTCCAGAGCTATGCGATCTTCCCCCACATGACGGTGCGCGACAACATCGGCTTCGGCCTGCTGATGAACAAGGTCGACAAGGCCGAGATCAGCCGCCGGGTGAACAGCGCGGCCGAGCTGCTGCACATCGAGGACCTGCTGGACCGCAGGCCGAGCGCGATGAGCGGCGGCCAGCGCCAGCGGGTGGCCGTGGCCCGGGCCCTGGCCATGGAGGCCAAGGTCCTGTTGATGGACGAGCCGTTGAGCAACCTCGACGCCCTGCTCCGGCTGGAGATGCGAGCCGAGCTCAAGCGGCTGCTGGCCGACGTCGAGGCCACCACCGTCTACGTCACCCACGACCAGATCGAGGCCCTCAGCATGGGCGACCGGGTGGCGGTCATGCGCGACGGCGAGATCCAGCAGTGCGACGCGCCCAACACGGTGTACGAGTCGCCGTCCAACCGCTTCGTGGGAAGCTTCATCGGCAACCCCCCGATGAACTTCCTGGACGGGACGATCCGGCGCAGCAACGGCGGCGTGGTCGCGGCGGTGGCCCATCACGAGTTCTCGCCCGCGGCGGAGGTCCGGCCGCTCATCGAGGGCTTGCGCGGCGACCGGGTCACGCTCGGCATCCGGGCCGAGAACATGGAGACGCTCACCGACCCGGGGCCCGACACGGTCCCGGCGAGGGTGGAGGTGGTCGAGCCCCTCGGCGCCCAGAACCTGTTGACGGTCCAGGTGGGCGGCCGCCTGATGAAGGTCTCCACCCATCCGACCCTGCCCGTCGCGGTGGGCGACGGGCTCCACATCCGGTTCCCCGCCGATCAGATCAGGTGGATCGACCCCGCCACCGACAAGGTGCTCTATACCCGATGACGAGCGGCCCGGATCGCACAGCTGAAGCCAAGACAGTCCTGTTGGACAACGACCGCGGCGGGTACACCGTGCCGACCGCCGGCCTCTACCCGTTCCAGTGGAACTGGGACTCGATGTTCGCGGCGCTCGGCTGGGCCCAGTTCGACACCGCGCGGGCCTGGACCGAGATCGAGACCCTCTTCAAGGCGCAGTGGCCGTCGGGAATGGTCCCCCACATCGTGTTCTGGTCCGAGGCGGCCAGCTACTTCCCGGGGCCCGACGTCTGGCGGGCCGGCAGGGTCTCGCCGCAGAGTTCGGGCGTCTCGCAGCCGCCGGTGGCGGCCACCGTCGTGAGGCGGCTGGCCGAGACCGACCGGCTCCCGCCGCGTTCGCTGTACGAGTCGATCGAGCGCTGGCACCGCTGGTGGCACCGCGCCCGCGACCCCCAGCGCCGGGGCGTGATCGCCGTCTCGCACCCGTGGGAGTCGGGCCGCGACAACCTGCCCGACTGGGACCGGCCGCTGTACCGCGTGGCGCCCTCCCCCAACGGCGACTACTCCCGGCGCGACCTCGACCACGTCGACCCGGCCATGCGCCCCCACAAGGCCGACTACGACCGCTATCTGGCGCTCATCGAGTACAGCGCCTCCACCGGATGGGACGACGACGCGGTGGCGCGGCACTGCCCGTTCTGGGTGGCCGACCCGGGCGTCACCGCCGTGCTGCTGCGGGCCGAGCGCGACCTGGTCTGGCTCGGCGAGGCCCTCGGAGCCGACACCGGCGACATCCGCCGCCGCGTCGACCGCCTCGAGTCCGGGTTCGAGCAGTTCTGGAGCGAGACGGCCGGCACCTACTGCTCGCTCGACCTGCGGACCGGCCAGCACGCCGAGGCGGGAACGTCGGCGTCGTTCCTCGCCCCCTACGCCGGGATCGACCGCCACGCCGACCGGCTGCTCGACGAGCTCGGCGCCTGGTCGGAGGCGTGCTCCTACCTGGTCCCGAGCTTCGATCCCCGCCACCGCGACTTCGAGCCGGTGCGCTACTGGCGAGGGCCGGTGTGGTGCATGGTCAACTACATGATCTCGACAGGGCTCGCCGAGCTGGGGCAGCCGCAGTGGGCCGAGCGCCTCAGGGCCGACACCGCCGAGCTGATCACCGCCAGCGGCACACCCGAGAGCTTCGACCCGATCACCGGCGGGCCCGTCGGCGGGACCAACTTCACCTGGACCGCAGCCCTGTGGCTCGCCTGGGCCGGCAAGCCCCCGAGGTCCGAAGGCGACAACCCCTAGCCGCTGACGGGTCAGCCGCAGCCGACCCCGGCGGTTCAGTCGGCCAGCAACGAACTGACGAGGCGGTTGAGGCTCACCCCGCTCTCGGCTGCTCGAACCACCAGTTGGCGATGGGTCTCGGGGGGCACGCGTACGAGGAAGCGTCCGCTGTAGGACCGCTCAGCCAACGGAGTCGGCAATGGCTCGCCGGCACCTTGCATGTCGGCAACCACGTCCTGCACCAGTTCCCGGATCCCCGAGAACGCCTCGTCGAGGGTCGGGGCCAGCCAACTCAGCGACGGGAACTCCAGGCACAGGCCCACATGCTCGCCATCCTTCGCCGACCACGTCACCCTGTACGTGTAGTGATCACTCACCGAGCCCCTCCAACTTCTCGATGGCCTTGAGTGCCTGCCGAACCTGATGGGGCTTGGCCATGCCCTTGCGGCTCTGGATGTTCACCCGAGGATCCCCCGGCCGGGGCATCCGGTAGACCCGGTGGCTGCCCTCCCGTCCTGCGGGGTTGTCCGAACATCTCATCGCAAAGCCTGACGAGATCAGAGAACCGCACACCGCTGGGGTTGTTGCGGAATGCTTCACGCAGCGCCTCCACGTCCACACGACTGGATGGTATCACTAACGATACTATTCATACCTGGAGGTCGGCGCCGTCCTCCTCAATGCTTGGTGGAGCCTGTTGCTGTCTTCATGATGATCTGATATATCTAACTCCATGTTGGAGTACGCGAGGCCCGAGGGCGAGGGCACGACCGCGGACGGCGCCAGCGCCGATGCCGACGGCGAACTCCACGACGACCACTCGGAGTGGGACGACTACGTTCCCGAGGGCATCCACATCTCGGAGGCTGAGAGGCAGAGGCTCCGCGGGGAGCACGAGAGATACCTCGCCGAGCTCATCGAGGAGTTCGGCGAGCCGACACCCGAGGAGATGGCGCGCGCCGAGGCATATTGGCGACCCGTAAGGGAGCACTTCAGGAAGCGTGCCGACGCATGAACGTCCTGATCCTCGACTCCGGCGCAGTGACAATCCTCGCACATCGGGACCGTGCAGCGGCAGCTACCACCCGCAGGGCTCAAGAAGGCGAGCCGTTGGCCAAGGTCGTGCCGACGGTGGTTCTTGTCGAGTGTCTTTCGGGACGGCAGCGCACCGACGCAGAGGTCAACCGCTTCCTGAAGAAGTGCAAGGTCATGGATGCTCCCGACGAGAAGTTGGCCCGTCGCGCCGGCTCCCTGCGGGCGCGGGCTGGTCAAGGCTCGGCCGTCGGCGCGGTGTTGGTAGCGATGGCAGAACCAGGCGGAGCAGTTCTCACCCACGACATCGAGGATCTCGAAGCGCTGGCTTCCCACGCCCGAGACGTGACCGTATTCGCGGCGTAGCCGAGCCACCCGGCTCGACATAGCGGATGCCTTCGGCGTCCGCGCGCCGAGGACGTGCACCTGGCCGGCGTAGCTTCTATTGGACCATCCGGGGGCAGGCAGCAGCAAGTCGCTGCCGGGTTCGACGGCGAGGGTGAGGCTGGTGAACAGCGCCCCGAAGGCGCCGGTGGTGACGCAGACCTCATCGGGGCTGGCGGTGACGCCGTTGACCCGTGCGAGCTTGCCGGCGATGGCCTCTCGCAGCTCCGGGAGGCCTTCGCCGGGGGGTACCCGGTCGATCCTGCGGTTGATCGTTCGGCGGCGCCGTCGATGATGTGCTGGAGCGTGGTGAAGTTGGGGTCGCCGCCCCCGAGCCGGACGGGGTCGTCGAGGGTGGCCGCGAGGTCGGCCGCGAGGTCGGCCATGCGCCGGATGCCCGAGTGGGGCGTCTCCAGCAGGTGGGGGCGTACCCGCATCAGCCGCCGTCGGAGTCGAACATGCCCGGGCCGGTGCCGGGCGGTTCGATGACCACATGCTCGTGGGTCAGCCAGAACTGGCCGTCGGTGCCGGCGTAGTTGGGGACGTCCTCCCAGGCCTCGGCGGCGAGCGGGTGCTCGTTGGCGCGGGCGTGGTGGTCGCGGCTCGGGTACCACAGCTCGATGAACGCATCGACGGTGCCCTCCACCGGCATGCTCACCGTCTCGCGGACCCGCTACACGACATAGCCGGAGCTGCCCGGGCTCGACGAGGAGATGGGGGCGTGCACCGTCTTCCAGTAGTCGAAGAACCCCTCAGCGGTGAAGTCCTCCCGCTTGGCGGCCGTCCCGAACAGGTTGAGCCGCGAGTGCTCCCCCGACACCCTGCGATCAACCGGCACCAGAAACACGATCTCCTCAACAAGCCAACTCGACACGGCCGCGTCCACCGAGCCGGTCAGATGCCCAAGAACCGCCCCCGTATCAGCAGAATCATCGATCCAAGCCTGCACCAAAGCGACGGTCTCCGCAGGACCGGTCAGCGACTCGTCCAGACTGCCAACCGTCAAGCCAGCCAGCCCCACGACCCCATCGGCACCCTCGGCCAGCCGCCCCACCATCTCGTCACGCTCGCCCGCCGTAACGGCGTGATCGGCATCAAGCAAGGCCACGAACTTCCGCACGCCCATACCTCTTCCCCCTGGTCAGCCCGTTAGCACTGCCCGACCCTCCCGCCGACATTAGACCTACGAAGTGCTAGAGGCCCACGCCAGTCGGCCCACCGCCAAAAGTGACGCTTGCGATCAGCCGTCGGGCACGGGGAGCGTGTCGGCTTCGACGCTCGTCAAGCCCCGCGGAGGCCGGTCCACGTAGCCAAGTCTGGATGTGTCCAATGGAGGAGCGCTTTGCGTGACGCTCAAGGGTCACGCTCAGAGGGGTCAGCCCGCAGGCGTACTAACATCTCTAGCGACTGCGGGAGTGTGAGGACGGTCAACTTGTGGGATGAGCTGCGGCAGCAACTCGGTGGCGACTTCCTCTACGGTCCAGGCCACTGGTTCTGTGTGCCTCACGCGGATGTGTATCGACCTGACGGTCGGCCGTTCTCACGCAAGTACGGTGGTAGCGGGCGACGAGTTGTGCTCGCGACGCAGCACGGACCGAATGCGACGCTCTTTGCACGGTCTGCATCTATTCCTAGCCCCTTTCAGCACCTTGCACACGTTCACCTAGATGGCGCAGGGCGCTGCCAGCTAGACCGTGACGGGTGGATCGACTTTCGACTGCCTCTCAGCGTCTCCAGCGATGCGCTGTGTGACACGAACTACTCGTGTGAGGAACCAGCGCGCTCTGCGGTCTATGTCGAGCTTGAGAAGGCCGTCTCGCCATGACCTACCAGGACCTAGTGGACGAGTGCCAGCGGGAAGGCATCGGCACGCTGTTCTGGGGCCTCCTTATCGAGGTCGCTGGCCGGGTTGCCCGCCCATATCCGCCGGACGTCTACAACGATGGCCAGCCGTGGTCGGAGGAGGCCATCCGGGACCTTGCGCTGGATGTGGCCCTTCAGCGACTGCTCGACGAACACCAACTCGAGTTCGTGTTAGCCAAAGCCACGGACAAGGACTCCTTGAGCCGATTGCTCGCCTTCCAGGTCCGAAGGGTGCTGTCGCACCGTCGATCAAAGACAGTTATTGACCGGCTTGTCAGCCGCGTTCGTGAACTGGTCTCTGGACCCGAGTATGAGCTGATTGAGGTTGGCTCAGACAGCTTCATCTCCTTGCCTGACGGTGGTCGTGAGCCGGGCGAGCTGTCAGAAGTGGAGATTCGTCGGGGCTCGCGGTTGATCGACTCAATCCCCAGGCTGACGTCACACCCATCCGCGGAGCGGGAGTCGAAGGTCTACACCGGAAGCACCTTGAGCGAACTGGTGCATGTACTGGTCACGGCCTTCGACGGGATCTTAATTCGCGACCTGAGGAGGATCCTCGAAATCACGTTGACAGCTTGGCTCCCAACGATCCTTCGAGACTATGAGGAGGATCATGTCGATGCATCCACCCCCGATTTCGAGTTGCAACGCTCCGAGATGAGACGCATGGTCAGCGCCTTCGCTGCAGATCTCGATTCGTCATATCGAATCGTCCTGATCGGTAAGGCGCACGGTGTCTCGGATGGGGATCTCGCGCTACGCCTCGGCCGATCGAGACCATGGCTGGCTGATCGCAAGCGGGAGGTGCTTGACATGGTCGAACGCCGTATCGTCTCGCAACTGCCGCCGGATCTACATTCCGAAGCCACTCTGCGGCTTATCGACGAGTTGGAAGAACTGGAGTCACCAGATGACTGACCTCCCGACTGCACTGGTTTCGGCGCTCGCTGAGCGAGGGGACGAGCTGGAGCCGCTGGCGCACCTAGACAGGTCGACTCGAGGCGTCGCTAGGGGAGATCTGCGAATCGTTGAAGCCTTGCCACATCGTCCGGCAGATCGGCAAATCGTCCTTGTGCTACGTACGGATTCCTCCAGGGAATTCGCCGATGTCCTTCTCGTTCACTCTGCCCCCGAGCTAGCGACCGATCGCGATGCGATCTTCGCAGCGGACATCGCTTCGACTCCATACGACGTCGTCGTCCAGACCGATCTGCGAGCTGCTGTCTGGACCTGGCAGCTGGGACCACGCATAGGGCGTCTGAACGAACAGTCGCTCGACGCTCTCAACCTCTTGGCCCAGCGAGTTGCCGCGCTCGGACCGTCTTCCATGGCCGCTGCTGAGGATGCGGGAGTGTATTGCGGAACCCGGCTCGCAGGCCCGCTCGACGGCAGGTGGTCATTCAAGAAATCAGAGGGTGAAGCGTTGCGCCGCCTAGCTGCCGACTGCACTGAGGCCCTGCTGGATAGCGACCTGGAATGGCAGGTGGACCCACAGCTCCTGCGCCCCGACCTAATGGATCTCGCTGACGATCCAGTACTGCTTCTGAGTGAGCTCTCTCACTGGGTGGGTACGCGCCCGTCATTCCTCACAGACGAGGACCTTGAGATGCTGGTGGGAACCGGGGCGCTTGACGTTGACATGTGGGTCGAGATCAGCGATATAGGTGCCGATCTCCTAATGACCCTTCAGGAACTCGCTCTTCGTGCTGCCACGCAGGTGGGCGAAAGAACCGAGAACGAGCAGCGCTGTCTGGTTGTAGCAGCACATCTCGACCCTCCAGACCGCCTCCAGCCGATTCACCGAATCCACTACCTCGGAGTGAAGGAGAAGGTGGCAGCATGACAATCCAACACCCCTACCAACTGCGACGGATTGAGCTTCGAGACTTCAAGTCGGTCGCGCATGCGTCCGTCGACCTTAGGCCACTGACCGTGGTCGTCGGAGCCAACAGTTCTGGCAAGAGCACTCTGTTGCAGTCGATCCTTGCGGTAACTCAAGCCGTCCGCTCCGGCACTCCGAGCGCCGAGTTCCCGCTGAATGGCGAATTCGTACGGCTTGGCACTTTCGAAGAAACACGCAACTACTTGGCCACGCAGCCCGGTGGGGCGATGGAGGTTGCATTCCGCCTTACCGGATGGCGTGGCTATCGAACTCAGCGGTTCTCGCGCGGGTCAGAAGCCATGCGCGACCGTGAGCTGACCGAGTTCGCTTGGCGCGCCTACTTGGGGAAAGCAAGCGACAAGAGCGAACCGGGCGGCGGATTCGCCCGGATCGAGTCGCTACAGATCGAGATCGAAACGATTGAACCTTCTTCAGGGGAGCGCACCACCGCTCTCACCTGTGACGTGAGTGACTTTGACCCTAGTGCTGATCTCGTCGACCCAACGGACCACTTCGGGCCAAGGAGTCGGTATGCGGTACGCGAAGGCGCAGTCGAAGCCAGCGGTCGTGTTCAGGACTGGATGTCAGGCACGTCAGGGCCGGTGAACGCAGTGGTCATGTCGGGAGGCCTACCGCTTTCACTGATGCGATCTGTGAGGACGCTAGATCAGGTTGCAGAGATCTGGTGGGACACAGCCGAGACGCTCCTCGAGGAAGAAATCAGCCGCGAAATACAAGCCGCAGCTGAATCCACTGAATCGGACCCGAAACCGAAGGTGACCCGGTCGACGAGGACTCGAGCCGTGGACCGAGCTCAAGCCGACATCGAAGGCCGGAACTTCTCTAGAAGTCGAGAGACAGCAGGTCCCGACTTGCTGATCGGTCGGGGAACCGAGGCCTTCGGTGACCCCCTCGCTCGACGGTGGTATCGCGATCTCGGTCAACTGACGAAGAAGGACCGGACTTCCATCGCAAGAAGCATGGTGCAGCTTGGTGAAGCCCAGTTCCGTTCTGAACTACGCGAACGACTGAGTGCCGAAGACTGGATCGACGACACGGTCCTCGTTGAGCACACAGGTGCGGCTGGTGAGGCGCTATGGCGTGCGGGCAGCGTCTCACAGCGGTTCTTTGGTGACGCCGTGCGCTACCTGGGCCCACTCCGTGAAGCGCCCCATGTTCTGTATGACCCGGGCCCTTCGAAGCTGGACCTAGGCGTGAGAGGCGAGTACTTGGCAGCGGTGCTGCACGCGCAGGCGAGGACCTGGGTGAGGATGCCAACCGCCGAAGGCACCCATGAGCGTCGACGCCTCAACGACGCGCTGAATTACTGGCTGAGAGAATTCGAACTCGCGCACCGTGCCCGATCCGAAGACCGAGGCCGTATGGGGATCGGCCTCAGCGTGACGCCGCAAGCGCTTGATCGCGAAGTAGATCTGACCTCCGTTGGCGTCGGCGTGAGCCAGATCCTCCCCGTAATCGTCCTATGTCTCCTTGCTGCTCCCGGGACACTTGTGATTCTGGAGCAGCCAGAACTCCACTTGCACCCTCGACTCGAACAGATACTTGCAGACTTCCTGCTCGCGTGTGCTCGCTCGGGTCGCCAGTTGGTGGTCGAGACGCACAGCGAACACCTAGTTAACCGTCTTCGATACCGAATCGCTAGCGACCACACAGCTTCCACCTACGAACTCATCAAGCTCGTGTTCGCCGAGAGCCAAGATGGCGTCACCTCTTACCGCGAGCCGGAGATCAACCAGTACGGCGGTACTGGAGGTGACTGGCCAGTGGGCTTTCTCGATCTCGGGGCTCGTGAAGCACAGGAACTCGTGAGGGAGAGCTTGGCTAAGCGCAAGCGCGACACAGCGGCTTCGGCTTCGGATTGACGCGTCTCGCTGCATCGCACCTTCGATCAAGTGAGAAGCGCAGGCCACACACAGGGAGCGAAATGGTGGCGAGTACCGAAACGAATCTGGAATCGATGCTCTGGGAAGCAGCGAACATTCTTCGCGGCCCTGTCGATGCAACAGACTTCAAGGCGTACGTCTTCCCGCTGCTGTTCTTGAAGCGAATCAGCGACGTCTACGACGAGGAGCGCTCCGGGGCGCTCGAGGAGTCCAGCGGCGATGAGGAGTACGCCGACCTACCGGAGCAGCACCGCTTCCAGATCCCCGACGGCGCTCACTGGACTGACCTTCGAGCACGTACAACCAACGTCGGTCAGGTCATCCAGCGCGCGATGCGTGAGATCGAGAAGGCGAATCCAAAGAGGTTGTACGGCATCTTTGGCGATGTGCAATGGACCAACAAGGCGCGGCTGTCAGACGAACTGCTTGTCGACCTCGTTGACCACTTCAGCTGGCTCGACCTTCGTAACGCGGCTGTGACGAACGATGTACTCGGAGACGCCTACGAGTACCTGATCAAGAAATTCGCCGATCTCACGAACCGCAAGGCCGGTGAGTTCTACACGCCTCGCCCGGTCGTGGAGTTGATGGTGCGGATGCTGGCGCCTAGAGCAGGAGAGACGGTGTATGACCCCGCCTGCGGAACGGGAGGCATGCTGCTTGAGACACTTCAGCAGGTCCGTGAGGCTGGCGGCGACGAGCGGCTCATGCTCGGACGTCTGTTCGGACAGGAGAAGAACCTGACGACCGAAGCCATCGCACGCATGAACCTCTTCCTTCACGGTGCGGAAGACTTTGAGATCATACGCGGTGACACCCTCCGCAATCCCCTCTTCTTGTCAGGTGACCGGCTAGCCGTATTCGACTGCGTGATCGCTAATCCGCCATTCTCCTTGTCGGCATGGGGCGGGGAGTTGTGGGCACAGGATCCGTGGGGCCGCAATCTCGCTGGAACGCCACCAAAGAAGTATGGCGACTGGGCATGGGTACAGCACATGATCAGCTCGATGGCACCTGCCACAGGCCGTATGGCTGTTGTCTTGCCTCACGGCGCTCTGTTTCGCATGGGAGCTGAAGGCAAGATCCGAACCAAGATCCTGGAGATGGATCTAATCGAAGCAGTCATCGGACTCGGGCCAAACCTCTTCTACGGCACCGGCCTGGCGGCGTGCATTCTCGTCGCCCGTCAACACAAGGCACCGGATCGCCAGCAGAAGGTGCTCCTAGTCGACGGCTCGGACCTTTACCGCAAGGGACGCAACCAGAACACGTTGGAGCCGGGGCACGTCGCGGAACTGCTAGCTGCATTCAACAACTTCGCGGACGAAGACGGCCGATCAAGAGTCGTTGCTCTGGATGAGATCCGAGAGCAGAGCGGGAACCTGAACCTTGCCGGGTACGTGAGTCAGGCCGACGACACTGAAACACCGACTGTCGCAGAAGCCACTCTGGCCCTCGAGGCGGCGCTCCGACACGTCTGGGAGGCCGAAGACCAGTTGAACAAGCTGCTGGCCGAGAGAGGTATCGCGTGACCCAGCGCATCACGCAGTCGCAGCTAGAGGCATATCTTTGGGGAGCATCGACGCTGCTCCGCGGCACCATCGATGCTGGCGAGTACAAGTCATTCATCTTTCCACTCCTCTTTCTGAAGCGGCTGAGCGATGTCTACGACGAGGAATACGTGGAAGCCCTCGACGAATCGGACGGCGACGCTGACTACGCATCCCTACCTGAGCAGCACCGATTTCAGATCCCGAGTGGCGCCCATTGGGCTGAGCTCCGCATGGTGTCCACCAACGTTGGACGCTCAATCGCTAGGGCCATGCGGGAGATCGAGCGCTCGAATCCCCGGCTCAACGGAGTCTTCGGTGACGCACCGTGGACGAACAGGGACCGGCTGACCGACGCCACCCTCAAAGAGCTCATCGAGCACTACTCGCAGGTCACGCTCAGTCTCGTCAACGTTCCCGAGGACGAACTCGGAGTCGCCTACGAGTTCCTGATCAAGAAGTTCGCTGACGACTCCGGCCACACTGCAGCTGAGTTCTACACAAACCGCACCCTCGTCCACCTCATGACTCGATTGCTTGAGGTGCAGCCCGGCGACAGCGTGTACGACCCCACCTGTGGTTCGGGTGGCATGCTCCTGTCTGCCGCTCAGGAATTGCGCTTCCAGGGCAAAGAGCATCGCACATTGCGCCTATACGGACAGGAGCGGAATCTAACTACCTCTGCCATCGCCCGCATGAACCTCTTCCTGCATGGGATTGAGGACTTTCACATCATACGCGGCGACACTCTGGCTAACCCGGCGTTCACAGAAGGAGACCGCCTTCGTCGCTTCAACGTAGTCCTTGCCAACCCTCCATACTCCATCAAGGCCTGGGATCGAGACGCGTGGTCCTCCGACCCCTGGGGTCGCAACAGGTACGGCACACCAACGCAAGGCCGCGCCGATTACGCCTTCTGGCAACACATCCTGGCTTCAATGGATTCGCGGAGCGGGCGATGCGCTGTGCTGTTCCCGCACGGTATCTTGTTTCGTGAGGAGGAACGCGACATGCGCGAGAGGATCGTCGTCAACGATGTTCTCGAAGCGATCATCGGTCTCGGCCCCAATCTCTTCTACAACTCTCCCATGGAGGCTTGTATTGTTATCTGTCGCTCGCGGAAACCGATTAACCGAGTGGGCAAGCTGTTACTGATCGATGCAGCCAGCGAAGTGACGCGCGAGCGTGCCCAGAGTTTTCTCACGACGGGGCATATCGACCGAATTGTTCGGGCGTTCCGATCCTTCGACACGGAGAACGATTTCGCAGCCGTAGTAGCCACGGAAGAAATTCTCCAGCAAGATAGCAATCTGTCAATTTCGCTATATGTTCGTCAAGCGAATGATCATGAAGAACACAACCTTGAAGAGGCTGTCTCGGCTTGGAAACAATCCGCAACTGAACTCCGACAGGCAGCACATAATGTTCTCTCAGATATGAAGAGGGCTAACCAATGACAACTGCAGCCGGGCCTAAGAACTGGAAATGGGTGCGCTTCGGGGATGTCGCGCATCAAGTAAAGGACCGAGTCAACCCCGAGACGGCTGACATCGAACGTTACGTTGCAGGCGAGCATATGGAAACTGACGAAATCCGGATCCGTCGTTGGGGTGTCATCGGGGATGACTACCTGGGCCCTGCCTTCCATATGAGGTTCCGGCCTGGACATGTACTATACGGAAGCCGCCGAACTTATCTTCGCAAGGTGGTAGCAGCGGACTTCGAGGGAATATGTGCTAATACGACCTTTGTCGTTGAACCAGCAACAGATGAACTGCTTCCCAGATTTCTATTGCATGTAATGAAGACAAAGGCCTTTCATCGCCACTCAATAGAGCAGAGCAAGGGATCGGTCAACCCCTATATCAATTTTAAGGACCTCAATTGGTATGAATTCCCTCTCCCCGACACGCGGCAACAAGAAGATATAGTTGAGGTCCTGAGTTCCATTGAAGAATGCATACTAAGAATCCAGGAGCTAGGTCGTGCACTTGAGGAACTTACGGAGTCGATGGTAAGTGAAGCCGAGGATCGAGCGTCCGACTGGACGCTACTCGACAGAATCTTGCAGGAACCGCCACGCAACGGGCTAACGATCCGACCTGCGGCCGATGAGACGGGGATTTGGTCGCTCACTGTGGCCTCAATGTCGGAACACGGCTATTCGCCGCACGGCTGCCGTCCAATCGAGGCACCGGAGAACGCAGATCGCTACCTAGTCCACCCGGGTGACCTCTTCGTAACCCGATCGAACACTCTCGAGCGCGTTGGCCTTCCCGCTCTTGTACCGCCCGATGCCCCAACATCGCTGTACTACTCGGATCTTCTAATGCGGCTGCGACCTGATGAAAGCAAGATTCCGTCACGACTCCTCGAGCATGTACTCCGGAGTCGGCGAGCGCGCGCATTCTTGCGGTCGATTGCGGCGGGGACTAGCGCAAGTATGAAGAAGATCAACGGCCGGAATCTCCGACGACTCCCAGTGCCGCTCTTGCCAGCAGGCCTGGTCGACGACACCATTGGTCGTCTATCTCTTCTTGATGCTGCGCGAATTCATCAGCGCTCGCACGAGGAAGCTACCCAGAATCTCTTGAACCGGACTCGCGAGGCTCTCTTGGCTGGAGGCTCCGATGTTTGACGAGGCTAACACCGTGGAAGCGATGGTCCTCGAACGCATGACCGAGTTGGGCTGGTCATATGTTCCAGGACCCTCTCTGGACCGTGCTACATCGGACGTGCTTCTCGAACCGATACTTGCCGGTGCGCTTAGACGATTGAACCCCGACATTGCTGTCCAACCGGACCGTGCGGATGAGGTCATTCACAAGCTTCGTGCTGTCATCGCTGGACTCGGAGTTGGGCTTGTCGGCGCCAACGAGGAGTTCATGGCATGGGTCAGAGGCGAGCAATCGATGCCGTTCGGCCCCGACGGTGAGCACGTCACAGTGCGCCTGACTGACTTCGATGACATCGATCACAACACGTTCGTCGTAGCTAGCCAGGTCACCTTCTCGCTCGGAGTTGAGAGACGATTTGACGTGGTCGGCTTCGTGAACGGGCTGCCACTTGTCGTGGGCGAGGCCAAGTCCCCTGTCCGGAAGGCAGTCACCTGGGTCGACGGAGCAGACCAGATATGCAGTGATTATGAGGTCAACGTTCCGAGGTTCTTCGTTCCGAACGTGTTCTCGTTCGCGACCGAAGGCAAAGAGTACAGGTATGGCTCCATCAGGATGCCGGTACACCTATGGGCGCCTTGGCGCCTGACCGACGACGCGACACTAGGGCTACAGGAGGTCGACCGAGCGGTTGCGTCGATGCTGCGACCAGAGGTCGTCCTGGATGTCGCCCAGAACTTCACCGTGTTCGCGACCGACCGCAACCATCGCAAGATCAAGGTGATCAGCCGGTTCCAGCAGTACCAGGCAGCCAATCGCATGGTCGACCGAGTAGTCGAAGGTCGGATCCGCAAGGGCCTGATCTGGCACTTCCAAGGCTCCGGTAAGAGTCTGCTGATGGTCTTTACTGCGAACAAGCTCCGCCAGCATGAAGCCCTCGGGAACCCCCCCGTTCTGATCGTGGTGGACCGTATCGACCTCGACACTCAGATCACCGCGACCTTCAACGCCGCGGACGTCGCCAACATGGCCACCGCAGACTCGAGAAACGAGCTTCACGACCTGCTTTCTCGCGATGCCCGAAAGGTCATCATCACCACCGTCCATAAGTTTGCAGAGGCCGGTGGCGTGCTCAACGAGAGCGACAACATCATCGTCCTAGTCGACGAGGCGCACCGAACCCAGGAAGGTGAGCTGGGGATGCAGATGCGCAACGCCCTGCCGAACGCATTCTTGTTCGGACTCACGGGCACGCCCATCAACACACGGGACCGCAGCACGTTCTACGCGTTCGGGGCGCCGGAAGACGGGGACGGCTACTTGAGCCGCTACAGCTTCGAGGAGTCAATCCGCGACAAGGCCACGCTGCCGCTGCGGTTTGAGACGCGTTCTGTCGACCTTCGGATCGATCGTGCAGCCCTCGACCAAGAGTTCGAGGACCTAACCGGTGCTTTCTCAGAAGTGGACCGAGCCGAAGTCTCTAGAAGGGCGGGACGATTCTCGCTCCTCGTGAAGGCGCCGGACCGAGTTGCAGCTGTCGTCTCCGACATCCGCAAGCACTTCATAGAGCGCCTTGCTCCAGATGCCTTCGGTGCCATGATCGTGACAGTCGACCAAGAAGCATGCGTTCTCTACAAGGACGTTCTCGATGCTCTCGCCGACGAAGATCTCCCCATCGAGGCAAGCGACGTCGTGATGAACATGGGCCAGGGTGCTCCGCCGGAGTGGCGCCGGCGCTTTGGCCGGAGCAAGGAGGAGGAGGCCGCCCTGCTCGACCGCTTTCGAGACCCGACGGACCCCTTGAAGATCATAATCGTCACAGCGAAACTGCTTACCGGATTCGACGCGCCGAACTTGCAGTGCATGTACCTCGATCGCTCGCTGCGCGATCACAACTTGCTACAGGCGATCTGTCGAACGAACCGGCCCGCCCCCGGGAAGTCGCATGGCTTGATCGTCGACTACCTGGGCATCTTCGACGACGTGGCCCAGGCACTCGTGTTCGATGAGGAATCGATCAGGAAGGTGATCGCCAACCTCGACGAACTCAAGGAGGTCCTCGAACCTGCGATGGCCAAGTGCCTGGGTTGGTTTCCCAACGTCGATCGAACAACCGGAGGATGGGAAGGACTTCTTGCCGCCCAGCAGTGCCTTCCCGATACCGAGCGCCGAGATGCGTTCGCCCAGGACTTCGTGGAGCTTTCCCGTGTGTGGGAGGCCCTCTCCCCGGACCAAGTTCTCGCCCCGTTCACGGACGACTACCGATGGCTGGCCGAGGTGTACGATTCGCTGCGACCTCCTTCGGGCGCTGGCAAGCTGCTCTGGCACGCGCTCGGAGCCAAGACGATCGACCTGATCCACAGGCACATCACGGTGCAGGCAGTTCGCGACGACCTAGATACACTCGTTCTAGACGCCGCCGTCCTTGAGAAGCTGCTCCAAGACCCGGACCATCACATCGTCGAGGTCGAACTCAAGATCTCCACGAGGCTTCGACGACACGGCAGTGACCCGCGGTTCGTGGCGCTGTCTGAACGCCTGGAGAGCCTCCGCCTCAAGCATGAACAGGGACTCTTCGCCTCTGTCGAGTTCCTCAAGCAGCTCATCGACTTGGCGAAGGATGTTGTTGAAACCGAGAAGACCGAGCCGCCCGAGGGCCACGAGAACCGGGGCAAGGCTGCACTGACGGAACTGTTCGAAGAGGTGAGGAACACCAAGACCCCCGTCATCGTGGATCGCGTCGTAGCCGACATCGACGCCATCGTCCGCCAGGTTCGCTTTCCGGGCTGGCAGCGCACCGCAGCCGGCGAGCGCGAGGTCAAGAGGGCCCTGCGCCGCAGCCTGCTCAAGTACAAGCTCCACTCCGACCAGGACTTGTTCGACCGAGCCTACGCCTACATCGACAAGTACTACTGATCCGGCCTGATCGCTCCAGCATCTCGTTGACATTGACCGCCGCAGCGCTCCTTCAACCCAGCGATGCAGGAACAAGCGACAGTCCTGGATCTGAACATTGATCCCACCTCGAATCGAGGCCACTCGGGTTTCGACCCTGAACCAGCGGGCGCTTCCCTCGCAGGCGTGTCATACCCCTTCGGTAGACATCAAGGATTCGAGTCGCTCGCTACCGGAGGTAACAAGTAATGAAGAGAACAGATCTGCCCAAGCAGGGCTTCGTCTTCTGGCCGGTCGGTGCTGGGGACAGCACTACCGTCCTGGTCGATAACGGTGCGGTGATCCAGATCGATCTCAATCACACGGATGCGGCTGAGAGTGAGGACGATCCGCGCTGGCCGGTGGTCGACGAGCTCGTCGAACTGCTGCCGATCGTGGACGGCAAGAGATACTTGGCGGCTTTCGTGGCGACCCACGCCGACCAAGACCACTGTCAGGGCTTCCGCAAGCTTCTGGAAGACCATGCAGTGCTGATCGGCGAGTTGTGGTTCACCCCTCGTCTGATTGCCGACATCGACAACGAGGACCCTGAAGCGTTGAGCGAGGACGCTCAAGCACTCCGCGACGAGGCCCTACGACGCGTCAAGCGCAATGCACATGCCCCAGCGGCCTCCCGAAGTGGTGACCGGATACGTGTGATCGGGTACCACGACAGCCTTCAGGACGACTTCGCTGCGTTGCCCCGCAGTTTGGTGTCTCCCGCAGGCACCACGGTGGATGAAATTGACGGCGTCTACCTCGCCCGTTCGTTGCGGATCTTCGTGCACA
Source organism: Acidimicrobiaceae bacterium (assembly GCA_028819505.1). GTDB lineage: Bacteria > Actinomycetota > Acidimicrobiia > Acidimicrobiales > Aldehydirespiratoraceae > Aldehydirespirator. Next base: position 34,532 of record JAPPLH010000100.1, read on the forward strand.
GCCCCTTCAAGGAGTACATGGAGGACACAGAGCGGAACCGAACCAGCATCGGCCTGCACGTGACGCTGTTGCCCGGCGGTGTGCGGTCCCTGCTCCTTGGCGACCTCGACTATCGGCCGGTCAAGCAGGTATTTGAGTACACCCAGAACCAAGAGGACAAGGAATGGGACGTATTGCTGGCGCCCCACCATTGCTCCAAGGGCGTCATGTACGAACGTGAGAACGGTACGGATGTCTTGCGTCAAGATGTTCTGGACCTCATCGAAGTCGCCAAAGCGACCGACGGGTGGGTCGTGTCGAGTTCCGGCCCTATCCCGTCATCAAACTCACCAGGCGACAACCCGCCCCACGCCAAGGCGAAGAACCGCTATGAGGAGATCTGCGACACTTTCGTATGCACAGGCGAGCACCCCGATGAGGAGAATCCGAAGCCCGTGATCTTCGAGTCAACTGCGACCGGCGTCGTCTTCTTGGGGGTGGCTCCGTTGGTGACAACGGCAGCCGCGGCGCAAGTGGAGAGGGCGCGCGGTGGCAAGAAGCCCGGTTCTACTCCCGTCGGGTTCGGGGAGTGCTGAGCAGCGGACAACAGCGAGCTCTAGATGAGCTCCGGTCCATAGCGGAGGCTGGCAACAGTATTGATCTCATAGACCACTCGGGACCAGAGGAGCGCGCATGCCTCATCGCCCGAGTGTCGATCAACGCTGCGTTTCCGTGGACTGAGGACGGGATCAAGTTCCGTCCACGTGAACAATTGCACATCGCGATCCCGCGAGACTTCCCTTGGGAGCACCCGCTGGTGATTGTTCCCCACCGGCGGTGGGCAGGACGGCCACATGTGAACTTCGGATCCTTGCTATGTCTGTTCCTAGCCCCCCAGGTTGAGTGGGATCCCAGCGACGGCATGTACGGGTTGGTCGATCGCCTTGTGGAGTGGCTGCGACGAGCTGCCGTCAACGATCTGGACCCACTGGCAGCTCCTATGCATCCGCCCTACGCCCCCTTAGGCTCGGCGGTCACCGCTGTCGTGCGCGAGAACGCGCCCCATGTGGGAAATGCCCCGTGGTTTGGTTTCGCGCCGATTGAAGACCGCACCGACACTCGCGTCGACCTTCGAGGGTGGCTGGCCTGGGGCGACAGCGGGATCAAGTACGACGGTGATGTCGCACCCGTCGTGTTGTCGCAACTGGAATTGCCCTACGAGTATCCAACCAAGCTCGGGCCATTCATCGAGGAGCTAACCGCCCACAACATAGCCAAGGAGCGCCTCTTGAACGTGCTCCGCGCCGCTGCGCACCATAATCACGAAGGTGCTCCACTGTTTGTCGTCATCGGCACACCCATGCGTGGCACCAGAGGGGGCGAGCGCCGCCAGCACCTTGCCGTGTGGCACGTCGACGCTGACGACGCCAACCACCTGCGGCTCACAGTTCCTCAGCCATGGGACACCAGCGAACTAGAGGAGCTTCGATCCCAGCTGTTTGACTCGATGATGCGCTGGGCTGACTCCGCGGAGATCAAATGGTGCAGTGTGGACGAGGCGCGCCCGGAAGTGACCCGGCCTCGAGCCGGCAACTCACCGATAGCAGAATTTGTTGGTCGCAGTGTCGCCATCTTGGGATGCGGCGCTATCGGCAGCCATCTAGCCGAGCATCTTGTACGAGGCGGTGTGACCAATCTGATGCTTGTCGACAATCGTAAGGTCACCACAGGTAACTTGTCACGCCAGACCTACGACCAAGTCGACCTGGCAGTTCTGAAGGTACGCGCACTGGCCCGCCGGCTGCGGCGCATCAACCCGCAACTTCAGCCTGTCCAGTGTTCCGACGATGCCGTGGAGCTGGCCGGCGATCAAGCCGCAGCCATATGGCAGCAGAACATCATCATCGACGCGACCGCTAACCAATCGGTCGCCAAGCGACTGGAGAGTACACGCCCAACCCTCGCGTCCCCGCCATGGGTGATCAGCATGCTGCTGGGCCATCGCGGTGACCGCGGCCTCCTTACTGTCGCGCCTCCTACCAATATTGGTGGCTCACCCCGCCTGGCCCGTCACGCCAAACACACCGCCGCCGTCGCGGCGCTTGAGTCCTTTATCGATGAGTTCTGGCCCCGCTTCCCGCGTAGCGATCTGTTTCTCCCCGAACCCGGCTGCTCCGCACCGACCTTCATTGGAGCCGACGCAGATGTCGCTGCACTCGTTGCAGCCCTGACACGCGCCGCCGGGACGGCGCTGCGAAGATCTCTGGAAGGCTCATGGACAATGATCGAACTGCCCGATGCAGATCCGGGTATGCCCGCACGTAGTGAGCGCCGCGTGGTCACAAATCCAATAGAGTTAGAGGTGGCCGGCGAAGATTTTTCGGTTCAAATTGAGCACCATGTCATGATCGAACTGCTCGCATGGATCAGCGAAGGCATGCGTGACAGCCCGGGAAGTGAGACCGGCGGGATTCTCTACGGCGAGATCGATAATGCGACTCGCACAATCGCAGTTACGGCGGCTCTCGGCCCACCGCCTGACAGCCGGGCATCGCCATCGGGCTTTGTCTGTGGGACCTTAGGGGTGGATGCCGCCTCCGAAGCACTTGACACCATCAGCCGCGGGATACACCACCCAATCGGGATGTGGCACACCCACCCTCACTCCAGCCCCGCCGCAAGCCCCACTGACTTTCAGGGCATGCAGACCCTAACCGGCCAGCATGACCGTCCTCTGCCTCAGCAACTGCTGCTTATTGGTGGAGGTAGCCCCGTAGGCAGCCATTGGAACGCCTACATCTTCGAAACCAGGCCACCCAAGAGTACCACGCATTGGCCCCAATCGATGCCGAACGAAGTCCACTGCGACAACAGCGGAGCCGGGCGCATCGGGCTGGCGCTGTCAGGAGGCGGGTTACGCGCCGCAGCTTTCCACCTCGGCTGCCTTCGCGCCCTGAACGATCGAGGCTTGCTTGATCAAGTCACCACGATCTCAGGCGTGTCCGGCGGCTCAATAGTGACCGCGCTGTGGGCCTACACCAACCTTAGCTTTGAGGACTTTGAGGCGACACTTGTGAGCATCCTGCGCCGTGGACTGTGGAAGCCGATCATCGCGCAGTGCTTCGCGCCGCACCGCCTTGCCAAGATAGCTGCCACCACTCTAACGGCAGGACTCGCCAGCGCCCCCAACGCCGTCCTCGGCAAGGGTGGCGCCTATCAGAGAAGGACAAGCTCCGTCCATGCGTTCGAAGCAGCAATCAACTCTCGCATCACCGACGCCCAGATCACTGAGGTCGCCCGCGAGGGACTCAGTGTCATCATCAATGCCTGCGATCTCCGCACCGGCACTGCGTTCCGCTTCGGGAGCATCGAGAGCGGAAGCTGGCGAGATGGAACCATCAAGCACAACTGCGTCAGTGTCGCGCAGGCAACGGCAGCCTCGGCCGCTCACCCGCTCGCGTTTCCCGCCTATGACCTTGTCGCAACCTTCACCCGCCGAGATGGGAGCGAACACGAACGGCGGGTGATCCTTAGCGATGGTGGCATCTACGACAATCTGGGCACATCGCCACTGCTTCCAGGACGAGACTCCGCAATCAGCACTAACGTATCGGAGCCCCACGATTGGATCATCGCGTGCGACGCGGGTCGCGGGCTCTTTGATGGCACTCGTCAGCCGTATTGGTTCGCCGGCCGCGTCAAGCAATCGCTGGACACCACCTTCCGCAAGGCCCAGGACACTGACCGATCCAAACTGCTCGATCTCGTCAGCAGACCGGAGGCACCCAAGGGGGTCATCGTTGCCATGTTGGGCATGCGTGACCACCGACTCCCGGTTCCTGTCCAGGACCTAGTACCACGCGAACAGGTCATCGGCTTCAGGACCAACCTCCGTGCCTTGTCGCAAGATCACCTCGAACTCCTTGCCCGCCGCGGGCAACAGATCATGGCCGCGCTGATACCCCGCTACGGCCCCCACGTCTAGCGTTGTCGCCGCGGATGGCAGGAAGGGTGACCTGATTGGCCGCCCATATCCGCGCCGTTGCCATAGCTGGTATAGTTGTTGCAACTAGGAGGGTCGTCGGATGAACGAACTCTGGCAAAGCAACTGGCCCGAACTGATCGGTATCGGCCTCGGTCTCATTACCGCTCTCGCTGCAAGTCTTCGCTACATTCCTTCAGGTTGGAAGCGGATGCGTCAGCGATATCTGTATAGGCACGCCGAGAACCTCGGTTTGCGCTGCGTCGTCATCGTGACAGATTCCCAATGCCAATGACACAGCCATCTCGACCATGCGGGACTTACCGACCGGAGTATCTTGCGCGAGCCATACAGTCCTGCCACCTCAGCGCCATCGACTATTATGATCATCCGTGGCCGATCATCTCGGTATGGCACCAATTCAAGTTGGTGATGTTGGCTCCATCAACCAGTCCTAAGTCATTGTTTCTGATCGGTCGATCAGACTGGAAGTCGAAGGTGTCGCTAGGCATGAAGCCAGGCAACATTGATACTGGTGGTGGACTGTTGGAGGTCATTCTTCACGACTCTGAGAACCGTCTCCACCTTCGTAAATCGCTGCGCTCCGGCAAACAGGCACATCGTCGACTGGTAGCGATAAGCACCCCCCAGGAGTTGGTGGATCCAACATCGCTCGTTCGGTGCTACGTGATCAATTCCTACAGGACACGCATGTCTGCCGGCAGTTCCAAGAAGATGGTCTTCGAAGGAGCGAATCCGTTGGCCTCCACCTGGGACCAACCAGGGGGTCGCGTCTCAGGTTTGGTGTAATGGCGGTGTGGGGCGCGGGTTCGGGTGGTCATGTTGGGCGTCGTGTGACTCGCGTCCGCCGGGCTCGACGGCCGAAAGCACCGGTTGGCCGACGGTGGTGATGCCGTAGGCGACCAGCACCGGCTCGGCCCGGGAGCCGTCGTGCGTCTTGAAGTGGCTGCCGTCGAGGAACAGGTAGTCCAACTCGATGTCGGTGAGGTCTCTGCAGCGGAAGGCCTCGAAGTCGTCGCGCAGCCGGGCGCAGATCCGCGAGGCGGTGGACCTCGACAACGCCGCCTCGGGGCCGAGGGCCTCAGTGAGCAGGGCCTCGATGTCGCGGTCAGACAGGCCCCGGACCCACCCCGAGATCACCAGCGCCTCCAGCGGCTCGGTGCGCACCACTCCCCTGCCCAACAGCTGCGACGCGAACGCCTCAGCGGTGTTGCGCAGCTTGGGGCGCTTCAAGGCGACGGGCCCCGCGGTGGTCTTGACCGTCAAGTCGCTGAAGCCGTTGCGCTGCCCGGCGCGTCCCCCGGCGCTGCGACAGTTCCAGTCCCGGCCCAGCCAGGCGGTGACCTCCTCCTCGAGAACCTGCTGGAGCACAGCCCGCGCCGACAGGCGCATCACCTCCTCGAGGATCTCTCCGACGTCACGGCCCGAGCCGAACAACTCGTCGATCTCGGCGCGGACAGCCTCTGTGGGCGACACTCGTGCAGGCACCGGTGTAGGGCTCCTTCGTGAGTCAGCAGCTTGCTGAAGGAACCTACGCCCGTGCCGCTATTACACCAGCGATGGGACGCCACCGGTCATGATGCTGGCTACCTCCAAGACGATAAATCCCCGCCATTCCCGGCGCGGCCGGGAAGGCGGGGAGCAATAGCCGCAAGCTACCAGATGGCTCCAAGGCCTTGCAACCTCCAGTCCGCGAACGAGGCCCGAGACGACACGTCACAGCGTGGTGCCGACTGGGCCACGGCGCGGGTGAGGCCCGGTCACACCGGTACCCGATGAAAGCGCCCACAGGTGGGCCCACCGGTTGCGCACATCGGACACCTCGAACGCCAGCGACCGCACCGACGGGCCGAACCCGTGGCTGAACACCTCGTTCCAAGTGGCCTTGATGCCCTTGAACAAGAACGCCGAATCGCCTACCGAAGGCTCGCGGTCAGGATGATGCAGCCTCGAGTTGACCTGCTGGAGCCAGCCGTCGCCGTAGAACCCCCGCCAAGTCGCCTCACACGCCGGGCCGAGCCCGTCGCGCAGCAGGTCCAACGCCTTGGCGACCCGCTCGGTGTTGGCCATCACCATGGTTGCGGTCCTCCGTAAGCGGGGTCTATTTCTGTGTACACGGCGCACACAATGCCACGGACCAGTGACATCGCGTCATTCAGAACGGGAATGGGGTGGCTAGGGACGGTCGGGGTGAACGAGGCTGAAGCCGAGTCGTTCGCTCATCGGCTCGAAGTGCGTCAAGTTGTTCGTGATGATCGGAAGCTCGTGCGCAAGGGCAGTAGCGGCGATCCACATGTCATTTTCGCCGACTTGATCATCGAAGGCTCTCCTGATGTCACCGTAGCGCTTGGCGACGTTGGAGCTGCCCGGAATCACCGTGTAGCGCCCAAGGATCGTTTCCATCTTCGAGATTCGCCGCTCACCCCAGTTCGCCTTCGCGGCACCAAAATACATCTCACCCACTGTCACGAATGAGACGAATGGCAACTTGCCCACGAGGAGTGGCTCGAAAGCCTTCGCCTGAGGTTTCTGCCACGCGACGTACGAAAGCACGTCGGTGTCGATTAGCAATCCGTTGATAGGCATAGCTCACAACGCGAGCGCGGCGATGAAGGCGTCGGCTTCCTCGTCGGAGATGGTGTCGTCCCGAAGCGCCTCGATTGACTCAACAACACCCACGCCCTGTGCTTCGGCCAACTCCTCCAACGATTTCGTCGCCCAGAACTCACCGATGCTTGGCACAACCAACTGCTCTGTCAGCGCAATGTCTGTCAGATCCACTGACACGATGGCCGAAGTCGCCACGTTGTACGTGATGCGTCCTTGAAGCTGAGAGCTCTCGCGAAGCGCCTCCTTGATGGCCTGTGCGTAATCGTCGCCGAAGTGGACCGTGACCGAGGAGCCGAGCGGGGTCCGCAGATGTGCGCTGGACTTCTCGAAATCAGCCTCGTAGAGGATGCCGACCAGGGTTCCCTCGTCGTCGTGGCGGGTGCGTCGTTGGGCTACAGCCGACAGTCGCTCGCGGGCGGACCTGTCCAGCACTGCCTCATGCGGCATTTCCCCGGGCTGGGAAAACGCCAACGCGTCGTAGCGCTCTCCAATGTCAAGGTCCTCCGCTAGCTGGCTCAAGGCCGCCGCGGCTTCCGTGAACCCGGTCTCCGAACCCGAAAGAACGTCCATTACGACGCGTACCGCTGACTCCCCCAAGTCCGAATCGTCGAGATCCAAGAGCCCCTGTTCCGACGTCTCCGGGATCGAAGGTGCAGCGGGTGGCTCGAATTGCAGCACGAGGCTGCCCTCCCCGATGTCAGCCAGCCGCAGCCTGGCCGCGTTAGCGGCCGCGTTGGGCAGCCTTCCGGGCGTTCCGGGGGCTCGTCCGACTAGCTGGGCGGCAGCCCGACCGATAGCTCGCTCGACACCATCGATCAAGCGGGCTATGTCGGATGCATAGAGCTCGCCTAGGCGGGCATTGTCGCCGGTGAGCTTCAGTTGGAGTCGAGAAGCCAAAGGAGTCACCTCCTCATCGCGTTCCACCCGCCGCCTAACCGGTACCAGCGAGCGTTTGGACGCCGGTTGAGCTCACTCAGCCTAGCAGGCCGTGGAAAAAGTGGTCTGCGGGGGATGACGGTTGCGGGATCGGCGTGGGCGGGGTTGTCGGGTTCTTTGTGGTGCGGTGGGCGCTGTCGGGGGCCTGCGAGGCCGGTTCGGGGCCTGCGAGGCCGGTAATGGGCATTGTTTGGCGGAGCAGGGTGTCGATGCCGCGGCCGGCGGCGGCGGCGAGGGCCGCGGCGGCGGCTGTGAGGCCTTGCAGGCCGCGGGGGGTGCCGTGGCCGCAGCGGCTGCGCATGATGAGTGCGAGGTTGAAGGCGGCGGCTGGCGACCTGTGCGAGGTGGTCCTCGATGTTGTCGAGCGGCTTGTACATGACCCC
>JAPPLH010000101.1 GCA_028819505.1 Acidimicrobiaceae bacterium
CCGGTTCGGTGGTGTCGGCCGGTTCGGGCGCCCGTTCTTCCGGCGCGGGGCTGGTCGGCTCCCCGACGGTCTCCGGGGAACTCGTGTCGTCTGCTGCCGGGTCTGCGGAGGTCGCGGGAGAGGCGGCCGTCGTAGCCGGAGCAGCGGTAGGCGACGGGTCGACGTCGGTTCCATCCCCGCAGCCAGCCGCAATGATCGCGATCGCAGCCAGCCCCACGACCAGTCGCCTGCGCACGGCCACAGGATATGCAGTCGAGGTTCCTTTAGCGGCGGAGGAGTCGCTTGAGCCGGCGGACGGCGGGCGTCCACAGCCACTCGGGCTCGGTGTACCGGCGGAAGTTCTCGCCGGGCAGGCCGGTGGGGTCGTAGAAGCTCTGGTCGGCGTGCTTGCGCATCTCGCTGGTGCGCTTCAGTATCTGCAGGGTGGCATAGGCCGTCCCCTTGTGGGTCCAGCCCTGCCGCTGGTAGTTCCAGTTGTCGGGGGCCAGGTCCTGCGCCGCGGCGAAGTGCTCCAAGGCCCGCTCGCTGTCGCCGACCGCCTCGAAGTGCAGCGCCAGCTTGAACGTCGCCTCGGCCAGCCGCCTGTCGTCGTCGACGGGCTTGATCCGCTCGGCCAGCTCCCGGCTCGACCAGACGTGCTCGCTGTCGGCGCCCCGCTCGATCCAGTCGCGGGTCGCCTCCGCGAACGAGTCGTCGCCCAGGCGGATCTTGCCCAGGCCGAACCCGACGGTGGTCTCAGCCGGGTACACGCCTTCGTTGCTGCGGACGATCTTCCCGTTCTCGTCGATCCAGGCGGCCGACGGCACGTTCACCCAGCCGAACATCGAGCTGATCTCATGCGTCGGGTCGATGACGCACCGGTAGGTCGGCGAGGCCCGGTCGAACCACTTGTCGACCACACCGGGACCCGCCGAGTCCTGGGCCACGCTGATCAGCTCGAACCGGTCCGGGCCGATCGACTCGTAGAGCTCCTGCCAGACCGGCAGGCTGAAGCGGCAGCCTCACCAGGAGGCCCAGGTGAACAGGACCACCTTGCGGCCCCGCAGGTCTGAGAGCCTCAGCAGGTCGCCGTTGCACTGGGTCACCTCGAAGTCGGGGGCGATGGCCGATTCCAGCCCCATCCGACGGACCGCGGGCACCGAGCCAAAACTCCACACGTCGCCGTCGCGCGCGTGCTTCTGGCCCAGCATGTCGGCGAACTCCGAGTAGTTGAACCACACCCAGTCGTCGGCGTCGGCGATCCACTCCTCGCGCTTGTGCTCCGGCAGCGGCACGCAGATCTCGCCCAGGCACGCGCCCTCCGGCTTCATCTGCCAGCCGGTGGCGTCGGGGAGCTCGTTGAGCCGCACCCACAGGACCTCGTCGGCGTCGGTCCGCTGGGCGACTTCGTTCGTCTTGCCGTCGGCGAGGATGATCACGATTGCTCCGCGCGGGCCGATCCGCCCGGCTGGGCGGGTGCTTCGCCGGGCAACAGTAGTTGCTGGCACAGAGTTCTACCGGTGTCAGATGCTTTCACGGCCAGTGCACGCCGGGGTAGGGGTTCGGGTTCGCGGCGGACCAGTCGTGCAGGTGGCGTGCCAGGGCGGGGGCCAGCGCCGAGCCGCGTGGGTGCTGGTGCTTCCGGACGAAGACGACCGGCACGCACGGCGCGCCCGCGGCGAGCCCGTCGTTGGTGATCGTGGCGAAGTCCGCGAGGTTCTCCGTCACGATGACGCTTTGGTACTCGACGGCTGCCTCGTAGACCGTGTCGTCATCGCTGCCTCCGAGTCCTGCCTCGGCAACGCTGAGGGCCTCATCGCGAGGCTGTAGGGCGTGAGATCCATGATGTCCCAGGGCTGCTCGAAGGTGACGAACGGCTGTCCTCGACATTTGGACATCGAGAAGTGCCCCTCGGGTGACGATGCCGTCCCTCCAGGCCTCGATCCCGCCGAAGGCTGCTCCGTTGAAGGCGATCTCCTCATCGGGATCACGGCCGTTCCACATGCCGGATTCTGACCACAAATGGCAAAGAGCGGCCACGTGCGTCAGTGGCAGTCCGTGGCAGTTGACGCCTATGAAGTCGACCGCCATCCCTCCCCCCGGATCTCGAGGGAATCGCTGCATGAAGTGGCGGGCCGGGTGCGGATTGTCCGGTCCCGGCCCTGTCGGGATGGGCCGGCTCAGCGACACTGTCCGGCCCGTGCGCACCACGGCCGCCGACTTCCGCCTCTTCTCGGCCGTGATCAGGTTGAGCGCCCCCAGCTCGTCGTCGTGCCCCCATCGTCCCCAGTTGCGATGCTCGGCCGGGTAGGCGTTGATGTCCTCGGCCGTCAATCGATCGTCGGCAGTGGTGTCTGACATCGCAACTCCTAGACGCTCACTTACCGTGTCGTTATTCGCCCGTTTGACACGCTAAATTACTGAGCGTGTCAAACAGGCCGAAGTTTGGCACGCTAACGGGAGTTCGGCGCATGGGCAGATACGTCTCTCAGAAATGGGACGGCAACCCGCAAGCACTGTGCGCGAGAGACCGGCGCGGTGGCCGCTTCGACGCCTACGTCCCTCATCGGTTGGAGGGCTGGCAGCCACTACTGTCAGCCGACGTCGTTGCGTTCCTGGGCGAGACCGAACGCGTGTTGGTGGACACGGCTAGCCGGTTGCAGCCCCGCGTTGGCGGTGACATCTGCCTTTGGGCCGAGTCTCTCGGTTCGTCCCACATCGAGGGAGTGGCTCCCACCCCCAAGCGAGTTGTGCAGGCACTAGCGAAGCGACAGCACACAGGCGAAGGCGCTACCCATGGAGCGGTGGCTGAGGTCATCGGCAACATTGATGCCACCGCCCAAGCGCAGCAGATGCTGGCGCAACGCCAGGATCTGCGTTTGGAGACCCTGCTGGACGCTCACCGGACCCTGATGGCCGCGTCGCCCACCCCCCACTTCGGCGGGGTGGTGCGTTCTGACCAGAACTGGATCGGCGGGAACGACTGGCACCCGCTCGAGAGCGTGTTCGTGCCACCCCCACCAGAGATGTGCCTGCCATTGCTGGAGGATCTGATCGTGTACCTGCGTGGGGAAGAGCACCCGCCGATGCTGCAAGCCGCGGTCGCGCATGTCCAGTTCGAGACGGTTCACCCGTTCGGCGACGGGAACGGCCGCGCTGGCCGCGCCGTGCTCTACGGCGTGCTCAAGCATCGCTGCGTGCCCGGCGGCATGATGCCACCGGTCAGCTTGGCGTTGTCCCGCAACCGGGATGCGTACCTTGACGCTCTCGCAGAGTTCCAGACCTATGTCGGGGACGCAGACCATCCGCGCCGTTCAGAGGCGCTGACGCGGTGGCTGGAGGTTCTTGCCGACGCCGTGCAGAAATCGAGCGCAGCAGTGGTCCGGTATCAGCAGGCGATCGGCACTCTGCAGAACCACTGGCGGGCCGCTGTCGGTGGCCGCAAGAAGCGCTCCGTCGCGGCGGCGGTCATCGACTATCTCTCCGCCAACCCGTCGGTGACCGCAAAGACGCTGGCCGATGCGACCGGGTTCTCACAGCGACGATGCGGGGATGCGCTGCGCCGCCTGGAGGTAGCCGGTGTGGTGAGGGGCCGCTCCGCGGGGCCCTTGCTGCGCGTGTACGACGCCGACAAGGTGTTTGAGGCATTCAACGTGATGTCCTCGACCGTGTGCGATGCCAAGGCATCGGGCAGCGACTACGCGCCGTTGTTGGCTGATCCGCTGCTGGTGGGCAGCCGCGACGTGTCCACGACCCGCTCGCCTACGGGTCTATGCCCACGCAATGTGAAGTCCACCGGCTTGCCTTGCGGGCTCGTCCGCAACCACAAGGGCCACTGCCGTCACCTGCCGCACCGCAAGACATGAGAGCTCTCCCGGCCGGTTGTCGGCCGGACGATCCCTCGGGCGTCGTCGGCGCGTGTGGCGTTGGTCGTCACGGCGAGGTGTTGGCGTGGCCGTGGCGTGGCTGGTGGGCGCCGTGTTCGTCCAGGCCTACGTAGACGTCGTCGGTTTCGACTTGCGAGCTGCTCGGCTTGCCGTCGATGGCGTTGGTGATGGTGATGCTTGTGCGCAGGTGGCTCTGGAGGGGGTAGCAGGCGAGGCCGGTGAACACATCGAGCAGTCGGTTGTACCGGACCCGGGCCAACAGGGCCTGTTCGTCCGTCAGGGAGTACTTGGAGATGACGCCGGGTGTGGCGTCGGGTAGGCGGATCGTCCGAAGGCCCTTGCGTGGCTCGATGAGATTGAAGGGCACGGACCGCAGCGTGTAGACGGCGTTGCCGCCGGGGAAGATTGCCCATTCACGGCCCGGTGGTGCTGTTCGTCGGATGGAGTCGGGAAGCGGCACCCGGTAGCGCAGCGAGTACACGATGTCACCGAGATTCTTAGGGCGGGGTGCGTTCAGCGCTTCGGCGGCAGAAATCAAGTCGTCTCGTGTGAAGGTCACGTGATCGTCACCTGGATTGTGGCGCTGGGCGAAGATCCACTCGATGATCTGCTGCGCCAGGCTCGCCGTGGACATGTCAGGCCAGTCCTTCGGCGGGAGTCTGCGAGAACCTCATCGGTGGCTGGCGGCGGCTGCGGCGCCTGGCCATCTCAGCACCAGTACTTCCTCTCGGAGTTGCTCTCGTGTTGCTGTGGCGTGGCGGGTGCGGAACAGGTCGATTGACTCGACGTCGTATCCGGCGCGCTCGGCGATCTCGGCCAGGATCTGACCGGTGCGGATCATGACTCTCAGATAGGAGGCTTGGTCGCCTACCACGTACGCGAGCCGGGCTCCGGGCTTGAGCACGCGGCTCAACGAGACGAGGTGACGGGCCATCCCCCCGAAGTACAGCTTCGTGACCCGGTGGTACATGCGCTCGAATCCCGAGTCTTTGCCGAGTTCGATGCGGCGCGCCTCTATCGCTGAGGCGATCCGTTCGACCTCGGCGTCGTTTCGAACCCAGGCGTCGTCAGCGTCGTCGCGGTAGACGCCGCGGGTGTTGGACCTCACTAGGCCCTTCTTCATCGCCTGAAGGTCCGACCGGCTGCTGAGATAGCCCAGAAGCACCGACTCGAGGCGCACTGTGCGCGAGTAGTCCTTCTCGTTCGGATACGGCGGCGAGGTGATGACCGCATCGACACTGCTGGGCTCCAGGAGTTCGCCGACCATTCGCGCATCTGCGTCCAGGGCGACAGCCGAGGTGGCGGCGCGTGGCCGGAGCTGGCGCAGGTCGGCGCACATGGTCTGCACGCGCTCAAGCCACACCGACACCACCGGAGCGTCGAGCTTGACCGTTCCGAGGCCCACCTCTGGCCCGAAGCGCAGATTGCCGACCTCCACCGGCAGGATCCGAGCCAGCGCGAGCCGCTCGTGGCCAGCAAAGGCCGAGTCGTATTCGCCGTCGAGGGCGTCACGCAACACCAGCACCTTGTGAAGCGGCAGAGCGCTGATGGAGTCCTTGAGCAGCAGCTTCGCGCTCGCGGCGGGAAGCCTCCGCAGCCGCACTCCCCGCGGGACCGATGACGCCGGCTCATCGGAGATGCCGTCCGCGGCCAACATGGCGAGCGCCTTCTCGGCCACGAGTTCGGCGTGCTTGAGCAACTCGTCAGGATCTGGAGTCCAGTCGACCTTGGTGGAGGCTGCGAGCCGGGACAGCGGCACCGCTTCGAGGCCACAGCTAGGCACGCCGAGCTTCTTCGCCTCCACAATGGTCGTGCCCGTGCCGCAGAACGGGTCGAGAACCCGGCTGTCGGCGTCGAGCGCGAACCGCTGGGCATAATCGCGAACGAGGTGGGGCGGAAACGACAGCACGAAGCGGTACCAGTCGTGTGCGGGGGCGTCCCGCGCCAACAGCGTGTTCATGGCGCCGTTGGTGCGTGGCCGCGCGGCAGAGGCCATGTCGGCCACCGTAGACCACGACTCGCTCCCAGGAAGGGCAATCGGTCGAGCGGTACTCCCAGTCGACGAAGCGGGCGTTGAAACATGACGGCCGGACATCCGCAACCTCCTTGAAGCGAACAGCTGTTCGACAGTAGGGCTTGGCTGTGACATCCAGCTTGAGGTTGAAGACCGTGCTTACCTGGGTGGTGGAGCTGGGGAGAATCGAACTCCCGTCCGTCGGGCGGATACCGGGCTCGCTACGACCATTCCCGAGTCTGCGGCTTGCGGCTGCCGCCACGCCGGGTCGTGCGGATCGGAGGATCCGGCCGCCGGATCTTTCTCCGGTGCCAGCGGTCTTTGCCAGCTGTCGGCGGGTCTCTCCCCGCCGTCCACCCCTGCTTCTGGTGCCAGGCTGCAGCGGTCCGGCCCCGCGTGCCATTGCTGGTCGCGATGATTCTCGGCTGCTAGATCAGGTCTGATCAGGCGACGAGAACGAGAGCGTCGTCTTCGGCGTCTCTTCGGTTGCCCCGTTTAAGGAGTCTGAGCAACTCCGGTCGCACTCCGCGGCCTCCTGGTCCCGACGTCGAAACCGGTCAGCCCCTCGTGCAGTCTCTTTTCAAGCTGCCGTCCCCGAAGGGACCAACCATGATACTCAGGCGACCGACACTCAGACCCCGGGACTGAGCGCGGCGCGGATCCGGTCGCGGGTCAGCCACAGCCGCAGCAGCACCAGGACCGCCAGGAGCATCGCGGTCGACCCGTACACCATGATCGGCACCGCGGCCACCAGCACTCCGTAGAGGCCCCACTTGAAGCCCTCCAACACCGTCAGCCACCACGTGCCGGGGGACACCCCGGCCGGGGCGTAGGTGCGCCACGCCGCGATCAGCGCCGGTCCGAGATACAGCCCGTTGGACAGGCCCAGCACCGTGCCCAGCACCGTCCAGCCCGCCGCCTGCTGGATCACCACGCTGGCCACCATCACGGCTGCGCCGATCAGCAGGGAGGCGCGCACGCTCACGCCGTTGCGGTACAGCAGGAACAGCGCCAGCCCGAAGCTGGAGATGGCGGCGATGATCGACGGGATCGTCTCCCAGAACTCGTTCTCCACCACGTAGGCGAGCCAGCCCACGTTGATGGTCATGCCGGCCGCGGCCCAGACGGGTGACACGCCCTCGGTGCGTCCCGTGCGGATGAGCCTCGCGATCTGGGGGATGATCTGCACGAACGTCACCCCGTTGGCGACGACGGCGACCCAGAAGGCGAGCTCCTGCCGGCTCATGGCGGCGGGGGAGCGCGGCGCCGGCGGGCGGCGGCCATCGAGCGGGCCGCCTCGGCGTCGGCGTCGCGCTGCTGGATGTCGCGGCGCCGGTCGGACCGGGTGCGCCCCCGGGCCAGGGCCAGGGCCAGCTTGGCCCTCCCCTCGTTGAAGTAGAGCGCGAGCGGCACCAGCGCCAATCGCTCCTGATCGACCCGGGACGCCAGGCGCTGTATCTCGCGCCGGTGGGCCAGCAGCTTGCGGACCCGGTCCGGCTCGGAGCGGAACGGCGCCGCCGCGTGCGAGTAGGGCGAGATGTGCAGGTTGTGCAGCCACAGCTCGCCCCGGTCGATGCGGGCCCAGCTCTCCGCGATCTGCACGTTGCCCTCCCGCAGGGACTTGACCTCGCTGCCCTGGAGCACCAGGCCGACCTCGAGAGACTCGAGGACGTCGTAGTTGCGGCGGGCGCGGCGATTGGTCGCCACCACCGACGCCCCTTCCGGGACGTCCCGACGCCTCTGCGACTTGGCCACGGCTGCTCACGGTACCGGTGCCCGCAGCAGGGGGCGGTGCATTCCCGCTCTTGTTCGCTGCGACCTGAGGGCCGCTCGGGCCGCGGCCTCGCTCACGGTTGCCGGATCCCAGGTCAGCCATCATCTGCCCGCTCGGCCTCGGGGCCCGGCGATAGCGTGCGGGCGGTGCTTGAGATGTCGGCGGAGATGCACGCCGCGATGGTGGACCACGCCATCGCCGGGCTTCCCCACGAGGCCTGCGGCCTGTTCGCCGGGCAGCCCGGCTCGGACCGCGTCGAGCGCTTCTTTCCCATGCGCAACGCGGCCGAGTCCCGTGAGATCTACATGCTCGACGGCTTGGAGATGATGGACGTGGAGCGCACCGCCGACGACGCCGGCCTGGCGGTCATGGGAGTGATGCACTCACACACCCACACCACCAACTACCCGTCGCCCACCGACATCGCCGACGCGGCCCGCTTCGACCCCTTCGGCGCCTGGCGCTTCGTGATCGTGTCGCTGCGCCATGCCGAGCCGTCGCTGCGGTCGTTCCGCATCCTCGACGGCGAAGTCACCGAAGAGCCCGTGGCGATAGACGGCTCAGCCTGAACTTCAATGGGTTGACCACCTCAGAGGTGGTCAACCCATTGAAGTTCGGGGCCGCTCGGGCCACGGCCCCGCTAGCGCGAGAGCTGATCGCCGAGCAGCTCCCGGACCGCGGCGGCGGCGACCACGCCGGGGGCCTCCAGCGGGCCGAAGTGGCCCAGGCCCGCGAAGCCCAGAAACCGGCCGAGGGGCAGCGCCTCCGCGATCTCGGGGCCGACGATCCCGGGGTTGGACACACCAGCGGCCACCGTTCCCGCCGCCACCGTCGCGGGAACGCTGATGGCGGACGCCTCCTCGGTGGGCAGCCCGCCGCTGGCCTCGAAGGTTCGGGCCTCGGTCTCGGCCGAACAGGCCAGGCGCACCCGGCCGTCGGGCATGTCGACGAAGCCGCCCTCGACGTAGGCGGCCAGGGCGTCGGCCCGCATCACCCCGAGCGGCGAACGGCTCGCGTAGCGCTCGATGGCCTCGGCCCGCGAGTTGAACACCTCGCGGCGCTTGCGGGCCCCCTCGGCCAGCGGGTTGGCCGCGGTTGCGTCGAAGAAGCCCCGTGGCAGCACGATCGGCTCGTACAGGAACAGGCGGTCGAACGTCCCGGGCTGCGAACGTTCGGCCAGCAGCAGCGCGGCCCCGCCCATCGAGTGGCCGAGCCCGTACAGCCGCCCCGCGCCGATGGCGGCCGCGCACGCGGCTACATCGATGCCCATGCCGCTCCAGGCGTAGTCGTCGCCCGGCGCGCGTCCCGAGGTGCCGTGGCCCCGGAAGTCCAGGGCCCAGACTGTGAAGTCCTCGGCGAGGTGCTGCGCCAGCGGCCGGTAGGCGAGGCCGTGGAACCCGGTGGCGTGGCACACCAGCAGGTCCGGGCCCGATCCTCCCATCGTCGTCAAGTTCAGCTTCACGCCGTCGGCGGATCGGACCTCGACGGAGCCCGCCGTGGCGGAGGGACCGGCGCCCGCATCCTGCTCGGGGCGGCTCGGGATGCGCTCGCCGGCCGGGTGGCGCCGGCCGAACAGGCCCCGCCCGTGGCAGGTCATCACCACCCGGCCGTGCTGGTTGGTCATCTTGCAGGCGATGAAGACCGTGCCCCGGTCTGCATGCCTCGACGACGGCCGGGTGTCGAGTATCTCCACCGTCGCGGTCAGCACGTCGCCCGGACGCACCGGCTCGAGCCAGCGCACATCCTGCATGCCGGGCGAGCCCCGGCCGTCGGCGTGCGCCACCAGGGCGTCGATCCACAGTCGGGCCCAGGCCGAGACGGTGTGCCAGCCGCTGGCGATCAGCCCCCCGAACGGCGAGTCCGCCGCGGCCTGCGGGTCGGTGTGGAAGTACTGGGGGTCGAAGCGCCGGCCGAAGTCGATGATCTCGTCCTCGGTCATCTCGCAGGTGCCGAGCTCGATCACATCACCCGGTGTGAAGTCCTCGAAGAACAGCATGGGCTCGGACATCGGCGATATTTCTATCGGCTGACCCGCACAGATAGCTTCGGGTGGTGACGCGCTCTGAGACTCCGAGCCTTCTGAGCCCCAAGTACCGGGCGCCGGCTCTGGCTCTCATGTCGGCGATCGCCATGGCCTCCTACAACAACCTGTCGGTCACGGCCGCCCTGCCCGACATCGGCGACGACCTGGGCAGGGTGGCGCTGCTCCCGTGGGTCGTGACGGTGGAGCTGCTGTCGGCGGCAATAGCGGTGCTCGCGGTCGGGCCCTACATCGACGGCGCCGGGGCCCGCCGCGCCTTCCGGCTCACGGTGGTCGCCTTCTCCGTCACCTCCACGCTGTGCGTGATCGCCCCGACCATGGAGTTGCTGGTGGCGGCCCGGGTGGCCCAGGGACTCGGCGGCGGGGCGCTGATCGGCACCTCGCTCACCTGCATCGGGCTGGTGTTCGAGGAGTCGGTGAGGCCGTGGGCCTACGCGCTCATGTCGTCGGTGTGGGGGATCATGGGAATAGGCGGCCCGGCCCTGGCCGCCGTCCTGGTGAGCACGCTGGGGTGGCGAGCGGTGTTCGCGGTCAACCTTCCGGTGGCGGTCGCGGCCGCCGCAGTGGGGTGGCGGCGGCTGCCGGTCGCGGCCCGCGCCGCGGCAGAACCGCTCGATCGCAGGGGCCTGCTGATCCTGAGCGGCCTCACTGTCGCCCTGCTGCTGGCCACCGCCGACCTGGATTGGCGAAGCGCGGCGCTGGTACTCGTCGGCGGGGCGCTGGCCGGGCTGTACGTGTACCACGCCCGCCGCCGGCAGACGCCGGTCGTGCGCCTCCCGCACATCTCGTCGCGACGCTGGCGCCATATTCACATGGTCGGGGTGATGGCCGTCACCGGCGGCACCGGGGCCAGCGTCTTCCTGCCGCTGTACCTCAAGGGCGCCCGCGGCTCCTCGGCGGCGTTCGCCGCGTTCGCGGTGTTGTGGCCCACCCTGGGGTGGTCCGTCTCGTCCTGGGTGTCGGGCGCTCTCCAGCAGCGCTTCCGATCCGAGACCGTCGCCCTGACCGGCGCGGTGATCATTACCGTCGGCGCGGTGGCAGTGACCACCGCGGCCGCGGCCGGGGCGCCGGTCACCGTGCTGCTGATCGCCTTCGCATGCGTGGGCTGGGGAATAGGCACGATCAGCACATCGAGCCTTGCGCTGCTGCAGGGCCGGGCCGAACTCCAGGAGATGGGCAGGGTGAGCTCGGCCCACCACTTCCTGCGCTCGCTCGGCTTCGCCTACGGGGCCGCCATCGCCGGCCTGGTCATCTTCTGGGTGGTCGATCGCCGCACCGGCGACGCCGAGCTGGTCCGCGACCTGCTCGGTGAGGCCGAGATCGTGGTCGACGCCGGCGTGGCCGGCGCGCTGGCCTCGGCCTACACGTGGGCACTGGCGGTGATGGCGGTGTTCTGCGTGCTCACGCTGCCGCCCGCAATGCGCCTGTACCGCAGTTATAATCCTGAGCGAATCACTCGGGATTAGGACGACCACAGGACCACGCTCACATGGCCCTCAAGCGGGACGCACTCGACCTCATCGGGAACACGCCGGCCGTGGACGTCTCGCAGCTGAGCCCCAACCCCGACGTCCGGCTGGTGGCCAAGCTCGAGAGCGCCAACCCGACCGGCTCGGTCAAGGACCGCATCGCCAAGGCCATGGTGCTCGACGCCGAGGCCGACGGCACCCTCGGCCCCGGCAAGCGGATACTGGAGCCGTCCTCGGGCAACACCGGCATCGCCCTGGCCATGATCGCCCGGATCCGCGGCTACCCGACAACGGTGGTGATGCCCGAGAACACGTCGCCGGAGCGCCGGGCGATGTTGGAGGTGTTCGGAGCGGACATCGTGGCGTCGCCCGGCGCGGAGGGATCCAACGGCGCGGTGCGCCTGGCCCGCCGGATGGCCCTGGAACAACCCGGCTGGGTGTTCCTGTACCAGTACGCCAACGAGGCCAACCCCCGTGTCCACTACGAGACCACCGGACCCGAGATCCTGCGCGACGTGCCCGACGTCACCCACTTCGTTGCCGGTCTGGGCACCAGCGGAACCCTCATGGGCGTCGGGACCTTCCTCAAGGAGGCCCACCCCGACATCGAGGTGTTTGCGGTGGAGCCGCCCGCGGGGGAGACGGTCGACGGTCTGCGCAACCTCGACGACGGCTTCATACCGCCGGTCTACGAGAAGTGGGGCGGATCCGACCTGCTCAGCGGAAAGCGCATAGTGCGGCCCCGCGAGTCGGTGGAGTACACCCGGCGGCTGGCCGACGCCGGCATCTTCGCGGGCCTGTCGTCGGGCGCGGCCCTGGCCGGGGCGGTCCGGGTGGCCGAGCGGATCGACGCCGGCACGGTCGTGTTCATCGTGTGCGACGGGGGCTGGAAGTACCTGTCGAGCAAGGCCTGGACCGGCGACCTCGACGAGGTGGCCGAGCGGGCCTCGGAGATCATCTACTTCTGAGCGTCGGCGGGCTGCCGGGGGCCGCGGTCATCCGTCACATTCAGTGGAGCCTGGGCGGCGCCTCGCTACCGGCCCACGGCTGGACCAGCCCGTCCTCCGCCGCGGTGTCAGATTCAGTGGAGCCTGGGCGGCGCCTCGCTACCCTTCCTCGAATGTCCAAGATCTGCCAGGTCACCGGCAAGAAGCCGCAGTTCGGCAAGCAGCTCTCGCACTCGCACCGCCGCTCCAGCCGCCGCTGGGATCCCAACGTCCAGACCAAGCGCTACTACCTGCCCAGCGAGAAGCGCTGGATCAAGCTGCGGCTGAGCACCAAGGCCATCAAGACCATCGACAAGCGGGGCATCGAGAGCGTGGTGGCCGAGATGCGCCGCAACGGTCGCAAGATCTAGAGCAAGGAGGCGGCGATGGCCAGCGACAAGCGTCCCATCATCAAGCTCCGGTCCACCGCCGGCACCGGCTACACCTACGTGACCACCAAGAACAAGACCAACACCCGTCACCGCATCGAGCTCAAGAAGTACGACCCGGTGATCCGCAAGCACGTGGTCTTCAAGGAGGAGCGCTAGAGGCCGAGCGCGGCACCGCTCGACCCGGAGTGTTCCGGTGGCGCTGACGGTAACGGTCCTCGGGTGCAGCGGCAGCTACGCCGCGCCCGGCAACCCCTGCACCGGCTACCTGGTGCGAAGCCCCGGCGCGTCGGTGCTGCTCGACTGCGGTCCGGGAACGCTGGGGCCCCTGCAGGAGGCGACGGACCTCGCCGACATCAGCGCCATCGTCGCCACCCACTGCCATCCCGACCACTGGCTGGAGCTGCCGGTGATCCGCAACGTCTTCGTCTGGTTCGTGCCCCGCAGCGAAGTCCCCGTCTACGGCACGGCCGAGACCCGTGCCATGGACAGGGCCGTCACTGTGATGCGGTCGGGCAGGTCCGATCCCTTGGCCTGGAACGTGATCGACCCCTCGTCGAAGGTGACCATCGGCGACCAGCAGTGGAGCTTCGCCCTCACCGACCATCCGGTGGAGACGCTGGCCGTGCGGGTGGACTCGGGCGGCCGATCCTTCGCCTTCAGCTCCGACTCCGGGCCCGGATGGGACTTCCGGTCGCTGGGGGAGGGCATCCACCTCGCCATGTGCGACGCCAGCCACGGCTGCGAGCGCGAGGATGAGGGCATCCCCCACATGAGCGCCCGGCAGGCGGCCCGGGCCGCGACCAAGGCCAGCGCCGAGCGTCTGGTGCTCACCCATCTGGCCCCCGGATGCGACCCGGCCGCGCAACTGGCCGAGGCCGGCGAGGCTTTTCCCGGCCCCGTCGACGTGGCCCGCCCCGGTCTGGTCATGACGGTGTGAGGCGCCTGCGATGACCGCCAGCGACGCCGCCGGACGGCGCTCGTCGATCCACCGCAGATCGGCGGCCATGCGGGAGATCCTGCGATGACCGCCGGCGGCGCCGACCGCCGGCGCGCCGACGGTCGCAGGCCCGACGAGCTGCGACCGCTGAGGTTCCGCCGCGACTACACCACCATGGCGGGCGGATCGGTGCTGGCCGAGTTCGGGGACACCCGGGTGCTGTGCACGGCGTCGATCGACGACGACGTGCCCCGCTGGATGCGCGGGCGCGGCAGCGGATGGCTCACCGCCGAGTACTCGATGCTGCCGGGATCGTCGCCGGAGCGGGTCTCGCGCCGGGTGGGCGGCCGCACCAAAGAGATCCAGCGCCTCATCGGCCGGTCGCTGCGGACAGTCGTCGACCTGGAGGCGCTTCCGCAGCGCCAGGTGATCGTGGACTGCGACGTGCTGCAGGCCGACGGCGGCACCCGCACCGCGTCGATCTGCGGGGGCTACCTGGCCCTGCACGACGCGGTGACCCGGCTGATGCAGGCCGGCAAGCTGAAGGCGTCGCCGATGGTGGGGGAGTGCGCCGCGGTGAGCGTCGGCCTGATCGACGGCGTGGCGCTGCTGGACCTGCCCTACTGCGAGGACTCCCGCGCCGACGTGGACTTCAACGTGGTCATGACCGGCGAGGGCGAGCTGGTGGAGGTGCAGGGCACCGCCGAGGGCCGGCCCTTCACGCGGTCCCAGCTCGACGAGCTCCTCGACCTGGCCTCGAAGGGGATCTCGGAGATCATGGCCGCGCAGCGGTCGATGCTCGCAAGCCCGCCTCCTGCCAGATGATCGAGCTGGTCTGCGCCAGCGCCAATCCCGACAAGGTGGCCGAGATGGCCGAGGTGCTGGAGGGCCGCGCCGTGCTGCTGCCCCGCCCGGCCGGCATGGGCGAGGTGGTCGAGGACGCCGGCAGCCTGGAGGGCAACGCCATCCTCAAGGCCCGGGCCGTGTGCGAGCGCGCGGGAGCGGCCGCTCTGGCCGACGACACCGGCCTGGAAGTCGACGCTCTGGGCGGCGCCCCCGGCGTGTACTCGGCCCGGTACGCGGGTCCCGGCGCGAGCTACGCCGACAACCTGGCCCGGCTGCTGGACGAGATGCGCGACGTGGAGCCATCGCAGCGGACGGCCCGGTTCCGGACGATGGCCGCGGTCTGCTTCCCGGACGGCACCAGCGTCCTGGCTGAGGGCACCGTCGAGGGCGCCATCACCACCGAACCCCGAGGCACGGGCGGCTTCGGCTACGACCCGGTGTTCGCGCCGGCCGAGGCCGGTGGCCTCACCTTCTCGGAGATGGGCCCGGCCGCCAAGAACGCCATGAGCCACCGCGCCCGGGCCCTGCGAGCCCTGCTTGAGATGCTCCGGAGCTAGCCGCCGTCAGCCCAGTGCAGCCTTGATCGTGGCCGCGATGCGGTCGGCGTCGGGCAGGGCCAGATCCTCCAGGTTGGGAGCCGAAGCGAGGGGCAGGTGCGGCGTTGTGATCCGCACGATGGGGCCGTCGAGATCCCAGAACGCCTCCTCGGAGACGATCGAGCAGATCTCGGCGCCCCAGCCGCACAGGCGCGGGTTCTCCTCCACGGTGAAGAGCCGGCTGGTCCCCGCCACTGATCGGAGGATCGTGGCGGTGTCCAGCGGGACCAGGCTGCGGACGTCGATGACGGTCAGGTGGATGCCCTCGGCCGCGAGACGATCAGCCGCCTCCAGCGCCCGCGGCACCATCAGCGCCAGAGCCACCACCGTGGCGTCGGATCCGTCCCGCAGCACACGGGCCTTGCCCAGCTCGTCGACGATCTCGCCCTCGGGGACCTCGCCCTTTGAGGGGTAGAGGGCCTTGTGCTCGAACAGCAGCACGGGGTCGGGATCGCGGACCGAGGCGGCCATCAGCCCGATCAGGTCCTTCGGCGTGGACGGCGCGACCACCTTCACGCCGGGGACGGCCATCGCCCAGTTCTCGATGCTCTGGGAGTGCTGGGCACCGAAGCGCAGGCCCGCGCCGTTGCCGGACCGGATGACCAGCGGGCAGCCGACCATGCCGTCGGTCATGTAGCGCGACTTGGCGATCTCGTTGGCGACGAAGTCCCAGCACACCGCGAAGAAGTCGGAGAACATGATCTCGGCGATGGGCCGCAGCCCCGTCATGGCCGCTCCCATGGCTGCGCCGAGAATGGCCTGCTCGGATATCGGCGTGTCCACGACCCGGTCGGGTCCGAACTCCTCCAGCAGGCCGGCGGTGGTCTTGAAGACGCCCCCGGCCCCGCCCACGTCCTCACCGAGGAACACGACGGAGGGGTCTCGGCGCATCTCCTGGGCGATGCCGGCGGCGACCGCCTCCCGGTAGGTCAGTTCCGCCACTGGGAGCCCCCATTCGCCCACACGTTGGTCCAGAGCGCCTCGGCGGGAGGCTCGGGCGCGCTCTTGGCCGCCGCGGCCGCCCGATCGATCTCGGCCGCGACCTCCTGAATGATCGCCGTCAGGCGGTCCTCGCCGACACCGAGATCGAGGAGACGCTGGTGGTACATCGGGATGGGATCGTGATCCAACCACGCTTCGACCTCGAGGTCGGGGCGGTACTTGCCCGGATCGGCGCGGCTGTGGCCGCCGTGGCGGTAGGTCTTGGCCTCGATGATCGACGGTCCGCCGCCGGTGCGGGCCCGCTCGATGGCAGCCCGAGCCGCGAGGTAGACCGCGTCGGCGTCGTTGCCGTCGACGATGGTGGCGTCCAGCCCGTAGGCCGGGGCGCGGTCGGCTGCCGGATGCTTCACCGGGGTGACCTCAGCGATCGGCGTGTACTCCATGTAGAGGTTGTTCTCGCACACGAAGATGGTTCCGAGCCGGTAGTTGGCCGCGTAGTTGACGGCCTCGTGGAACGCCCCGATGTTGGTGGCCCCGTCGCCGAAGAATGCCACCGCCACTTGGTCCGTGCCCCGCAGCTTGGCCGACCATGCCGCGCCGTTGGCGATGCACAGGTGGGCGCCGATGATGGCGTAGCTGCCCATCATCCCGTGCTCCACCGAGGTCAGGTGCATCGACCCGCCCTTGCCGCCCACCAATCCGGTCGCCTTGCCCAGAAGCTCGGCGATGATCGGTTCCGGTGGGACGCCTCGGGCGACGGTGTGGCCGTGGCCGCGGTAGGTGTTGAAGCTGTAGTCGTCGGGGCGCAGCGCCACGCCGAACGCCGCGCTGGTGGCCTCCATGCCCATGGACTGGTGGCTGGTGCCCCTCACCAGCCCTTCCAGGAACAGGGTGTACAGCCGCTTCTCGAGCTGCCGGATCTGGTGCTGCTTGCGGAACATCTCGATCCGGATCTCGAGATCGATGGGGGCGTCCTTCAGCGACTCGTCGAAGGGCTCCGGCAGGACGATCTGGTGCTTGCCGTAGGGCGCTCCACTCAGCGGCATTCGGCTCAGGCTAGAGCGTCGTCCAGGTCGGACAGAATCGGGCCGTCACCGGGGAGCTGGGAGAGGGCCTACTGGTAGAAGGCGCCTCCGTTGACCACGAGGTTCTGGCCGGTCACGAAGTCGGAGCCGGGGCCCGCGAGGTACAGGATCGTCCCGACCATGTCCTCTGGCACCTGGGTGCGCTTCATGGCCCGCCCGGCCACCACGAACTCGTCGCTGGCGGCGTCGGAGGGACGCAGCGACGGGTTGGGGATCAAGTCGGGGCTCACGGTGTTGACCGTTATCCCGTCGGGACCGAGCTCCTCGGCCAGGCAGCGCGTCAGTCCGATGAGGGCGGTCTTGCTCACCACGTAGTGGGGGAAGCCGACCGTGCCCTTGAAGCAGGTGGTGGAGGAGATGTTGATGATCTTCCCCGACCCCTGCTGCTTCATGTAGGGGTAGACCGCGCAGGACATGAGCCAGGCGCCCCGCACGTTGACCTCGAAGGCCCGGTCCCAATCCTGCAGCGATACCTCGTGGAACGGGCTGCGGGTGATCTGGGAGTAGTAGGCGGCGTTGTTGATCAGCACGTCGATGGTGCCGAACGCGCCGGCTGCGGCCGCGGCCAGAGCCTCGGTGCCGGCCGCGGAGCTGACGTCGGTATGCCAGCCGACAGCCCGGCCGCCACCGGCGGTGATCTCGTCTACGGCCTGGGCGGTGTCGAGCAGGTCGGCCACGACGATGTCGAACCCGTCGCCGGCCAGGGCCAGACAGTAGACCCGGCCCAGACCCCTGGCTCCTCCGGTCACGATCGCAGTTGGCATGAGCTGTCCCCGAGGTTGCGGGGCCGGAAACCTAATGCAACCGGGTTGAATGTCCAATCCATGCTCGTCTCGCTGACCTCGACGACGCCTGTCGCTACCGACTTGGGGCACCTGCTGCACAAGCACCCCGATCGTGTGCGCTCCGTCGACGTCGGCTTCGGGCGCGCCCACGTCTTCTACCCCGAGGCCACCCCGCAGCGGTGCACGGCGACGACCTACGTCGAGGTCGACCCCTTCGGCCGGACACGTCACCGGCAGCACCGTCGAGCCCAAGGACTCGAGCCCTACTTGAACGACCGGCCCTATGCGGCGTCGTCGATGTTGAGCGTTGCCCTGGGGCGCCTGTTCCGCACAGCTTTGAACGGCACGTGCGAGGCCCGGCCCGAACTGGTCGGGCAGTCGCTCGACCTCGAGGTCGGCCTGCCGGTCGTGCCGGTGCGGGGCGGGCAGCAACTGCTGCGGCGCCTGTTCGAGCCGCTGGGCTACGACGTGGACTGCTCGTCCATAGCACTGGACACCGAGTTTCCGGCCTGGGGGGACAGCCGTCACGTGTCGGCTCGACTGGCCGGCCGTCAAACGGTGCGCTCGGCCTTGGAACACCTCTACGTGCTGCTCCCGGTGCTCGACGACAACAAGCACTACTGGATCGGCCCCGACGAGGTGGACAAACTGCTGTCACGGGGCGGCGACTGGCTCGGATCTCACCCTGAGTCGGACCTGATCGCCCGCCGTTACCTGCGTCTTCCCGACTACACGCGGGAGGCGCTGGCCCGTCTCGCCGACACCGGCGAGGACTCCGACCTCCTGGACACCCAGCGAGACGCGGCCGAGCAAGCGACCGAAGCACCCCTCCGCCTGGGCGAGCAGAGACTGGAGGCGGTGCTCGAAGTCGTGCGGAGCGTCGGGGCGGGAAGCGTTCTCGATCTCGGGTGCGGGGAGGGCCGGCTTCTGGAGCGGCTGATCGTCGAGCCCGCAGTGACCCGCGCCGTGGGAGTCGACGTGTCGGTGGGGGCGCTCAATAGGGCCGAGAAGCGTCTGAGGCTCGAGAACATGTCCGAGCGTCGCCGCGAGCGCGTCCAGCTGCTTCAGGGTGCCTTGACCTACACCGATTCCCGGTTGCGGGGCTTCGACGTGGCGACGGTCGTCGAGGCTGTCGAGCACCTCGACCCCGACCGCCTCGACGTGTTCGCCGAGGTGGTGTTCGGGCATGTATCCGCCTCGACGGTGGTGCTGACCACTCCGAACCGCGAGTACAACCAGAACTTCGAACAGCTCGACAGCAGGGGCTTGCGCCACGAGGACCATCGCTTCGAGTGGACTCGGGCCGAGTTCGAGGCATGGGCCGGCGGCATGGCGGAGCGCTTCGGCTACAGCGTCGAGATCAGCGCCGTCGGCCCGGTCGATCCGGTGTGCGGGCCTCCGACACAGATGGCGGTGTTCAGCCGATGAGGCGGCTGCTGTGAGACGCCGGCTCGACCGCATCGAGATGCCCGAACTCGGACTCGTGGTGCTCTGCGGCGCGTCCGGCTCGGGCAAGTCGACGTTCGCTCGACGGCACTTCGCTCCCACCGAAGTCGTGTCGAGCGACCGGTGCAGAGCCCTGGTCGGCGACGACGAGACCGACCAGTCCGTCACCTCGGCAGCCTTCGAACTGCTCCACACCGTCGTCGACAAGCGTCTCGAGATCGGTCGCCTCACGGTGGTCGATGCCACCAACACGAAGCCCGAGGACCGCAAGGCCCTCCTCGAGCTGGCGCGCCGCTGGGACGTGCTGGCTACCGCCATCGTCTTCGACCTCGCCGTCGCCGCGTGCCTGGCCCACAACGAGAAGCGCCGGGACCGCCGCACACCGGTGCATGCCATCAAGCGTCAGCACGACACCCTGCGCCGCGGGGTCAAGCGGCTGCGCAAGGAACGCTTCACGAGGGTCTACACGCTCGGCTCGCTCGAAGAGCTCGACGGCGTCGAGGTGGTCCGCACCAGGATCTGGAGCGACCGCCGCGGCGACACCGGCCCGTTCGACATCATCGGCGACGTCCACGGCTGCCATGTCGAGCTGCTGAGCCTGCTCGACCGGTTGGGCTACGACACCGCGGCCGAGCCCGTCGCGCATCCGGAGGGCCGCCGAGCAGTGTTCCTCGGCGACCTGGTCGACCGCGGCCCCGGTGTCGCCGAAGTGCTCGACGTCGCCATGTCCATGGTGGCTGCCGGCAGTGCGCTGTGCGTCGCGGGCAATCATGAGGTCAAGCTGGGTCGGGCCATCGCGGGACGCAACGTCCGGGTCAGCCACGGGCTGGCCGAGTCGCTCGAGCAGCTGCAGCGGCGGGCCCCCGAGTTCTCCGAACGAGTCGCAGAGTTCATTGACGGCCTCATCAGCCACTACGTGCTCGACGGCGGCCGGCTGGTGGTCGCCCACGCCGGCCTCCCCGAGCGCTATCACGGGCGTTCCTCGGGCCGCGTGCGGGACCTCGCGCTGTACGGCGACACCGGCGGCGAGACCGACGAGTTCGGGTTGCCGGTGCGGTATCCGTGGGCCGAGGACTATCGCGGCGAGGCCGCGGTCGTGTACGGCCACACTCCGGTCCCCGAGGCGGTCTGGGTCAACAACACGATCTGCGTCGACACCGGAGCGGTCTTCGGAGGAGAGCTGACCGCACTGCGCTGGCCGGAGCGCGACCTGGTGTCGGTGCCCGCAGTCGCCGAGCACTACGAGCCGATCCGGCCCGCCCGCCCCACAGCCGGCGCGTCGTCGGGACCGTCACGGCTGCTCGACGTGGGCGCGGTGCTGGGCAAGCACCACATCGAGACGAGGCTGGCTGGGCGGGTGCTGATCGAAGCCGAGCGGTCGAGCGCTGCCCTCGAAGTCATGAGCCGCTTCGCGGCCGACCCGAGATGGCTCCCGTACCTGCCCCCGACCATGGCGCCCGCGGCTGCCTCGGTCCGTCCCGGCTACCTCGAGCATCCCGACGAGGCGTTCTCGTACTTCCGCAAGGCAGGCGTCGACGAGGTCGTGGCCCAGGAGAAGCACATGGGCTCGCGGGCGGTGCTGGTCGTCGCCCGGGACGCCGACGCAGCCCAGTCGAGGTTCGGCATCTCCAATCCCGAGGCCGGCGTCATCGTCACCCGCACCGGCAGATCCTTCTTCTCCGAAGCGGCCGTGACTGGTGCCCTGCTCGACCGGGTGCGGACCGCGGCCGACGCCACGGGGCTGTGGAGCCGCCTCGGCACGGACTGGCTCATCCTCGATGCAGAGATCCTGCCGTGGTCGGCCAAGGCAGCCGGTCTGATACAGCGTCTGTATGCCGCGGTCGGCGCGGCGGGCACGGCCGCGCTCGATTCCGCATGTGGATCGATGGCTGACGCGGCCGGACGCGGCGTCGATATCGAGGCTCTCGCGGCCCGCACCGCAGAGCGGGCCGGGCATGTCGCGGCGTACGTCGATTCGTATCGCCGCCACTGCTGGGACATTGACGGCGCGGACGGCGTCGAGATCGCCCCGTTCCAGATCCTCGCGGCCGAGGGTGAGGTGCTCGCTCGCCGGCCCCACCGCTGGCATCTCGAGGAGATCGATGCGCTGGCTGACTGCGAACCGTCCGCACTCTGCAGCACCGACCGCCGGTTCGTCGACTTGGGCGACGATACGTCGGTGAAGCATGCGACGGACTGGTGGCACTCACTGACCGACGGCGGAGGCGAGGGCGCAGTCGTCAAGCCAGCCGAGCCGATCATGACCGGCGCGGGCTCGCTCGTCCAGCCCGGCGTCAAGTGCAGGGGCCGCGAGTACCTGCGCATCATCTACGGCCCCGAGTATCTCGAGGCGGCGAATCTTGAGCGTCTGCGGCAGCGGTCGATCGGTCGCAAGTCGTCATTGGCCCGGCGTGAGTTCGCGCTCGGGATCGAGGCCCTCGATCGGTTCGTGGCCAACGAGCACCTCGCCCGGGTGCATGAGTGCGTCTTCGGCGTCCTCGCACTCGAGAGCGAGCCGGTCGATCCCCGGCTCTAGTCTCGGCCCGTTCGCCGCAATCGCATGGACCCGAGTATGGGCCTTGGGCGGGCCTACTGTCCGAAGGCCCCCCGTTGACGACGATAATTCTGGCCGGTGACGAAGTCGGATCGGGTAGTCGAGGACCAGTAAGCTAGTAGTGGTACCATATATGGCATGAACAAGACGACTGTGTATCTGCCGGAGAGCCTGAAGCGAGGAGTTGAGCGGCTAGCTCGGCAGCGTTCGTGCTCGGAGGCCGAAGTAATTCGTCAGGCCATACAGGATGCGGTCGTCCGGCCGAAGCCTCGACCCGGGATCATCCCCGGTGACAGCAGATGGGCCGAGCACGTGGACGAATTCCTGGCTGGCTTCGGCGACCGATGATCATCGCTGACACCAGCGGGCTGATCGCATTCTTCAGCGAGTCCGGCCCGCAGCACGAGGCCGTGGCCAGTTGGGTCGAGGCCAATGACCCGGTCCTAGTCGTCTCGCCTTACGTCGTGGCTGAAGTGGACTATCTGGTGGCCACCAGAAAGGGCGTGGACGCCGAGTTGGCCGTCCTGGCCGAACTGTCGGGCGGCGCCTACGAATTGGCAGACATGGATCCCGAGGCGCTGGCAGCGGCGAGAAGGGTCGTGGCCCGCTACCGCGACCTCGGCGTCGGGGTTGCCGACGCTTCGCTGGCAGTGCTGGCTGAGCGGTACCGGACCCGCACGGTCCTGACCTTGGACCGCAAGCACTTCAGCGTGATGCGCCCGTTGGACGGCGGCACCTTCAAAATCGTCCCCTGACCACGCAGACTCCAGTTGGCGGCGGTTCGCCAGTTGCTCTGAGGTCTGTGTCTGTGCGCGATCTCGAAGCGCTGCCCGATTGTTGAGCGAACGCAAGCTTGCTCCGCGCATGGTGCCCTACGCTGCTCACGGCAGGCCGAGCCCACCAGCGCTCGAACCGCGAGGCTGCCCTGAAACGTGCGGGCGGCGGGTCGTTGCTGTTGCTGGCGGGGATCACCGAACGGCTCTCAGAGGACGTGGACATCAACGTCACGTTCGTTGACGGCGCGGACGCGTGCAAGTCCAATTGGGGCAAAGCGCCTGATGGAGGAATGCCAGGCCAACGTCGAGCAGAACTTGGGCATCGAGGGTAAGCGCGACCCCAACGACGGCGGCAATTTCTTCCCCACGGTGCGCTACCAGTACCCGTCGGTGCTGCCCCCATCGGCAGAGGGGCGACCGGTCGTCAAATCCGACAAGGGCCTGCGGGACGCCCCCAAAGAACACCTGATCGACGAGGGTACGCTGAGGCAGGATCGACCCTGAGTGCGGACGGGGGGATTCGAACCCCCACACCCTGGTGGGTACTGGGACCTAAACCCAGCGCGTCTGCCAGATTCCGCCACGTCCGCGAGTCCGATCAGGGTATCTGACGGCCCGACGCCGTCAGGTTCGCACGGACGGGCTCCGCCCGCTGGAGGCGCCGGTAGCCTCGTGGCCATGACGTCGCATGCACAGCCGCCCCATCTCCGTCCCGATCCCGGCGAGGTCGGCTTCGAGACGCCGACCACCGTCGCCAACCGCCAGAGCGAGGTGTACAACCGGCTCCTGCAGGACCGCATCGTGGTGCTCGGCTCCGACGTCAACGACGACGTGGCCAACTTCATCATGGCCCAACTCCTGTATCTGGAGGGCCAGGACGCCCGCAGGCCCGTCTGGCTGTACATCAACAGCCCCGGCGGCTCGGTCACGTCCGGCATGGCCATCTACGACACCATGCAGTTCATCCAGCCCGACGTGGGCACCATCTGCATCGGCCTCGGCGCTTCGATGGGGCAGTTCCTGCTGTGCGCGGGCGCTCCCGGCAAGCGCTACGCCCTGCCCCACGCCCGGATCATGATGCACCAGCCCCTCGGAGGCGTCCGGGGCCAGGCCACCGACATCGCCATCCAGGCCGAGCAGATGGCCTACACCAAGAAGCTCCTCCAGGAGCGCATCGCCCACCACACGGGCCAGACCGTCGAGCAGATCGAGGCCGACTCCGACCGCGACCGGTGGTTCACCGCGTCGGAGGCCATGGACTACGGCATCATCGACCACGTCATCGTCAAGCGCGGCGAGATGCTCTAACGCCGCCCGCTGCGGCCGCGGCATAGCTGCCGCCGGGAATTGGCAGCGTGATGCACGGAGGGCGTGCGTTCTGCTGCCAATTCGACTGACAACCCGCGGTCAGACGCTGGACGCCAGCTCCTTGATGGCGATGGCCGGGCCCTCGGGGTGGCCGAACACCGCGGATCCGGCGACCAGGACGTTCGCCCCGGCACCGACCGCGGCCGGAGCGGTCGCCGCGGTGATGCCGCCGTCGACCTCCAGGTCGATGTCGCGGCCCGAGTCCTCGATCATCCGGCGCACAGCCGCGATCTTCGACTCGACTGACGCGATGTAGCGCTGCCCGCCGAAGCCGGGGTTGACCGTCATCACCAGCACCTCGTCGATCATCGGGACCACTTCGGAGATGCTCGACGCCGGGGTGTGCGGGTTGAGCACCACGCCGCAGCGGGCGCCGGCCTCGGAGATGGCGGCCAGCGAGCGGTGCAGGTGCGGGCAGGTCTCGGCATGGATCAGCACGGTGTCGCAGCCGGCCTCGATGTAGAGGGGAGCCAGCTCGTCGGGTTTCACCACCATCAGGTGGGCCTCGAAATGCAGGTCCACCAGCGGCCGGCATGCCGCCACCACGTCGGGTCCGAAGGTGAGGTTGGGCACGAACACCCCGTCCATCACGTCCCAGTGGACCCGATGAGCTCCTGCCTCGGCGATGGCCTGGCACTCGGTGCCCAAGCGTGAGGCATCGGCCGCCAGCACCGAGGGCGCTATCTCCACAGCCACGCTTGAACCCTAACCGCGCCGGGACCGGCCGATGAGCTTGGTCGCAGCCGCCGCCGGGACACCGAACGGAAGCCGATCGGGGCGGTGAAGGTGGTCGCTATCGCGGATCGCGCCGATACCGTCGGCTTCGTGGAGTTGCGGGTGACGGCCGCGGCGCGCGACGGCGTCGGGGTGGCTAGGGGCTGCGACGGGCGGGTCGTGTTCGTCGAGGGCGCCCTTCCCGGGGAGCTTGTGACCGCCGAGATCCACACCGTCGACCGGCGCTGGGCCAGAGCCAGGGTCATCGAGGTGATCGAGGAGTCGCCGCACCGTGTCCCGATCGCCTGCGAGCACCACCTGGAGGGCTGCGGCGGCTGCGACATGCTCCATGTCGACTCGCGGGCACAGATGCGGATGAAGGCGTCGATCGTGGTGGACCAGCTCACCCGCCACGGCGTGGACGCCCCCGCTCCGGCCCTGCGGATGCTCGACGGCGACCGGGGCCGCACCACGGTGCGGGCCAGGGTTGTGGACGGGCGGGCCGGGTTCATGGCCCGCTCCAGCCACGAGGTCGTCATCCCCGAGGACTGCGGGGCGGTGGACGACGCGGCCGAGGAACTGCTGGTGGAGGGCCGTTACGGCGGCGCCGACGGTGTGTTCATCCGGGTCGGATCCCGCACCGGGGAGCGGATGGTGGTGGTCGATCCCACCGTCGACGAGGTCTCGGTTCCCGACGACGTGATGGTGGTGGGCACCGACGAGCTCGACGGCGACCGGCGGGCCTGGATACACGAGGAGTTGTCGGGCCGGCGTTGGAGGATCTCGGCCCGGTCCTTCTTCCAGAACCGGCCGGCGGGGGCGGAGGCCCTCATCGACGAGGTGGCTGAGATGGTGGAGGAGTTGGCCGCGGACGGCCCCCTGGTGGACGCCTAC
Source organism: Acidimicrobiaceae bacterium (assembly GCA_028819505.1). GTDB lineage: Bacteria > Actinomycetota > Acidimicrobiia > Acidimicrobiales > Aldehydirespiratoraceae > Aldehydirespirator. Next base: position 25,486 of record JAPPLH010000101.1, read on the forward strand.
GCCGGCGTGGGGCTGTTCGCGGGCACGGCGGGATGCGGCCGCAAGGTCATCGCCATCGAGCGCAGCGTCGACGCCGCGGCCGACGCCCGGGTCAACTTGGGCGACGGCGCCAAGGTGCTGCGGATCCCGGTGGAGAAGTGGCGGGCCTCGCCGGCCAGCGTCCTGGTGGCCGACCCCGCCCGTTCCGGGCTCGGCGAGGCGGCCGTGCGCCCGCTGCTGTCGTGCGGGCCCCGCCTGGTGGTGCTGGTGAGCTGCGACCCGTCGTCGTTCTCCAAGGACGCCGGCCGCCTCATCGGATGCGGCTTCACACTGGACCGCTGGACGGTGGTCGACCTGTTCCCCCTCACCTCCCACATAGAGACGGTGGCGGCCTTCGTGGCCACCGCATAGCCCGACCCGGCACGACGGCGAGACCGGGCGGGCAGCCGCTCAGAAGTGCCAGCCGAACGGCGACCAGTCGGGGGGGCGCTTGTGCAGGAACGCGTCGCGGCCCTCGGCGGCCTCGTCGGTCATGTAGGCCAAACGGGTGGCCTCCCCGGCGAAGACCTGCTGGCCGATCAGCCCGTCGTCGACCAGGTTCAGGGCGAACTTCACCATCCGCTGCGCCGTCGGGCTCTTGGCGTTGATCTCCCGGGCCCACTCCAGGGCGACAGGCTCCAGATCGCCATGGGGGACCACCTTGTTGACCATGCCCATCTCGAAGGCCTCCCGGGCCGAGTAGGTGCGACCCAGGAAGAAGATCTCGCGGGCCCGCTTCTGGCCGACGAGCCGGGCGAGGTAGGCCGAGCCGAAGCCGCCGTCGAAGCTGGCCACGTCGGTGTCGGTCTGCTTGAACAGGCCGTGCTCGGCGCTGGCCAGGGTCAGGTCGGCCACCGCGTGGAGGCTGTGGCCCCCGCCCACCGCCCAGCCGGGCACCACCGCGACCACCACTTTGGGCATCATGCGGACCAGGCGCTGCACCTCCAGGATGTGCAGCCGGCCCGAGCGCCCGGCGTCGATGGTGTCGCCGGTCTCCCCGGAGGCGTAGCGGTAGCCGTCGCGGCCCCGGATGCGCTGGTCGCCGCCCGAGCAGAAGGCCCAGCCCCCGTCGCGGGGAGACGGCCCGTTGCCGGTGAGCAGGACGCAGCCCACGTCGCCGGTCGTGCGGGCGTGGTCGAGGCAGCGGTACAACTCGTCGACGGTGTGGGGGCGGAAGGCGTTGCGCACCTCGGGCCGGTCGAAGGCGACCCGCACCGTGCCCTGGTCCACCGCTCGGTGGTAGGTGACGTCGGTGAGGTCCTCGAAGCCGTCGACAGCCCGCCAGGCCGCGGGATCGAAGAGCTCCGAGACCATCGCGCCAAGCTACAGGCCGACCGTCGGGGCGTGCCGGCGCAGGACTAGACGAAGGCCGAGGCGAACACCAGCGAAACGATCGTCATCACCTTGATGAGGATGTTCATCGACGGCCCCGCCGTGTCCTTGAACGGGTCGCCGACCGTGTCGCCCACCACGGCGGCCTTGTGGGGATCGGAACCCTTGCCGCCGTGGTTGCCTGCCTCGATGTACTTCTTGGCGTTGTCCCAGGCCCCGCCGGCGTTGGCCATGAAGATGGCCAGTGCGAAGCCGGTCACCAGTGCTCCTGCCAGGAAGCCGCCGAGCGCGTCCACGTCGATGAAGCCGATGACCAGCGGCACGACCACCGCCAGGGCGCCCGGCGCCATCATCTCCCGCAGCGACCCCCGGGTGGAGATGGCCACGCACGCCGCCGAGTCCGGCTCGACACCCGGGGTGCCCTCGCGCAGCCCCGGGATGTCGCGGAACTGGCGGCGCACCTCCTCGATCATCTTGTTGGCGGCCCGGCCGACGGCGTCGATGGTGAGGGCCGCGAACAGGAACGGGACCATCGCGCCCAGGAACATCCCGATGAACACGTCCACCGAGCCGATGTCGAGGCTCAGATCGAACGACGCGTCGGCGTTCTCGAGGGCCACCTCGAACGACTTGAACAGCGCCAGCGCGGTGAGCGCGGCCGACCCGACCGCGAAGCCCTTGGCGATCGCTGCGGTGGTGTTGCCCAGCGAGTCGAGCGCGTCGGTCACCTCGCGCACGCTCGGGTCGAGCTCGGCCATCTCGGCGATCCCGCCGGCGTTGTCGGCGATGGGCCCGTAGGCGTCGACCGACACGACCACGCCGGTGGTGGCCAGCATCCCGACCGCGGCCACCGCTATGCCGTACACCCCGCCGAAGGTGTCGTCGCCCAGAGTCTGCTGGCCGCCCCAGTAGGCGATCAGCACGCCGGCGGCGATCAACCCGACCGAGGCGGCCACCGACACCATCCCGGCCGACACTCCCGACAGCACGGTGGTGGCCGGGCCGGTCTCGGCCTGCGCGGCGATGCGCTTCACCGGCTTGAAGTGGTCGCTGGTCCAGATCTCGGCCACCTTGCCGATGCCCCAGCCCGCGACCAGCCCGCCGATCACCGACAGCGGCAGCCCGTACCACGCCTCGAACAGGTCGCCGTCGCCGAAGAAGACCCCGCCCATGACGAGGGTCCCGGCGACGGTGAGGAGCATGGCCACGGTGGTGCCCCGGTGGAGCTGCCGGGCGAGCGCCTTGACCTCGCTGCTGTCGCCGCCGCGCACCGCGAACGAGCCGATAATGGCCCCGATCATGCCGACGAAGGCGATGGCCATGGGGAACGTCAGCAGCTGGATGGTGCGGTCGTCGCCGGCCGCCTCCGCGGTCAGGCCCAGGCTGAAGGCGGTCAGGGCCACCGGCGCGATGATCGAGCCCGAGTAGCTCTCGAACAGGTCGGCGCCCATGCCGGCGACGTCGCCGACGTTGTCGCCCACGGCGTCGGCGATGGTGGCCGGGTTGCGGGGGTCGTCCTCGGGGATCCCGGCCTCGACCTTGCCCACCAGGTCGCCGCCCACGTCGGCGGCCTTGGTGTAGATGCCCCCGCCCACCCTGGCGAACAGGGCGATGGAGCTGGCGCCCAGGCCGAAGGCGGTGAAGATCTCGAAGGCGTCGTCGGTGCCGATCCACTCCACGAAGAGCAGGTAGGTGAAGGTCAGTCCCAGCAGCGACAGCCCGGCCACCGAGAAGCCCATCACTGCTCCGCCCCGGAACGCCAGCGGCAGCGCCTTGGCCGGCCCGTCGATGGCCGCGTTGGTGGTGCGGGCGTTGGCCATGGTGGCCACGGTCATGCCCGCGTAGCCGGCGCCCGCCGACAGGGCCGCCCCGAGCAGGTAGCTGACGAACGACAGGGCCACCCCGGTGACGACCGGGATCAGGATGGCCATCGCCACCACGAAGCCGGCCACCCAGGTGTACTCCTGGCGCAGGAAGGCGCGGGCCCCGGTCTGGATCTGCTGCATGATCGAGACCATGCGCTCGTTGCCGGCCGGGGCCGACTTCACGTTCCGGTAGTAGAACGCGGCGAGGGCGAGGGCGGCCAGGGCCGACACCAGCGCGATATAGGGGATTGCTTGCAAGACACTGCTCCCTTTGAAGAGTCCTAGAACCCGGCGAGCCTACTCTTGGGGAGTGACTTCGGTGTCGGATGCCAAGGCCCGCCTCCGGGCCGAGATGAGGTCCCGCCGCGCACGGTTGAGCCCGGCGGCCGCGGCCTCCGCCGGAGCCGCGGTGTCACGGCGGTTGGAGGCGCTGCCGGCGGTAGCCGGGGCCCGCCGCGTCGCCGCCTACCGGGCTGTGCGGGGGGAGATCCCGCTCGACGCGCTGCTGGACGGCCCGCGCCGCGAGGCGTTCACCGTTCCCCGCGTGGTGGGCGACGACCTGGAGTTCGTGGCCTGGTGCGAGGGCCAGTCGTTCGCACCGGGGTCCTTCGGCATTCCCGAGCCGGTCGACGGCGAGGCGGTGGCATTCGCCGACCACGATGCGGTGCTGGTGCCGCTGACCGCATTCGACGGGCGCTGTCGCCGGCTGGGGCAAGGCGGGGGGTTCTATGACCGGGCCCTGGCGTCGCTGCCGTCCGGCGCTGCCACCGGCCGGCCGGCGGCCATCGGCGTGGCCTACTCGTTCCAGCAGGTCGCCCGCGTCCCTGAGGACCGGTGGGACGTGCCTCTCGACGCAGTCGCCACCGACGCCGGCATCGTGATCGCCGACCGCGGGCTGCTCGCCTGATCACGCGGGGCCGAGAATCATGTTCGCGGCGATTCGCGGCTAGAAAATACCCGTGCATGTCATCGTGGTGGGTGCCGGCGAGGTCGGCTCCTACGTGGCCGCTCGCCTCAGCCATGAGCGCCACAACGTCGCGGTGGTCGACGTCAGCGCCCACCGCCTGCGCCAACTCGGCGCCGAGCTCGACGTGCTCGCCGTGGAGGGCAGCGGCACCCATCCCAGCGTCCTCACCGACGCCGGGCTCGACGGCTGCGATCTGGTGGTGGCCGTCACCAGCAACGACGAGGTGAACCTGGTGGCGTCGTTGATCGCCAAGCAGCACGGCGTTGACAAGACCATCGTGCGCATCGAGTCCGAGGAACTGCGCAGCCGGTCGTCGGCTGAGCTGCTCCGGGCGTTCGGGGCCGACCTCGTCATCGATCCCGACCGCCAGACCGCGGAGCGGATCCTGAACCTGCTCGACTACCCGGGGGCGTCGGAGATAGCGGTCATGGCCCAGGGGGAGGCCATCGTGATCGGCGCCCGCCTGGAGGCCGGCGCCCCCATCGTGGGCCGGCGCCTGTCTGAGATCGCCGCCGAGCACGAGCCCGACTGGGAGTTCATCGTCGGTTCGATCTCCCGGGGCGAGGACACCTACATCCCCCGCGCCGACTACATGCTGCTGGAGGACGACCTGGTGCGGGTGGTCTGCAAGCGGCGGGCCCGTCACCGGGTGGCCAAGCTCCTGGGCCTGGGGGCCGGCGAGGTCCGCCACGTGCTGCTGCTCGGCGGGGGCCGCACCGCCGAGATCCTCGCGGCCCGGCTGGTGTCGAGGGGCGTGGAGGTGGTCATCGTGGAACGAGACCCGCCGCGGGCCCTGGAGCTGGCCGAGCACCTGGACGGTGTGCAGGTGTTCGAGGGCGACATCACCGACGCCGACCTCCTCGAGGAGACCAACCTCGGCCGCTTCGACGCGGTGGCCGCGCTGACCGGCGAGGACGAGTCCAACATCCTGGCCTGCCTCTACGCCAAGTCGGTGGGCGCGTCGGAGACGGTCGCGGTGGTTCACAAGCTGGCCCTGCTGTCGCTGCTGGACTCCGCCGGCGTCGACGTGGCCCTCTCGCCCCGAACCGCCACCGCCGACGGCGTGATGCGCTTCGTGCGCGGCGACGTCGCCGCGGTGGCGACCTTCCTGGAGTCCGACGCCGAGGTGCTGGAGCTCGAAGTGGAGAACGGCAGCCCCGCCGACGAGGCCCTCGTGAAGGACCTCAAGATCCCCAAGGGCGTGCTCATCGGCGCCATCGTGCGCGACGGCAAGCCGCACATCGCCCGCGGCCGGAGCCGGCTGCGCGGACGCGACCACGTGGTCGCCTTCGCCACCCCGGGCTCGGTGAGGGAGGTCCACCGGCTGTTGACGTGCGAAGACTAGAGGCCGAGCGGACAGGCGGCGATCTGTGCAGGTCGTCGCGAGCCGCGGAGCGAGGCCGTGGCCCGAGCGGCCCGTGAGCGCCAGCGAGCAAGAGCGGGAGTGACACCGTTGCGAAGCGACGGACTCTTGAGCGGTATGCGCTCACGACGAGGCGGCGCGGGGGGTCGGCCGGCCGGCGGCTTGAGACGCTTGGGCGGTCTGCGTCGCACCCGTCCCCTGCTTCCCGGTCCGAAGGAGCGGCCACCGGCTCGGATCGTGTCCTGGGCGTTCGCCTCGATCGTCGACGCGGGCCTCGTGCTCGGCGTGGCCACCATGGTGTGCGGCCTCGCCGGAATCGGCGACGACAACACCGACGCAGTGGCGTTCGCTTGCGCGGGGGCGGTGTGCGCGGTCATCGCAGCCGTGGCCAGACGGCGGGTCGCGCCGCCCGACCGGCCCGGAACAGGCCGGGTGTTCGCCGGCATCGGCCTCCTCTGGACGGTGCTGGTGCTGTTCGGCACCGTCCTCTATGCGGCCACCGGCAGCGTGGCCCGCCTCGACGACGCCCTGGTCGAGTCGGCAGCCGGCTTCACCACCACCTCGCTCACCCTCCTGGACGCCGCCGAGGCGTCGCGGTCGGTGGTGCTGTTCAGGGCGGCCAGCAGCTGGGTGGGGGGCCTGATCGCGGTGTGGATCGGGGTGGTGACCCTCCCGGTCGTGCTGCGGTCCACCGCTCTGATCGGCTACACCACCGGGCGCAGGGGGCTGGACCTCGTGCCCAGCGCCGCCACGGGCAGGCGCCGGGTGCTCGTCCTGTACTCGGGCTTCACCGCGGCCTGCGCGGTCGCCTACCTTCTGACCGGTCTGGGCGTCACCGAGGCGCTGGTGGTGGGCCTGGGCACCGTCTCCACCGGGGGCTTCACGGGCCGGGCCGACTCGCTGGCCGGCTACGGCGCCGCCACCCAGGCGGTCGCTGGCGTCGGGATGTTTCTGGCCGGCGCGGGGATCTTCGTGATCTGGTGGATCGCCCGGGGTCGGCTCCGTCCTCTCTGGCGCTCCCAGGAACTGAGGGCGTTCGTTGTGCTGCTCGCGGCGGCAACGGTCGCGATGGCCCTGCACCGGGGCGTCGGCTGGGGCGAGGCCGCCTTCATGGCCGTCTCGGCTATGAGCACGACGGGGTTCGCGGTGGTCGACTGGACGGGGTGGGGGACCGCGACCACGGTGATCCTGCTGGTCGCGGCCGGGATCGGGTCGATGATGGGCTCGGCGGGCGGCGGCATGCGGGTCATGCGAGCCCAGCTGCTGATGGGCTCGGCGGGAGGAGAACTGCGCCGCCAGCTCGATCCCTACGCGGTCGTGCTGGTGCGGCGCGACCAGGAGACCCTCTCCCAGCGCACCCTGGACCGCCTGGGCGGCCACCAGGTCGCGTACGTGGTCCTGGTGGGGCTGGGGGCCATGCTGCTGGGCGTCTCGGGTGTGTCCCTGCTGGGCAGCGTGTGGGGGTCGGTGAGCGCGGTGACCACCTTCGGTCCCGCGGTGGGAGAGATCGGCGCCTTCGGGCTGCTGGAAGGCGTGGACCGGGCCGAGCGGCTGGCCCTGGTGCCGCTGATGCTGGGCGGCCGGATGTCGGTGCCCCCGGTGCTGGCCGGCGTGGGCCTCGTGCTCAACACCTACAGGACGATGCAGCGGCGGATCCGCTTCTCCCTGCGGCAGATGTCCCGCCGCCGCGACACCCCCGGCCAATCCGGACCGGAAGATGGCTAGCGACACCGTAGTCGGGGCCGCGCCGGCCGGTCCGAGCCCGCTGAGGAATCGGTTCGACTCCACCACCATGCACATCCTCGGCATCGCCCTGGCCGCGGTGTCGCTCGGGATGCTGTGCTGCACGCTGCTGGAGGCGGTCACCAGCCGGCGCGACACGATGGCGCTGGGGACCTCCGCGCTGCTGGCCGGCACGGCCGGGGGGCTGATGTGGTACGCCACCGTCCCGGGCGTGATCCGCATGCGTCAGGTCTTCGCCACCGTCTCCTGGACGTGGATCCTGACGACGGTGGTGGGAGCGGTTCCCTTCGTGCTGGCCGGCACCTTCGCCGCGCCCGGCGTCGGGTTCGTCGAGCAGGTCGTCAACAGCGTGTTCGAGTCGGCGTCGGGCTTCTCGGCCAGCGGCTCCACCGTCCTGTCGGACTTCGAGTCCCCGGGCCGCGGCCTGATGATGTACCGCCAGCTCACCCACTGGTACGGGGGCATGGGCGTGGTGGTGCTGGCGGTGGCGGTGCTGCCGTTCCTCGGCGTCGGCGGCCTGGAGCTCATCACCGCCGAGCTGCCGGGCACGTCGTCGGACCGTCTCGCCCCGAGGGTCAGCGAGACGGCCCGGAGGCTCTGGCTGGTCTACATCGGCTTCACCGCCTGCGCGGCGATGTCGTTCTACGCAGCGGACGGCTTCTCCTCCCTGTACGACGCGGTGGCCCACGCGTTCACGTTCGCGGCCACCGGCGGCTTCTCGGTGCATGCCGACTCGATCGGCCACTATGACAGCGTGGCGGTGGAGACGGTGGCGATCGTGTTCATGATCCTGGGTGGCACGAGCTTCTCGCTGCACTGGCGACTGGTGGCCACCCGCACCCTGGGATACCACCGCAACAGCGAGTTCCGGACCTACCTCGCGATGCTCGGTGCGTGCTCGGCCGCCATCGTGCTCATCATCTGGCTGGAGAACGGGCTGCCCCTGGGATCGTCCATCCGGGCCGCGGTGTTCACCGTGGTGTCGCTGGGGACCAGCACAGGGCTGTCCAACGCGACGGGACCGGGCTCGCCCGGCGACTACGTCGCCTGGGTGGCCGGGGCGCAGCTGGTACTGCTGTTCCTGATGGTGGTGGGCGGCTGCACCGGGTCGACGTCGGGCGGAATAAAGGTGATGAGGATGAGGGTGCTGGGCCTGACGATGCTCCGGTCGGTCCAGCACGCCCAGACGCCCCGGGCCGTCATCCCGATCCGGCTCGGCGCCGACAGCGTCCGCGAGACCGTCGTGTCGCGGGCGACCGGGTTCTTCCTGCTGCACTTCGTGCTGGTGATGGCCGGCCTGCTGGCTGTGACCTCGCTCGGCGGGGAGTTGGAGACGTCGCTGGGCGCGGTCGTGTCGGCGCTGGGGAACATGGGCCCGGCGCTGGGCGAGGCCGGCCCGACCTCCGACTACGCGGTGGCGTTCACCCAGCCGGCCAGGCTGGTGCTGGCCCTGCTGATGGTGATCGGCCGGCTGGAGATCTTCCCGATCCTGCTGACGGGCGTGGGCCTGGTGACCACCGCATACCGCGGCACGGTGCGGCAGGGCCGCCGCACCGTGCGATGGACGGCCCGCCGCCTGGAGGACCTCGCCGAGCGGGAGCGCGAATAGGTGAGAGTCCGTCGCGTCGCAGCGGTGCCGTCCCCGATCTTGTTCGCTGCGCTCACGGGCGTGGAGTGGCGCGTCGCAGCTTCGGGCGCCTGGGCGAGCGCCGTCCCCGATCTTGTTCGCAGCGCTCACGGGCCGCTCGGGCCAAGGCCTCGCGCCGCCTGCGCCGCCTGTTCGCTCGGCCTCTGCTGACTTGACGGCTGCCGGGATCTCTCCGGTAGGTTGTCTGGACGCGTTTCGAGCGGTGAGCGGCCAATGACGTCCCTCCCGCCGCCGTGCAAGCCGCGGTTCGGGCACGCCAGTTCTGCCTGAGGAGCGCTGCCAACGACGATCCAGCCTCCCGCGAGGAGAACGATGGCCGCCGACCACGCACACCCCCAGGGCCTCTACGACCCGCAGAACGAGCACGACGCCTGCGGCGTCAGCTTCGTGTGCAACATCAGCGGGAAGGCCTCGCACAGCGTGGTGGCTCTGGGAGTGCGGGCCCTGTGCAATCTCGAGCACCGGGGGGCGCTGGGCGCCGACCCGCTCACCGGCGACGGTGCCGGCATCCTGATCCAGATACCGGACCGGTTCCTGCGCGACGTGGTGGACTACGAGCTCCCGCCCGCGGGCCGGTACGCCACCGGCATCGGGTTCCTGCCCGCCGCCCACCACGACGCCGAGAAGGCGGCGGCGCAGGTGGAGCGCATCGTGCGCTCCGAGGGTCTCCATGTGATCGGGTGGCGGGACGTCCCCGTCGACACCGCCGTGCTGGGTCCGGGCTCGCGGGCCGCGATGCCCAGCTTCCGCCAGGTGTTCATCGCCGGCGACGACATCGCGGGCATCGATCTCGATCGGCGGGTCTACATCGTGCGCAAGCGCATAGAGCACGAGATAGGGCCGGGGGGCGCCGGCTACGAGGCGGCCGAGGACGACGACGCGGCCATGGGCAACGCCGCACCGCCCCACACCGGCGTCTACTTCCCGAGCCTCAGCGCCCGGACGCTGGTCTACAAGGGGATGCTGATGTCCCGCCAGCTCACGTCGTTCTACGCCGACCTGCGCGACGAGCGGATCGAGAGCGCGCTGGCGCTGGTCCACTCCCGCTTCTCCACCAACACCTTCCCGTCGTGGCCGCTGGCCCACCCCTACCGCATGATCGCCCACAACGGCGAGATCAACACCATCGCCGGCAACCGCAACTGGATGCGGGCCCGCGAGACGCTGCTCTCGTCGCCGCTGCTCGATGGCCTGGAGAGGGCCTTCCCCGTCTGCACGCCCGGCGCCAGCGACACCGCCGGCTTCGACGAGGTGCTGGAGCTCCTGACACTGGGCGGCTACTCCTTGGCCGAGGCGGTCCTGATGATGATCCCCGAGCCCTGGGAGCATCACGCCGAGATGGCCGCCGAGCGCAAGGCGTTCTACCAGTACCACGCCACCCGGATGGAGCCCTGGGACGGCCCGGCCTCGATCGCCTTCACCGACGGGACCGTGATCGGCGCGGTTCTCGACCGCAACGGGCTGCGACCCTCGCGCTACATGGTCACCAGCGACGGTCTGGTGGTGATGGCGTCGGAGACCGGCGTGATCGACGTTGCGCAGTCGTCGGTGGTGGAGAAGGGCCGCCTGCAGCCCGGGCGCATGTTCCTGATCGACACCGCCGAGGGCCGCATCGTGCGCGACGACGAGATCAAGGACCGCCTGGCCTCGGGCCGTCCCTACGGCCAGTGGCTGGACCAGAACCTGGTCCATCTCGACGACCTGCCCCGTCGCGAGGTTCCCAGAGGCCGAGTCCGCGAGGCCGTGGCCCGAGCGGCCCGTGAGCGCAGCGAACAAGAGCGGGGCTCGCGCCGCGACGAGGGGTCGCTCATCCAGCGCCAGCAGATGTTCGGCCACACCCACGAGGAGCACCGCCTGCTGCTGGCGCCCATGGCCATCGACGGCAAGGAGGCGTTGGGCTCGATGGGCACCGACACGCCGCCGGCGGTGCTGTCGGACCGGGCCCGACCGATCTACGACTACTTCAAGCAGCTCTTCGCGCAGGTCACCAACCCGCCGCTGGACGCCATCCGGGAGGAGCTGGTCACCTCGCTGTACGCCCGGGTCGGCCCCGAAGGCAACCTCTTCGACCCCCGGCCGTCGTCGTGCCGGACCGTCCACCTCGACAGCCCGGTCATCACCGACACCGAACTGGCCCGGCTGGTGGAGATCGACGGACCGGGCGGGATCGGGGACTTCCGCACCGAGGTGCTGCCCGCCCTGTTCGCGGTCGCCGACGGGGGCGACGGCCTGCGCCGGGCGCTGGACGGGCTGTGCGACGCGGCGTCGGCCGCCATAGCCGCGGGAGCCGACATCCTGGTGGTGTCCGACCGGGGCAGCGACGAGCGGATGGCGCCCATCCCGTCGCTGCTGGCCGTCTCCGCCGTGCACCAGCACCTGGTGCGGGAGCGCACCCGCACCCGGGTGGGGCTGGTGTCGGAGACCGGCGACGCCCGAGAAGTCCACCACCTGTGCCTGCACCTCGGCTACGGCGCCAACGCGGTCAACCCCTACCTGGCGTTCGAGACCATCACCCACATGGTGACGGAGGGACTCCACGGCCTGGACCCGGCCATGGGGGTCGAGGCCGCGCACCGCAACTTCGTGAAGGCGGCGTGCGCGGGGATCCTCAAGGTGATGTCCAAGATGGGCATCTCCACGGTGGCCTCCTACACCGGCGCCCAGATATTCGAGGCCATCGGGCTGGGCCCCGAGCTGGTGGACAAGCACTTCACCGGAACGGCCAGCCGCCTGGGAGGCATCGGCACCGACGAGATCGCGGCCGCTGTGGCGGTGCGCCACCGGCGGGCCTTCCCCGCCAACGCCACCCGGCGGGCCCACCGCACCATCGAGGCCGGCGGCGAGTACCAGTGGCGGCGCGAGGGCGAGTACCACCTGTTCAACCCCGAGACCGTGTTCAAGCTCCAGCACGCCACCCGCGAGCGCCGCTTCGACATCTTCCGGGAGTACACCCGGCGCGTCGACGACCAGTCCAGCCGCCTGGGCACGTTGCGGGGGCTGTTCCGGCTGCGCACCGGTGAGCGGCCGCCGGTGCCGCTCGACGAGGTCGAGCCGGTGGCCGAGATCGTCAGGCGCTTCGCCACCGGCGCCATGAGCTACGGATCGATCTCCAAGGAGGCCCACGAGACCCTGGCCATCGCCATGAACCGCATCGGCGGCAAGTCCAACACCGGCGAGGGCGGCGAGGACGCCGACCGTTACATCCCCGATCCCAACGGCGATCTGCGGCGCAGCGCGGTCAAGCAGGCCGCGTCGGGCCGCTTCGGCGTGACCAGCGAGTACCTGGTCAACGCGGACGACATCCAGATCAAGATGGCCCAGGGGGCCAAGCCCGGCGAGGGGGGCCAGCTGCCGGGCCACAAGGTCTACCCGTGGATAGCCAAGACCCGCCACTCCACGCCGGGGGTGGGGCTCATCTCCCCGCCGCCCCACCACGACATCTACTCCATCGAGGACCTGGCCCAGCTCATCCACGACCTCAAGAACGCCAACCCCGCGGCCCGCATCCACGTCAAGCTGGTGGCCGAGGTGGGGGTGGGCACGGTGGCCGCCGGGGTGTCCAAGGCCCACGCCGACGTGGTGCTCGTCTCCGGCCACGACGGCGGCACGGGAGCGTCGCCCCTGACATCGATCAAGCACGCCGGCGCGCCCTGGGAGCTGGGACTGGCCGAGACCCAGCAGACGCTGCTGCTCAACGACCTGAGGGACCGCATCGTCGTGCAGGTCGACGGCCAGCTCAAGACCGGCCGCGACGTGGTGATCGCCGCGCTGCTGGGCGCCGAGGAGTTCGGCTTCGCCACCGCGCCCCTGGTGGTGATGGGCTGCGTGATGATGCGGGTCTGCCACCTCGACACCTGCCCGGTGGGCGTGGCCACCCAGAACCCCGAGCTGCGCAAGAAGTTCTCGGGACAGCCCGAGTTCGTGGTCAACTTCTTCGAGTTCATCGCCGAAGAGGTGCGGGAGACGCTGGCGGAACTCGGCTTCCGCAGCATCGAGGAGGCCGTCGGACAGGTCGAGGTGCTCGACGTGACCGAGGCGGTCGACCACTGGAAGGCCTCGGGTTTGGACCTGACGCCCATCCTGCACCTGCCGCCGGTCGGGCCCGGCGCCGTGCGCCACCAGCGAGAGCAGCAGGACCACGGCCTGGACCGGGCCCTCGACCAGATGCTGATCCAGCTCGCCGAGGGCGCCCTGTCCGACAGCCGTCCGGTTACCATCGACATCCCCATCCGCAACACCAACCGCACCGTCGGCACGCTGCTGGGCAGCGAGGTGACCCGGCGCTACGGCGCGGCCGGCCTGCCCGACGACACCATCGTCGTGAACTTCACCGGCTCGGCCGGAACGTCCTTCGGGGCGTTCGTGCCCCGGGGCATCACCCTGCGCCTCGAGGGCGACGCCAACGACTACGTCGGCAAGGGCCTGTCCGGCGGTCGCATCGTCGTGCGCCCCCCCGCCGCCCCCCACATAGCGGCGGGGCGCCACCGCATAGCGGGGCACGGCAAAGGCGACGGCGCCCCCACGGGCGGGGTGTTCCAGCGGGGGGGGGGGCCGGGGGGGGGGGGGGCGGCGCGGGCCCCCCCCGGCCGCCGGGTGCGCGCCCCCTCCCCCCCCGCGGGCCGGGGGGGGGGGGGGGGGCGCGGGGGGGGCCCCCCGCCGCCCGACGCCAACTTCGCGGCGGAGCGCAACGTCATCGCGGGCAACGTCATCGGCTACGGCGCCACCTCGGGCGAGATGTACCTGCGGGGTCTGGTGGGGGAGCGGTTCTGCGTGCGCAACTCCGGGGCCCTCGCGGTAGTGGAGGGCGTCGGCGACCACGGGTGCGAGTACATGACCGGCGGGCGGACGGTGGTCCTCGGCCCGGTGGGCCGGAACTTCGCGGCCGGCATGTCGGGCGGCATCGCCTTCGTGTACGACCCCAGCGGCAAGCTGCCGGTGCGGGTGAATCCCGAGATGGTGGAGCTCGAAGAGCTCGACGGCGAGGACTTCGTGTGGCTGCGGCACCGGGTGGAGCGCCACCGCCACGAGACCGGCAGCGAGGTGGCGGCCCGGCTGCTCGGCGACTGGGCCTCCGCCTCCAGGAACTTCGTGAAGGTGATGCCCAGCGACTACAAGCGGGTGCGTCAGGCGGCCGAGCAGGCCCGCGTCGCGGGCATCGACGAGGTGGCCGCAGTGATGGCCGCGGCCCACGGGTGACCAGAGGCCGAGCGGGAAGGCGGCGATTCTTGATGATTCCACCGCGGCGCCCAGCGAGGCCGTGGCCCGAGCGGCCCGTGAGCGCAGCGAACAAGAGCGGGGGACATGGCTGATCCGCGGGGGTTCCTGGTGCATGACAGGGAGCTTCCGTCCCGCCGGCCGGTGCCGGTGCGGCTGCGCGACTGGCGCGAGGTGTACGAGCACTTCCCGGAGGACAGGCTCCGGCGGCAGGCGTCGCGCTGCATGGACTGCGGGATCCCGTTCTGCAACAGCGGCTGCCCGCTCGGCAACCTGATCCCCGACTGGAACGACCTGGTGTACCGGAAGCACTGGCGGCGGGCCATCGAGCGCCTGCACGCCACCAACAACTTCCCCGAGTTCACCGGCCGGCTGTGCCCCGCGCCGTGCGAGGCGGCCTGCGTTCTGGGCATCCACGAGCCTCCGGTCACGATCAAGCAGGTCGAGGTGGAGATAGTCGACCGGGCCTGGGCCGAGGGCTGGATCGTGCCCCAGCCCCCCGCGGTCCTCACCGGCCGCAGCGTGGCCGTGGTGGGGTCGGGGCCGGCCGGGCTGGCCGCGGCCCAGCAGCTGACCAGGGCCGGCCATGAAGTGGTCGTGTTCGAGCGGGCCGACCGCATCGGCGGCCTGCTGCGCTACGGGATCCCCGAGTTCAAGATGGAGAAGCGCCACCTCGACCGCCGCCTGGCCCAGATGGAGGCCGAGGGAACCGCATTCCGGGCGGGGGCGGACGTCGGCGCCGACGTGACCGCCGGGGAGCTGCAGGACTCCTTCGACGCGGTGGTGCTGGCGTGCGGGGCCACGGCCTGGCGCGACCTTCCCATCCCGGGCCGGGAGCTGCGGGGCGTGTACCAGGCCATGGAGTACCTGCCGCTGGCCAACCGGGTGCAGGAGGGCGACCTCGACTCGTCGCCGATCACCGCGGAGGGCAAGCGGGTGGTGATCATCGGCGGTGGCGACACCGGGGCCGACTGCCTCGGCACCGCCCACCGCCAGCGGGCCGCCTCCATCCGGCAGTTCGAGATCATGCCCCGCCCGCCCGACGAGCGTCCCGACGCCGACCCGTGGCCGACGTGGCCCATGATCTACCGGGTGTCGTCGGCCCACGAGGAGGGCGGCGAGCGCGACTACGCCATCAACACCACCGAGTTCATAGGCGACGGTGACGGCAACCTGGCCGCGCTGGCCACAATCCGGGTCGAGCAGTCGTTCACCGACGGTCGGATGCAGTTCGATCCGATTCCGGGGACCGAGGAGGAGATTCCCGCGGAGATGGTCCTGCTGGCCATGGGGTTCGTGGGGCCGGAGCGGGCGCCGCTGATCGAGCAGTTCGGTGTGGAGTTGGATGGCCGGGGCAACGTGGCCCGCGACGAGAACTGGGCCGCCAACGTGCCGGGCGTGTACGTGTGCGGTGACATGGGCCGGGGCCAGAGTCTCATCGTGTGGGCCATAGCCGAAGGCCGGGCCTGCGCCGCGGCCGTGGATGCCGACCTGATGGGCTCGACCGGCCTGCCCGCCGTGGTCGAGCCGACCTCGATGCCGATGAGGTAGACGGCCTGTTCCGGCCGGCTGCGCATCCCACGGAGCCTTCGGCCGGTCGCGGCCTGCCCGCTCGCCCTCAGGCCAGCGAGGCGAAGACGATCACGTTGTCCGCGTAGGTCCTCACGCCGAAGTCGAAGTCGCCGCCGCAGGTGACCAGCCGGAGCGTCGGCTCCTCGGTCGGCCCGTACACCGCGTGGGTGGGGAACTCGTCCTTGTCGTGCCGCTCGGTCGCCTCGACCACGTAGGTGATGGTCGATCCGTCCACCCGGTCGATGTGGATCTCGTCACCGGGATCCAGGTAACGGAGGTAGAAGAACACGGCCGGGCCCTCCTCCTGGGAGTCCACATGGCCGAGTATCACGGCCGGGCCCGTCTCGCCCGGCTCGGGGCCGCCCAGCCACCAGCCTGCTTGGTCCGGGTCCTCCGGCACCTCTATCGATCCGTCATCTTGAAGGCCGAGGGGGATGACCTCCGCTTCCACCTCGAGCCTCGGGATGCGGATGACGGCGGGGTCGGGCGCCTGCATCCGGGCGTCGGCGACCGCGTCGAGGCTCAAGTGGTCCGCCAGCGGCGAGTAGTCCCACGACTCGGCGGCGGTGCCGGCACCAGTGGCGCCAGTGGCGGGGGCCACGGCGCGTTCAGCGACCGAGGCCGGCGGCGCCACCGCAATGAGAGTCGTTGCTGCGCCAGTCGTCGGCGCTTCTGTGCCGGTCGAAGGCGCTGTCGTGTCGGTCGCAGGCGCTGTCGCGTCGGTCGTCGACATCTCCGTCGCGGCTGCCGGTGCTTCCGTCACGAGCGTCGGTGTCGACTCTCGAGCGGCTGTGGCCGGGTGGTCGGCGGCTGCTGTGTCGCTCGAGGTTGCCGGCGTTGAAGCGGCGGGCGCGGGTGCGACCGTGCGCGGGGGGCTAGCGCTGCAGGACGCGACTGCGGCAGCCGCGATGAGTGCCGCTGCCGCAGTCCGCAGTCTTGCCGCTGAAGGAATGGTGTTCGCCATGAACTCCCGCCCCCAGCGGGTTGGTTGTCTGTTAGGCGTGACGCCTGGTGACGAGCGCAGCCCCGCCGAGCAGGACTACCGCCGCCAGGGTTGCGGCCAGCGGGACGGCCACGCTGTTGCCGTCGGAGCCGGCCATGCCGCCGAGGCCGGTCTCAGCCGCGCCCTC
>JAPPLH010000005.1 GCA_028819505.1 Acidimicrobiaceae bacterium
CGGATCAAGCCCCATCACATCGTCGTTGCGCTCGGTGTCGCCATCGCGCTGTTCACCGCCCTGTCGGGGATCGTCGCCGGGATCACCGGCTTCCACAGCGACAGCCCGATCACCCGCGAGGTCTTCGGCAACATCCCTGCCCCGCTGAAGGCCGCCTTCTACACCGTCATTCCCATACTGCTGGTGTACGGGGCGGTCCTGTTCGCCAACCGGGTGAAGAACTGGCAGCGGGGCCGGCCCGACAACCGCCGCACCACGATGCACAACGCCAAGCACCGCATGGCCGACTTCCGGGCCGGCGTCTACATGCGCACCCTGCTGAGGGAGCCCGGCGCCGGGGTGATGCACTCGCTGATCTACTTCAGCTTCCTGATCCTGCTGGGGGTGACAACCACCCTGGAGGTAGACCACCAGCTCCCGGACGGGGCCAAGTTCCTGCACGGAGACGTGTACCGGGCCTACTCCGCGGTGGGCGACGCGGCCGGCGCGGTGTTCGTGGTCGGGATGCTGTGGGCCATCCTGCGACGCTTCGGGCCGCCGATGTGGAGGCCCTACCGGATCCGCATCAAGACCCGGCCCGAGCACGCGGTCATCGGCGGCGTGCTGCTGGCCATCGGCATCACCGGTTTCGGCGCGGAGGCCTTCCGCATCGCAGCCGACGGGCTGCCCGACCACGAGCGCTGGAGCTTCATCGGCTACCCGCTGGCCACCCTCGTCGACGGGTCGGGCGCAGTCCACGGATGGCACCAGGCGTGGTGGGTGGCCCACGTGGTCGCTTTCGCAGCCTTCCTGGTGATCCTGCCGACGACGATGCTGCGCCACATGTTCACATCGCCGCTGAACATGTACCTGAGCCACCGCGACCGGCCCAAGGGCGCGATGCGGCCCATGCCCGACCTGGTGGAGGGCGACACCGAACTGGAGACGTTCGGCGCCTCGGTGATCGAGGACTTCTCGTGGAAGCAGCTGCTCGACACCGACGCCTGCACCATGTGCGGCCGCTGCACGTCGGTGTGCCCGGCCCACGCCACCGGCAAGCCCCTGGATCCCCGCGAGATCGTGCTCAAGACGGGCGAGGTCATGGCCCTCACCGGCAGCCCGCCCACGTCGCCGCCCCTCAGCAGCGGCGGGACAGAAGTCGAGGTGCCGGCCAACTGGATGTTCGAGCGCATCAGCAACGAGGAGCTGTGGGCATGCACGTCGTGCCGGGCCTGTGACGAGATCTGCCCGGTCAACATCGAGATCCTCGACAAGATCCTCGACATGCGCCGCTACCTCACCCTGATGGAGAGCGACTTCCCCTCGGAGCTGGGCCAGGCCTTCCGGGGCATGGAGAACTCGTCCAACCCGTGGTCGCTGAGCCAGACGGAGCGAGCCGACTGGGCCCGGGACCTCGACGGGGTGCGGGTCCTGTCGGGCGGCGACCCCCTCGACGCCGAGTACCTGTACTGGGTCGGATGCGCGGGGTCGTTCGACGACAAGAACAAGAAGGTGGCCCGGGCCATGGCCCAGCTCATGGAGCGGGCCGGCGTGGACTTCGCCATCCTCGGCCCGGCCGAGAACTGCACCGGCGACTCGGCCAGGCGCTCAGGCAACGAGTACCTGTTCCAGATGCTGGCCTCGGCCAACATCGAGACCCTCAACTCGATGGGGGTGCGCAAGATCGTCACGCAGTGCCCCCACTGCTTCAACACGCTGGCCAACGAGTACCCGCAGCTCGGCGGGCACTACGAGGTGGTCCACCACAGCCAGTTCCTGGAGGCGCTGGTGGCCGAGGGCCGTCTCAACCTCGAGGGGGCCACGCTGGCCGAGAGGGTCGTCTACCACGACAGCTGCTACCTGGGGCGGCACAACGACGTGTACCTGGCGCCCCGGCGGGTGCTGGGCTCGCTCGGCGGCATCGACCTGGTGGAGGCCCCCCGCAACGGCACCAAGGGCATGTGCTGCGGCGCGGGCGGGGCCCGCATGTGGATGGAGGAGACGATCGGCACCAAGGTGAACGATGAGCGGTCCCGGGAGCTGCTCGACACGGGGGCGTCGCGCATCGCCACCGCTTGCCCGTTCTGCTACATCATGATGGACGACGGGGTGCGGGCTGCGGGCGTGGAGGAGGACTCGGTGCAGGTCGCCGACATCGCACTGCATGTGCTGGAGGCGGTCGAGGCCCGGGACTCCGCGGCTGCGACATAGCCTTCCCGGCCGGCGGATCCTGCCTTGCCGGTGCGGCACTAGGCAACCGGTAGCGTCTGGGGATGGGCCCCCGGATTGTTGTTGTCGACAACTACGACTCGTTCGTCTACATCCTGGTGCAGTACCTGGGGGAGCTGGGGGCCGAGCCTCTGGTGTACCGGCATGACGCGGTCACTGCCGACGAGGTGCGGGCGCTCGAGCCTGACGGCGTGCTGATCAGTCCGGGGCCGGGCACGCCCGACGACGCGGGTGTGAGCAACGATCTGCTGGCCTCGCTCAGCGGTTCGGTGCCCATCTTCGGGGTGTGCTTGGGGATGCAGTGCATCGGCCAGGCATTCGGGGGATCCGTGATCCGGGCACCGGAAGTGATGCACGGCAAGACGTCGGTCATCGAGCACGACGGCTCGGGGGTGTTCGACGGCCTGCCCAACCCCTTCACCGCCACTCGCTACCACTCGCTGATCGTCGAGCGCGCCTCGGTTCCGCCCGTCCTGGAGGTCACCGCCAGCTGCGATCAGGGCCTGGTGATGGGTCTGCGGCATCGGCACCACCGCACCGAGGGAGTGCAGTTCCACCCGGAGTCGGTGCTCACCGACGCCGGACGCGACCTGCTCGGCAACTTCCTGGCGAGTTGTAGCTAGCACGAGCAGCCGGTCTCAGCCGGTCTCAGCCGTTCTCGTCCGGCTCCTCGGGCGGGCCAACCCCGGCCTGGTCGATGCCCTCGGTCTCTCCGCCTTCCCCCTCGGGCGGCTCGGGCACGGTCTGGTCGTCCCCGGTCCCGGCTGACTCACCCACCACGACGTCCACGGGGGTCTCGGCCGACACTTCGAGGTCGGGGGGAGGAGTCTGGGCCAGGATCCGGCCCACGTCGGCCGACCCCGGCTCCACGGGCTCGAACGTCACTATGCCGATGACGAGCCCGGCTCGCTCGATGGCCAGCTTCCCGGTATCGAACAGCAGGCCCTGCACGTCGGGGATGGCCACCAGCGGGGGACCGTCGGAGATGATGACGAACACCTCCAGTCCGGCCGACACCGGGAATCCGTGGGGCGGATCGGTGTCGATGATCTGTCCCTCCTCAACCACAGTCGAGGGCTCCCGTCTCTCCCCGACGCGGAACCCCTGCCCGATCAGGGTCTGGAAGGCCTGGCTCAAGGTCTGGCCCCGCACGTCGGGCACGAAGATCTGCCCCGGCCCGGTGGAGACGGTTATCGTCACCGCCTCGCCCGGCGCGAGCTCGGTGTTCGAGGAGGGCTCCTGGCCCACCACGATGCCCGCCTCGGCCTGGCTGGTGCCCTCGATCACGATGACCTCGTAGCCCGCGCCCCGAAGGATCTCGGCGGCGTCCACGCGGTTGCGGCCCCGCACCGGCGGGACCCTGGGGGTCTCGCCCTGGCTGACGGTGAGCGCCACCGCGGCGCCCTCCTCGATCCGCTGGCCCGCGAGCGGGCTCTGGGCGAACACCGTGTTCTCTGGCACGCCCGTGTCGACCTGGTAGCTGGGCGCCGGCTCCAGACCGGCCGACCTCAGCAGAGCGTCCGCCTCCCCGTAGCTGAGCCCGGACACGTCGGGCACCTCGACCAGCACGGCGCTCTCGGGAGTGGCCGGTGCCGCGGGCCCGTTGTTCTCGTCCAGGCCCAGCGAGTCGTAGAAGGTCCACGCCAGGGCGCCGAGGGCGACCAGGAGGACCGCCAGACCCAGGAACATGAGCACCGCCCGCTTCCAGCCGTCGGATCGGTGGACCTCCTCGTAGTAGTAGGCCGGCGGCACGTACTGGGGCGGAGGTCCCGGACCCGGAGCGGCATGCACCTGGGTTCGGGGCCCGGTGGGCGGAGGTCCCGGCCCCGGAGCGGTCGCGACCGGGCCGGTGCGCGGCCGGGCTGCCACGGGCGCCGGCGGCGGCTGCGATCCGGTCGAAGGAGGCTCGCCCGCCCAGACCCGCGGCGACTGAGCCGTCCCGACCCGCGGCGACTGGCCCGTCCCGACGCGGAGCGACTG
>JAPPLH010000054.1:0-3152 GCA_028819505.1 Acidimicrobiaceae bacterium
GCGGGGAGGCCAAGCCCGAGCTGGCGGTCAACCAGCACGGCGTCACTGTGGCCGATTCGCTCAACGGCTTCATCGGCCACGCGGCGGACGGCTTCGCCCACGATGTGCGCCTCGACATCGCCACCGCCTACTTCAACGTCGGCGGCTACTCGCTGATCGCCGGCTCGCTCGACAAGCTCGCAAACGTGCGGATGCTGATCGGCGCCGAGCCCGGCCCGCCCGAGTGCCGGACCAGGGCCCTGGGGAGCGAGCCGGTCGACGCGCCCGCAAGGCGTTTCGACGGGATCACGCCGGTGTCGCTGGCACTGGCGCACGCCGACGCCCACGGCGCCGACTGGGTGGTGCTGACACGCGGCAGCGAGATCCGCCTCTACGCGGCGCGCCCGGATACCGGCGTGGGCCGCAAGGGCCGGGCCGAGACCTACGTGGAGGCGAACCTGGAGCTGCTGACCGACGAGCACGCCGGATACCTGCACCTGCTGTTCTCGGCTGAGGCGCTCGACACGGACGGCAAGATCGAGGAGGTTCTCGAGTCGTCGGACCGCTTCGCGGCCGACCTGGCGGTGCGGCTGCGCTACCGGGTCTACGAGGAGACCGTGCCCGCGCTGGCGGCGGCGGTGGCTGAGCGCCTGGGCCGCTCGCCGAGCTCGGCGGAGCTCAAGGACGCCTACGAGCAGGTGATGGTGATCCTGTTCCGGCTGCTGTTCGTGGCCTACGCCGAGGCCAAGGACTTGTTCCCCTACAGCACCAACGCGCGCTATGCGGACCATTCGCTCACCCGGCTGGTGGCCAGGCTCACCGAAGATCGCCGCGGCGACAAGGCCGTGTACGACGAGGCGGCCACTTCGATGTGGGCGGATGTCGCCCAGCTTTGGAGTGCTATCGACACCGGCAATGTGGCGTGGGGTCTGCCCGCCTACGACGGCGGACTGTTCTCCGTGGATCCCGGGGTGAGTCCCTCAGGGGCGGCTATCGACGAGATGGTGCCGCTCACCGACGCCGAATTGGCCCCGGCGCTGTCGTCGATGCTGATCGACCGGAGCCCCGAAGGCGAGGGACCGGTCGATTTCAGATCTCTCTCGGTGCGGACGTTCGGCACGATCTACGAGGGCCTGCTGGAGTCGCAACTCTCGCTCGCGGAGCAGGACCTCACCGTGCGGGAGCTGAAGGGGGAGGCCACCTACCTCCCGGCCGGTCCTGGCGACGAAGTGGTGGTCACGGCCGGGAAGGTCTATTTCCACAACCGCTCCGGGGTCCGCAAGAGCACCGGCAGTTATTTCACCAAGCCGTTCGCGGTCGGGCATCTGCTCGACCATGCGCTCGAACCGGCGCTGGACGACCATCTGGCCCGCCTCGACGAACTGGCCGAGGCGGGCGACGCCGCGGGAGTGGAGGCGGCGTTCTTCGACTTCCGCTGTGCCGACATTGCCATGGGGTCGGGTCATTTCCTGGTGGCTGCCGTCGACCGGATCGAGGCGAAGTTGTCGGGCTGGCTCAGCCGCCACCCGACGGCTGCCGCGGGGGTGCACGCCGAACTGAGGCGGTTGCGCAACGCCGCCGTCAAGGCGTTGGGTGACCTCGGCGACGACGCCGAGATCGAGACGAGTTCGCTGCTGCGCCGCCAGGTGGCTCGCTACTGCATCTACGGCGTCGATCTGAACCGGGTGGCGGTGGAGCTGGCCCGGCTGTCGATCTGGGTGCACACGTTCGTGCCGGGCCTGCCGTTGAGCTTCCTCGACCACAACCTGGTCGAGGGCAACAGCCTCACCGGCATCGGCACTCTGGAGGAGGTGTTGAGGGCGTTCGAGCCGGACGCCGATCCGTCCGCGCCGAGCCTGTTCCGAAACCAGCTCGTCGAGATGCTGGACGAGGCGGGCGACGCTCTCAGCCGCCTGGCCCGTACCGCCGACGCCACCAAGGCCGAGATCGACGAGGCCCGTGAGGCCCATCTTGAGGCTTCTGCGGCGGTCTCCGGCGCCCGTGCGCTCTTCGACGTGGTGGCGGCGCACCGCGCCGGTGCCTGCGACCTGCCCGAGAACCGCGATCCCGCGGCCATGGACAGGATGGTCGCGACTCAGGCGGTGCGAGAGACGCTCGACGATCTGAAGCCGGTGCACTTCCCTGCCACCTTCCCGGAAGTGTTCCAACGCGACGGGCGCAGCGGCTTCGACTGCCTCATCGGCAACCCACCGTGGGAGAAGGTGGTGGCCGACCGCGAGGTCTGGTGGGGAATGCACCTGCCCGGCGTGCGCTCCCTGCCGGTGGCGAAGCGCCGTGCCCGGATAGACGCGCTCGAGCGTGACCGCCCCGATCTCGCAGCACAGTTCGAGCGCGACAAGCAGGCAGCCGACTCGCTCAAGATGACCCTGCGGGCCTCCTTCCCGAACCTGGGATCAGGCCAGACCGACCTGTACAAGGGCTTCTCGTGGGCGAACATCGAACTCGCCCGACCCGGCGGACGCATCGGGATCGTCCTGCCCCGCACCGCTGTGTCGGACGCGGGCATGGCCAAGTGGCGGCTGCGAGTCACCGATGTCGGGGATCAGGAAAATCTCTCTCTCTCTCTCTCTCTCTCTCTCGGCAAGCCGGAGCGAGGATGTCGGTGCTCACGCTCATCAACCACAAGGGGTGGGTGTTCGAGGGGGTCCACAACTCGTACACGGTGGCGCTCATCACGGTCACCCGGTCCTCTCCGTCGCCACCTGCCTCAACACCGGCGAGTGGGCCTTCGACGGCGTCGACGGTCGCTACACGGTGGCCCTCGTCGGGGTCCGCAAGCTCAACGCCCGGCACGGCCCCAGGGGGTGGCCTTGAGGAAGCAGGCGGCGAGCCCCTCGTAGCGATCTATCCCGGTCCGGCGTCATCTTTGGACCATTATCGAGAGGTGCGGCGAGCCGGGCCGGAGCTGGTGCCCGTGGCGGAGTTCCGCCGCTGGTCGAAGTCGGCGGCCTTCCCGCAGGTGCCCAACCGGGCCGCATTCAGGGTGTGGCGCAAGATCAAGCAGCATCCCCGATTCGACGGCAGCGACCTCACCGACCGACCGACCGACCGACCGACCGACCGACCGACCGAGAGCGATTTGCCGGGCCCGCCCGCCAGCCAGCCACCCCCCCACCGACCCACAACCAAACGGCCCGCCGGGCGGCGGGCAT
>JAPPLH010000054.1:3162-4181 GCA_028819505.1 Acidimicrobiaceae bacterium
CCCGGGCGGCCTGCCGGCGGCTCTCCGTCCGGCGGTGACGATCGCGCTCGATCCCATTCTCCAGCCCAACCACCCCACCGACCGACCCACCGACCGACCGACCGAGAAGGGCGGATTCTATCGCAGCTGGAGGTTCCGGCCGGTCCAGGGCGACTTCAACGCGACCACCGACCGGCACCGCTTCTTCCGCGACGACGGGCGTGGCGCTTCCGAGCAGTCGCGGAACTCCACGCGACGCACGACCGGAGCCTCTTCGTGAACGACGATGGCGCTTCCGCCCGGTCCGCGAACTCGACGCCACCGGCGACCGGAGCCAGTTCATGAACGACGACGGCGCGGCAGCGCTCGAAGACCTGAGGAAAGATCGGTGAGCGAAGCGTCCCCCGAAGTGTGGCCGGTCTACAAGGGGGCGTCCTTCAATCTGTGGGAGCCCGATACCGGCGTCTACTACGACAGCGTCGACGGAGAAGACATCGCGGCGTATCTGCACGGCAAGCGCCGGTCTCAGAGCCGAACATCATCCTCAGCCTTCTCAGAGCTATCTGAGACGGTGCTGGATGACCCGTGTTCGTTACCGTGCCGCCGAGCCCGCATCGCGTTCCGCGACGTGACAAGGGCGACCGACACTCGCACTCTGATATCCGCCCTCGTGCCACCCGATCGTGTGATCGTGAACCAGGCGCCGTACCTGCTGCAGACAGCAGGATCGATCCGTGATGAGGCGTATGTGCTCGGAGTGCTGTGCTCGATGCCCTGTGACTGGCAGGCCCGCCGCACCGTCGAACTGCACATGACATTCGAGCAGCTGAACCTGCTCAGCATTCCCGATCCCGGCGCTGGCCATCCCGTTCGTGACCGAGTCACGGATCTGGCTGCCTGCCTCGCCGCCCGCGACAAACGCTTCTCCAGCTGGGCTGCGGAGGTCGGAGTCGCAGTCGGGACAGCCGTTGACGACATCGCGGCGCGGGGGGGGGTGTCCCTGTCTTGTTGTCAAGTCTTTCTAGGCGGCTTGGGGCAGG
>JAPPLH010000104.1:0-12024 GCA_028819505.1 Acidimicrobiaceae bacterium
CCTGACCGGGAGACTGCGCCGCGAAGAGCGCTAGCGGCCGAGCCCCTCCGCTACTAGTCCTGACCGGGAGGCTGCACCGCGAAGAGGACTAGCGGCCAAGCCCCTCCGCTACTAGTCCTGACCGGGAGACTGCGCCGCGAAGAGGGCTAGCGGCCGAGCGCCTCCGCTACTGCCTCCCGTACGCATCCGCAGGGGTCGGCGTGCGCCCTCTCGGATCCGAACAGCGCGGTCAGGTCGAGGATCTCCAGGCCGTCGGGCCTCGGCGCGGCGGGATCCGAGCCGCCGACCACGGCCAGCGCCCGGGCGCCTGACTCGGCTGCGAGCCCGGCCACGCCCCCCACCACCTTGCCCTGCAGCGACGTGGCGTCGTAGCGACCCTCGCCGGTCACGACCACGTCGGCGTCCAGGATCCGCTCCCCCAAGCCGGTCTCGTCGGCGACCACCTCGAAGCCGTCGACCAGGCCGGCGCCCCGGGCCGCGAGGCCTCCGGCCAAGCCACCGGCCGCGCCGGCGCCGGCCATGTTGGTGACGTCCACTGCGAAGTCCCGCTCGTAGATCTGCGCCAGGCGTCTGAGCCGCCGGGCCAGCAGCTCGACCTGGGCGGGCGAGGCGCCCTTCTGGGGGCCGTAGACGGCGGCGGCGTCCAGGAAGGCCGTGCGCACGTCGCAGGCCACGATCATCTCCACCCCCGACATCCGGGCCGCAGACGGCAGGGCCTCCAGCGCGCCGAGGCCGCCGTCGGTGGTGGCCGAGCCGCCCACCGCCACCAGCACACGCCGCGCTCCGCCCTCGACCGCCTCGGCGATCAACTCGCCCGTGCCCGCGGTGGTGGCGTTGACCGGATCGTTTCGCGAGGCGCCGCCGGCGACGGCCAGGCCCGAGGCCAGGGCCATCTCGATGACGGCGACGCCGCGGCTGAGCCGCCAGGGCGCGATGACCGGCTCGCCGAGCGGCCCGGTCACCGCCGAGGAGCGGTTGGGGCCGCCGAGCGCGTCGAGGGTTCCCTCGCCCCCGTCGGCCATGGGCGCCAGGTCGCACGACGCCGACACTGCGCCGGCGGCCGCGGCCACTGCCTGCGCGACCTCTCCGGCGGAGGCGGTGCCGCGGAACTTGTCGGGTGCAGCCAGGACGCGCACAGTCGACATTCTCGCGGCGTCGCCGCGCGAGGGGCGACACCGTTCCCGCCCTCGTTCGCTGCGCCCACCCGCCGCTCGGACCAAAGTCCCCGCCCCTCATCCGCTGCGCCCACCCGCCGCTCGGACCAGAGTCTCGCAAACTCGTCCGCTGCGCCCGCCGGCCGCTCGGAACAGAGTCCCCGCCTCTCGTTCGCTGCGCCCGCCGGCCGCTCGGGCCCGGGCCTCGCAAACTCGGCCTCTGGCGGACTATCCGGAATCAGCGGGCGGGCCGGGGTCGAGGATCACGTCGTCGGTGCCGACCACCGCGAAGATGTTGAACTCCTCCAGGTCCGCCGGCGACTCCGGGTTCCTGATCAGGGTCATGATCGTTCCCGGAGCGGGCGTGATGATGTCAGGGGGCGCGCCGAGCGCGGACGCGACCGCTTTGGCGTCGTCGCCGTATCCCGGCCGGTAGTAGATGACCGAGGCTTCGACCCGGTCCTGCTGGGTGTTCTTGGCTGCGGTCACGAACCCGGTGGCGTTGAGCGTGTCGGCTGTCCGGCCGGCCCGTCCCCGCACGCCGGTGCCGTTCATCACGGCCACCTTGACCTCACCGGGGGGGTGGGTGATCACCGGGGGCGCCGTCGTCGTCGTGGTGGTGGTCGTCGTGGTGGTGGTCGTGCCGCTGGTGCCGGTCCCGTCGGGGTCGACGTTGGCCGGCTCCTCCGTCGCGGCGCTGGGGGCGGCCTCAGCGCTATCGTCGGAGTCGTCGAAGCCTCGCGCCAGCAAGAACACGCCCAGCGCGACCGCCACGACCACAAGCACGATGGCCCGCCCCGCCGAGCCGCCTCCCGGAGATTGAGCGTGCTGGGGAGTCATGGCCCGAACCTTAGCCGGTGATGCCCGGCGAGTGGTGTGTAGCGGGTTCGGCCACGCGACCCGTCCGAGGTAGGGCCTCGCGCGATGGTCGCCGGAGTTCCGCAGTCGAGCTCACCGCATGCCACCAACGGTGTGTCGCGGGTTTGGTTGAGCGACCCACCAAGTCTCTGACCTCGCGCTACGGACTGCACGGTTCCGCGATCGTGCTCACCAAGCTCCCCGTGATCGGGCATCCCATCGGATGCGCTACGCGCTACGGACTGCACGGTTCCGCGATCGTACTCACGGCGTGCCACTCGCCCAGATCTTTCAGCAGGCGGCTGCGCGGTGGTTGTGGGGCTGGTCGGGGCTCGGCGGCGAATGCGGGCGGTGGGTGGTCGTGTGGCAGGCGAAGCGGGCCGCGAGCCGGCCGGCGCCGGTTCCGCTGCGGACCGCCCCCTCCATCGTGGCGGGCCAGCCGGTGCCGGTCCAGGCGCCGGCCAGGTACACGCCGGGAAGGGCGGTTCCGGCGCCGGCTCGCAGCGAGTCGGTGCCCGGCACGCCGAGGAACGTGGCCGAGTTCTCGCGGGTGACGATCGACTCGGTGACGGTGGCCTCCGAGGCTGCGGGCAGCAGCCGGGCGAGCTCCGCCGTGAAGTGCGACACCAGGTCGGCGGAGGCCATGCCGATGTAGGACTCCGCGGCCGACAGGGACACGGCCAGGCATTGGCGGCCGTCGTCGAGCCCGGCGCCGGCGGTGCGGTCGAACACATACTGCGCGTCGCTGCCGACGGTGGCGAAGAAGTCCAAGTCGGTCACCGGGCGGTCGTACACCAGATGGACGTTGACGATCGGGGAGGCGCCCAGCTCGACGAGCCGGTCCTGGGCCGCGACGGTTCCGGGCGGCAGCAGCGCGGCGGCCGCGTCGTGGGGCACGGCCACCACCACCGAGTCGGCCTCGATGACCTGCTCGTCGGTCTGCACCTCCAAGCCGGCGCGGCCGGGGCGCACCGCCTTCACCGGGACACGGGAGCGGACCTCTCCCCCGGCGGCCTCCAGGGCCCGGCGGGCGGCGTCGCCGTGGAGGGCCGACAGGGGCACCCGGGCCCAGCCGATGTCGGCCGCGCCGGCCCCGGTGAGCAGCCCGGTCACGAACACCTTGGCGGCCAGCTTGAGGGAGGCGTCGGCTGCGCCGGCGTTGACCGTCGGCAGCACGATCAGGTCCCAGAAGGTCTCGACGGCGGCCGTGTCCTGGCCGCGGGCCGTCAGCCACTCGCCGAAGGCCATG
The DNA here is from genome assembly GCA_028819505.1 of Acidimicrobiaceae bacterium. Classification (GTDB taxonomy): domain Bacteria; phylum Actinomycetota; class Acidimicrobiia; order Acidimicrobiales; family Aldehydirespiratoraceae; genus Aldehydirespirator. The sequence goes on from JAPPLH010000104.1 coordinate 3,262, forward strand.
CCGTCGAGGGCCGGATCGTCGGGATCGAGCCGCCGGAGCGCCAGGCCGGCCCGCAGCACCGCCAGCCTCTGGCGCAGGCTCAGGTGCGGGTAGGACAGCAGCGCGGGCGCCAGGTGCAGCGGGGCCGGGCCGGGCGTGCGCCTGATCGACCCGACCGGCCCGCCCGGCGCCATCACAACAACGTCGAGCCGGCTCTGCATCGACGCTCCGCCGGCTGAGCCGATCCGCTCCAGGAACGCCCGGTAGGCGGTGCAGCAGCGCATGAACACGTGCTGGCCGTTGTCGAACCAGATGCCGTTGCGCTCGAACGACCAGGTGGCGCCGCCGAGGCGGGGGCGGCGCTCGAGCAGGGTGACGGCCGCGCCCCGGTCGGCGGCCTCCACCGCGGCCGACAGCCCGGCCAGACCGCCGCCGACCACCACCACCCGCGCCCGCCGCGGGCCGGTTGTCACGGCCTCGCCGAGCGCCCGGCAGCGAACTTCAATGAGTTGACCACCTCTGAGGTGGCTAACCCATTGATGTTCGTCGGTAGCGGGCGGCCGACGCTCACGGCCCCAGTCCGGACAGGCTGCGGGCCGCCACCAGGGCCTTCTCGTGGGCGGGAAGGCTGACCCGGCCGTTGAGCGGGGACGCGGGCTCGGCCAGGATGCGGGCCAGCAGCCGCCGGTAGATCCCGGCCATGGCCGCGGTGCATGCCCGGCTGCGGTGGTCGAGATGGTCGAGCAGCACGAGACCGCGCTCGAACCATGTCACCGCCTGGCCGGCCACGAACTGCACCAGCGCGGCGGCGCTCTCGGGCGGGTCCCAGCGGCCCGGGGCGATCCCGAAGCGGATCCGCTCCTGTTCGGGCAGGTAGATGCGCCCCATGTGATGGTCCTCGACTATGTCGCGCAGCATGTTGGTGAGCTGGAGGGCCACCCCGAGGTCGTCGGCCAGGTCCTCGACGGACCGATCTTCGTCGGCCGGCGCGGTGCTGCCCCGGACCGGGCCCGCAGCGACGACACCCGCAGACCCGCCGACAACCGGGCCCGCAGCGACGGCACCCGCAGACCCGCCGCCGGCCGGCGCGGTGCTGCCCCGGGCCAGGCCCGCAGCTACGGCACGGGCGGGCCCGGCGCCGAACACGCCCAGCGCGAGGCGGCCCACCGAGCCGGCCACCAGCCGGCAGTAGCGCACGGTGTCGTCCATGGTGGCGTAGGTCTCGCCCCGCACATCGAGCTCGCAGCCCTCGACGATCTCGTGCAGGGCGGCCACCGGGATCGGGTAGCGGGCCGCGGCGTGGCCCACCCCCACCAGCACCGGGTCGGCAGGGTCGGCGACCTCGCCCGCCTCCAGGGCCGCGACGGCGTGGTGGAGGTCGTCCAGCGCGGCGAGCTTGCGGTCCTGGGGCCAGTCGCCGTCGCCCACGTCGTCGATGCGTCGGGCCATGGCGTACAGGGCGGACATGGCCCTGCGCTTGGGCGGCGGCAGCAGGCGGATCCCGTAGGCGAAGTTGCGCGCCTCGGACCTGGTGATCTCCTCGCAGCGCCGATAGGCCGCCTCCGCCGAGATCACCGGCTGACGGCTCCTCGCCGGGCCGCGCCGGACAGGCTCACGCGGGACAGGCGCATGCCGGCGATACGGCCCCGCGCCCGTGCCGCGCCCGGCTTCGCGCGCCGCCGGCGCTCGCGGTGCGAGTACACGCCGGCGAGACGGCCCAGCACCCGTGCCGCGCCGGCTTTGCGGGGGGCGCCCAGCACCTCGTATCGGGCTGCCTCCAGCGCGTCGAGATTGGCCAGTCCGCCGGCCACGAACCCTGCCACAGCCAGGCGGGCCGGCCCTCGCAGCGACGCTGCCAGCCCCCTCCCCTGGTCGAGCATGGACCGGGCCCGGCTGGCCTCGTAGGCCACCAGGCCGCGCAGATTGGCCGACGCCGCCGGCGCGCCGAGGTCCTCGACGCAGACGCCGAAGCGCTCCATGTCGTCGGCCGGCAGGTAGACGCGCCCGTTGGCCGCGTCCTCCCCCACGTCCTGGAGGTGCTCCAGCACCTGCAGGCCGCTGCAGACCTGGTCGGAGGCGCGCAGGCGGTCGGGAGTGGCCGCCTCGAACACTGCCAGCACCAGCCGCCCGACGGGACTGGCCGACAGCTCGCAGTACCCCATCAGCTCGTCGAAGTCGGCGTAGGCGGTCTTGTGCTGGTCGAGCCGGTTGGCGGCCAGCAGCCCGTCGAAGGGATCGCGGCCCAGGCCGAACCGCTCCACGGTTGGCGCCAGCCGGACGAAGGCCTCGTGGCGGGGGGCGCCGGCGAACAGGTCGTCGAGCTGGGCCTCGACCCAGTCGAGCGCGGCCAGGCGGTCGCCGGGGTACTCGTCGCCGAGGGTGTCGACGAGCCGTGCGTAGCCGTAGATGGCCCGCAGATGGCCCTGCACCGCTCTGGGCAGCATCCGCAGCGCGACCGGGAAGTTCTCGGAGGGCGCCCGGGCCATGACCGCGTCGAGCCCGGCATGGCGCTCGACCGCTTCGTTCACCCGGCTGAAGCTACCACCCGGCTGCGGCCGAGCAGGGTCGCCGGCGTGTCCGGACACACGCAGATGATCAGACGAACACGGGAAAATAAAGAAATTTCATAAAACAGTTGCAAATGTCTTTGGATGCTGCTTAGATGATCGACCATGAATTTCCTGCGCTTTGGATTAGCGACACTCGCCATGGTCGCGGCCGGCTGTGGCAGCGGTCCCGTGGACGGCGGCCGGACGCCCGCGGCCGGGTCGGCGACGGTCGGTCCCGGGCCTTCGGCGCCGGCAGCGCAAGTCGAGGCAGAGCCGGTCGAGTCAGAGCAAGTCGAGTCAGCGCCGGTCGAGTCAGCGCCAGTCGAGGCAGAGCCGGTCGAGTCAGAGCCGGTCGAGCTCGTTCAGGTGACGCCGGCCACATCCACGACCGCCTCGCCCGCAGCCACGGCAGCCCTTGCGACCATCCCGACGACGACCGCGATGCCGTCCTCGTCGGCGGCGTCGGCGGCGTCGGAGGGTCCGGACTCCGAGTCCGAGAGGGGCCATCCTCCGCGCCCGGAGGCGGGGATGATCCCGCGAGGCCTCCCCTACTGGGACTACCCGGATTGTGCGCCGGGCCCTCCGTGGCCCCCGGACTGCTACCCGCCGTCGGAGTGGGAGGTCGCCCAGGACCTCTCCGACTGCGCGCACAGCGCCCATCCCGGCGAGGGCGCGGGCGGCATCTGCGCCGGCCGCCGGGCCGGCGAGACCCCGAGATGGACCCGCGACGTGGCCCGCTGGACGAGCTGGTGCTTCGACCAGCCGCGGGGCAACTGCACCTGGCTGCTGCACGAGATGAAGTGGGCGCTGGACTACCTGGGCGCCCATCCGTGGTGCGTGCTCGACCAGTACCAGGACCGGGCCGACGCCTACGGTGCGGGCGCCCGCGGCACGGGCGTCAAGAACCGCCACGGCTGGCACAACTGCGCCACCGTCATAGACCCGCTCGTCGGCGGCACGCCGCCGGCCCGGACCGCCGACGCCGGCCTGCTCCTCTCCGACGGACGTCAGGATCAGGGTGGCGGCCGTCGCCCGGCTGGCCGGACCGGCGACGCCGGCCTCCTCTTGTCCGAAGTGACGACGCTGGCCGAGCAGTGCCGGACCGTGCTCCCCGCCGGGGTCGAGCTCGAGGCCCGCGTGCGCCGGCGCGCCGAGCAGCCCGAACGGTTCGGCAGCGACTGCGACGCCTGGGCCGAGTGGGTCGAGAGCCGCCCCAGCGCCGAGGACTGGCGCGACTGCGACCGCTCCGCCCGGCTGGCCGAGGAGTGGATGGAGCACCACCACGACACCCCCGAGCGCTACTTCCCAGTGGCCTGCTGAACGAGGAGCCGTCTGCAATGTCCGAGACCCCGTCTCCGCATCAGCCGCCGTCCGGCGAGCCCGCCCCCCGGCGGTGCCTGGCCGCGAGCGCGTTCGGGATCGCGGCGGTGCTGCTCGGCGGGGTGGTCGCCCACCAGCGCGCCGAGGCCGCCCATGCCCGTCCGCTGCCGCCGCCGGCCCACATCCAGGCGCCGGCCGCCGGGCCGCCCGCCTGCAGGCCGCCCGACGGGTGCGCCCCGCCGGCCACCAGCCGGCCGCGCGCGCCCGCCACCGCCCAAGCCTCCGGCACTGGCCCGGACTGCCGCTCCTGGGCGTGCAGCGAGATCAACTCCGGCATCGAGAACGGCTACCTGCCCGACGACTACAACCCCGACGAGGACGCCGGCGCCGAGGACCTCCTGGAGATCGTCGAGCGCTACGGGGAGCACAACACGGACTTCGACGCCGACGCCGCCATCGAGACCCTCCCAGAAGAGGGCACCGCCGACCGCGGGGACATGTTCATCGCGATAGCGACGGGGATCGGCGTCGACGTCGAGCCCGGTGCGGACCCGTTCGAGGTGGCCGACGAGCTGGCCGACATGGGCATCCTGCTCGGCCACGACGGCGACGGCGACGGCATCACCAACCCCTACACCCGGCCCGACGCCGATCCTGACTCGACCATGTCCAACGCCCAGCTCGCTGCGCTTCTGGACCGCATCCGCGGCGGCGACGAAGACGGCGGAGGAGGCGGGGTCAGCCCGCCCCCTCGGGGCGACGACGATGATCCGTGCACGACGGGTCTGAGACTGACTGTCGGCGAGCGCTCGCGGTTCGTGTCGCAGATGCGGTGGGTGACGCTGGTCGGCATCGAGGCCCGGAGCCGGCCGGGCAGGCCCTGGCCTCCGCATCCGGATGTGCCCGGCGGCGGGGAGCACCTGCTGGTGGCCCGGTCGCCGGTGTGGCCGGTGGCCGACTCCCAGGGCGTGTGGTCCGTCGCCGGCGCCGACGGCTGCCTGTGGGATGTCGTCAGCATCCGCACCCGCATGACCCAGCAGCTGCCGTGGCGTCCCAGTCACCGCGCCGCAATCGAGAACGCCCGCGCGGCCCGGCCCGGCGCGGGATTCGACGCCTACCTCAGCCGCTGGGACAACCTGAGCGCGGCCGAGCGGGCGCAAGCCGAGCGACGCCACCGCAACCTCGACGTGAACGCGTCGTGCGGCATCGCCACGGCCATGGCCGCGGCCGACTCCTACGACCGCTGCCGCTGGGAACTGGCCACGCCAGGGGTCTGGTCCTGGCAGACGGGCGCCTGCTTCGAGGGCACGGGAGAGGGCGGCGCCACTTTCCGCCGGTGCGCCACTCTGGCCGGAGGCGTCGAGTGGTTCCTGGGGATCATCGACTACACGTCGGCTACCACGCTGCAGGGCGATCCGGTCGGATCGGGTCCCGAGCGCCCGCATCCGTCGCCAGCGGGTTAGGGGGAGCGGATGGCCACAACACCAGTACCCATGTCGGGGCAGTCGCGGCGGTTCACGGCCGCAGCCCTCATCGTCGTCGTGGTGGTGCTCTCGGTATGGCTGTTCGGCCGGCCCGAGCCCCAGCCCGCCGTGCGCGTCGTGGCCGCGGCCGAGGACTGGCCGGCTGGACGCGAGCCGGGCGAGTTCGTGACGGTGGAGATGCCCGAGGCCTCCGCCGCTCTGTTCGTGACCGCCGACCAGCTGGCCGGTCGCGTGCCAGCGGTGGCGGTGCCGGCGGGCACGGTCGTGTCCGGGGCCATGCTGACCGACGCTGTGGTGCCGGCCGCCTCGGACCTGTCGGCGGCCCTGCTGGCGGTGGCGGTGGACCCGTCGCTCTGGCCCGACCCGGGACCCCGACCCGGAGACGCCGCCGTGCTGGCCGCGCAGCCGGGCGGCTGCGCCGCGGCGGTGCTGCCCGTGGTGGTCGCGGGCGAGGGCACGGTGGTGGTCGAGGCCCGACCGCACCTGGCCGCCGTCCTGGGCCCGACGGTGTGGTGGATATGGAAGTCGCCTCCGGCGGGCTGGCCCGGCTGCCCGGCGCCGGCGCCGGCGCCGCAACCGGGCGAAGGGAGGTCCGACGATGCTGATGGTCTCGACTGACCGCCGGCTCGACCCGCAGGCCGCCGGCTGGGTGGTGCGCACCATCATCGAGGGAGTGCGATCCTCGGCCGCCGATCTGGTGGTGGGCGAGTCGCTCGCCGACCGGGCGCTGGCCGCCGCGCCGCAGCGGGCCTCGGTCGTGGTAGTGGACCCCTCCGAGAGCGACAGCGTGCAGCGCACCACGGCAGCCGCAGCCGCCGGGGTGGTGTGGGTGACCGCCGGCTCGGGCCGCGGCCTGCGGGACCGGCTGCGCCTGAGTTCCGGTCCGGCGAGCAGGGTGCCTCTGGCTCTGGTGGTCGTCGCGGACCATGCGGTCGACACCGCCGAGTTGCGGCTGCTGGCGGGCGCCCAGGTGGTGCGGGCGGTGCCGTACGCGCCCGCCAGGCGCTCGGAGCGGACACTGCGCCGTCTGGGCCGTTCGCTGGCCTCGTCGGCCGCAGCGCCGCAGCGCATGGACGGCGCCGACCGGGCGGCGCGCCGCGAGTCGGCCGCCGCCGCGGCCGCCGGCCGGCTGCGCGACCTGCTGGGCGAGGACGGAGTGGAGGAGTTCCAGATCCGGGGCGGCGAATCGATGGTGGTCGAGTTCTCCAACGGCGAGCGGCAGAGCCGGTCGTCTCCGTTCTCGAGCGACGACGAGATGATCGGGGCGTGCCGGTTCCTGGCCGCCTACGCGGGCGAGCGGCCCCAGCGCTTCGACGAGCTCGACCCCCGCCTCGACACCCGCATCGGCGGCCGGTGGCGCCTTCACGCCGAGGCGTTCGTCTGCACGCCGCCGACGCTGGTGCTCCGCAGCAACCTCGGCGGCCGGCGCACGCTCGCCGAACTGGGGCTGTGCAGCACCCAGCTGGCCGACATGCTCGTGGAGGCCATTGCCGGCGGCATCCGAGCCAACGTGGTGGTGGCGGCCGCCATGGGGGGCGGCAAGACCACGCTCTGCCAGGCGCTGCTGGCCCAGGTGCCGCCCGAGGAGCGCATCGACACCATCGAGGACACCCCCGAGCTGAGGCTGCGCGAGTACGGCATCCATCCCAACGCCTACGAGCGGCTCACCCGAGACGCCAACAACGACGGCGTGGGCAAGCACTCCATGGCCGACCATGTGCGCGACGCCAAGCGGGCCAACAGTTCCAAGCTGGTGGTGGGAGAGGTGAGGGGCGAGGGCACAATGGCCCTGCTCGACGCCATGTCCTCGGGCCTCGACGGATGCCTCGTCACCTTGCACTCCCCGCCCGGCGACGGGGTGCTCGAGAAGCTCACTGCCTACGCGACCTCCGAGGGCGCCGACGAGAGCCTGGCCCGGCGGTCGATCGCCATCGCGGTGCATCTGCTGGTGTGGATGGGCCGCAACCACGCCGGCGAGCGGGTCATCGCGGACGTGACCCAGATCACCGGCACCGGCCTCGACGGCACGATCCAGACACGCTGCCTGTGGCGCCTCCAGCCCGGGCAGCGCTGGGCCACGCCCGAGGCACCGCCGGTGGGCCGCCTGGCCGACGTCTACCGATCGGCGGGGGTCGAGGCCGGCTGCCCCGCCGCGGGGGTCGAGCCCGACTGTCCCGCCGCGGAGACCGCCCCCCGCCGGCCTGCCCTGCAACTCGTGGGCGGCGGCTCGGCCGGCCGCGACACGGTAACCCCGGAGCACAACGGGTCACCCCGATGAGCGCCTCCCGACGGATCATCCGCGCCGGCCTCGACCGAAAGCCCGCCATGGCACGCCCGCACCGACCGATGAGCGCCTCCCGACGGATCATCCGCGCCGGCGGGCCGATGAAGCCCGCCATGGCACGCCCGCACCGACCGATGAGCGCCTCGGGACGGATCATCCGCGCCGGCCTCGACCGAAAGCCCGCCATGGCACACGCCCGCACCGACCGATGAGCGCCTCGGGATGGATCATCTGCGCCGGCGGCTCGCTGGTGCTCGCGGTCATGCTGTGGCCGGCCGACGGGACCCGCTGGTCGTTGCGGGCCAGGACGGGACGGCGCCGGCGGGCTCGCATCCCGGCTGAGCTTCCCGCCGCTGCCGCGGCCGCAGCCGCCATGGTCGCCCTGAACCTCCCCGCCGGCCACGCGGCCGCCGCGGCGATCGGCGCCGTGGTATGCACTTCAGCGACGAAGGTGCTGGCGTCGTCGAGGCGGCGGGTCGCCACCGCCGAGGGAGTGGCTCGATTCGCGAGCGTGCTGGCCAACCAGGCGGCGGTCGCAGTGACCGCATCCGACGCAGTCGCCCGGGCCGCGCCGCTTGTGAGCGGACGCGTGGGCGAGGCGGCGGTGGCGATGGCCGCCGACTGCGAGGCCCTCGGAGTGGACGTTGCCGCCGAGCGGTTCGCGGTTCGGGTGCCTTCCGCGGTGGCCGCTTCCCTCGCCGATCTGGTGGCGGTCTCAGCCGAGGGCGGCGGGCGTTGGGCGGAGACCGTGACCGTGCTCGAAGCGGAGGCATCCCAGACCGCGGCGACGGCCCGTCTGTTCCATGGACGGGTTGCGGTGGCCATGCCCACGCTGGCCCTCGTGGTGCTGCTCGGGGCCGGGCTCGTCGCCGGGTCGGGTCAGGTCGCTACCGACGTCGGGGCGTGGCTGGCCGGCCCCCAGGGCGCCGCGCTGCTGCTGGCCGGAGCGGTCGTGACGGCGGCGTTGAGCGCTCGCGTCCTGCTGCCCGCCCGGTCGGCCGCGCGAAACGGCGGACTGCAATGACATGGCCTTCCGACCCCGCGGGCCTGAGCGCAGCACCGGCCGGCCGTCGCTCAGCATTCACCGACGCCCCCGACCCCGCGGGCCTGCGGTTGAAGCGGTGCATCGCTTCGCCGGCGAAGCCCG
>JAPPLH010000104.1:12124-14720 GCA_028819505.1 Acidimicrobiaceae bacterium
CCCGACCCCGCGGGCCTGCGGTTGAAGCGGTGCATCGCTTCGCCGGCGAAGCCCGGCGGTTCGCGATGATCTGGCTCACGGCCATGTCCGGTGCGGCGGCGGCGCTGCGGCTGGTGCTCACCGGCCCGCCCCGGATGGCCGGCACCGTCGAGCTCTCAGCCGCGGGATGGCCCCCGGCGAGGCTGCGTGCCGCGTCGATGACAGCCACGCCGCTGATCGTCGGCGTGATCCTGGCGGCCGGGTCGCTGCTCTCGGGCTTCAGGACCGGCGCCATGGCGGCGGTGGCCGTGTCGTGGTGGGTGCCGGTGGCCGTGGCGCCGTTGCTGCGCCGGGTGGTGCTGTCGGGCTTCCGGGCCCGGCGCGACGCCGCGCTGCTCGAGTGGCTGCGCCGCATCCGCCTGTTCGTGGCCGCGGGCCGCCCCATCAACGACGCCGCGGTCGAAGCGGCCGAGCGGGTTGAGGCACCCGCCTTCGCGCCCGTCGCGACCAGCATCAACCTGGCTCTCGCGTCGGGACGCGACCCTCTCAGCGCCGCGTCGGCGCATTTTGCCGGATCGGCGGCCGAGACGCTGATCGGCACCCTGGCCGCGGCCGAGCGGGGCGGCGCCGCCGCCGCCGGCCTGATCGACCGGCTGGTCGCACAGGCCGTGCAGGCCCTCGAGGATCAGCGCCGGGTCCGCATCGAGGCGCTGGGCCGGTCGGTGGCCGGCACCGGCACCCTCGTTGCCGTGACGGCCAGCGCGGTCGTGGTGATCGCGCTGCTGGCCAGCATCCGAATCGGCGTATGAGCCCCGCTCTTCGCCCTTCCCGACAGTCACTCAAACCCCGCGAAGGAGACAAACCCATGGACTCACCCGTCGCCAAGATCATCATGCTCGCCGCCACCATCGCCATCACCGCCGCAGTGGTGCTGTTCACCTGGCAGGTAGTGGGGAACAACACTCCTACAACCGAGAAGAACCCCGGCACCGACAAGACCCAGATCAAGCACGAGAACCTGTGCGATGCGGTCGGCGGCAATTGGGACGGGACCGCGAAGACGTGCACGTAGCCGCCCCGATCGCAATCGAGTCGTTTAGCGGGCAAGCAGGCATCGCCGATGGACACCGCCTTCGCGGCGCTGCGCGCCACCGCAATGATATTCGTGGTGGTGGCGATCAGCTTCGGGACATACCTCCACCAGCTGGCCCGCATCACTGCGTCGACCGCGGCGGTGGCCGCGGCCACCGCCGCCGCTCAGACCCTGGACAGGGCCGCGTGGGACTGCACCGAGACCCACACCGGCTGGGCCGGCGCCGTGGAGGCCGCCGCCCGGGCCGCGGCGGCCCGCACCGGTGCCCGATCGGCCGCCACCGCCACCCGCTACACGCTCACCGCCGAGCCGTCGTGCACGGTGGTGGCCACGGTCACCGTGGGCGCGGCCGGGGCCCACAGGTGGTTGGAGGCGACCGCGGTGGCCTGCCGGCCGTCCCGGGCCGCCGATGTCACCGGCTGGGCGGTCGCTCCGCCGTGCTAGCCGACCCGCCGGTCCGCAAGGCACAGCCGCGGACATGCCCACCGCCCTGCCACCCGATTCCACGACCGACAGCCGCACCCCCGCACCACCCAACACCACAACCCAAGACCCAACCGATGGACGACACGTCCAACGCGGCGACAGCCGCACCCCCGCACCACCCAACACCACAACCCAAGACCCAACCGATGGACGACACGTCCAACGCGGCGGCCGCCCAACCCAAGACCCAACCGATGGACGACACGTCCAGCGCGGCGGCAGCGTCGCCCGCGGCCCCCAACACCACGATCCAAGGCCCGACCGGTGGATGAGGCGGTGGCGCTGGTGGTGGCCGCCCCGGTCGTCGCGCTCGCGCTGTGGGCGGTGGCCTTCGTCGGAGGCTTCGCCAACGGCCAGGCCCGCGCGGCCGTAGCCGCCGAGTTGGCCGCTCAGGCGGCGGTGCAGGCGGGCGGTCCCGGGGCTGCCGACTCCGCCGAGCGGGTCGCGCTCGGGGCGACGCTCTCCGCCTGCGTCCGGACCAGCGCGGCGCTGGCCCACACCGACGCCGGCCAGTCGGCCGCGGTCACCGTCGTGTGCGAAGTGCCCGGCCCGCTGCCCGGCCCGCTGCCCGGCAACCGGGCGTGCGTCACCGGCTACGCCCAGTCGCGGCCGGCCGCATCGGCGCACGTGCGGGTCGCCTGCCCGTAGTCGCAGGGGGTCCCGGATGACCGTCCCGGTGCTGGTGCTGATGCTGGCCGCGATGGTCACTGCCCTGACCGTCTCGCTGCGCGACCACGCGGCCCACGCCGCGGCCAGCGACCTGGCCGGGATCCGGGCCGAACACGCCGCAGCCGCCTTCGTGGCCAGCTGCATCACCCACGAGGGGTGCGCCCCGCCCGAGGACGACGGCATCGAGGCGTGCGCCGCCGCCGCAGACGGGGTGGTCGTGACGGCACAGGTGCCGTGGACCCCGGTCCTGTGGAAGAGCCTGACGCCGGCGACTGCGGACCGCGTGACCGCCTACGACGAAGGGCTCGGCGCCGGGTTCAAGGCCCGCGCCGCCGCAGCCCTCGACCCGTGCTGACCCGAGCACGCCGC
>JAPPLH010000104.1:14820-39438 GCA_028819505.1 Acidimicrobiaceae bacterium
GGTTCAAGGCCCGCGCCGCCGCAGCCCTCGACCCGTGCTGACCCGAGCACGCCGCACACCTTCCAGCACCCCCGCCCCGCACCGCCACACCAACACACTGCCGCGGACCCGCCGCCCGGGCGCGACGATGCAGGCCGGAGACGTCGCAGCTACTGGGCCGGCGGCCGACCGCTGCGGTCTGCTGCGATGGCCGCGTTGAGACCGAAGATGACCACCATGCCCCCCGCGAACAGCACGGGCTGGTAGATGGGGTCGCCGGCGATCGCCAGCCAAATGGCCGCCAGCGCCGGCGACGCGTAGAGCAGGCTGTTGACGCGCGTGTCCGCGGTGACGATGTTGCCTGCCCGGTGCAGCAGGCGGGCGCAGCCCATGATCAGTCCGGACGCTGCTCCGAAGGCCGCCGAGCGGGTGGCGCCCAGTCCTCCGAAGGCGAACGCCAGCCCGACCGCCGCCGCGATCGGAACGCTGACCGCCGAGGCGGCGAACGTCGACCACCACAGGGCGACGCCGTAGTCCTTGACGGAAGTGGCGCTCCGCCCGGAGCGCCTTTCCAGGGCGCAGCGGTCGCCGTAGATGATCCCTGCCGATGGCCGCACGGCGTAGGTCGCCGTGGTCAGCACCCCCAGCGCCAGCCCGACTGCCGTGCTCCGCCATGAGCCCCCCTCGACTTGGCCGGGTGCCGTCTGACTCCACACGACAGCGGCCACCGCGATCGGCAGCCCGCACATCATGGTGGCGCTGCGGGTCGAGATGGTCCTGCTGCTGCCGCTCCAGCGCGCTATCAGAAGGGACTGGGGCACGACGTCCAGGCCGTCGGAGAAGCAGGACAGCACCACCAGCGGCAGCAGGGCCGCAGTGCCGGCATACAGCAGGACGTTGGGCGCCGTGACCAGCAGCAGCGCCAGGAGCACGCCCGGACGCGGGCCTGCCAGCGCGACGGGAGGCAGCGCCACGAGCCGTGCCGGACGCATCGCCTCGAGCGGGCCCACTCCCAGCGCGGGCTTGGCCGTCACGGCCAGCGCACCCAGCAGCATCGTCGCGCAGGCAGACTCCATGAGCGTGCCCAGCACCAGCACGGAGAAGCCCTCGCCCGCATACCGGATCGGCAGCGGGATCAGCGAGTAGGCGACGGCCGCCCCGGCAATGCACGCCGCGCCGAGCGCATTCCGGCGACGCGGCAGCATCAGGACGGGGCCGGTCTCGACATCGGGGCCGCGGGACGCGTCCCGGCCCCGGCAGGCTGGTCAGCGAACGGCCGGCCTGCAAGCATCTGCTGGGCGAAACCCACAGCGCAAGGGGCCGGCTCGAATCTGATCCGTCGACCCTATCCCAAACCGCCGTCCAACGTGCCACACCAGCGGCCACCCGCGGAGCGGCCCGCCCCAGATAGCATCATCGACGTCCAAGACCGAACTGGCCGATTCGCGCGCCATGTTCCGTTCTCCCGCCCGAGTAGCTCAGTCCGGCAGAGCAGCTGTCTTGTAAACAGCAGGTCGCAGGTTCGATTCCTGTCTCGGGCTCCAGGCAAAATCCCTGTTCAAAGCCTATTTCTTTGATGTTGACAAGGCTCCGAATCCGAGCCCGAAGGCCGATCTTCCAACGGATCTTCTGACGTACGCCCTGGCACAGGCCGACATCGGACGTGTCATTTCGAGGCTAGCGAACACGTAGCGCACCCGAGATAGTCCGCCGTTGGGAAGCGGAATAGAGTCTGGAGCCATGGGGACTGCCGGGTCGGGGAGAGATTCCTTCGATGCCATCAATCGAGAGGTCGGGGCGAGGCTTGCCGAGAGGCGGCGTGAACTGGCCCGGACTTTAGCTCGCCGGGCTGGGCGCTCACCGACACCCGAGCCGCCGCGTCGTGGGGCATACCGATCGTCGCAGCGGGTGACTACCCGCCTGACTTCTACGTGCCCTCCGAATCAGCCCTGCGCGCAGCGTTCTCACACCTGGGCGAAGCAACCAATCCCGAGTCCCGAGCCTGCACCGCGGCCGTAGCTCCAGTCCGACTCGCGTGTCTCCGCCGAGCAGACCACTCCCAAACAACCGGCGAGCAGTGGCCGTTGGCGAACCACATCGTCGTCGCCCTCGACATCGCCCAGGACCAAGCCCGCGGCCTCGAGGTGCTCGATCAGTGGCAACCCGAAGGGATCGTCCGTGCCTGGTGAGACGGTCGTCCTCGTGGGCGGCCGGGGTGGCCACATCCGATCTTTCGTGGACGCGCTCGCCCGCTTCCCCGCCGAACCCCAGTGGACGGTCGTCGGAGGGTTTGCCGTCTACGTGCGTATCACCGATGTCCACCGTGTGACCAACGATCCGGCGACACCGGCGTGATCCCGACGGCAGACAGTACGAGACAGGACTCGCCCGCATGCATGCGGGTCGGGCTCGGCCGACATCCCGGCGCTGTCAACATTCTGCGCACGCTCGTAGGGTTGCACTGCGTGCCGGGGGCAGACTCGGCGCCGTCGACGAAGCGGACGAAGAGAAGACAGCAGGTGACCATCAATGGCGCGGAAGAAGCTTGCGATCGACGAGGCGACCCGTTCTAAGGACCTCTCCGGCAAGACCTACATCGTCACCGGCGCGAACTCCGGCGTCGGCCTCGAGACCACCCGCCAGCTCGTCAAACAGGCAGGCCACGTGGTCATGGCCTGCCGCCGGACCGAGGCCGGCGCCGAGGCGGCTCGGAGCTTCGCCGGCCTCAGCGGAACGCATGAGGTCATGCGGCTCGACCTCGCTGACCTCCAGTCGGTCCGCGAGTTCGTCGCCGCGTTCACCGCCAAGCACGACCGCCTCGACGGGCTCGCCTGCAACGCCGGCACGGTGAACATGAGCGGCGGCCTCGAGCGCACCGGGGACGGACTCGAGTCGACGATCGCAGTGAGCTATTTCGGTCACTTCATGCTGACCGAACTCCTCCTCGACACCCTCAAGGCGACCGCGCCGTCGCGGATGGCGATCGTGTCGTCGGTCGTCCACGCCGGAAGCCCCAAGAACCGGCCGCGTCTGGTGCTCGACGACCTCAACTACGAGCGGCGCGACTTCAACAACATGCGCGCCTACGGCGAGGCGAAGGTGGCGACGGTCCTCTACGCCAAGGAACTCGCCGAGCGGCTGGAGGGCACCGGCGTCTCGGCGTTCTCCGTCCACCCCGGATGGGCCCGCTCCAACTTCGGGTCGGGCGGCAACCTGCCGATGCGCATCGCCATGGCGGCCATGCGCCCGGCGAGCCGGCTGGTGTCCGACAGCAACGAGGAGTCGGCGCAGACCACACTCCACTGCCTCCTGTCCGACGACGCGCCCCGGCACTCCGGCGCCTACTTCAGCCAGTGGAGCATCCTCTACCGCGACAAGCAGTGCCGTGCCGGCGGCTGGCCCATGGAGACCCCTAACCCGAACGCCGACAACATCGACACCGCACGGCAGCTCGTCGCCATGAGCTACGACCTCGTCGGACTGGACAAGCCCGCATGACCAGCCGGGCCACGGCCCAGCCGCCGGCCCCCATGGGGCTCGACGATCTCCCATTCGTCGGGCAGCATCGAGCGCGTCATGGTCGCCAGGGCCATGCTGGCCTCGTCGAGTTCATGCGGCTCGTTCAGGTGCCCCAAACAGGACACTAGGAGAGTGCGAGACGCGGTGGCCGACGCTCGTGATCTCATCCGAGTGGTTGCGGATGATCCTGGCTTGCCCCAGTTCCTGCGTACGGAAGCTAGCCGTTTGCTGCCGATGGCAGCCTCCCAACCAGACTTGGTGCCAGCACGACTCGACGCCCTTCGCTTACGGGTTCTGCCGGATCTGCCGCTCTGGCCACCGGAGCGCGACTATGCGCGTTGCGTATCGGTGGCCACCTTCTGGCGCTTCCACCTCGATCCTGCGGTGCGCGGCTTCTTCAGGCACGGCATCGAGTACCAGAGGCACCTCGAAGCTCACCCAGATCCGGCACTCGTGGCACGCGGCCACCTTCCCGGCGGTGTGCTGGTTCCTGCGCGGCACTCCTGGCTGGTGCCAGCGGATCGGATTGCTGGCCTCGACGGCGTCCAGACCAGATCGCTCCTGCAGGTCGAGCAACGGCCACCGTATCTTGTAATGATCTTCCCTGTGGCGCGGATGCTGTCTGCAGGCGTGAGAGTGCGCGAGCCGCGTGGCGTCGATGCGGTGCCGGGCGGATTCACCGGGTGGGTTCCAGGCGATGTTCCCGGTGAGCGCATCGACGAGAACATCCCTCTCGCCGCGCTTGGAAGTCTCCAATGGCGGCCGTAGCCCAGCCTTCACCCGGTCTGTTTGCCGCCGTCTTGCAGGCGATGCGCGTTGCCGACCCGTGGTCACAGCCGATGGCCTCCGTCATGTCGGGCTTGATCGGCCACTTGACGGCAGCGGAAGCCGAGTGCTTGCCCGAGGCTCTCGCGGGTGTCCTTCCGCTGCTGCGACGGGACCGAAATCGGCTCCTATTCGCAGCGGAGATCGCGGCCCGCTTGGACTACTTCGAGGTGACCGGCGCTATGGCCGACTTGGCCCTCGACCTTCGGGACCGCGACCTTCTGCTCGAAGCGGCGACTCTGTGCGGGAATCCTGCTGTCCAAGTGCCTACACGAGACCGAGTCTTGGCTGCGGTGAGCGACGACCCGGCGGGCCGGATGAGGATCGATCCCGACGCTGTTCCTTCCACGATTGAAGAAGAGCGCCTGTACCTGCAGTGCTGGCCGGGCGCGCGCCGTTCGGGCAGTAGGTTCGCGCTGGCACCGGCGGTCGTTCTCGACCGGACGCTCGATGCGCTGGGTGCGCTGAGGTTGTCGATCAGGCTGGACGCTGCCGGGGCTTCGGTGCGACGGTTGGCACGACACGCCGAGGTGCCTCCCTGGTTCGGCCCCGAGACGGTCCTGGTGTGCCATCCGATGACTCGGAGCCGGGTGCTGAGCCGATTCCCCGGGTTCTCGGAGCGGCAGATCCTTCTCGACGAGATACCGCCGGACGACCGCGACATGGGCAGCCTGCTTCGCCGGATCAACGCGGCGCTCGATGGCCCGCAGAGGCTTGAACTCCATGCACCCGGAAGCGACGTCGAGCCCGCCGTGTGGGATCCCGATGTGTTCACCGCGGGGGTGTACCCCACGAGGGAGGCCGCGTTCTTGGCTGGAGCCGCCGCTTCGTCGCTCAACTACCTGCACAGGCGACGGATCCTGGTGCCTCGCGAATTCGTGGGCGGCAGATGCTGGAATTTTCGGGACGTGGTGGCCGTGCGCACGTGGCGTTACCTGAGCTCTCAGACTCCACGCCGGGTGTCCAGCCGCGTGGTGAAGGCCCTGGCAAAGTTCGCTGGCGACTCTGAGGCTGTTCAACTCGGCGCCACATCGGAGGGCGATGTGCTGGTGGACCGCGGCACCGGCTGGGTGAATGCGGAGACGGGGCAGAGGGCGCTCGGCTTGGCGATCACCGAGATCGACGCCGTGTTCCGACCATTCGAATACGGCGCGGGCACCGCCGTCGGTCTTCTGCAAGCCAGTCCCAACACGCGGCTCCATCCCACCACGCTCAACGGCACCCCCCATCTAGAGGGCCATCGAATCAGCGCCAAGGCCTTGGCAAGCGTCGATGCCCGGTGCAGGCGCGAAGCCATCGAAGCGGCCTACCCGGAGCTTGAGGGCGCTGCGTTCGAGGACGTGGTGGATGTCGGTCTGCGACTGCTGAAGGCTGGCTGATCGTGCGGTTGCTCTACGACGCTGTGCTGCCACAGAGTCTCTCCCACGAGGCGCCGGCAGGCGTGGAGTTGCAGCGCTGGGACGGTGGCGACGTGCCGGACGCGAGCTTGGTAAGAGCCGCCGCCGGGAGGGGATGCCGCGGAGTCGTCCTGCTCGGCCGGGACTCGCTCGAACAGTCAGACCTTCGCGAGATCGGCCGAGAGGTCGGTGTCGCTCTTGTGGCGGCAGCAACGCACAACCCCACTGACGCGAAGCGGCACCTTCTCAGGAACCTAGATGCTCTGCGCCGAGCACTAGCGAAGCACGACTGCCTGCTGATCTTTGCGGCAGAGGTGCGCCCTGACCCGATGCCCCGCGGATCGTAGAGGCACCATCCCACCGCGGCTCCCGCGGCCGGCATCGAGGTTGCCGCCATGGCCCCTTTGGTCCAGACAGTAGCGGCTTCCCCCGAGATTGTCCCTAGGGCCTGTAGGTGAACACGACGTTGTCCATGCTGGCCGCGACGTTGTCCTCGCCGCCGAGGTTCCGGATCACGGTGATGCGGGCTGCGCCGCAGTCGCCGAAGCCGTCGCAGTTGAGGGTGCCGACCAGGCCGCGGTAGCCGCGCACGCTGTCGAGGTGGTCGCGGACGCCCTGGCGGTCGATCACCAGGTCGCCGTCGGTGACCGCGGAGGCCGCCGCGATGGCGTCGAGCAGCAGCGTGGCCGCGTCGTAGCCGAACACCCAGAACGGCGACGACGGGCTCTCGCCGTAGCGGCGCCGGTACTCGGCCAGGAACCCTGCGCCGCTGCGGCCGGTGCTCTGGTTGACGTTCGCCCCGAAGCGCTGGTCGGGGCCGGTGAAGTAGATTCCGGCGGTCTGGGGCAGCGACAGGAAGTTGGTGTTCAACAGGCTGTCGGCGGTCACCAGCACGGTCTCGTCGAGGCCCGCCACGCCCGGCGCCTGGCCGGCGATGAAGTCCGCGGCGGGCTGGAAGATCGGGAAGAACAAAGCGCCCGGGCTGCCTGCGGCGACCTCGGTGAGGGCCGGCACCATGTCGGTGTCGTCCTTGTTGACCGCGAACACGCCCGTCACGGTGCCCCCGGCGGCTTCGAAGGCGTCGGCGAAGGCCAGTGCCAGGCCCTGGGTGTAGGGGTCGCCGTCATGGACGGCCGCCGCGGTCGCGACATCCAGCTCGCCCGCCACGAACGCGGCCATGGCCGCGCCCTGGTGCAGGTCGTTGGTGGTGGTGCGATAGTAGCCGGCGCTGTAGTCGGGGCCCGGGTTTCCGGCCAGGTCGGAGGTCAGCGCGGGCGAGGTGTTGCCGCCGGAGATCATCACCATCCCCGCGGCGGTTATCAGCGGCGCCGCGGCCACCGCCGCACCCGAGCACGACGTGCCGACCACGCCCACCACGTCCTCGTCGGCCACTATCTGCTGGGCCGCGGCCTGCCCGCCGTCGTTGGAGCACAGGTCGTCGAGGCTGGCGCCCATCTCCACCTCGAAGCCGCGGACCGGGCCGTAGTCGTCGACCGCCATCCGCGCCGCCCGGTCGATCGGCAGACCGAAGAAGGCCACATCACCGGTGATCGTGTTCAGCGAACGGACCTGGACAGCGTCGCCGGCCTCAACCACCACCACACCCAACGAGCCGGCACCCGACCCGGCCGGGCCGCCGGCACCGCCGCCCCCGCCGCCGCAGGCCGCCACGGCCACCGCGAGCACGGCCACGGCGCCCGCCGCCGCCGACCACGGCCGCTCAGGGCGCGTGAACCGGGATCTCATCCAGCCGATACTGGGCGATGCCCGACGGCGCGGGGAACTCCTCGTCGAGGACCTCGCCAGGGTGGACGGGCGACAGCTTCTGGGTCATCGATTACTCCGTTCAGCGACAGCCGACCATCTCCACGCGGTGAGCGTTGCCGTCGCGCCAGACGCTAACGGCGCCGACCGCCAATGCAGGCACGCGCGCGGCCCGGCGAGTCTCATGGTCGGCGGCCCCACGGCGAAGAAGGCCGATGCAGGCACGCGCGCCGCCCGGCGGCGGCGTATCGTGGCGGGGAAGCGGGCCTCCACAAGAAGTGGGGGCGCGGCCGGCGGACCGGGAGGAAGCGGTGGTGTCGTCGATCAGCAGAGCGGTGCAGCGGTGCGCGAACTGGCCGGTGGTGCTGGCAGCGCTGGTCGGCCTCGCCGGCTGCGTGGCGGGCCTCGCTTGGCGCCGGTCGCGGCTGGAGGGAATGGAACTCGACACCGAGGGCTGGTACACGCCCGAGGAGGCGGCGGCGCTGCTCGACGCACTCGAGGGGCTCGAGGGCGACGCGACGCTCCTCTACGCAATCACCGCGCTCACCATCGACATGCTGTTCCCGGTCTGTTACGGGCTGCTCCTGGCGGTGCTGCTGTTCCGTCTCTTCCCCGGCGGAGCGCCGCTCTACCTGCTGCCGCCGACGACCGCCCTGGCCGACATGCTGGAGAACGCGACGGTGGCGGCGCTGGCGCTCAGCCACGACGGCACACCCTCCGCGCTGGCCTGGCCGGCCGCGGTATTCACCCTGGCGAAATGGGTGCTGACGGTGGCGACACTGGCGGCGGTCGTCGCCGGCGCCGCGCTCCGGCTGCGGGCAGCCCTACGCCGCTGAGGCCGACCGCAAGAACTGAGGCCGACCGCGAGATCCGCCGCCTGCGCCGGACCCCGGTCAGGGCACGCTGCCCCCGGTCAGGGGACGCTGCGCCTCGACAGGCCACCCTGATTCCGGGGGCCAGAGCGTGATTCGGGGAGCCAGATATTCCGGGGGGCGGCGGAGCGTCAGCAGGTCTCGCCCGCCTCCAGGAGCCCGGCCTCTCGGAGGGCCGCCTCATTCCCGAACGCGGCCCAGCACCTCCAAGCCTTGACGCGGGCGGGGTCGAGCAGGCCGGTGTCGGGGCTGTACAGGTCCCTCACGGGGTCGTCCGGGTGCCGGTCCTCCATGTCACGGGATTCGGGCCGCGGCGGGGCGTTGGCGATGATCTCCTGGACATAGTCCACCGGCGTGTAGGGCGGCAGCGTCGTCGTCGGCGGCGGCCATGGCACGTGCTGGACCACGCCGGCGAACGTCACGACGGCGTGCCGCCGACACACCCAGTAGCTGGAGTGATCGTTAATGGTGATGGCCATGCCCAGGAGGTTGCTGGCCCGCGGCACGGTCAGCGTCGCACCACTCATGCCGACGTTGACGGTCTGGTGGGAGATCGTAGGTGGTCCCGTCGGCGTATTGGTCTCGACCGTCACGCGTACGGTGACAGTCGGAGAGACACCGCTGAAGTCGTAGCGGTACTTCAGCGCGAATCCGACCTGCGTGGGCTCCGCGGCCGGTTTGCCGGTGGACACCACCGGGCGGCCGTCCGTCGAGATGCATCGGTGGCTCTGCGCTTGGGCGGACACGGCGAGCACACTCCACAACAGCGCGCCGCATAGTGCGATGATCGTGGCCTTGCGGGCGACGACCACCGCGACAGCGCCCCCCCCCCCCGACAACGCGCGCCACATAGTGCGATGATCTTGGCCTTGCGGGCTGTTCTCATGGCTGACCCTCTATCGAGACGCGGACCGGAGATTCCCTACTGTATACCATCTGCGGACCGCGTTCGTCAAGTTGACCGCGTGTCCGGCCTTGCGCCGACGTGTTGCGTTCAGCGGACGATCTCGGCGGCGAGGGACAGGTCGTCGAACGCAGTGCGGAGGTCGTCGACCAGGACCTGGAACTCGTCGATCCCGTGCGCCGTCACGAGAGCGTCCAACTCGGTGCGGCACTCCTGAACCGTCCCGGAGATCACGAAGGCGTCGACCCAGTCGTCGCGCACCAGATGAGCCGCCGCCGCGGGCCCGCCGTCGGCGAGGCCCCGGCGTATGGCCGCCTCGGTCCCGGGGTCGAGGCCGATACATGCCTTGACCATCGCGGGCGAATCGACCAGCCGGAAGGTCAGGCCGGCCCGGGCGGCCCGGCGGGCCGCCTCGGTCGTGGCCAGGATCGTCATGTAGCACAGCCTCGGGCGCGGCCGGCCATGCTCGTCGGCGGCACTGCGGATGGCAGCCACATGCTCGCCGATCAGCTCCTTGTGGACGAACGACATGATGAAGCCGTCGGCCAGCTCGCCGGCCAGCCGCATGACCCTCGGGCCTCGCCCTGCCACCCAGATCGGGATGTCGGGCCGGCCGAAGTCGAGGCGGGCCCGCCGGAACCCGCCGCTCACACCGTCGCCGTCGACGGTCTCGCCGGACCACAGCGCCCGGCTTGCCGTCACCAGCTCGCGCATGGCGGAGATCGGCGCTCGGCGCTCGATGGCCAGCGCCGTGAGCGCCAGGGCCCCGCCCGCGCCGACACCCAGCGCAGCCCGCCCGCCGGACGCCTCGTCGAGGGTGGCGACCGCGGCCGCGGTCATCCCCGGATGCCGGGTGTAGGCGTTGGTGATGCCGGTGCCCACCTGGACCGAACTGGTGGCCGCAGCCACCGCCCCCAAGGTCACCCAACACTCACGGGCCGCCAGGCCCTCGTCGGGGATCCACACCCGGCTGCAGCCGAGACCCTCGGCCGCCACCGCGGCGCGCACGACGGCCTCGACCGGTCCTTCGGGCATCACCATGCAGGCCAGCTGAACCATGGCGCCGACAATAGTGCTGTGTCGGGGAGTTGATGATCCCGACCGTCCACGGGTCAGCAGGTGAGCGCATCCGTCATGCGGATCACGGTTTCTCCGGCATGCCGGTGGTGCGGCGTCGGCCAGCGTCCGGGGCAGCCCATGAGTTCCCAGCGGCGGATCGCGCGGTTCACCGTGCCCCGATCAACTCCGCGCCGACACTGGGGCCGCACGGACCCGCCGGGCGAGGCCCCGAGGCCGGCGCCTACTCGGCGCGGACCGGGCGCCCGGTGGAACCGCGCCCTGAGGGCTCTGCAATGCTGTGACCACGTCGTCGACGGCCTTGGCGCCGTCGCCGCCCGGTGGAGCCGCGCCCTGAGCGCTCTGCAATGCTGTAGCGGATGGAACTCGCGGGACGGGTCGCGCTGGTGACCGGCGGCGCTCACCGCGTCGGTCGGGCCATCGCGCTGGCATTGGCCGAAGCGGGCGCGGACGTCGCAGTCGCGTACCACCGGTCCGGGGACCGGGCCGGCGAGACGGTCACCGAGCTGCGCGACTGCGGCGTCGACGCCGGCGCCTTCGGGGCGGACTTGGCCGTGCCCTCCGAGGCCGCCGGGCTCGCGGAGGCCGTCGCCGGCCGTCTGGGACCGGTCGACGCCCTGGTCAACAGCGCGTCGTGGTTCGCCCGGGACGAGTTCCCCTCGGACGACACCGAGACCTGGTACCAGACCCTCGATGTTGTGCTGCACGGGCCGTTCCATCTCACCAACGCCGTCGCGCCGTCGATGCTCGAGCGGGGCAGCGGGGCGGTGGTCAACATCGTCGACCTGTCGGCCTGGCAGCCGTGGCCCGGACGGGCCGCCCACAGCGTGGCCAAGGCCGCGCTGCTGGCCCTGACCCGCCAGGTGGCGGTGGAGCTCGCGCCGACCGTGCGCTGCAACGCGGTGGCGCTCGGACCGACCATCGAACCCTCCGGGTTCGGACCCGACCAGGTCGAGAGGCTGCGTCGCCGCACGCTGCTCGGCCGCTGGGCCGGCGGCTCGGAGGCCGGTCGAGCGGTGCGATACCTCCTCGAGGCCGAGGCGGTCACCGGCGAGTGCCTGACCGTCGACGGCGGCGAGCAGCACGGCCACGTGCGCGACCGCTTCACCGACACCGCCGGCTGAACGGCAGCGACGGCGACGGTCAGGCGCCCGGGGAGCGGCCCGCTCGGGCTCGGAGACTCAGGAGGACACCACCGCGACGGTCAGGCGCCCGGGGAGCGGCCCCTGAGGATGTCGTCGTAGCCCCGGATCAGGGTGTGCTCGGTCTCCTGCACGTCCTCGGGGCTGGCCGCGAAATAGCCGGTGGCCATCCCCATGTCGGACGCGGCGTCCAGGTACTCCGGCACGCTCGACAGGTACAGGCAGTCGTAGAGGTCCACCGACATCACCCGCCGGGTCGCCTCGAACAGCGGCCGCTCGGGAAGCACGGCCCCCACCTCGCCGCTCACCAGCCACGACGACACCGAATCCTCCAGCTCGGCCATGCGCCTCAGCCGCAGCCCCCACTCCCGGGGCTGGTTGCCGACCGCCGCCACCGGCAGGCTCCGGCCGGCGACCCGGTCGAGGAACGGGTGCAGGCCCGGCACCAGCTTGAACGACGACAGGTAGCGGGTCTCCACTTCCCGGCCGATCGGGCCGAGCCCGAGGTCGCTCCAGAACTCCTCGGCGGTGAGCCTGCCCAGCACCAGCATGCGGTGCCGGTCGCGGACCAGCTCCGGGTCGATGTCGGGGTTCTCGCCCAGGATCACCGGCAGCAGCAGGCCCTCCCGCGGGTCGGTGGGCCGCACGATCACGCCGTGAACGTCCACCACCAGCAGGCGCAGCAGGCGCTTGCGGGGGCGGCTGGCCTCCGCCTCCCGGACCGCGGCCCGCTGCTGGCGGCGCCGGGTGGCCCGGCGGCCCCGGCCCCTCGGCGCCCGCAGCAGCGCCACCAGCCTGGCCACGCCCACGCCCAGCAGCACAGCTGCGAACGCGGCGCCGGCCACCCGGGCGATGTTGAGCCACAGCGGCGCCAGGGTGTCGGAGACCACCGTGGAGGCGCCCACTCTCACCGGCCTGTCCCCGTAGGAGAACCGCCAGGCGGCCGTGGATCCGTCGACCTCGGGCGACAGTTCCGCCATCTCGTCCTCGGGCGCGCTTTCCACGCCGTAGGCGCCGACCGATGCGCTGAGGATCTCCTCGGAGTCGATCAGCGTCAACGAGAGCTCGAAGCCCAGCGAGTCCTCCGGGGCGCCGGCCTCCGCGATCAGATCCTGCAGCGGGCGCCCGAAGGGCTGGCCCTCGAAGATCTGGGCCAGCGCACCGTCGCTGAAGGCATCGAGAGGCGGAGTCGGGTCGATGCCGGCCTCGAAGCGGTAGGAGGTCTCGGCGAACGAGCGGGTCTGCTCCAGCACCACCCGGTCGAATATCACGTCCTTGCCGGCGACCTCCTCGAGGACCTGGGGCAGCTGGCCCGCCGACTCGAACCGCTTGGCCGCCCGGACCTGCACACCCCCGTCGGCGCGGAACAGCGGGCCCTCCACCGCCCATCCGGCGGCCCGCGCGTCGTCGAGGAGCAGCCCCCCGGCCAGTTCGGGGACGCGGGACACCGCCGCCGCGTCGGCGTTGAACACCACCGTCACCGTGCCCGAGCCGGCGTCCTCCACGTCGACGTGCACGCCGGTGTCGACCCGGCACGCCGCGACCAGCAGCGCCAGCCCCAGAGCCAGCACGGCCGACCTGAGGGCGCGCCCGAGCGGGCGGGCGCGTGCCGCGCCGGGGCGGGGCGCCTCCCGCTGTCGGTCGCTGGGCTCACGGGCCGCTCGGGCCACCGCCCCGCCGGTCCCGGACGGGCTCGCTCGCACGCCCGCGGGGCCTCCGAGCACCGCGGCCGCACGCCGACGCTGAGCGGCCATGGCCCCGGTCCCGCGGCCCGATCTCAGCCGGCCCCCTCCGAAGGCCTAGAAGTGGCCCTCGCCGGCGGCCGGCTCCAGTTCGGGCTCGGGAGGCTCGAATCCCTCGATGGCGCGGAACACGACCACCAACTTGGCCTCTTCGAGCGGGTCGTCCTCCACGTCGACTATGACTATCTCGCCGGCCCGGAACTCCTTGTGCAGCAGCCGCTCCGACAGCGGATCCTCCACCAGCCGCTGGATGGCCCGGCGCAGCGGCCGCGCCCCCAGCGTGGGGTCGTACCCGGTGGCGGCGAGGTAGTCCTTGGCCGCGTCGGTGAGCTCGAGGCCCATGCCCTGGCCGGCCATCTGGTCGGCGGTGCGCACGATCATCAGGTCGACGATGCGGCGCACCTCCTCCTGGGTCAGCTCGTGGAACACGATCACGTCGTCGATCCGGTTGAGGAACTCGGGCCGGAAGTGCTGCTTGAGCGCCTCCTGCACCTTCGACTTCATCCGCTCGTAGGTGACCCGCTCGTCGGCCTTGGTGAAACCCAGGTTGGCTTTGCGCAGGTCGGCGGTGCCCAGGTTGGACGTCATGATCAGCACCGTGTTGCGGAAGTCCACCGAACGGCCGTGGCTGTCGGTCAGCCGGCCCTCCTCGAGGATCTGCAGCAGGGTGTTGAACACGTCCGGGTGGGCCTTCTCGATCTCGTCGAACAGCACCACCGAGAACGGCTTGCGCCGCACCCGCTCGGTGAGCTGGCCGCCCTCCTCGTAGCCGACGTAGCCCGGCGGCGAGCCGATCAGGCGGCTGACCGTGTGCTTCTGCATGTACTCGGACATGTCCAGCGCGATGAGGGAGTCCTCGTTGCCGAACAGGAACTCGGCCAGGGTCTTGGCCAGCTCTGTCTTGCCCACGCCCGAGGGACCCAGGAAGATGAACGAGCCGCTCGGCCGCTTCGGGTCCTTGAGGCCGGCCCGGGTGCGGCGGATGGCCTGCGAGACGGCGGAGATGGCGTCGTGCTGGGACACCACCCGCTTGTGCATCTCGTCCTCCATGCGCAGCAGCTTCTTGGTCTCCTCCTCGGTGAGCTTGTAGACCGGGATGCCGGTCCACAGCGACAGCACCTCGGCGATGGCCTCCTCGTCGACCTCGTCGAAGAGGTCGACCCCGGACGCCTTGGCCTCGCCCTCGAGGGTCTCGCGGCGGGCCAGGAGCTCCTTCTCCTTGTCGCGCAGCTCGCCGGCGTCCTCGAAGCGCTGGGCGTCGACTGCGTCCTTCTTGCGGGAGATCACATCGGCCAGCTCGGCCTCGAGCTCCTTGAACTGCGGCGGGGTGGACATGCGCTTCATGCGCAGGCGCGACCCGGCCTCGTCGATCAGGTCGATGGCCTTGTCGGGCAGGTGCCGGTCGGAGATGTAGCGGTCGGCGAGGTTGGCCGCGGCCACCAGCGCCTGGTCGGTGATCGTGACCCGGTGATGGGACTCGTAGCGGTCGCGCAGGCCCTTGAGGATCTCGATGGTGTGGGCCACGGTCGGCTCGTCCACGACCACCTTCTGGAAGCGGCGCTCCAGCGCGGCGTCCTTCTCCAGGTGCTTGCGGTACTCGTCGAGGGTGGTGGCCCCGATCGTCTGGAGCTCGCCCCGGGCCAGCATGGGCTTGAGGATCGACGCCGCGTCGATGGCCCCCTCGGCCGCGCCCGCGCCGACGAGGGTGTGGATCTCGTCGATGAACAGGATGATGTCGCCCCGGCTCTGGATCTCCTTGAGGACCTTCTTGAGCCGCTCCTCGAAGTCGCCCCGGTAGCGGCTGCCCGCCACCAGCGCGCCCAGGTCGAGGGTGTAGAGCTGGCGGTCGCGCAGGGTCTCGGGCACTGCGTCGGAGGCGATGCACTGGGCCAGGCCCTCCACGATGGCGGTCTTGCCCACGCCCGGCTCGCCCACCAGCACCGGATTGTTCTTGGTGCGTCTCGAGAGGATCTGCATGACCCGCTCGGACTCGCGGCCCCGGCCGACCACCGGGTCGAGCGCCTTCTCGCGGGCGAGCTGGGTGAGGTTCCGGCCGAACTGGTCGAGCACGTGCGAGCCCGACGACGCGTCGCCGCTGCCCCCGCCGGTGGTGGCGCCGGGCCTCTCGCCCTGCGACCCCGGCGCCCCGCCGTAGGCGGACAGGAGCTGGATGACCTGCTCGCGCACCCGCGCCAGGTCGGCGCCCAGCTTCACCAGGACCTGCGCGGCGACGCCCTCGCCCTCGCGGATCAGCCCGAGAAGGATGTGCTCGGTGCCGATGTAGTTGTGGCCGAGCTGCAGCGCCTCGCGCAGGCTCAGCTCCAGGACCTTCTTGGCCCGGGGCGTGAACGGGATGTGGCCGCTGGGAGAGCTGCCGCCCTGGCCGATGATCTCCTCCACCTGGCCCCGCACCGACTCGAGGCTGATCCCCATCGACTCCAGCGCCTTGGCCGCCACCCCCTCGCCCTCGTGGATGAGGCCGAGGAGGATGTGCTCGGTGCCGATGTAGTTGTGGTTGAGGAGCCGCGCCTCCTCCTGGGCCAGAACCACGACGCGGCGGGCCCTGTCGGTGAACCGCTCAAACATCGCACACGCCTCCAGGCTGGACGGGTAGGGCCGGACGGGACGGATAGTGCCGGACGGGCTGCCTCATGCCCGCCAGTGTAACCGGAGCCCGCGACAAGGGTCGCGTCGCGGACCGGCCCGGCGCGTGACATCGGGCACGCCGAGGCCGCGACCCCCGACGCTCCGAGAGCATCCCGGGAGCCGCGGCGCGGCACGGGCTGCCGGTGCCCCGTTACCCTCGCGGGGTGGCCGACACCTCGCCGTTCGCACTGCTGCCGTGCCTGGCGGAGGACCTGCGGCGAGTCGAGGAGGAGCTGCTGGCGGCCGCGGCGGCCCCCGACGAGTTCGTAACCGAGTTGGCCCGGCATCTGATAGCGGTCGGCGGAAAACTGGTCCGGCCCGGCTTCTGCCTCGCCTCGTCGCTGGTGTGCGAGGCCGCGCCGGCGAGGTCGTCCGAGGCCGCGGTTCGGGGCGGCGCCTCCGTCGAGCTGGTCCACATCGGCTCGCTCTACCACGACGACGTCATGGACGAGGCCACGACCCGACGCTCGGTGGCCAGCGTCAACGCACAGTGGGGCAATCTGCGGGCCATCTTGGCCGGCGACTACCTGCTGGGGCGGGCCTCCGCCATGGCGGCATCGCTCGGCGCCGAGATCGCCGAACTGCTGGCCGAGGCGATCACCCGGCTCTGCGAGGGCCAGATCATCGAGCTCGAGAACGCCTACGACACCGGGCGCAGCGAGCAGCGCTACGAGAAGGCCGTGTCGGGCAAGACCGCGGCGCTGCTGTCGATCTCCTGCCGGATCGGGGCCGCGGTGGGCGACGCGCCGCGGGCCGCGGTGGATGCGCTCGGAGAGTTCGGCTTCTCCTACGGCATGGCCTTCCAGATTGTCGACGACATCCTGGACCTGGTGGCCACCGAGTCGCAGCTGGGCAAGCCCGCCGGGAACGACCTGGCCGAGGGCACCTACACGCTTCCGGTCATCCGGGCGCTGGCCGACCCGGCGGCAGGCGACGAACTGCGCTCGATCCTCCGACGGCCCATCGACGCCGCGGCCCGCGACCGGGCCGCCGAACTGGTCCGGTCCACCAGCGGCGTGGACGAGGCCCGCGACACCGCCCGCATGTGGGCCGACAAGGCCCAGGCCGCGCTCACGTCGCTGCCCGACACCCCCGCCACTGCCGTGCTGCGCCTGGCCGCCGACCGCCTCACCGACACCCCCGCCCTCGCCGGCTAGCAGGGTGCAGCGGCCGCGGCACGAACTTCAATGAGTTAGCCACCTCTGGGGTGGTCAACCCATTGAAGTTCGCCGGCGTAGCCGGGCCGGCTACGTGACTCCGCTTGAAGCGGTATGGGACGTCGCCGTCGCCACTGGCGCCACTCACCGGGGTGCCGCCTCGATGCGCGTCGTCGCTCATCGGTCCTGGTTGCGCTCGTAGACGATTCGCAGACCGTGCAGGGTCAGGAACGGCTCGACGTGCTCGATCGTCTGCGAGATGGGGGCGATCACATGGGCCAGGCCGCCGGTGGCGACGACGTTGGCCTCGCCCAGCTCAGCCAAGAAGCGGGCGTTCATGCCGTCGATCATGCCGGTGAAGCCGTACAGGGCGCCGGACTGGATCGACTCGACGGTGGTCTTGCCGATCACGCTGCGGGGCTCGACCAACTCGACCGCGCCGAGGGCGGCGGCCCGGCCGATGAGCGCATCCAGGCTGATCTCGATGCCGGGCGCGATGGCGCCTCCCATGAAGGCGCCTTCGGCCGAGATGACGTCGAAGTTGTTGCCGGTGCCGAAGTCGACCACCACGGTGGGGCCGCCGTAGAGGTCGTAGGCCGCCACCGCGTTGGCGATCCGGTCGGCGCCGACCTCCTTGGGATTGTCGTAGTGGATCGGCATGCCGGTCTTGACGCCCGGACCGACCACCACGGGCGCGAACCCGAGCTGGCGCCGCACCATCTCCCGCAGGCCCGCGAGCAGCCGGGGCACACCCGAGCAGATCGACACTCCGACGACATCGCCGTCGAAGTCGATGCCGATCACATGGAGCAGCGACCTGATCACCACGCCGAGCTCGTCGGCGGTGCGACTCGGGTCGGTGGAGAGCCTCCAGTGGTCGACCAGCCCGTCCGCCGCGCCCGAGCCACCGACCGCGCCCGGGTCGTAGACGCCGACGACGGTCTGGGTGTTGCCGACGTCGATGGCAAGCAGCACCGCCGCAGGATACGGCGGATCGGTCCGAGGCCGAGCGGGTAGGCCAGCGAATCCGGCTCATGCGGGCGAGGCCGCGGCCCGAGCGGCCCGTGAGCGCAGCGAACAAGAGCGGGAAACACCCCGCCCCGACGCGACGGGCTTGCGCCTACCCACGCTCGTCCTGACGCCGCGGGGTCCGCTCCCGCCGGCGAGATCCTGGCCGATCGGCCGGGCGCCGGACCGCGGCCTGCGGTCCGCGCCGATCAGCCGGCACGGCAGCCGATGTTGTCTATCAGGCGGGCCTTGCCGAACCGGACGGCCACCAGCAGCCGCACATCGCCTCGCAATGGTCCGTCGGCGGTGAGGGTGGACGCCGGCACCGCCGCGGTGTAGTCGATCTCCGCCAGCGGTGCGGCGGAGATCACCGAGGCCATCTCGGCCTCCACCGCCGCGTGGTCGGTCTCGCCCGACTGCACCAGGGCCGCTCCGGCTTCGAGGGCCCGGCGCAGCACCGGCGCCTGGCTGCGATCAGCCTCGCTCAAGTAGGCGTTGCGGCTGGACAGGGCGAGCCCGTCGGGCTCGCGCACGGTTCCGCAGCCCACCACCCGCACCGGCAGCGACAGGTCCGCGGCCATGCGGCTCACGATCGTGAGCTGCTGGAAGTCCTTCTCACCGAAGTAGGCCGAGCACTCGCCCACGATCGAGAACAGCTTGGCCACGACGGTGGCGACCCCGTCGAAGTGGCCGGCCCGGCAGGCGCCGCACAGCACGTCGGCAAGCGTCCCCAGGCGCACGGTGGTCGCCATCGGCTCGGGGTACATCTCCCGGCCGTCGGGAACGAACACGAGGTCGGCGCCGGCCTTCGCGCACATCTCGAGATCGCGGTCCAGATCCCGGGGATAGTCGTCGAAGTCCTCGCCCGGACTGAACTGCAGGGGGTTGACGAAGATCGACACCACCACAACGTCGTTCTCGGCCCGGGCCCGCTCGACAAGCGAACGGTGCCCGGCGTGGAGGAAGCCCATCGTGGGCACGAACCCGACAGTGCGGCCCGCCGCCCGGACGCCGGACAGCCGCTCCCGCAGACCGCGGATCGTGGTCTCGCGCTCCGGGGCGGGGCGACTGCTGCTCATGCCGATTCGATCCGGCCGGCCAGGCGGCAGGCTTGCTGGTACAGCGCCTCGTAGGCGGGACGCTCGTCCGGGGCGATAGCTTCCAGGTGCCGCCGGATCGTGTCGATGTCGCCGCGGGCTGCAGGACCGGTCAAGGCTGCGGCCGGGCCCAGCTCGCGGACGTTGTCGACGGTGGCCCGAACCAGGTCGATGAGGGCCGCGAAGGGCACTCCCGCGCCCGACGCGATGCGCTCGGCCTGTCCGAGCAGCGCCACCAGGTGGTTGGAGGCGACCACCGCGGCCGCGTGATAGGCGGACCGGTCCGCGTCTGCCACTTCGAACGCCCGCCCGCCCAGATCGGCGACGACCTGCCGGACGATCGGATCGCCCGCCACCGCGAACCACCCTCCCGCGAGCAGGCGCCGGGCGCCGACGGCAGCGTCCGGCAGCGCCGCCAGCGGATGCAGGGCCGCAGGCCGGGGGTGCATGGCGACCGCGCCGAGGCCCAGCGACCCGGCCAGATGGGCCACCACGGCAGTCACGGAGGGCTCGATCGCGGCGGCCACGTCCGGCACCGCGGCGTCGGGCGTGGCTATCAGCACCAGGTCGACATCGACCCCGGCGCCGGCCACCTCAGTGGCGGTCGCCGACCGGCCCAGGATCCCACGGACCTTCCAGCCGACCTTGGCCAGGGCCACGGCCATGGCGCCCCCCGCTCGCCCCCCGCCGATGATGCGGACCGACCGCACCGTCATGGGTCTATGACAGTGATGAGCGAGTCCCAAAATCGCGATTCGCGATCACGAAACCCCACGTCAGAGGCTTGCGTGTCGCGTGAAGTCGGCATTGCTCAACAGTCTCCTAATGTCCTGTTTGGGGAATTCGTTCAAGATAAGGCCATAGTCTCGAAGATGTCGTCGGCGCTTTTGTGCCAAGCCGACCCCGGCGGCTTCGGCATCTGCGCCGCCGGCTGCTCCGGCGCCGAGTTCACCCAGGCGCCATACCGGGCGCCAGCGACGCGGGTGCGGGGATGAAGGACCTGCAGGGGTTCGCCCACGGCGAGCGCGCAGTGGAGTTCACCTCTTCACGAAATCCTGACAGACTCGGACAGCTCAGAACATCCAGCCTTGTTGCAAGCTCTGACTCTATAATAGGTAGTCTCAAAGGCAAATAGTACTTTATTGGGATCGCCATCGTAGTAAGTTGTCTTCGGAGCAAAGACCGTGGCATCCAAAGTATAATCTCCGAAGAGAAGGTCTGTCACTATGTCACGGAACAGCCCGTCTATGCCCCCTTGGTAGACCTCATAGTGGGTAGCACCGTCGACTGGACTCCACCATATTCTTGCATCATCAGACCTGAATCGGATGTCGACCTTTTCTCCATGCAACCCAGTTGGAGCATCTGGAATAACGGCTTGACCGTCCACTTCAGTTATTCCGGCGACTTCAGACGGATCAGAGCATGTCGTGTCCCTGCAGGCGCGAACCACGTAATAGTAGGTTGTCCCAGGTTGCACGCCGCTGTCGATATACGTGACTCCGATTGCGTTCGGAATCTCTACGACTGTCGGTTCAATTGTGATATAGCCTGATCCTTTGCGGGTGCTCCGCCTTAACTCATATTGCAGTCCTCTGTGGCCGTCAGACCCGCTGTTCGGCAACCACACTCGGAGCGTCAACGAAGTGGAAGAGGTCGAGACTATACGGACTTGAGGTGAGCTGATACGTGTGCCCGTCGGCGTTGCCGGGTTCTTGCTGTCGATAGCTGAGCAGCCGGATTGGTCGCAGGCGACGACCCAGTAGTAGTTGCGGTCACGGTCCGGGCTAGTGTGGACGAAGCGGGTCCCTGTCACGCTAGATGTCAACACGTCACAAAACCGGGCGCGCCCAGACCTCACGTCGCACAAGTCGTCGAAGAAGTCGTCGTAATACACCGCATAGTGAGTCGCTCCCGGCACGGCATCCCAGCTCACCACCACCGTCGATCCGTCCCACCTCGCCCGCACCCGCCCAGTGTGCTCCTGTTCGGTGTCGGGTGTGGTGGTCTTGGCGAGGCGGGTTGCTCTGTTGAGGAAGGTGGCCATTTCGGCTCGGGTGGTGGGTCGGCCGGGGCAGAAACGGGTTCCGTCGCCGCAGCCGCCGGTGATGCGCGATGCGGCGAGTCTGGCCACCTCGGGGGCGTACCAGGCGTGAGGTTCGACGTCGAGGAAGTCGGCGGCGGGTGCGTCGGGCAGGTCGAAAGCCTGTGACAGGAACACCGCCATGTGGGAGCGGAAGACGGTGCCGTCGGGGCAGTATCGGGTTCCGTCGCCGCAGCCGTCGGTGACTCCAAGTTCGGCGAAGCGCTCGATGAACTCGGCGTAAGGGTGGGCTGCGTCGACGTCGGCGAATCGGGTGGACGCGACCGGTCGGGGGTCTTCGCCATCGAGGACGCGCACGGTCCACACCGCCATGGTGGCGCGGTCCAGGGGCCGGCCGGGGCAAAATCCCTCTGTGCAGCCGGTGCCGGCGAACACGCCCTGGGCGTTGAGGGCGTCGATAGCGGCCTTGTGGACCCCGCCGGCCACGTCTGACACGTCCACCCGAACCACCGAACCCGCGCCCGTAGCGGTGGTCGGCGGCGGCGTCGTGGTAGTGGTTGTCGTGCCGACGGCTTCGATGATCCAGAAGCCGTCTGGCTGTATGGATGCCTTGAAATCGTAGGTCACGCCGTTGATCGTCGTGTTGCGGGCATCGATGCCGGTTCCGGATGTGAAGAACAGGAAGTGCCCGCGACCCGGGTCGTCTACCCAGAACTCCACGCTCGTTCCCGGATAGGTGCACCTCTCGCCAGAAGCCACCACCAAGCCCGCATAGCAGTCACGCTGCTGTTGGGCAACAACGGCCCCGACAGAAACAGCCGCAGCCAACGCCGTCGCGGCTCCCGCCACGACAAGCAGCCGCGTCAACCAAGACGCCGTCATCGTACCCGCTCAGCCACGCCAGGACGGTTCACTGGATCCCAGGAGTCGGGCTTCACGTCCGTACGGTAGGTTCCACAGTCTCTTGACGTCAAGCCCATGATCGCTCCATGCCGACAGCCTCGACACACCGCTGGCGATGCAGGCGGCTGCGCGGTGAACGTCGACATCGTTGCGGCCATGGCTCCGCCCGGCCGGCCGCCGCCGATTATCCGGACCGACCGCGTTGACGCCCGCTCTGGGCGGTCGCCCGGGTTGGACCCCGGCGCCACGAACACCCTCCGGTCCGGCCCGCGACGATCCGGTGCGGTCATGGGGCGGACCTGAGCTGCTGGGCCATCGACACGATCTCACGGGCCATGGGACCGAGCTCGCGCTCCAGCAGCCGCTCGGCGATGGTGACGGCCTCGGGGCCGGTGTCTACCAGCCCCGACCACAGCAGGTAGCCCGCCACCACGCCCGACACGCGGTCCCCGATCGAATCGTGGTGGAGCACCACCCGCTGGTCGGTCGAGTGGTCCCGGATGGTGGCCAGGATCTGCTCGAGACGCTCGGCGCCGTCGCCGGGCTCCGAGAAGGGCAGATGGGCGTAGGCCAGCCCGTGCTCTTCGTAGTCGCGGAGGTTGTAGGGGATCGACGTGATACTCACGATCAGGCCGATCTCGTTGCGGCTCAGCCAGATGACCTCCTCGATGCGCCGCACCCGCCGGTGGCCGACGCCGTAGCCGCCGGGCCTCTCGCACACCCCGAAGCGGCCGGTGATGATCCACCGGAAGCGCCGAGGCTCGATCCCCTCCGACCACTTGCTGCTCATGCGTCGTCCAGATCGACGAGATGCACCGACCCGATCACGGCACCGGAGCCGACGACGACCAGACCGCCGCTCATGCGTCGTCCAGATCGAAGAGATGCACAGAGGGCAGCTCGCGGTAGCGCTCGCCCACGTCGAGCCCGTAGCCCACGAGCCAGTCGGACGGAACGGAGAATCCGACGTAGCGGATGCCATCGGTGCGGGCGTCCTCCCGCACGAGCAGGGCGCACATCTCGAGGCTGGCCGGACGCCTGGCCTTCAGCAGCTCGACCAGGTAGTCGGTGGTGAGGCCCGAGTCGACAATGTCCTCCACCAGCACGACGTGGCGGTCCCGCACGTCGGTGTCGAGGTCCTTGATGATGCGGACCACCCCGCTGGACTCGGTGCTGGGCCCGTAGGACGACACGGCCATGAAGTCGATCTCGACCGGCAGGTCGATGGCCCGGGCCAGGTCGCTCATGAACACGAAAGCGCCCTTGAGAACGCCGACCAGCAACGGGGGACGGCCCCGGTAGTCGGCGGTGATCTCGGCGCCGATCGCCTCCACGCGGGCTCGCAGCTCCCCGGCACCGATGATGGCGCGCCCGACCGACCCCGGCGGCTCCGGCATCTGCGCCGCAGGCTGCTCCGGCGCCAAGCTCACCCTGGCACCATACCGGCCACCAGCGACGCGGATGCGGGGATGAAGGTCCTGCATCGGCTTGTGCCCACGGCGAGCGCCGCTTTGAAGGCTCCGGCACGGCTTGGGCGACGGATTGCCACGGCCGGTTCGCTCGTCAGGCAAGGACAGCCTGGCTGTCGTCGCGAGCCGCACGGGCCCTGCGCAGCGCATCCCGGGCAGCTCAAGGCCCTCCAGGCCGGCCCGGCTCGCGTTGCTGGACTTGTCGTTACAGGCGTCGTCCCCGCCAGGCCCGGCCGGCGACTCGGGTCCGGCGCCGCGAGGCTGATCGGCCGGGGCGAACAGGGCAGCGGCCTCGGGCCGGCGGGCCGGGCGGTGGTGGACGCGGTCGGGAGGTCGGATGGTGTGCTTGCCGTCGCCGTCGACAGTCGGCGGCGCTGGTCTTGACCTGCGCGTCGGCGAGCTGCTTGGCGTTCACGAAAGACACCCGACCGCCCTCCACCGCCTCTCGCACCGCAGGCATCGACTCGATCTTCCTCGCCGTCGGGACCCGGCCGCGGGCGTCGCGCCGCGACATCCGCGCCTCCTGCGCCAGCGCATGGGCGCCGCCGTCGCCGTGACCCCGGGGGCCGGCCACCGAGGAAGCGATGAGAGCCTGCACCGCGTCGAGCTTGCCGCGCACTGCCTTGGTGCCCGCCAAACGCAGCGAGCAACTCCCCCGACGGGATCTAGCCCCGCTTGACGCACGCCAGCAACGCCGACGCCGCCTCATCAAGCCGCTTGACCAGTTCGATCATCATGATTCGCAATAAAACCCGTACTCAACACCGTTCGGTCGCCACGTCAAGTAAATGTAGCAAAGAGGGCTCCGCGTCAGCTCTCCCAGGGTGACGGGGTTCTCTCCACCAACGCCGAACACTTCCACAAAGTTGGTGCGCACATAGTCCTCCTCCTGCCGATCCTCATATCTGACGTATGCGAGGCGGCTGCCGTCGGGCGACCAGACCCGAGAACTCCAGAAGCTACCGTCGGTGACTTTGGTGGCGCCGGTGCCGTCTGCCGCAACCACGAACAGCGCCTCTTGACCCGTGTCGCGGACGTCGGTGCTGTAGGCGATGTGCCCGCCGTCGGGCGAC
>JAPPLH010000104.1:39538-41630 GCA_028819505.1 Acidimicrobiaceae bacterium
GACCCGTGTCGCGGACGTCGGTGCTGTAGGCGATGTGCCCGCCGTCGGGCGACCAGCCACGGAAGCCCTCCCAGGGAGGGGGGAAGCCCACGAAGCCGTCGGTGAGTTTGGTGGCGCCGGTGCCGTCTGCCGCAGCCACGAACAGCGCCCGTTGACCCGTGTCGCGGACGTCGGTGCTGTAGGCGATGTGCCCGCCGTCGGGCGACCACACGTAGCTCTCGGGGTCATCGAGGTCGTCTGTGAGTTTGGTGGCGCCGGTGCCGTCTGCCGCAACCACGAACAGCGCCCCTCGACCCGTGTCGCGGACGTAGGTGCCGCCGTAGGCGATGTGCCCGCCGTCGGGCGACCACACGAAGCCGCTGGGGTCGTCTGTGAGTTTGGTGGCGCCGGTGCCGTCTGCCGCAGCCACGAACAGCGCCCGTTGACCCGTGTCGCTGTCGTCGGTGCTGTAGGCGACGCGCCCGCCGTCGGGCGACCACACGAAGCCCCAGGGGTCATCGAGGTTGTCTGTGAGTTTGGTGGCGCCGGTGCCGTCGGCCGCAGCCACGAACAGCGCCCCCCCAAGACCCGAGTCGCGGACGTAGGCGCCGCCGTAGGCGATGTGCCCGCCGTCGGGCGACCACACGAAGCCGCTGGGGTCGTCTGTGAGTTTGGTGGCGCCGGTGCCGTCTGCCGCAGCCACGAACAGCGCCCGTTGACCCGTGTCGCTGTCGTCGGTGCTGTAGGCGACGCGCCCGCCGTCGGGCGACCACACGAAGCCCCAGGGGTCATCGAGGTTGTCTGTGAGTTTGGTGGCGCCGGTGCCGTCGGCCGCGGCCGTGAACAGCGCCCGTTGACCCGTGTCGCTGTCGTAGGTGCGGTAGGCGATGTGCCCGCCGTCGGGCGACCACTCGAAGGCGTACAGGTCGAATCTGCCGCCGTAGCCCATGAGTCTGGTGGCGCCAGTGCCGTCGGCCGAGGCGGTGAACACTGCCTTCTGGCCTGTGTCGCTGTCGTAGGTCGTGTAGGCGATGTGCCTGCTGTCGGGCGACCACACCGGAGCGGGGAAGGTTCCGCAGTGGTCGTAGCATTCCTCGACTCGGCCGATGGCGTTGTCGGACAGGGCGGTGAGGCCGGTTCCGTCAGCGTTGGCCAATGACAGCCGGCCCGGAGAATAGGCGTACTGGGCGTCGTCGATGGACGTGCCGCCAGGCTGGAAGTGGACGACGCGGCTCTCGTCGGGCGACAGCGACAGCGCTTCGGCGCCGGTGCGTCGGAGTTCCGCGGGTTGCGTGTAGCGGTCCGAGAACGTCAGCAGGCGCAGCGCCGGGGCCCGCGGCTGGGGTTTGGGGATCGCTCCGCTGGCGCGGGCCAAGAAGGTGGCGATCTCGGCCCTCTTGGTGTCCGTGCCGGGGCAGAACCGGGTGCCGTCGCCGCAGCCGTCGGTCACCCTCGCCGCGGCGAGCCGGTTGGCGGCGTCGCGGTACCACGCGCCCTCAGCCACGTCGACGAAGCCCGCGTCGGCGGCGGCGGGCAGGTCGAACGCCCTGGAGACAAACACCGCCATCTCCGCGCGGTCCACCGCGTCGCCGCCACAGAACCGGACGCCGTCGCCGGCGCAGCCCTCGGTGACGCCCAACTCCGCCAGACGCTCCACGAAACGCCCGTAGAAGCCCGCGGCGTCGACGTCGGCGAAACGCGTCGACGCCACCGGCGCGGGGTCCTCGCCGTCGACGACACGCACGATCCACACCGCCATCGTGTAACGGTCGATCACATCGTCGCCGCAGAAACCCTGCGCGCACTCAGTGCCCGCGAACACGCCGCCCCGCGCCAGCGCCTCCACCGCGTCGCGGTACCAGGCGCCCTCAGCCACATCGCCGAACCCGCCGGGCTGCTGCGCCGTCGCCGGCGCAGCCAAACCCGCCGCCACCACAACAGCCGCCACCACCGCCCGAGCGAACCCGCGCAGCCGACGCCCAACCATCGCCGTGAACATCAAACGCCTCCCTACGAGCATCCACAGCCCAGCCGACCCGGACCGACCACACAGCAAATCACCCCCCTTTACGTTGTTGAGCGGTCCCGGCGTGGCAGTGTTGGGGCTGGTTGC